>NZ_JBVOUO010000009.1:0-215074 GCF_055685825.1 Pannonibacter sp. CBAS1226 | reverse complement strand
GAGGGGGAGGGGTTAGGGGTGGGGGGATAGCCTTTCCGGCTGGCAGGGTATCCATTGATTATAGACAGTCTCTCCTCGCCAGCTTCTTCAGGAAAAGTTCGTCTTTTCAACTCCTTGCAGGCTCAGAGCCCCCCACCCCTTCCCCCTCCCCACGAGGGGGAGGGGGGCGGAGTCATCCTGCCGGAAAGCTGTTGCATCACTGCGGTCGACGTCAGAACCTGATGTGTGAACCCGGTAGGACGCCTGAGCTCCCTCAACACACGGCGGACCCTCGCTTTCCTCTCATCCCGCCTCCGGCTCCACCGCGATCCTGTAGATGTGCCAGGTCGTGTGGCCGAGGATGGGGAGGGTGAAGATGAGGCCCATGAAGGAGGGCACCATCGAGACGATCAGCGTCAGCGTGACCGCGATGCCCCAGCCGATCATCGGCAGGGGCGAGGTGGCGACGGTGCGCACGCTGGTGATCATGGCGGTGATGAAATCCCGGTCCCGGTCGAGCAGCAGCGGGAAGGAGATCACCGTCAGCGAGAACAGCAGCAGCGACAGGATGGCCCCGACAATGTGGCCGGTGAGCAGGAACATCAGCCCTTCCGGCGTCGAGATCACCGTGTCGATGAACTCGGGGAAGCTGGCGAAGGACTGGAAGCCGAGGAACAGCGCCAGCAGCAGGCGCACCTGATACATCCACATGATCAGCACGAACAGCACGGCAAAGGCCATCCAGCCGATTTCCCGGCTGCGCTGGGCCCAGATGACGCCGAGCACGCCGCCCCAGGTGAGCGGCTCGTTCTGCTCCAGCCGCCGGCTTACCTCATAAAGGCCGCAGGCAATGAACGGCCCGACGAGGGCAAAGCCCGCCGCCAGCGGATAGCTGAGATAGCTCATGTGCAGGGCCGAGGCCGTCAGCAGCACGAGGATGCCGCCGAGGGCATAGATGCCGCCGAAGAACAGGCCGAATTGCGGAGCCCGCCGGAAATCGCGCAGGCCCTTGCCAAGGGCGGTGATGATGTCGGCGGTGCTGATCTTGCGCACCTTGGGATCTGGCCTGTGTGAGGCTGTTCCCTGCGGGGCGGCGTTACCCGTTTCCTCCATACCCATCTCCTCCCTCGATTGCATGGTTTGCGAAGAAGAGTGGCGTGAAAACCGCAAGCCGCCAATCGTATTTTCCGGTAGGAGGGGCCGAAATTTTTTAATCTGCACCTACATATGCGTTGCGGTGCTGCTTTTGCTTGATCCCCGCCGCAGGCCGCAGTACCTGCCACGTCAGGACCTGTCCTCACCCGCTGGAGCAACAATGGTTTCCGGACTTCCCCCTGCCCAGCTGAGCCCCGGCATCCGCTGGCTGCTGCTCAGCCCGATTGGCCGCCTGTCGCGCCAGGTCTATTGGTACGGGCTTGCCTTCAACTGGGTGATCATTGCCATCGCCGCCAACATGTGGATGAAGTCGCTGCCGGGTGATGTGGACCTCGGCTCGCTCACCTTCGGCGACTTCATGGGCTCCAACCCGCTGTTTCCGGTGTTGTTCGTCGTGGTCACCTGGTTCGAGATGGCGCTGCTGATCAAGCGGCTGCAGGATGTGGGGCTGCCCGGCTTCTTCGCGCTGGTGGCCTTCGTGCCGGTGATCAATTTCTTCGCGGTGCTGACTCTTGGCTTCCTGCCCAGTGCGCAAGGGCCGAACCGCTACGGCCCGCAGCCCGACAGCTATTACCGCCGCCGCTGAAGCGGCACGCATTGACCCATGCCCCCAAGCGGGGCTAGGACTCCTACCATGACCCAAGCTCTGTCTCCCGCCGCCGCCATCGCCCGCGATCTCATCCGCTGCCCCTCCGTCACGCCCGCCGAAGGCGGTGCGCTGGCGTTTCTGGAGCGGCTGCTGGGTGAGGCAGGCTTCACCGTCTCCCGCGTCACCTTCTCCGACACGGATACGCCGGACGTGGAAAACCTCTTTGCCACCATCGGCAGCGGCGCGCCGCATTTCGTCTTTGCCGGGCACACGGATGTGGTGCCGGCAGGCGCGGAAAGTGACTGGCAGCATGAACCCTTCGGCGGCGAGATCCGCGACGGCGTGCTCTACGGGCGCGGCGCGGTGGATATGAAGGGCGGCATCGCCTCCTTCGCAGCCGCTGCTCTTGCCTTCATTGAAGCGCGCGGCAAGGCGTTCGGCGGAACCATCTCCTTCCTCATCACCGGTGACGAGGAAGGCCCGGCCGTCAACGGCACGTCGAAGCTTCTCGCCTGGGCGAAGGAGCAGGGGCACGTGTTTGATGCCTGCATCGTCGGCGAGCCGACCAACCCGGCTGCACTGGGGGATGCCATCAAGATCGGCCGCCGGGGTTATCTCTCCGGCATCGTCACGGTGGAAGGCACGCAAGGCCACGCCGCCTATCCGCAGCTCGCCGACAACCCGATCCCCGGCCTGCTGGCGCTGATGAGCGCGCTGGATGCGCTGGTGCTGGATGAAGGCAACGAGCGGTTCGAGCCCTCGAACCTTGAAATCGTCAACCTGCATGTGGGCAATCCGGCCTTCAACGTCATCCCGGCCCGCGCCGAAGGGCGCTTCAACATCCGCTTCAACGACGAGTGGACGCTGGACGCCCTGAAGGCGAAGCTGCAGGACACACTGGCGGCTGCGGCCCGCCCCGGCCTGCGCTACAGCCTCGACTTCCGCCGCGATGCGGGCGAATCCTTCCTCACCCGCGATGATGCGCTGATCACGGCGCTGGCGGACGCGGTGGAAGCGGTGACGGGCCGCCGCCCGGATCTGTCCACCAACGGCGGCACTTCCGATGCCCGTTTCATCAAGAGCTACTGCCCGGTGGTGGAATTCGGCCTTGTCGGCCAGACCATGCACAAGGTGGACGAATGCACCCCGGTCGCCGACCTCGACCAGCTCGCCGCCGTCTACCGCCGCTTCCTCGACAGCTATTTTGCTGGCTGAGGCAAGGCATTCTTCCCCGGCGTTAATCGGCAATTATCAGTAGCCTGTCATAGTCCCGGTCATTGGGTCCCGGCACCGGCCGGGACTGCAGAGCCTTTGCTGTGCCCAGATCCGGGAGTTGTCCGTTGCTCGATGTATCGCCGGTTTCCACGCAGAACTCGTTCCGCAAGAAGCGTGTGCAGTCGCTTGCCCGCATCATTGATGATTATATCGCCGTGAAGGGCCATTGCCGGATCATTGATCTTGGCGGCACGCGCGGCTTCTGGGATGTGTGGAAGAGCGAACTCGATTTCGCCCATCTCTCGGTCGATTGCGTCAACCTGTTTCCGGACAGCGATCCCAACACCACCGACATGCCCAACGTGCGCATGACGCAGGGCAATGCCTGTGACCTGGCCGGGGTGGCGGACGGGGCCTATGACCTCGCCTTTTCCAACTCGGTCATCGAGCATGTGGGCTCCTGGAGCAACAAGAAGGCCTTTGCGCGGGAGGCGGGCCGGGTGGCGCGCAGCTATGCCATCCAGACGCCCAGCTTCTCCTTCCCGATTGAACCCCATGCCCGCAGCCTGTTCCTGCACTGGCTGCCGGACCCGCTGCGCTACCGCATTCATCTGGCCCGGACCACGGGCTTCTATTCTAAGGCCGCGAATCTCGACGAGGCCATGGCCTCGCTGGAAGACGCCCGCATGCTGGACCTGCGCCAGATGCGCTATCTCTTCCCCGATGCGGTGATGGAGAAGGAAAAGTTCTTCGGCCTCACCAAGTCCTTCACCGCCGTGCGGCATATGCCGCTGCGCTGAGAACGCCGGAAACAAGAAGCCCCCGCCAGAGCATCCTCCGGCGGGGGCTTTTGCTTTGCGTGTGCGGTCAAAGGCTTTCGATGCTGACGCATCACGCCTTCAAACGGCTCGAACGCCGCACGGGACCAGGTATCAGTCGCGCAGCAGCTCGTTGATGGCGGTCTTGGCGCGGGTCTGGGCGTCGACGCGCTTGACGATCACGGCGCAATAGAGGCTCGGGCCGGGGGTGCCGTCCGGCAGCGGCTTGCCGGGCATGGCGCCGGGCACGACGACGGAATAGGCCGGAACCTCACCGATGAAGACTTCGCCGGTGGCGCGGTCGATGATCTTGGTGGAGGCGCCGATGAAGACGCCCATGGACAGCACCGCGCCCTCACGCACGATCACGCCTTCCACGACTTCCGAGCGGGCGCCGATGAAGCAGTTGTCCTCGATGATGACCGGGCCTGCCTGCAGCGGCTCCAGCACGCCGCCGATGCCGACGCCGCCGGACAGGTGCACATGCTTGCCGATCTGGGCGCAGGAGCCCACGGTGGCCCAAGTGTCCACCATCGTGCCTTCACCCACATGGGCGCCGAGGTTGACGAAGGAGGGCATCAGCACCACGCCCTTGCCGATGAAGGCCGAGCGGCGGACGATGGCGCCCGGAACGGCGCGGAAGCCGGCTTCCTCAAAGTCCACACCGCGCCAGCCGTCAAACTTCGACGGCACCTTGTCCCACCAGGTCGCATCACCGGGGCCGCCCTTGATGACGTCCATCGGGTTGAGGCGGAAGGAGAGCAGCACGGCCTTTTTGGCCCACTGGTTCACGGTCCAGTCCCCGCCGTCCTGCTTTTCGGCGACGCGCAGCTGCCCGCGGTCCATCAGGTTCAGGGCGGTTTCTACGGCCTGACGCACGTCACCCGTCGTGTGCGTGTCGATATTGGCGCGGTCTTCAAAGGCGGCGTCAATGGTGGCGGCAAGTTTCACGAGATCGGTCGACATGGAAATGATCGGCTCCGCAAAGGGGTCGGTTAGGGTTCGCCGGATAAAAGGCGGGTGCGGGGCTTGAGTCAATGGTTCATGCGGCTTGAGAAGCGCTCAACTGCGCAAAGGCCGCAAACAGGCGACATTGAGGACGGTTTCTCCCGCATCTTCTCAAGCCCGCAGGCCGCCTCTCATGGAACTCTGGATTCCCATCACTCTCTTTGCCGCCTTCTGCCAGAACCTGCGCTCGGCGCTGCAGAAGCACCTGAAGGGCCGCCTTGGCACCAGCGGGGCGACGCTGGTGCGATTCGCCTATGGCTTTCCCTTTGCCCTTGCCTATGTGCTGGTGCTGCATCTGGCCTTCGGCATGCCTTTTCCGGACATGAATGGCCGCTTCCTTCTGGCGGCGGCCCTCGGCGGCTTTGCCCAGATCATCGCGACACTCCTGCTCGTCCACCTCTTCTCCTTCCGCAATTTCGCGGTCGGCACGGCCTATTCCAAGACCGAACCGGTGCAGGCGGCGATCTTCGGCGCCGTCATTCTGGGCGAGCACGTAACCGGGC
The DNA here is from genome assembly GCF_055685825.1 of Pannonibacter sp. CBAS1226. Lineage (NCBI taxonomy): Bacteria > Pseudomonadati > Pseudomonadota > Alphaproteobacteria > Hyphomicrobiales > Stappiaceae > Pannonibacter > Pannonibacter sp. CBAS1226. The sequence goes on along the minus strand of NZ_JBVOUO010000009.1, from coordinate 209,807 downwards.
TGACGGCAGCTGCCATCGGCATCGGGGTTGCGGGCGTCATCCTCATTTCCATGGCGCGGGTGCCGCTGACGGGCCGGGCGATTGTGGCTTCGCTCGCCGGGCGTCCGGCGCTGATCGGGCTGGCTTCGGCTGCCTTCTTCGGGGGCTCGGCGGCGCTCTACCGCATGGCTTCGCTCTCGCTGGAAGGGCCCGGCTATCTGATGCAGGCCGCCTACAGCCTTGCAGTGGTCACCCTGATGCAGACGGTGGCCATGGGGCTCTACATGGCCTGGCGCGAGCCGGACCAGCTGGCCGCCTCCATCCGCCACTGGCGGCAGGCGGTATGGGTGGGGCTTGCCGGTGTCGCAGGATCTGCGGGCTGGTTCACCGCCATGACGCTTCAGCAGGTTGCCTATGTGCGGGCACTGGCGCAGGTGGAGCTGGTCTTCACCCTCATTGCGTCCTGGTTCTTCTTCAAGGAGCGCATCAATGGCCGCGAGATCACCGGCTGCGTGCTGATCGTCGCCGCCATTCTGGTGCTGCTGTCCGGTACCTGATCACTACCCGGCATCCGCCGCAGACGTGCCGATCAGCCAGTCGCGGAAGCCTGAGATGGGGCGGGAGAGCGGGCGGTTGGGGGAGCGGACGAACCAGTAGCCGCTGTCCAGCTGCAGCACCGGCCAGTCGGGCATGACGAGATGTCCAGCCGCCAGCTCCAGCATGACGAAGCGCCGGTCGATGACGATGGCGCCCATGCCCGCGATGGCGGCCTGAATGGCAAGATCCCGGCTTTCCAGCACCATGCCGGAGCTGGCATCCGGCAGCTTCAGCCCCGCATGGGCCAGCCAGCGGGACCAGTCGTCACGCCGGGAGGCGCTGTGCAGCAGCTTGAGGCCGGGCAGGGCGGCGTCCGGACCAGCGTCTTCGCGCATCAGGCGCGGCGCCATGGCAACCGCCAGATGCTCGCGCCACAGCAGCGTGGCGTCGATGCCCGGCCAGTCGCCCCGCCCAAGCCGGATGGCGCAGTCGTAATTCTCCCGGTCGAGGTCAACGACGCGGGTGGAGGCGGACAGCAGCAACTCCACATCGGGCTGCGCGGTCTGAAACTGCGGCAGGCGCGGTATCAGCCAGCGGGTGGCGAAGGTGGAGACGGTGCTGATGCGCAGTTCCGTCCGGCCCCGGCGGCGGAAACCGTCCACGGCCGATTCAATGCGGTCAAAAGCATCGCCCAGCCCGGCAGCCAGGCGCTTTCCCTCTTCGGTGAGTGACAGGCCGCGCCCGTCGCGCAGCACCAGTGTGGCGCCCAGCTCGCTTTCCAGCTTGCGCAGCAGATGCGACAGGGCCGAAGGCGAAATGCCGAGGTCGTCCGCTGCCTGCGCGGCGCGGCCATTGCGGGCAAGAAGAGCAAAGGCATGCAGAGCGCGCAGGGAGACCATGGGTTCACACGATGGATTCGGCAGGCCGGGGCGGCTTGCGGGATTATTGAGTTTACATCAATAAACCGGCGAAGCTCCCGTGGTCCAGTGCCTCACGCTTCAATCGCTCCCAGAACCCCTTCGAGGAAGCCGGCAAGATTGCCGGTTACGAAGTCGATATGCGGGGCATCCTGACCCTCCATCTCCCACTCCTCGCGGAAGACTTCGCGTGTCACCTTCGGCACGATCAGGGCCGTGCGCATGCCGAGCTTGTGCGGCACCAGCAGATTGCGCGGCAGATCTTCGAACATGGCCGCCCTGGCGGGCGAGACGCCTGTCTTGGCGATGAAGGTCTGGTAGGTCTCAAGATTCGGCTTCGGCAGCAGGCCAGCGGCGACGATGTCGAAGATGTCCTCGAAATGATCGCTGATGCCGAGCGCGGCAGCGGTGCGCTCCGCATGGGGGCGGTCGCCATTGGTGAAGATGAACTTGCGGCCCGGCAGACGGCTGATCGCCGCGCCAAGCGCAGGGTCCGGCTTCACCGGCGAATAGTCGATGTCATGCACATAGGCGAGGAAGTCATCCGGATCGATCTTGTGCTGCATCATCAGCCCGCGCAGCGTGGTGCCGTAGTCGCGGTAGAACTCCTTCTGCTTCGCCCGCGCGGCATCCTTGCCGATGTCCAGCAGCTTCGCGATGTAGTCGGAGATGCGGACGTCGATCTGCGAGAACAGATCGATTTCCGCCGGATAGAGCGTGTTGTCCAGATCAAAGACCCAGGCCTCCACACCGGTGAAGGCCCGAAGATCATGACGGTGGGCGCCCTGGCCCTCGCCCGGTGTGGGGATGGTGTCTGTCACTTGCTGATCAGGGTCCCGGCGCCGCGGTCGGTGAAGAGTTCCAGCAGGACGGCGTGCTTCACCTTGCCATCAAGGATGACCACGCCCTCGACGCCGCGGTCCAGCGCCTCGATGCAGGTTTCCACCTTCGGGATCATGCCGCCGGAAATGGTGCCATCGGCAATCAGTTCACGCGCATGGGCAACGGTGAGGTTCTTGATCAGCTTGCCTTCCTTGTCGAGCACGCCCGGCACGTCGGTCAGGAACAGCAGGCGCGAGGCATGCAGCGCACCGGCGATGGCGCCGGCGAAAGTGTCGGCGTTGATGTTGTAGGTCTCGCCATCTTCGCCGGGGGCCACGGGGGCCACCACGGGGATCAGGTCTTCCTTCAGCATCATTTCCAGCATCACCGGATTGACGTGTGCAGGCTCGCCGACGAAACCGAGATCGAGGATCCTCTCGATGTTGGAATCCGGGTCCATTTCGGTCCGGGTCAGCTTGGTGGCCTTCACCAGATTGCCGTCCTTGCCGCACAGGCCGACCGCACGGCCGCCTTCGGCATTGATCAGCTGGACGATTTCCTTGTTGATCGAGCCGGCCAGCACCATCTCGACGATCTCGACCGTCGCCTTGTCGGTGACGCGCAGGCCGCCGCGGAACTCGCTGACGATGTTGAGGCGCTTCAGCATGTTGCCGATCTGCGGGCCGCCGCCATGGACGACCACCGGATGCACGCCGGACTGGCGCAGCAGGGTGATGTCACGGGCAAAGGCCTTGCCCAGTTCCGCATCGCCCATGGCATGGCCGCCGTACTTCACCACGACACGCCGCTTGTCATAGCGCTGCATGTAGGGCAGGGCCTGGGCGATGATATGGGCGTTGTTGCTGAAGTCCGGGGTGCTCATGGGCGGGAACACTCGCTGCTGCTGTGGCGGGAAAAGGCGCGGAAGCCCTCGATCGGAAGCAAGGGCTTGCAGCGTCTATAGCCGGTTTGGCCGGGTATCTCAACGGATCGCGTGAGCGGACACGCAAGCTTCATTCGGAGCTTGGGCCGGCGCATGCTTCAGGGCAGCGCGCAGATTTCCGCACGCAACAGGTCGATGCCCAGCCCCTTCTCGGAGGACGTGGGGATGAGCACCGGGTGGGCCGCCGGCCGCTTGCGCAGGATCTCGGCCGTTGCCGTCATCAGCGTGGCCAGCTGGCCGGGCTTGATCTTGTCGGCCTTGGTGAGAACCACCTGATAGACGACGGCCGCCTTGTCGAGCAGCTGCATGGTCTCAAGGTCGTTGTCCTTGATGCCGTGGCGGCTGTCGATCAGGAGGAAGACGCGGCGCAGGTTCGGCCGTCCGCGCAGGTAGGAGAACACCAGCTTCGTCCAGGCATCCACCATGTCCTTCGGCGCCTGGGCATAGCCATAGCCGGGCATGTCCACCACGGTGACGCTCGCGCCCTCGGCGCCGAAGAAGTTCAGCATCTGCGTGCGGCCCGGCGTGTTGGACGTGCGGGCAAGGCCCTTGCGGCCGGTCAGGGCGTTGATGAGGCTGGACTTGCCCACATTCGAGCGCCCGGCAAAGGCGATTTCCGTGCCGCGCGAGGCCGGAAGCTGGCGCATGTCGGCAACGCTGGTCTGGAAGGTCCAGGGGCGGTTGAACATCAGCCGGCCGGCTTCAAGCTGTTCGTCGGTATATTCGGGCAAGTCGGTCATGATGTGCTTTTAGCTGGCTGCGGCCGCGCCGTCGAGCGCAGGTTGAGCATGTGGCAAACAGAAGGGCCTGCCGTGTGGCAGGCCCTTTGGTCTTTGGTGCTGAAGAAGGCTGGATCAGCTCTTCTTTTCCGCTTCGGGTGCGCCCTTCTTGCGCTTGAACGTCTCCCTGAGGTTCCCCCACAGTTCCACCTTCACGCCCTGGCGGCGCATGATGATGTACTGCTGGGTGATCGACAGGCTGTTGTTCCAGGCCCAGTAGATGACCAGACCTGCCGGGAAGGAGGCCAGCATGAAGGTGAAGAGCACCGGCATCCAGGTGAAGACGATCTGCTGGGCCGGGTCGGTCGGCGCCGGGTTCATCTTCATCTGCAGGAACATGGTGATGCCCATGATGATCGGCCAGATGCCCAGCATCAGCAGGTGCGGCGGGGTCCAGTCGATCAGGCCGAACAGGTTGAAGATCGTCGTCGGATCCGGCGCGGAAAGGTCCTGAATCCAGCCAAAGAACGGCGCATGGCGCATTTCGATGGTGACGAACAGCACCTTGTAGAGCGCGAAGAACACCGGGATCTGGATCAGAACCGGAAGACAGCCCGCCAGCGGGTTGATCTTTTCGGTCTTGTACAGCTCCATCAGCGCCTGCTGCTGCTTGGCCTTGTCGTCCTTGTATTTCTCGCGGATGTCCATCATCTGCGGCTGCACGAGCTTCATCTTGCTCATGGAGACATAGGACTTGTTGGCCAGCGGGAAGAAGATCGCCTTGACCAGAACCGTCACCAGCAGGATGGCGATGCCGAAGTTGCCGACCAGATGGAACAGCCAGTCGATGACATAGAACATCGGCTTGGTCAGGAAGTAGAACCAGCCCCAGTCGATCAGCAGATCGAAACGGTCGATGCCAATGCTCTCCTCATAGGAGGCCAGAAGCTTGGTTTCCTTGGCACCGGCAAACAGATAGGTGCTGGCTTCCTGCGTGCTGCCGGCTGCAATGGAAACCGCGTCGCCCAGGTAATCGGCCTGGAAATTGTCGGTGGCCTTGTTGTAGCTGAAGCTCGGCTGGAAGCTGGTGCCCGGCTCCGGCGCAACCGTTGCAGCCCAGTACTTGTCGGTGAAGCCGAGCCAGCCCCGGTTTGCCTTGGCTGGCATCGTCTTGCCGTCTTCGGCGATGGTCTTGTACTTGATCTCGTGCAAGCCTTCGTCACCGGTCACACCGATCAGGCCTTCATGAAGAATGTAGAAGCCTTCGGTGTGCGGCGTGCCGTTGCGGACAATCAGGCTGTAGGGATAGAGCGTCAGATCGCCGCCCGTGTTGTTGGTCACCGACTGGGTGACCTTGAACATGTAGTTCTCGTCAATGGAGAAGGTGCGGCTGAACACGGCGCCTTCGCCATTGTCCCAGGTCAGGGTGACCGGCGTGCCGGGGGTCAGATTGCTTTCGCCCGCAACGGTCCACACCGTGTCAGCACCCGGCAGCTTCACCTGTGCGCCCGGTTCCGCCACCCAGCCATTGTCGGCATAGAAGGCACCCTGCGTGCCCTTGGGCGAGAACAGGGTGATGAGCGGGCTGCCCTTGTCGACCGTCTCGCGGTAGTCCTTCAGGCGCAGGTCATCGACCCGGGCACCGGTCAGGCTGATGGAGCCGCTCAGGCGCGGTGTCTCGATGGAAACGCGCGGTGCTGCTGCAATCGCCTGCTCACGGCTGAGCGGGCCGGTGGCTTCACCTGCAGAACCGGGGACGCCAGCCGTGCCGGGTGCGGCACCGGGCGTTGCGCCGGGTGCCGGAGTGCCGGCCTGCTGTGCCTCGGCCTGCTGCTGCGCGGCCTGCTGAGCCTGCTCCAGCTGCGGCCGGGCGACAAAATACTGCCACCCGAGAAGGACCACCAGCGACAGCGCGATGGCGATGAATGTGTTGCGGTTGTCAGCCATGAGCTGCGGTTACCCCTGTCTCTGTCCTGACCCCTGTGCGGGTTCCTTGCCTTGTGCCTGCCCGCCTGCCTTTGGCTTGCGGTTGTCACGGCGGCCCTGCCATGATCCGTTGCCCTTGCGCTCCAGAGCAGGCTTGAGCCCTGAGTTAAGCTCTCTGACCAGATCTGCAAAGGGCTGATTCAGCGCGGCGCGGCGTCCGATGATCACAAAATCCGCACCGGATGGTACGGTCTCGTCCTCAAGTTGCGCAACAGCCGCGCGCAGCCGTCTCTTGATCCGGTTCCGCTCGACCGCATTGCCAGTCTTCTTGGTCACCGTGTAGCCGACGCGGGCCGGGCCTTCATCCGCGCGTTTCAGGCCCTGTAATGCAAAAGCGCGCCGGTCTGTCCGTCCACCTTTGGCGACGGCCAGAAACTCGGAGCGCTTTTTAAGAGTTTTCATGTGCTGCGGCGTTCTGAAATCCAGAGCCTCGAAAGGGTGGTCCGAAGCGCCGCTGCAGGGCGCTATCAGGCGCTCAGGCTCTTGCGGCCCTTGGCCCGGCGGCGGGACAGGACCAGACGGCCATTCTTGGTCGCCATGCGTGCGCGGAAGCCATGACGGCGCTTGCGGACGAGGCGGCTGGGTTGATACGTACGCTTCATTTTTCTATTCCGCGCCGTCGCGCGGCCCTTTTATTTGAAACTTGAGGCTGGATGCATCCTGCCGCCACAAGGCAAGCCTGCTCCATGAGACAGGCCGGATGCCGGTCCGAGTCGAGCGCGCTTATACGAGGGCTCTGGCGGTGAGTCAACGCAGAACCGCCTTTTCCCGCGCCATTGCATGGCTTTGCCCTGCCTGCAGGCCGCAGGAGGCAGGATTTGCACAGCTGGCTCATGTTCCGCCGGGTCCGTGCTACCCTGCACCTGTCCGCCGGCCGGGGGAATCGCTGCAGGGTGACGGCTTGCTGGCGGGGTGGCTGACATGGCGCCTGTGCCGGGTTATAAAGCAGAAGCAGGTGCTTGGGGCGGATGAGGGGCGCTGGAGCAGAGTGATGAAGCACGAACAGCCGCCCACGGCGTCCGGAGGGGCCACTCCGCCCCCCGGTGAAGGGCTGCCTGCCGTTCCGCCTGCTCCTGTTCCCGCAGGGGGGGCTGTGTGGCGCCGCTCTGCCGGCCTGTCCGGCAAACTGCTGCTTTTGACAGTGCTTTTCGTCATGCTGTCGGAAGTCTTCGTCTATGTGCCGTCAGTCGCCAATTTCCGCAGCACATGGCTGAAGGACAAGCTCACCACCGCTGGTGTGGCCGCCGCCGTCCTGTCCGAAACCAACACCATCGCCCCGCGCCTGCAGGAAGAGCTGATGCGGGTAACGGGGGCCGTCGCCATCTCTCTCACCCACAAGGGCCGCCGCAGCCTGATCGCCATGAGCGGCCTGCCGGAGGAGATCCGCTATGTCATCGACATGGAGGAAGAGACGCCCTGGAGTGCCATCCGCGACAGTGTCGAGGTGCTGTTTTCCGATGGCTCCGGCCTGATGCGCGTCAGCCAGCCGCTGCCGATGGGCTCCAGCGCCGGGGATGACGTGCAGAAGGTGGATATCGTGCTTCCGGTCGCCATGCTGCGCAAGGACATGCTGGCCTTCTCGGGCCGCATTCTCGGGCTGACGCTGATCATCTCGGTGATCACGGCCAGCCTCGTCTATCTGGCGCTGCGCTGGATGTTCGTGCGCCCGCTGCAGCGCCTGTCGGCGTCCATGGCCCGCTTTGCCGAAGATCCCGAGGATACGGCGCGCATCATTGTGCCGGGCGGACGTGACGACGAGATCGGCGATGCGGAAAAGCGGCTGGCTGACATGCAGCGGGGCCTTTCCCGCGCCCTGCACCAGAAGCAGAGGCTCGCCGACCTGGGCCTTGCCGTCTCCAAGATCAACCATGACCTGCGCAACCTTCTGGCCTCGGCGCAGCTGTTCATGGAGCGTATCGAGCATGTGCCCGATCCGACCGTGAAGCGGCTGGTGCCGAAGATCCTGGCGACGCTCGACCGTGCGGTGGGCTACACCCAGGCCGTGATGGCCTATGGCAAGGCGCGGGAAGAGCCGCCGCGCCGCCGCCTGATCCGCCTCGAGCGGGTGGTGAGCGACGTGGCCGAACTGCTGGCGCTTGCCGAGCATCCGGGCATCGAATTCGAGAGCCGCGTGGCCGAAGGCTTCGAGCTGGAGGCAGATCCGGAGCAGCTGTTCCGGGTGCTGGTGAACCTCTGCCGCAATGCCGTTCAGGCGATGGAAGCCGGTGCGGACGCCGCCCATGTCTGCCGTCTGACCATTGAAGCGGCGCTGATTGAAGGCGAATGCCTCATCCGCGTCAGGGATACCGGACCGGGCATTCCCCCTGCCGTGCGTGCGGGCCTGTTCCGGGCCTTCCAGAGCGGGGCAAAGAACGGCGGCACCGGCCTTGGCCTTGCCATCGCCCTTGAAATCGTCCGCGCCCACGGCGGCCGCCTCGTGCTGGAAGACACCGGGCCCGGCACCACATTCTGCATCCAGCTGCCGCAGCGCGCCGCGCCAGAGGCGTGAGCCGCTGCCGGTGAGCCTGACAGACCGGGAGCTTCTCAAGCCCGTGCGGCGCCTGAGTCTTCTCAGGGCGTGATGCGTCAGCATCAAAAGCCTTGGTATGAGACGCGGCGTGCAGTGGAACGGTGTTTTCGCCGTCCTCCTTATCCGGCAGAGCCTTGGCTGGCGGGCACAGGGGCTCCTCCCGCCCACAGTTCAAATCAGTTCTGAAGGCGTTTGATGCGGCGTGGGGGCGGGGCCCTTTGCCGGATATGTTATCCACCGCCGTGCACAGGCTTTCTGCAAAGTTTTCGCCGCAGGAGTCTGCGGTTTTTCAGCGCCGGATAAAAAAACTCGAAAACGCCCCTTGCAATCCTCTCGGGAGGCCGGTAGATACCCCCTCGTTCGCAGCCGCCGCGGCAACGCGGTGAACGAACAGCTGTTTGGTTTCCTTGCAGGTATATCCGCAAGTCCAGCAACCAGACACTGCCTCAAACAGGCACTGCGCGCCCGTAGCTCAGCTGGATAGAGCACCAGACTACGAATCTGGGGGTCAGAGGTTCGAATCCTTTCGGGCGCGCCATTTTGCTTTTCTCACAAGAATTCAAGACAGTATCTTGTTTTTGAACGCTTATTTGAGTTCGAAAACGCTGTTTTGTCGAAATACTCTTTCTAGCCCAATGGGGTTCTTTTTTCACATCCAACAAGAGATCGTATTTTTTAAACCCCTGAGTAGCCGTGCGTTTCAAGGCAATGCGGCGGAGTTCGAACTTTTTTTGACAATGTAATCTGGGGGCGCTGCCCCCAACGCCGCTACAAGCAAAATAGACGGCTCCCTGGCTCCGTCGCTTTGCTCCGTGCGCCCGCCGTCGATTTAGCTGTCCGGCTTTGCCCCCGTGTTCGCCACAGGACACAGGGAGGCAAGTCTGCCTCCCTGTGATTTCAATGAGCTGTAAACGAGTCTTAACTGCCGCGGGCGTGATGCTTCAAAGGCGGTTCATCAGAACGTCAGAAAGTGTAGTACATCTGACCTGAAAGTTCCATCTGCCGAGGCGAGTCTTTCTTCATCCAAGGGACGCTACCGCTGCCCGGCGCTTGCGCTCCATCTCTGCGATCGCGGCTTGGATCTCTGGGGAAACCGGGTTGTTTGGCCCCGACGGCGGCAGGTAAGCTAGGTGCCGCCAACGCTCATCGAGGCCAGCAAGTGACACCTCGTCGGTATGTCCGCGCCGGGCTTGTCGGCGGAACAAGCTTTCCAACTCGCTCGATACGGGTTTGCCTTCGCGCATCCGTTTGGCGGTCCAGAGCGTGACGTCGACCAGTTCGAGGCCTGCGCTTTCATCGCCAGGTTTGTATTCAGGCGGAATTTCCGGAAGCATCGAGTAATTAAACTCGGGCATGCCAGGGCCCAGACTCGATTTGTGGCCGCGTAGCTTTTGGTAGAAATCCGCCAATTCCGCCTGAGCCTTGTTAAATTCGGTTTGGCGGTCTACCGTTACCCTATGAACTTTCTGCCCCATAGCGGTTGCCTCCCTTCCGATGCCTTGTAGAACCGACTGGAAGCCGACTAAATTTGGGGATATCTGCAACAAGGTGTCGTAGTTTCCAACGCCGTAGCTGATTGCGTCCGGATGTGCGTCTGCCCAGCGGATGGCTCCGTCTATGATCTCTCGCGAACGAGCATCGGGCAGCCTGTTGATGTTCGCAAGAAGCTGCCTGTGGACGTTCTGAAGCATAGTGGCACAGCGAGCAGGATTTTTCTCGAGTCGGGCCTTCCATGCGGCTTTTGCGATGTCATCATCAAAAAGATGCGCTACTTTGAAAAGCAATGGATAGCGCAACGGCGTCCAATAATGGTTCCATGCGACTGCATCATTCAGGCCAGCATCGAAGACCTGGTCGAAGTAGCTGATGATCGCATGGTCCTTCTTATTCACTGTGAAGACAGAGAATCTTAGATCGTTTTTCTTACTAAATTGTTCGATGCGCCCGGCGATAGTTGTCAACTTTGCGACGCCGAGTTCGTTGGAGTGGATGCGGTTCACACCCAACTCCCTTCTAAGCGCCCGCAGCAAAGGTTCAGCAATGACGTCTAGATTGGCACGTGCTCCGAGGACGCCATAATAGAGAAGGGGCTGGTCAGGGTCGAATAGATGCAACCCGGTATTACCGCTCTCATCGACGAAATAATACATGCCTGCCCTCGATAGCCTGACCAACTCATAGCTATTCGGGAGTCTCGCATTCAGCCGCCCGGCTGCCAAGCCCGTAGTCTGACGATCCGCTCAGGAAACCGCTATTGGTTGGGTACGAAGGTTCGCTTTGGCGGGCACGACTTTCGGCCAAGACCTAAGAGCCGCTTTGGCAGAGCCTCGACATTGAGAACAGAAAATGTCCACCCCCCGTGAAACCATCCTCGCCGATCTTTATATCCATACTGGCTTGCCCAGAACATAAAAACGGCGGCATCCGGCGGGAAAAAGTTCGCACGCCCCGGATGTTGAGAACTATCGAAAAACAAGTGGCACCGGCCGGTGGGCCGATGCCGGATTGTGATTGGGCCTTCGGCCTCACCCTTGCTGGGCGTCGTAGAGCGCAACCGCGTCGGCACCGGCCGGAAACTGTTGGCGGCCTGATGTGTCGTAGACGGCATTCCAGACTGCCCGGGCCACATCCTCTTCCTTGGTCGTCATGGCGGGATAGGCGTAAGCCTCGAAGATGGGTGTTGCAAAACCGGCATAGGCTGGCGGGATCAGATCCTCGATCCGCACATCCGTATTCTGTGCAAAGCGCGTCGTCGGGGCATAACCTGGTTCCACCAGTTTCGCCCGGACATTGAAGCAGCCAAGCTCATGCGCGAGCGATCCGGTGAAGCCCTCGATGGCCTGCTTGCTGGCGGTGTAGGCCGCAGCAAGTGGCATGGCGGCCAGCGTCACGCTCGATGTCACGTTGACGATCACACCGGAGCGGCGTTCGCGCATCTGCGGAATGACCGCCTGGCACATCGCCATCACGCCGAACGTGTTGGTAGCGAAGACCTTGCGGACATGTGCCATGGGCGTCGCCTCGAATGCGCCGGCCACACCGATGCCGGCATTGTTGACCAACACGTCGATAGGGCCGGCGGCGGCGATGGTTTCCGCGATGCTTTCATCGCTTGTCACATCGAGCGGCAGGAGACGCAACAGCGGCGAAGCAGGAAAAAGGCTGGTGTCAGGGCGGCGCATCGTGGCGATGACAGTCCACCCCTTGTCGAGGAAGTGGCGCGCCGTTTCCAGGCCGTAGCCCGAGGATGTACCGGTAATCAGGATCGTTTGCATGGGAACCTCCATTCGTTTCGGATGGTTCCTTGATAACTTTAGTCCGAGAGACGATACATAATCCAAAGTCCATAAATATTGCTCAATCGTCCATACTGAAGCTGCATGCTTTTGGCTTCAGGCGTGATTGCTACTGCCGTTGATCCTGGCGAATTGCCCCGGCGGACAGCCGAGCCGCTTGCGAAAGGCAGTGCTGAAAGCGCTGGCAGATTCATAGCCGATCTCATCGGCAATCCGGTCGAGCGTCTTTGCGCCGCGCAGCAGTGCGTCTTTCGCAAGAGCCATCCGCCAGCGGGCCAGATATTCGATCGGCCCGCAGCCAAGCACGGCGCCAAAGCGCGCAGCAAAGGCTGAACGCGATTGCCCGGCAATGCGGGCAAGACTTGCTACCGTCCAGCCGGCACGCACATCAGCATGCATGACAGCAAGCACGCGCGCCAGCACAGGATCGCGCATGCCATGAAGCAGACCGGCCCGGTTCTCATCCATCGCTGTACCGTGCGAGCGAAGCGCCTCGATGAGAAGAACCTCGAGCATGCGCTGGAGGATCATGTCCTTGCCCGGCTCTTCGCTGCGGCATTCCTCCGCAATGAGATCGATCAGCAGGCCGAGCCGTGCCGATCGGCCTTCGGACGGCGGCACATGGATCATGCGCGGCAGCAGGGCGAGCAGCAGCGGCGCATTCGCCGTCTCGATGCGAAAGGTTCCACCCAGCGCCCTGAAATCCGCTTCGCCTTCCTGTTCGCCGTAGCGGACGGGGGCATCCATCGGGTCACGCAGCGCTCCCTCCATGCCGGGTTGGCTGCTCAGCGTGAAGGCTGGCGTGGTGGGCAGTAGCAAAAAGGCTCCCGTTTCCAGCTTCAGTGGGGGCTCATCCTCGAACGTGACCCAACATTCGCCGTTCAGGACGATCGTGAATCCGGGGGCATCATGTGCGGCGTAACGCACGGCCCAAGCACCCCGGCCGGAGATGGGCTTGGAGATGGCCGTGTTCGGCCGAAGCAAGGCTATCACATCGCTGAGCGGGTCCACTTGGACGGTCCGTAGTTTATACTGGAAGAGAGTTATGGATCGTCCAGGAGATCGAGTCCAGTGCCTGATGGCACGCCCGATCTGACCCTGCGATAGGCGGACATGCTCGTCTCGTAAGAGAAAAAGATTTTACCGCCTTGCCCATTTTCAGCGCCCCTGCTCCGGCCTGTCCCAAAGAGCCAGGTGTCCGGAACGCGAGCGCTGTCCGCAGCCGTTGTCTTGCAGGCCCATGACCCAACCAGCATATGCCCGAGGAAGGCATAGGTGAGGCAGAAGTAGATGAGGACGCCGAGCAGATCCATGATCGAGGTGATCATCGGCGGGCTCAGCGTGGCCGGATCCGTGCCGGTGCGGCATGCGGCAAACGGCAGGAGCGCGCCGATCAACCCGCCCAGCACGGCGCAAGCGGGGGCCATGCGCCAGGCGGGCGCCCGTTCCAGCGCTGGTGTCAGGACCAGCCGGCGCGGCGTGCGAGGGCGGCGCGGCGCAGCAGGCCGCTGTCGGTGTCAACCGCGATGAACAGGGCGCCTGCGGCCCTGGCGTCGCGCAGAAAATCCTGATCAAGTGACAGAATGCCCGCCGGCACACCAAGGCCGCGCAGCACGCCGATCCCGTCAAGGATTGCCTGTCTGACCTCGGGGTGCGAGGGCTGGCCGGGGTGGCCGAAACTGGCCGCAAGATCGGCTGGACCGAAGAACACGCCGTCCACGCCCGGCACCTGTGCGATCTCCCTGAGCTGCGACAGCGCCTCGCGGGTTTCGACCTGGACCAGCAGGCAGATTTCCTCATTGGCGCGTGTGGCATAGTTGGCAACGGCGCCGTAGCGGTTGGCGCGGGTCATGCCGGAGACGCCCCGCACGCCCTTGGGCGGATAGGTCACGGCCGCCACCGCCTGCCGGGCTTCTTCCGCAGACTGGATATAGGGGATCAGCAGGGTCTGCGCCCCGGCATCGAGAAGCTTCTTGATCTCCACCGGATTGTTCCAGCCGGGCCGCACCACCGCGCTGACCGGGTAGGGAGCCACGGTGCGCAGAAAGCTGATCACTTCGTTCGGGCCCGCCGTGGAATGTTCCGTGTCGAACATCATCCAGTCATAGCCGCAACCGGCCAGAAGCTCGGCCACGGCTGGATCTGACAGCGAATTCCAGATGCCGATCTGGGTCCGTCCGGCGCGCAGCGCGGCCTTGAAAGCGTTGGCAGGCAAATTCATGATCATCTCCCGGCACGTTGCAGTGAGCGTGGGGACACAGGCAGGCCGGTCACTCGAACCGGACGCCCAGTGAGCCCAGATGTCCGAAATCGGCGAAGATCACGTCGCCGGAGGAAATATCGACGGGGCGGGTAAAGGATCCTCCCAGCACGATATCGCCCTTCTTCAAGCCGCCGCCGAGCGGGGCCAGCTTGTTGACCAGCCACGCCAGACCGGCGGCCGGGTGCCCCATGACCGCGGCCGAGACGCCTGTCTCTTCGATCACGCCATTCTGTGACAGGGTGGCGCCGATCCAGCGCAGATCGGTGTCGAACGGGCGAATGGTGCGCCCGCCCAGAACGATCGCGCCGAAAGCGGCATTGTCGGCGATGGTGTCGACGATCTGGCGCGGCACTTCGGTGCGGTAGTCGATGATCTCCAGGGCAGGCTGAACGAATTCCGTTGCCCGGAGCACGTCATGCACCTGGCACCCGGCCCCACGCAGATCCTCGCCCATGATGAAGGCCAGTTCGACCTCGAGCCGTGGCTTGATGAACGTGCCGGCCTTGATCCGCGCGCCGTCATAGAACAGCGCGTCGTCCAGGATCACGCCGTAGTCCGGTTCGGTCATCCTGGAGGCCTGCTGCATGGCGCGGCTGGTGAGGCCGATCTTGCGTCCGGCAATCTTCGCCCCGCCTGCAATGCGCGCCTCCGCCCAGCGGCGCTGGACGTCATAGGCGTCCTCGAGCGTCATGCCGGGCCATGTCTTCGATGGCTGCGGACAGACCTGGCGGGTCCGTTCTGCCTGCAGGATCGCGTCGGCGGCATCCTGGCGCTGCTGTTCAGTCAACATCATCGGCTCACTTGATTGGGGGGATGGGGAGTTTCGAGACGCCCGGCTCGAGCGTCAGCGTGTGTTCGAGCGTGTACCATTCGCCCACCTCACCATCCTCGGGATGCGGGCCGGTGTGCTTTTCGAGCTTGCCAATCAGCGCCGCCGTTACCCCGAACTGGACATCCGAGGTCAGATAGCTGGTCTCATCGACATAGGTCTGGTTGATCAATGTCTTGAACCCTTCCTTGTGGGCCAGGACATGCACATGCGCCGGGCGGTAGGGATGGCGGTTCTGTGCAGCCAGCAGCATGCCGACCGTCGTCCCGGTCGGGATCGGATAGCCGATGGGCTTGACCGACCGGAACCGCACGGTTCCGTCCGCCCCGGTGATGAACTTGCCGCGCAGATTGAAGTCGGCCTGGCTCTCGTCCTGGTTCTCGTAAAGGCCCACGGGCGAGGCATGCCATATGTCCACCTCCAGCCCTTCGACAGGAGAGCCGTTCTGGTCCAGGAAGGTGAACGTGCCATAGAGCCGGGGGCCGGGGGTTTCGGACCGGAGGATCGAGCCGCCATTTTCCGTGACCGGATGGTTCATGCGCCAGAACGGGCCCAACAGGGACTGTGTGGTTTCCGTCGTGCCATTGTCCCCGTTGTTGAGCAGGCAGACCAGGGACGACACGCCGAGCGACCCGGCCATGAGCACGAATTCATTGTGCTTGTCGTTGCTCTGCTGACCCATCGTGTTGAGGATCCGGGTCGCCTGCTGGAACTCGGTTTCGGTCAGGCGGACGTCGCGGATGAAGCCGTGCAGATGCTTGATCAGGCTCACCATGATCTCGCGCAGGCGCGGATCGCTGGTCTGTTCCATGACCTTCAGGACGGCGGGCGTCACGTCCTGCTGATTGTGGATGATGGTCATCCGGAGCCCTCCTTCTTGATGGCTGTGCGGTTTCGCGGGTCAGCGCCGGGACTGGCGCGCCGCTGTCACTGCGGCTGGCTGGACGTGAGTTGGCAGACCCGGCGCACACCGGCGGCGTAGCCTTCAAGGCCGAGGCCTGCGATCACCCCATCGGCGCGAAGCGATACATAGGAGTGGTGCCGGAAGGCCTCGCGCTTGTGCACCTGGCTGATGTGGACCTCGATCACTGGCGGCTCGTAGGTGTTGAGCGCATCCAGAATCGCGATCGAGGTATGCGTGAACGCAGCAGGATTGAAGACCAGCCCGCAGGTTGTCTCGCGGGCTTCGTGAATCCAGTCGATCAGCTGGCCCTCGTGGTTGGACTGAAGCAGGCGGATGCGAAACCCGTCCGCACAGGCGGCATTGCACAGGCGTTCGACATCAGCGAGCGTTTCGCGCCCGTAGATCTCGGGCTGGCGCTTGCCGAGAAGGTTCAGATTGGGACCGTTAAGGACAAGGATGGTCTTCATGCTGTCTCCGGTGCGAAGAGGGCAGAGGCCGCGGAAAAGATGGCGCGGGCGCGCTCAAGCGGCGGGCGTGCATCGCTGGCAGAAGGAATTTCGACGGAGACGGCCGCCGCGGCCGGCAGCGCCCGTACGAACCCGGCAAGATCCAGCCCGCCCTCGCCGGGGAGAAGGCGTCCGCCGCGTGCTTCAGCCAGAAGCGCGCTGTTGCCGGACGGGGCGGTGGCAGGCGCGTCGCAGAGCTGCGCGGAAACAACCATGCCTGCCGGCATGGCGGTTATGTCCGTGGGGACGCCGCCGCAGCGCGAATGGTGCAGCGCATCGGCCAGATAGGCCGCACCGGTGGCGCCTGAGGCCGCAATCAGATCAAGACAGGCGCGCGGCGTGTTGATCCCGCGCCATGCCATGCATTCAAGGTCTAGACCCAGCCCGCGTGCGGTGGCCAGGGCGCTTATCCTTGCAAAGGTCTCCGCAAGTGCGGGAAAGACATCCGCGCAAACATTGACGCGCTTGGCTCCGAGAGCTTTGGCCGCCTCCATCGCCGGAATCAGGCTCTCCGGCTCAAGCGTCTCGTCGATGACGACCGTCTCGATGTCGTAGAGGCCGATGCCCTCGCCATCCATGACGCGCGCCAGTTCGCGCAGACCGGGCGCATCGGGCAGCCAGTTCAGCGCTCCGGGAGTGACCGGGTGGAAACGCAGGCCGACGAAACCGAAACCGGACCGCCGTGCCAGCCGGACCAGTTCGGCTGGCGGCAGGTCGAGAAAGGTGAAATGTCCCAGACCGATCGGGCGGGTCACAGCGGAACCGCCGGCAGTTCATCGGAGATAAGGCGCCGCAGGTTGTTGGTTGAGCGCTCGATGTGCCTGATCAGCAAGGCGGCGGCATCGTCCGCGCGACGTTCGACGGCAGCCTCCGCAATGGCGGTGTGTTCATCGATCACGTCGCGCTGAACCGCAACCGCCTTCAGATAGATGTGCCTGTAACGGTCATTCATGCTGACAAGCGACTTGTACATCTTGATTAGCAGCGGCATGCCGCAGCACTCGATCAACGTCAGGTGAAAGGCGTTGTTTGCAGCCTCCCAATTGGCAAGGCTGCCCGGGTCGCCGGGGATCCGGCTGGTCTTGTTCAGGCGGTACAGGGCGCCCATGACGGCGGCCTCCCAGTCGAGACCGCCCTTTTCGATGGATTTTCGCAGGGCGTAAGGCTCAAGTTCGAGCCGCAAGGCGCAGACCTCGTCGAGATTGGCGACCGAGATCGGCGTGACGGTATAGCCGCGCTGCGCCTCGGCTTCGATCAGCCCTTCCGTGACCAGCCGGGTGACGGCCTCGCGCAGGGGGGACAATCCAACACCCATCGCAATCCGGAGCTTGTCGAGATTCAATTTGGCGCCCGGAGCCAGAATGCCATGCAGGATGTCGTGGCGCAGCTGCGCCTCGATCTGCCCCGCGATGGTGGGCTTACCCGTTGATTTTACGTTGAAATCCAAGACTGACATGGGTGCGGTCCTCATCAACGCGACGATATCGCGGCCGGAAAAGGCTGTAAAGAGAAAAACCATAATCGGTCAGAAAATCGATTTTAATTGATTGTATCGATCTGGAGTGATACGAAACCCTTCATGGGTTCGTCCGCTTAAGGAGTGAGAGCGGGGCCGTTGACCCGAGGGAGGACCAGAATGTTTTTTGCCATCACGCGCCGCGCCCTTCTTGCGGCCGCCACGGTGCTCGCAGTCAGTGCCACCGGTGCATTCGCCCAGGACAAAATCCGGCTTCGGCTTTCCGCTGTGAACTCGGAGACTGACCAGCGCGCTGTCGCGATGATCAATGTCTTCGGTCCGGCCGTTGCCGGATTTGCGGCCTTCGAGCCGCACTGGAACGGCACCTTGTTCGCGCAAGGGACGGAACTCGAGGCGATCGCCGTCGGCGATCTCGAAATGTCGATCACCTCTGCACAGGAGCTGGCGGCGTTCTTCCCCGAATGGTCGATCTTCGCGGCCGGGTATGTGCTGCAGAGTGCTGAACATCAGGTCCGGGTCTTCAACGATCCGCTGATGGATCCTTTCAAGCAGAAGGTCGAGAGCGAGCTTGGCATCCGGTTGCTGGCGCCGATGTATCTCGGGCGCCGCCAGGTGAACCTGCGCCAGCCCCGTTCGGAAATTGATGTGAAGACCCCCGCCGAACTGGCCGGCGTCAACCTGCGGATGCCGGGCTCTGATGCATGGCAGTTCCTTGGCCGCGCGCTTGGCGTAAACCCGGTCCCGATGGCCTTCACCGAGGTCTATACCGCGCTGCAGACCGGCGCCGTTGACGGCCAGGACAACCCGCTGCCAACCGTGGTCGACGCCAAGTTCTACGAGGTCACCAGGCAGATCGTTCTGACATCCCACCTGGTGGACTGGAACTTCATTGCCATCTCGGCGGAAGTTTACAACGCAATGACCGCGGAACAGCAGGCAGCGGTTACCGCGGCTGCCGTTGCCGCTGCCGACAGTGGCCGGGCTGCGCAGCTTGCCAAGGAAGAAGAGCTGGTGACCTTCCTCAAGGACAAGGGGATGGATATCTACGAGCCCGATGTCGCCGCATTCCGCAGCGCGGTGCAATTGGCCTATCTGAGCAGTGTCTTTGCCGCCAACTGGCCGGAAGGCGTCCTGGACGCTGTCAACGCTCTCGGCAACTGAGCCGCCTGAAACCGGCGCAACGCATCCTGCGCTGCGCCGGTGGTTCCGGAACCGGAGCAACCCGCGCGCGTCACGCTGACCGCCGCGTGATGCCGGCTCAGAAGAGCAAGGTTTGACTCATTCAGCGTTGCTCATGCCCGTGCGGCGCATGAGCGGTTTCAAGGCTGATGCGGCAGCATCTCATGGCCTTGGTAGCAGGAGGGGGCGCAATGAAGGCTGTGATCAGCACACTCCGTAACATAGCCGAAGGAGTTTCCGCGCTGATGATGGCCGCCATTTTCGGCACGTTCATCTTGCAGATTTTCGTGCGCTACGCGGTTGGCTCGCAATGGTTCGTCTCGACCTTTGGCAATGCCATTGATGCTTCTTCCTTCGGCTGGACCGTCGAGTTCATCCTCGTGCTCTGGCTCTGGACGATCTTCTGGGGGATCGCCTTCGTCGTCCGGGATAGTGACCACGTCACTTTCGACATCATCTACAACATGGCGGGCCGGAAAACCCGCACGGTTCTGGCGGTCACCGGCGCGCTGATCATCGCCGCAGCTCTCTGGTCATCGATCGGGCCAACCTATGACAGGATGAAGCTGTTGCGGCTGAAATCCTCGGCGACCCTGCCGGTGAAGATGCTGCCTGTGTACTCGATCTACTTCGTCTTCCTCGCGGCTGTTGGTCTGCGCTATGTCCTGCGCGCCTGGGACTGCCTCCGCCCCGGCGCTGATCGTGAGCTTCACATGCCTCCCTATGAAGAGCCGGTTCGCGCGGAGAAGGAACAATGAGTTTCGATCTCTTGATCATGGTGGGTGCCCTCTTTCTCCTGTCCGGGATCGGCATCCCGATCGCCTATGCGATCATCGTGGCCTCGATGGCCTACATGCTGGCGGCGGGAGCTTCCATCGGCATCGTCGGCAAGACACTGACGGACGGCATCTACCAGAGCTTCCTGCTGCTCGCCGTGCCGCTCTTCATTGTCGCCGCGAACATCATGAATGCGGGGACGATTTCGGACCGGCTGCTGAACTTCTGCATCGCCACCGTCGGCCGCTTCAAGGGAGGGCTGGGCCATGTCAACGTCATGGCGTCGCTCATATTCTCCGGAATGTCCGGATCGGCGGTGGCCGATGCGGCAGGCATCGGCAAGATCATCATCGGCATGATGCGCAAGGATGGCCGCTTTCCTGCAGGCTATGCCGCAGCCATCACAGCCGCCTCGGCCACAATCGGCCCGATCATTCCGCCCTCCATCCCGATGGTGCTGTACGCTCTGGTCTCGAATGCTTCCGTCGGAGCGTTGTTTCTCGGCGGCATTCTGCCCGGATTGCTCATGGGCGCCGTGCTGATGGCGATGAATTCCTGGATCTCGCACCGCCGTGGTTTCGCCACCGAGGCACCGGTGCCGTTCCGTGATCTGCCAAGAGTGACGGGCCGGGCCTTTCCCGCCTTGCTGATGCCGGCGATCCTCCTTTACGGGATCTATGGCGGTGTCACGACACCAACCGAGGCCGCAGCCGTTGCCGCCGCCTACGCGCTGCTGCTGTCGGCCGTCTTCTACCGCTCGCTGCGGATGAAGACGCTGTACATGATCCTGGTGGAAAGTGCGCGGTCGTCGGCGGCTGTCGGTATCGTCATCGGCGGCGCCTTGATCCTGAACTATATCGTCGCATCGGAGAACATTCCCGCAGCGCTGGCCGCCCACCTCGTGGACGTCGACGTCTCACCCTTGACATTCCTGCTGGCGGTGAGCGCGCTGGTGCTCGTGCTGGGCTGTCTGCTGGACGCCACCACGATCATCCTGGTTATCGTTCCCCTGTTCATTCCGGCCTGCAACCTTCTGGGGATCGATCTGGTGCATTTCGGGGTCGTGATCGTCGTGAACTGCATGATCGGCCTGATCACACCGCCTTATGGGATCCTGCTGTTTGTCATCAATGCGGTCACGGGCATTCCGCTGCGCGACATCATTCGTGACGTGGTGCCGTTTCTGGTGGTTCTCCTCGCCGCGCTTCTGGCGATGATACTGATCCCCGACATCGTTCTCTTCCTGCCGCGCCTGACGGGTTACGAGGGCTAGAATGTGTCAGGTATAAGCCGGTGCGGCGCCTGAGCAATTTCAAGGCGTGATGCGTCAGCATCTCAGCGTCTTGGTATTAGCCCCCCGCAATTGCGGGAGAACAAAGAGATAGAGCACTTCCGGCGGCGCAGCTTTTAACGAAACTGCTCCAGGATTATGGCGAAACAAAAAGGTGAAACGTGATCTCGGGCAATACCAAACTGATCGTCCATCTCGGATACCCGACCGGTTCCTTCCGGGCTCCCATGATCTACAACCCGTTTTTCGAGCAGCATGGCATTGATGCCGTCGTGGTTCCGATGGGCTGCAAGGCGGAGGACTACACCGAATTCCTGAGGCTTGTCTTCCGCCTGTCGAACATTCACGGGGCTCTGGTGACCATGCCCCACAAGGTCACGACGATGGCGCTGCTTGACGAGGCGTCAACGACGGCACAGGTCGCCGGGGCGTGCAATGCGATCCGGCTGGATCCCGATGGCAGGCTGGTGGGCGACATGTTCGACGGGGAAGGCTTTGTCCGGGGTGTGCTGCGCAAAGGCCGGGAGCTTTCGGGCAAAGCGGCCCTGGTCGTGGGCTCGGGCGGCGTTGGATCGGCGATCGCGGCATCCCTGGCCAAGGCGGGTGTTGCCCAGCTGTCCCTGTTCGACGGTTTTGAGCCGTCGATGCTGGGGCTGGCGGCGCGTCTGCGGCAGGCCTATCCCGGCCTTGCTGTCAACACCGGCTCGAACGATCCGGCCGGATACGATCTGGTGGTCAATGCGACGCCGCTCGGCATGAAAGAGGGAGATCCGCTGCCGGTGGATGTGTCTCGCATCGACCCGTCGGCCTTTGTCGGCGAGGTGGTGATGAAAACCGAGATCACCCCGTTCCTTGCCGCGGCCCGCGAGCGCGGCTGCCAGTTTCAGGTTGGCACGGACATGCTTTTCGAGCAGATCCCCGCCTATCTTGAGTTCTTCGGCTTTCGTTCTGCAACGGCGGACGAACTGCGCGCCGTCGCCAGGATCGCCTATTGAGCGCCGCATCGGGCGCTCATTCGCAGGTGCCGGGCGGGATCATCAGTCGCTTAAAGCCTCCACCCGCCATCTTGCTGCGGTGACTGATGGCTCGAGGCTGAGACGGCCGACGATCTGTTCGACGGCCTTGTCCGTCCGGCTGTCGGCGTGGACGGTTGCTTCGATCTCGACCCGGTCACTGTCTTCGATGTTGCTGCTGTCCAGCTGGCGCAGATGCATGGCGCTGGCCGCAAGCCCCTGCAGCAACAAGGCCCGGACATGGGCCTCCTGATCTCCGCGGCAGACAATGCTGATCCTGTAGCCGAAGTCCAGTTCCGTCGAAGACAGGGGCTGCCGGTTGATGCGGAAGACCAGCGGCCGCAGGAGCAGGTTGACGGTGATGACCAGCCCGGTGACGACGGCGGCATAGGCGAGGGCACCGGCTCCGGCGAGAACCCCGACGGAGGCCGAGCACCACAAGGTGGCGGCCGTGTTCAGCCCGCGCACGTTAAGGCCCTCTCTGAAGATGATGCCCGCGCCGAGGAAGCCGATTCCGGAGACGACCTGGGCGGCAACCCGTGTGGGGCTGGCATCGCCGGGAACAACCGTCGAGAAGACGACGAAACTCGCCGCCCCAAGCGCAACAAGGGTGTTGGTCCGCAGCCCGGCAAGCCGCTGGCGCCATTGCCGTTCAAAACCGATGGCAGCTCCCAGCAGCATGGCCGCGGTCAGGTGGAGAGCTGCGGCTTCGATCGCCATCGTCATGTAATTTGTCTCCCTTGTTCTTGTTCCGGTTGCGCCGCCGTCCCACGCGCAGCAGGAGGATGGCGGCGCGCTGCGCCTTGCCGGCAAGACTGAAACCTGTCCTGACCCCGGCGGGCGAAACCAGTCCGGCACGATAAAGACGCATTGTGACAGTCAGTGCTGCGCCTGCGAGCTGAAGCAGGCGGCGGATCGCGAGATAACGGGTTTCTTCACATAAAGCTCTCAGCCACGGGCGCTGGTTCTCTCTGGTCATCTCCGGGCCTCCTTCGGCTCATGAACCTGCAGCCGGGCAGCGCCCGCGCTCCGGCCTGTCCCAAGGAGCCAGGTGTCCGGAACGCGAGCGCTGTCCGCAGCCGCTGTCTTGCGGGCCCATCAGCCGGCCAACAGATGCCCGAGGAAGGCATAGGCGAGGCCGAAGTAGATGAAGACGCCGAGCAGATCCATGATCGAGGTGATCATCGGCGAGCTCAGCGTGGCCGGATCCGTGCCGATGCGGCGTGCGGCAAACGGCAGGAGCGCGCCGATCAGCCCGCCCAGCACGGTGCAGGCGGCCATGGACAGGCCAACCACCAGCAGCACATCACCTCCCACGCCCTTGCTGAAATAGGCCAGCACGGCCTCAAGCAGGGCAATGATAACGCCGAGCGTCAGCGCCACGGGGATTTCGCGCTTGATCACGAACCAGATGTCCCGCCAGCGCAGCTTGAGGTCGCCAAGCGCCATGGCGCGGATGACCAGCGTTGCGGACTGGCTGCCCGTATTGCCGCCCATGTCGACGATTGGAGCAATGAAGGCTGCCAGAACGATGGCCTGGCTCAGGATCTCCTCCTGAGCGGCGACGAAGGTGCTGGTGATCACGCCAAAGACAGTCAGCATGATCAGCCAGAAAGAGCGGACCTTGAACATCTCCAGAAAGCTGGAGGCCCTGAGATCGAGGTCAGGACCGCCGCCGGGAGCGACGTTGCCGCCGAACTGCAGCACCCGGCGCCCGCGCTGGGCCTCGGCGGCATCCATGGCGTCATCGACGGTGACAATGCCGGCGAGCGCATCGCCGCCATTGACAATGGGCAGCGCCAGCAGGTCGTAATCGGCAATCTTCTGCACCACGCTGTCGCGCTTGTCCTGCACATGGGCGAAGATCACCCCCTTGCGCATGATGCCGGACACCTGCACCTCGTCGCGGGCGAGGAGCAGATCGCGCAGGGACACGACACCGGTCAGCTGGCGCTGGTCATCGACCACATAGGCCTCGTAGATTGTCTCCCGGTCGGGCGCCTCCTGCCGCAGCCGGTCGATGGCCTCGCGGACGGTGAGATCCGGCGTCAGCGTTGCATAGTCGGAGGTCATGATCGAGCCGGCCGTGCCTTCGGGATAGGAGGCCAGCTTGCGGATATCCTCGCGCTCGGCATGGGCGATCCCGGGCAGCAGCGCCTGCTGCTGATCTGGCGTCAGCCGGTTGAAAAGGTCGGCGCGCTCGTCATGCGACATGGCCGTGACAAGCCGGGCCAGACCGGACCGGCTCAGCTGACCGGCAACCGCCACCTGGATGGCGGGCTCGAAATAGCCGAAAACCTCCGCCTCGCGCCGTTCGGGCAGAAGCAGCAGGATCTGCGTGATCTCCTCCGGGGCGAGGCTTGCGGTCACGGCGGCGATATCTGCCGGATGCCGGTCGGCAAGCGCGGCCTTGATGGAGCCGGTGTCCTTGCGGTCAAGGAAGCTGCGGAAGGCAGCGGCAGTGATGAGGGTGGTCATGGTCATTACTCCGTCGATGGTCAGGCGGCCACCGGCGGAGGACCCGCCATCAACGAGGTGGCAGGATCAGACGCCGGCGGGCAGTTGGAATGGGCTTGAGGGGCATGGCCACGGGGCACGAATGCCGCGCGGCCCAACGTCTAGGTCGGTCGTCCATGGGAGTGCTCCGGTCTGGGTTCAGGCTGCCCGCAGGCAGCCGGTAAGGCGAGGCTGGCGCAGTGCAAGCGGCAATCGTGCAGATTGCATGCTTGCGCCGTCGTCTGCCGCCGGGTCCTCGGTGGTCCAGCGGCAGCAGAGCTTGCCGTTTGAATGGGGGACAGACCAGCGGCAGATCAGCTGGCGGCCGGAGACAGGCCGTGCACCTTGCCGCACGTCAGGCCGGAAATGGCTGGCCTGTGCCTTTGCTGCTGGGAAAATCGCACGCTCCGGCGGAAGCCGGCCAGCCTGCGGAAACAAGATGAGCTTGTTCATGTTCACCTCCTGCGACCCCTCACGGCGGGGGAAGAGGTGAACGGGGCCGCCCTCAGGCGTGGACGCCGCCGGTCACCCGGCCCTTGCCGGGAGCGATCTGTTCTGTCTGGAGTGGCGCCCGCTTCAGGACGCCACGACTAGAATAGCCGTCCATGGTTCTCTCGATTGTCAGATAGGCCCGCAGCTGCACCAGTGCGGACGAAAGGCAAATAGGCCGATGGTTTGTTGAGATCAAGGGAAAAATGGCGCTGACCGCACCAAAGACCTGCGGCGGGCTGCTGGCGTCTGCAGAAAATCGCAGCAAAAACAACGGGCCGCCGCAGGAGCGGCGGCCCGGTCTGGCGCGTCTTTTACCTTCCAGAGGGGATCAGAAGGCGTAGGAGGAGCCAAACATCAGACGGTGATTGGTGGAGCTTTCCTTGAAGGTGGTGGAGCCGAAGGACTGCTTCTTGTTGCTGCCCATCGTCAGCGTGTAGTCGGCGCGCAGGCGCATGTTGTCAGTCATGGCCATTTCCAGACCGCCACCGACCACCGGCCTTACGGCAACAGACTTCTTGTCCTTGAAGCCCTGCATCTGATGGGTGTGCTGCGTCAGGGCAACACCGGCCGACAGATAGGGCATGAACTGGCCCACCGGCATGCCGACGCGGCCCTTGATGTCCGCCGCCCAGGGCGAATGGGAGCGTACGCCGCTGAGCGCACCGGTTCCCGCCGCTGTCTTCTTGTTGCCGAGATAGGTGGCCGAACCTTCGACACCGGCGATGGCGCTGCCCATCTGCCAGTTGTAGCCGCCGAACAGACCAAAGGCCGCGTCCATCCGCGACGAGGATTTCTTGCCGCTGCCCTTGCTCCTGTCGGTATTACCGGACACACCGGCCTCAAGGCCCATGTAGCTGCCGGCAAACAACGGCTTTTTGCGCTCATGCGAGCTGACGTTCTCATAGTCCGGCAGGCTGCCGGGCATATCGGCGGCGAAGGCTGGCAATGCAGCCGAGCAGACAATCGCCGCGGCAAGGCCGCGCACTCCGGTGCGGGCGGCAGAGCGGTTCAGGGAAACAAAGGAAAAACGCATGGAGAGTTCTGCTCCGGTTGATCGCCGCAACGCCGGCAGTTTCACCGGCGGCGGAAGGGGGACTTCAATCATATCGCCTTCTGCGTGAAAAATTGCTGTTAGGCGATAATTTTTAGATGCTTAATTCTAATTTTTTTGTCAACAGCATTATTTTGGATTTTCGTTGGCAGGCGCCCCTAAAGACGGATCCAGCACAAGCCGCCGGGGCAGATCTCAGGGCATCCGGCACCCTCGTGTGCCGTTTCCGGCAGCGTTCTGTGGGGACCAGCAGCCAGAACTGCCGCGGTGAACAGTCCAATCGACAGAAGCGCAGCGGCGATGGCGCATAGAGCGCGGCGGCTGCAGGGGCGCTCGGTGGGAACAGCGGAAAGACTCATGGGGCTCTGCTCCAGGCGATCATCATCCGGCCGGCGGGCTGCCGGGTGGCAGTCGAATTCCCGGGCCAGGACTACGGATCAGATCAATTTTTTATCGTTATGCGATAATTTTCAAATGAATGAATTATATTTTTTTGTCAATCGCATTGTTTTCTCATTGCGGGGTGCCGGCATGGGCGGTACTACTGAACCCAGTAGCCCCTATCAGGACGTTTCCCATGGCATCCGGCATCTTTCATTCCCTGTTCAGGACCAGTGACGATCAGGCGCACCGCCTGCATCGCATCCAGTCTTTTTCCGGAGGCATGAAGTGGCTTCTGACCGGTCTCGCATCTATCACCGCCCTGTTCGGCCTGCTGGTCTGCGTGGTGCTGCTGGCACCGGGGCTGCTGGGATACGGCCCGGAGGAAACGGTCGATATCGGCGGCGTTTCACGCGTCATTCTTGAGATCAGCCTGCCTCAGCGCATCGGCATCACGCTGTTGCTGGTCATCCTCATTGAAGCTGTGCTGATGCTGCTGTGGAAGCTGCGCCAGCTCTTCGCCCGTCTTGCCGAGCTGGACTTTTTCTCAAGCCGCACCTTGTCCATTATCGTGCAGAGCGGCAGGTGGCTGCTCGTCCTCGGGGCGATGGATTTCGTTTTCGATCCAGTCAGTTCGGTGTTGATGACCTTTGACCTGCCGGAAGGCGAGAAACAGATTTCACTCTCGCTGGAAGCCGGGCAGATCCTGTTCCTGGTTCTGGGCGCGCTTGTGCTTCTGCTCGGATGGGTGATGCGCGAGGCTGCCCTCGCGCATGAAGAAAACCAGCAGTTCGTCTGAGGCTTCCGGTATGCCCATCATCATAGAACTCGACGTCATGCTCGCCCGCCGCAAGATGCGGTCAAAGGAACTGGCCGAGAAGATCGGTATCACCGAGCAGAACGTGTCCCTGCTCAAGTCCGGCAAGGTCAAGGGTGTCCGTTTCGAAACTCTGGAACGGATCTGCGAGGTGCTGGAATGTCAGCCCGGCGACATTCTGATCTACCGGAGCGGCGAGAGCTCAAGCTAGAGCACTTTCGGTGGCCCCGTTTTTATCGACAGTGCCCCCGCCGAGGGGGCTGAACAGGGAGCATCCGGACTTAAACCGCCTGGAAAAACAAAATCCCCCGGAGCGTGCCCGCCCCGGGGGATTTGTGCTTCAGTCTGCTCCTGTCCTCAGATGCTGAGGCAGAGGTATTTCATCTCGGTGTAGTCCTCGAGGCCGTAGCGGGAGCCCTCGCGGCCCTGGCCGGACTGTTTGATGCCGCCGAAGGGGGCGACTTCGGTGGAGATGAGGCCGGTGTTGATGCCGACCATGCCGTATTCCAGAGCCTCGGCGACGCGGAAGATCTTCGACACATCGCGCGAGTAGAAATAGGAGGCGAGGCCGAATTCCGTGTTGTTGGCCATGGCGATCACGTCCGCCTCGGTCTTGAAGCGGAAGAGCGGGGCGACGGGGCCGAAGGTCTCCTCACGGGCGATCTTCATGGCCGGCGTCACGTCCGTCAGCACCGTCGGTTCGAAGAACAGGCCGCCGCGCGTGTGGGCCTTGCCGCCCAGCATCACCTTGGCGCCCTTGGAGGTGGCGTCGGCGATGTGGTCGTTGACCTTGGCGAGGGCAGCATCGTCGATCAGCGGACCGGCATTCACCCCGTCCTCGAAACCGTCGCCCACCTTCATGGCCGAAACTTTGGCCGCCAGCTTTTCGGCGAAGGCGTCATAGACATCCGCATGCACATAGATGCGGTTGGCGCAGACGCAGGTCTGGCCGTTGTTGCGGTATTTCGAGACCATGGCGCCTTCGACGGCGGCATCCAGGTCGGCGTCCTCGAAGACGATGAAGGGCGCGTTGCCGCCCAGCTCCAGCCCCAGCTTCATGATGTTGTCCGCGCCCTGACGCATCAGGATGCGGCCAACCTCGGTGGAGCCGGTGAAGGTGAGCTTGCGCACCTTGGCGTTGCTGGTGAATTCCTGGCCGATGGCGGGCGCATCGGTGCCCAGGATCACGTTGTAGAGGCCGGCGGGCAGGCCCGCGCGCTCGGCCAGAACGGCGAGGGCAAGGGCGGACAGCGGCGTTTCGGCGGCAGGTTTGGAGACCATGGCGCAGCCAGCTGCCAGCGCCGGGGCAAGCTTGCGCGCCAGCATCGCATTGGGGAAGTTCCACGGGGTGATGGCCGCCACCACACCCACCGGCTGGCGGATGATGATGATGCGCTTGTCCGGCTGGTGGCCGGGGATGGTGTCGCCATAGACGCGCTTGGCCTCTTCGGCGAACCACTCCATGTAGGAGGCGCCATAGAGGATTTCGCCGCGCGCTTCGGCCAGCGGCTTGCCCATTTCCATGGTCAGGATGGTGGCAAGATCATCGGCGTTGGCGACCATCAGGTCGAAGAGCTTGCGCAGCACGGCCGCGCGGTCCTTGCCCGTGCGGGCCGCCCAGGCAACCTGCGCGGCATGGGCGGCGTCGATCGCCTGCGCGGTTTCCTCGCGGCCCATATCCGGCAGGGTGGCGATCACTTCGCCATTGGCCGGATTGGTGACCTCGAAGGTGGCGCCGCTTTCGCTGGCCGAGCGCCAGGAGCCGTTGATATAGGCCTTGTCCGTGACGAGCGAAGCGTCCTTCAGGCGGGACAGGAGAGAGGTGGAAATCGTCATGGTTCAGCCTTCCTTCGCGCCGAGAAGCGCGGCTTCGAGAATGTCCAGCGCCTCGCTGAACACATCATCGGGAATGGTGACGGGCGCAAGGAAACGGATGACGTTACCGTAGACGCCGCAGGTGAGAAGGATCAAGCCGCGCTCCAGCGCCTTCTCGCGCACCCTGTTGGTGAACTCCGGGTCCGGGGTCGAGGTTCCCGGAATGTTGAACTCCACCGCATTCATGAAGCCGGGGCCGCGCACATCGGCGATCTGCGGCACGCTGGCGGCAAGGCCGGAGAGGCGCTGCTTCAGCCTGTTGCCAAGGCTGAGGGCGCGCTCGCACAGGCCCTCTTCCTCGATCACTTCGAGCACGGCAAGACCTGCGGCAACGCCAATCGGGTTGCCGCCATAGGTGCCGCCAAGGCCGCCGGGGGCAGGGGCATCCATGATCTCGGCGCGGCCTGTAACGGCGGCAATCGGGAAACCGCCGCCAAGGCCCTTGGCCATGGTGGTGATGTCCGGCACGACGCCGTAATGCTCCATGGCGAAGAGTTTGCCGGTGCGGGCAAAGCCGGTCTGCACTTCGTCGGCAATCAGCAGGATGCCGTGCTTGCGGGCGATCTCCTGCAGCTTCTCCATGAAGGCGTGCGGCACTTCATAGAAGCCGCCTTCGCCCTGCACGGGCTCGACGATGAAGGCGGCAACGCGCGCCGGGTCCACGGCTGCCTTGAACAGCTTCTCGAGTACGGAGAGCGAATCCTCGATGGATACGCCATGCAGCTCGACGGGGAAGGGCACGTGGAACACGTCCGGCATCATGGCGCCGAAGCCGGCCTTGTAGGGCTGCACCTTGCCGGTCAGCGTCATGCCCATGAAGGTGCGGCCATGGAAGCCGCCGGTGAAGGCGATGACGGCGGGCCGGTTCGTGGCGGCGCGGGCAATCTTGACGGCATTTTCCACCGCCTCGGCGCCGGTGGTGACGAAGATGGTCTTCTTGGCAAAGTCGCCGGGCACGGCGGCATTCAGCTTTTCGGCCAGTGCCACATAGTTCTCGTAGGGCACGACCTGGTGGCAGGTGTGGGTGAAGCTGTCGAGCTGCGCCTTCACGGCCTCGATCACCTTGGGGTGCCGGTGGCCGGTGTTTACCACGGCGATGCCTGCGGCAAAGTCGATGTAGCGGCGGCCCTCCACATCCCAGATCTCGGCATTCTCGGCCTTGTGGGCATAGACCTGCGTCGTCACGCCGACGCCGCGCGAAATGGCAGCAGCCCGCCGGGCCGCGATCTGAGAATTCTGCATCTTCATCTCCAGACAGGGCGGACCTCGTGAAAAATGCCGGCCCGCATCACCGAAATAAAACTCTACATTTTTTCTGTAGAGTTGCAATCCCGCCTGTGCCACTTTTTATACCAAGGCTCTGAGATGCTGACGCATCACGCCTTGACAAGGCTCAGGCGCCGCACGGGCTTGATCAACTCTCGATGAGTCAAGCCCATCGAGAGTTGGTATGAGTGCCTTGAAGATTCGGAACAGCGGAGCGGCGCAAGGCCATGACAGAACCGGTGCGTTTCAAGATCGCCGAAGCGGCGCGCATGGCCGGTGTGTCCGCCTCCACGCTGCGGCTGTGGGAGAGCCAGGGCCTGATCGAGCCGCTGCGAACGGACAAGGGCCAGCGGCTCTACAGCGAGGCCCATGTGGAGCAGCTGAAGAAGATCAGCTGGCTGCGGCAGGAAAAGGGGATCAATCCGGCAGCCATCCGCGAGGGGCTGGCGGAAACAGTTGGCAAGCCATCCCGGCAGCGCAAGGCCGCCCGCCGTGCCGCTGTGCCGCAACTGGGGCCGAAGTTCCGCCATCTGCGGCGTGAGGCCGGGCAGACGCTCGGACAGGTCAGCGCGGCCATTGGCGTGTCGTCTTCCGTGCTGTCCACCTTCGAGCGCACCTCGCAGGGGTTGTCGTTGAAGGCGCTGCGCGATCTGGCCGGGCATTTCGGCACCACGCTGGCAGCTCTTACGGGCACTGAAGGCAACAGCACGGGCGAGTCACTGGTGCGCAGCGGCACCTGGGCCAGCTGGCCGCCGACGGCCTCCGGTGTGGTGGTGCAGGTGCTGGCGGAAGGGCCGTTCCAGATGGAGTGCCACCGCTTCGTGCTCGCCCCCGGCGCGTCGAGCGAAGGCGCCTATGCGCATGAGGGCGAGGAATTCGTCCATGTGCTGTCCGGGGCGCTGGAAATCATTCTGGAGCAGGACCGCTTCATCACCTTGCAGGCGGGCGATTCCTTCTATTTCGAAAGCCGCCGCCCGCATTCCTGGCGCAATCTCAGCGGCGGCGAAACCGTGCTCCTGTGGGTCAACACTCCGGCGTCGTTCTGATACCAGTTCTCGATGAGCTCGACTCATCGAGAACTGGTTAAGCCGGTGCGGCGCTTGAGCATTTTCAAGGCGTGATGCGTCAGCATCGAAAGCTTTGGTATGAGGCAGATCAATCAGCAGGGAGGCCGGGAGGGAGCGGCCAGTGCGGTGGTGGGTGGTGCCGCCCCCTCCCTTCCCGAACGGGTGTTACCGCCCGCCGGTCAGCATGCGGTAGCGGTACTGGTCCGCCACCACGGCAAGGATGAGCAGCCCGCCCAGCAGGACCATCTGCATGTAGGAGCCGATCTGCATGATGTTCATGCCGTTCTGCACCAGCACGATGAAAAAGGCGCCCAGCACCACATTCTCCACCCGGCCGATGCCGCCGCGCAGCGACACCCCGGCGATGACGCAGGCGGCGATGGATTCCATGGCAATCGTCCCGCCCAGATTGGTCTCGCCGCTTTCCACCCGGGCCGTCAGCAGGATGCCGGCAATGGAGGCAAGGGCGGCGCAGATGAGATAGGCGATGAAGAGCGTACGCGCCGTGTTGATGCCGGACAGCTGCGCCGCCTTGATGTTGCCGCCGATGGCATAGATGCGCGCGCCCGTGCGGGTGCGGTTCATCAGCACCCACATCACCGCAATGGCAACGAGTGCCACCAGCACCGGCACGGGAACGCCCGCCACCCGGCCGAAGCCGAAGAGGTCGCCGAACTCATAGGGCAGGTTGCCGACCGGAACGCCGCCGGTCAGAAACAGGGCGGCGCCCGCTCCGGCCGATTGAACGCCCAGCGTCATGATGAAGGGCGAGACGCCGAATTTTGCGACGCCAAAGCCGTTGACGGCACCAATGGCCAGCGCGGCAGCAAGGCCGGCGAGAAGGCCGGGCAGGATCACCAGCCAGCCGGCATCGGGGAAGATGCCGGCCAGATGCACCATCATCATGGCCGAGACCACGGATGTCATGGCGATGGCGGTGCCGACCGCAAGGTCAAAGCCGCCGGTGATGAGCACCGTCATCTGCCCCAGCGACACAAGGATCAGATAGACCGACTGGCGGGCGACGTTGGTCAGGTTGCCAAGCGTCAGGAACTGCGGCGAGGCGAGGGTGAAGATCACCACGGCAGCGGTCATGAACAGGGGCAGAACCCCGGTGCGCAGGAAGGTTTCCCGCGCAAGCGAGCCTGCGCGGCTGGGCAGCGTTCTGGCCGCCATGGGGGCGGTCCCGGCGTCGAGCGTCATGCGGCATGCCTTTCGTTGCTGAAGAAGGCGCGCAGAACCGCCTCTTCGGAAATCTGGGTCTGATCAAATTCGGCGGAGATGCGCCCTTGCGAGAAGACGATGAGCCGGTGGGCGAGGTGCATCACTTCATGCAGGTCGGAAGAGATGACGACGACCGCCTTTCCCGCTTCCGCCACCTGCTTGATGATGCGGTAGAGCGCGGCGCGGGTGCCCATGTCGACGCCGACGGTCGGCTCGTCGAAGATGTAGATCTCCCGGTCTTCGGCAAAGCCCTTGCCGAAGAGGATCTTCTGCTGGTTGCCGCCGGAGAGGCTGGAGACCATGCGGCCCATATAGGCATCCGCCAGATCCACCTTGCGGCCAATGCGGCCTGCCTCCGCCGACAGGCGGGAGGGGGAGAGCAGACCGGCGGTGCTGCGCATGTCCGCCCGGTCCATCAGCGCCAGTTTCAGGTTGTCGCGGGTGGTGGCGCCCAGCACCAGGCCTTCGCTCTTGCGGTCCGAGGGCAGGTAGAAGATGCCTTCGCGCAGCAGGCGGCGCACCGGCTGCCCCGTCACATCCCGGCCCTTCAGCCGCACCTCGCCCGCCTCGATGCGGTTGAGGCCCAGCATGGCGCGGAAGCAGCGGGACTTGCCCGAACCGACCAGCCCGGCGACACCGAGAACTTCGCCCTGCCGGATATCAAGATCCACCCCCTCGACACCCCAGGCATGAAGGCCGCGGATGGTGAGCACGGGTTCAGGCGCGGCGGCGCGGGTGATGGCCGGGTAGATCTCGTCCACCGGGCGGCCCGTCATCATCTCCACCAGCGCCTTTTCGCTGATGCCTTTGGCGTCCACCGTGCCGATCAGCCGCCCGTCGCGCAGCACGGTGATGCGGCTGGCGATGGCCTGAAATTCCTGGATGCGATGGGAGATGTAGACGACACCCACGCCTTCCGCCACGGCGGAGCGGATGAAGGCAAAGAGCCGTTCCGTCTCGCGCTCGGTCAGGGAGGCGGTGGGCTCGTCCAGAATGAGAATGCGCGCCTTGCGGTGCAACGCCTTGGCGATTTCGACCATCTGCTGCTCGGCGCGCGAGAGCGACAGCACCCGCCGGCTCACGTCCACATCGAAGCCGAGGCGGGTGAAGAGGGCGCGGGCCTCGCGCCGCATGGCGCGCCGGTCGATGAAGGGGCCGCGCCGGGGCTCATCGCCCAGATAGATGTTCTCGGCCACCGTCATGGTGGGCACGAGCGAAAATTCCTGAAACACCGCGCCGACACCGGCGGCCTGTGCATCGCGCACGCCTGCAAAATGCACCGGCTCCCCGTCAATGCGGATCTCTCCGGCGCTGGGCTGGTTTACCCCGGCCAGGATCGAGATGAGGGTGGACTTGCCCGCGCCGTTCTCGCCGAACAGCACATGCACTTCCCCCGCTTCCAGCGTGAAATTCACGCCATCAAGAGCTTTCACACCGGGATAATGCTTGGCAATCCCGGTCATCTCGACGAGCGGCTTCCGGTTCACGGACATCTGCCATTCTCCTTCAGGACTGTGCCTGTGGTGTCTTCCGGGCTGTTGCGGCAGTGGCGGAACCTGTTTCCCCGGCGGGGCTTCTCCGCCCCCCTCCCCCTCGTGGGGAGGGGTAAGGGGTGGGGGGAGAGCGTCTCCACCGGGTACAGAGACGAATGATCCCGAACACCTGTTAGCCCTCTGAAGAAAGTATCTATCTCTCAAATAGTTGCAGGCTCAGAGCCCCCCCACCCCTCACCCCTCCCCACCAGGGGGAGGGGGGCGGCTGGCGTCTTCCCGGAAAGCAAACGCGTCATTGCGGGCGGAGTTCGAACCTGATGTATAAATCCGCTGATCATTGAGGGGAGGTGAGGCGCTATGTCACCAATGGCGCCTCACCATCCGCATCACTCCACCGTAAACACCGGCTTGAAGCCGTCCGGGGGCAGGATGCTGGTCTTGGAGACGGTGGCGATGTTGTCCCCGTCCACGACGAAGATCTTCGGCCCGACGTGCTGGATCAGCTCCTTGCCTTCGAGGGCGCGGACGGCCTGGTCGATGGCGATGCGGCCCTGGATGACCATGGAGTCGGCGGGGGCGGCGGCGATGAAGCCGCGCTTGATGCCCTCATAGACGCCCGGCGTCATGTAGAAAGCGAGAAGGTCCACCTTGCCCTGCAGCCCGCGCTCGCGGATGAGGCCCTGTGCGGCTTCGGCGGTGACCGCGGTTCCGGCGATGTAGCGCACGTCCGGTTCGGCCTGCAGCACGTCCTCCACCAGCTTCAGCTGGGCTTCCTTGCCGGTGTCGCCATATTTGGGGTCCAGAATGGTGAGGCCGGAGTCCTTGACCGCCTCCATGAAGCCCTTGTTGGCCGCTTCCACCCAGCCGGCGCCCGCAGGACCGGGGAACCAGCCCACCTTCACCGGATCGCTGCCCTTCGGATGCTTGGCTGCAAGGTATTTCCCGGTCTCGAAGCCCATGGTGTAGAAGGAAACGAGGGACTTGGCCGTCAGCTTGGGCGAGGACATGCCGTTGACGACATCGATGACGGGAATGTTCTTCGCCGCCAGTTCCGAAACGAGGTTGTTGAGCCCGTCATAGGAGATGGCGCCGATCACCACCGCCTGCGCTCCGCCGGCGACGCAATCCTCGATCTGTGAGATCTGCTTGGCGAGCTCGGTGTAGCCGCCCGCTTCGACGAGCGTCATCTTGACGCCGAGATCCTTCGCCTGTTCGGCAACGCCATAGTCCACGCCCAGCCAGTAGGCATCCTTCATGTGCGGGAAGGAGACGCAGATCTTGTAAGGCTGGCTGGCCTTTTCGAGCGGCGTGTATTGCACGTCAGAGGGCGTGCCGTCCGCCGAGAAGGCAGGGGTGATCTCGGTGGCATCATAGGGATACCAGGTCTCCGCCAGAGACGGGGCCATCGAGGCAAGCAGGATCATTGAGGCCGAAAGCCCCTTGAAGGCAGTGCGTGTCATGTTGTCTTCCCCGGTTGAAAGGTTGCGTCTTGTTTTTGTTATGCGAAGTCAGAAAAGCGTCCTGATGCGGCCGATCAGCTCTGCCCGTTCCCTGCGGGCTTTCAGGGCGCCCTCCATGTCCACCTGGACAAAGCGGGTGGGGGTGTTCGGCTGCAGCTGGCCGATGAGGTCCATGTCCGCCGAAATCACCGTGCCCACCATGAAGTAGCCGCCGCCCGACACCGCATCGCGGTGCAGGATGATCGGCTCGCTGCCGCTGGGCACCTGAATGGAGCCATAGGGGTAGCAGCTGTCGACGATGTTGGACGGGTCCGAGCCTGCGCCGAAGGGCGGCTGGCGCGGTACGAAATCAAGCGGGCGTCCGCCGCGGAAGCGGTAGCCCATGCGGTCGGCCTCAGGTGCCACCTTCCACTCGTCGGCAAAGAAGGCTTGCTGCGCCTCTTCCGTGATACGGTGCCAGTAGAGCCCCGGCAGCACGCGCAGCTGTGCCGGGGTGCCCGGCTTGCGGCGCAGGTCTTCCGGAATGGTCCGCCCGTCCGTGCTGGCTCCGGCGTCTCCCACCGGCAGCTCGTCACCGGCGGCAATCGCCCGGCCGTTGAAGCCGCCGAGGGCGCCGATGGCATAGGTCGAGCGGCTGCCGAGCGCCAGCGGCACGTCGATGCCGCCCGACACGGCGATGCAGATGCGGGCGCCGGATTTCAGGAAGTCGAAGCTGAGCACCTGTCCGGCCTTGACTGCAAAGGCAGTCCAGCCGGGCCGGGCCTCGCCGTCGAGCTTCACCGGCATGTCCGCACCGGTGACGGCAACGGTCACATCGCGGGTGAACTCCAGCTTGGGGCCGATGAACACGGCCTCAAGACCGGCAGCGCCCTCGTCATTGCCCACCAGCAGGTTGGCCGCCCGCATGGCCAGCCGGTCCATGGCCCCGCCAATGGGAATGCCGAGATGGAAATATCCGGGGCGGCCGAGGTCCTGAACCGTTGTGGCAAGGCCGGGATGGAGAACCTTAATCGCCATAGAGGACGCCCTCCAGTTTCTGGTTGTAGCCGTCGATGTCCTTGCTGAATTCGGTGAGATCGAAGCTCACCTCGCGGACGGGCGGGGTGAAGTGCCCCTTGGCCACCTCTTCCACTGCCGTGTCATAGCCATCGCGGTCCACCGGCTTGAACTTGACGATGTCGCCCGGGCGGAAGAACACCATGAAGTCCTTGAGGTAGCTCGTCTCTTGCGCCGGGTCATAGATCGGCATGGGCGTGATGCCGAACATCTGGTAGCCGCCTGCGCCGCGCACCGAATAGATGCAGCCGAAGCAGCCGCCATGGCCCACGGTCAGCCGGGGCGTGTCCGTGCGCGGGCGCAGGTATTTCGGCACCTCGATCTGCCGCTGCCGCTCCACCATCTGATACATGAAGGGCAGGCCCGAGACGAAGCCGACCATGGAGACGAACCAGGGCGAGCCGGAATGGGCGGTGATGAAATCGCTCACCGTGTCATAGCCGTTGATCCGGGCGGCATAGTCGAGGTCGGTCCCTGTTGGGTCCTGATGGCGCTCGCGGAAACGCATCAGCGTCTCATGCGTCCAGGGATCGTTGTAGAACACCGGGATCTCGACGATGCGGGTGCGGATCACCGGTTCGGCTTTGGCAGCGGCGGCCTCGATGGCCTTCACCTCGCGCATGAGGTCGTCCGGATGGATCACGTCCGGATTGAACTTCACCTGAAACGAGGCATTGGCCGGGCAGATTTCCGTGACGCCGCTGATGCCCGCATCACGGATGCCATTGGTCATGGACAGGGACTGGAAGAAGGCATCGAGGGACATGTCCTCGCTGCATTCCACGAAGAGGTGCTCGTCACCGCCGAATGTGTAACGCATCGCCATTACGCAACCTCCTCAAGTCCAGCGCCCGGCTGGAAGCTCTCTTCGAGCCAGGGTTCCAGGAAACGTGTGTGAACGGCGCCCGTCTTCACGCTGTCATCGCGGCACAGGGCCAGATGCAGCGGCACGGTGGTGGCCAGCCCGCCGATCTTCAGGCCCTTGAGGGCCTGTTCCAGCCGGGCCATGCAGGCCGCCCGGTCCGTGCCGTGGACGATCAGCTTGCCGAGCAGGGAATCGTAGAAGGGCGGCACCGTGTAGCCCTCGTAGAGCATGGTGTCGAAGCGGATGCCCTCGCCCTCCGGTACGGTGAGGCTGGAGATCGTGCCGGGGCCGGGGACGAAGTTGCGGGCCGGGTCTTCCGCATTGATGCGGCATTCGATGGCATGGCCCGACAGGCGGATGTCCTCCTGCCGCAGGCTCAGCTTTCCACCGCCCGCAATGCGGATCATTTCCTGCACCAGATCCACGCCGGTGATCATTTCGGTCACCGGGTGTTCCACCTGAATGCGGGTGTTCACCTCGATGAAATAGAAGGCGCCTGCGTCCTCGTCATAGAGATATTCGACGGTGCCAGCGCCCTTGTAGCCGACGGATTTTGCGAGCGCGACAGCACTGGCGCACAGGGCATCGCGGATATCAGCCGGCAGGCTGCAGGAGGGTGCTTCCTCCCAGACCTTCTGGCGGCGGCGCTGCAATGAGCACTCCCGCTCGAACAGGTGGATGGCGTCCACCCCGTCGCCCAGGATCTGCACTTCCACATGCCGGGCGCGCTCGATCACCTTCTCGATATAGAGCCCGCCATCGCCGAAGGCGGCCTTGGCCTCGGCGGAAGCAAGCGGAAACTGACGCTCGAACTCTTCCATGCTGGCGGCAATGCGGATGCCGCGCCCGCCGCCGCCTGCTGCGGCTTTGATCATCACCGGAAAGCCGGTGCGGGCGGTGACGGCACGGGCGGCCTCGATATCCCCAATCAGCCCGTCGCTGCCCGGAACGGTGGGCACACCGGCAGCCGCAGCCACCTCGCGCGCCTTCACCTTGTCGCCAAGCAGGCTGATGGCTTCGGCGCTGGGGCCGATGAAGATCAGCCCCGCATCGGTGACGGCCTGCGCAAAGGCGGCATTCTCGGACAGGAAGCCGTACCCCGGATGGATCGCATCAACGCCGGCCTCCTTGGCGGCGGCCACCACACGCTCGATGTTGAGATAGGACTTGGCGGCAGACGGCGGGCCGATATCGACGGCTTCATCCGCAAGCTTCACCGCCAGCATGTCCGCATCGGCAGCGGAATGGACCTGCACGGTGCGCAGGCCCATGGCCTTGGCCGCCTTGACGATCCTGACGGCGATCTCGCCCCGGTTGGCCACAAGGAGGGAGCGGATCGTCATGTCTCGACCTCGGCCAGAACCTGCCCCGCCATCACCGGCTCGGCATCTTCCACGTGGAAGGTGATGTTGCTGCCGGACAAGCCTGCCGGGATCTCGTGGAAGGTCTTCATCACCTCGATGAGGCCGATCACATCCGCCTCGCCAACGCTGGCACCATCCTGCGCGAAGGGGGCCGCATCGGGGGAGGGCTTGCGGTAGAAGATGCCCGGAAGGGGCGATCTGATCTCGATCTTGCTCATGCGCTTCTCCGGAAGGTTTCTTTTGCGAGTTCAGAGACGGGAATGATCTTGATGCCGGCGGCCTTCAGGCCCTCGCGCATGGCCAGGCCGATCTCCTGCGCGCCCAGCGTGTCGGAATGGAAGCAGATGGATTCGAACGGCACCTTGATGTCGGTGCCGGTGACAGTCGTCACCACGCCTTCCTTGCAGGCGCGCACCACCTTGCGGGCAATGGCCTCCGGGTCGGGCCGTCCCACGTCGCGGGTGAAGACGATGGAGCCGCTGTCGTCATAGTCCCGGTCGGCATAGAACTCGCGGATCACCGGCTGGCCCGCCTCAAGCGCAGCGGTTTCGGTGGCCGAGCCCGACATGCAGAAGACAAAGGCGTTCGGCGCCACGGTCTGCATGTAGGTCATGAACAGTTGGGAAAGCTCGGTGTTGACCGCCATCTCCATGTAGAGCGCGCCATGCGGCTTCACATGCTGCAGGCTGGCACCATGGCGGCGGGCGAACTCGCGCAGTGCGCCGACCTGATAGATGATGTCGTTCAGCAGCTCGCGCGCCGTGCCGTCGATCCGGCGGCGGCCAAAGCCCTTGAGGTCGTTGTAGCCGGGATGCGCGCCGATGCCGACGCCATGCTCCACGGCCATGCGCACGGTGCGGTCCATCAGGTTGGGATCGCCTGCATGAAAGCCGGTGGCAATGTTGGCCGAGCTGATCAGGCCCATCAGCGCGGCATCCTCGGTATCGCCGATGCGCCAGCGGCCGAAGCCCTCTCCCAGATCACAATTGATGTCGACAGCTTCGAGTGCCAATGTCCGCCCTTTCACCGCCTGCCTGCGTTTTGAGCAGGAAGGTGGGGTGCCTCTGTTTTCGTCATAGATGACGCTAGGCGAAAAAAGAGCGTTTGAAAATTTTTATGTTTTGCGCTTCTCTATCTGAAAAGAAGAAGAGGCATGTCCACGCAGATGGGGAATTAGAGAATAAAAATCAACAAGATGCCGGATGATGAGCAGAAGTTGACAGCTCGTTGCTCAAGATGAAGGCGGTCTCATCTGAAAATCAGATGAGTTGTGATTGGAAAATACGGGAGGGGTACAATCATGTCGATCAGCCTGAGGCAGATCCGCTACTTTGTGGCGACGGCGGAGCAGGGGCAGGTGTCGCAGGCGGCCATTCATCTGTCGATTTCCCAGTCAGCCGTGACCACGGCGATCAAGGAACTGGAGCAGATTGTAGGCTCGCCACTGTTCGAGCGGGTGTCCCACGGCATGGAGCTGACGGAGGCCGGGCGGCAGTTTCTTTCCCACGCCTATGAGATCCTGCGCAAGGTGGAGGAGGCAACGCATCTGTCGCTGACGGGCAGCGAGCTGACCGGGCGGCTGACGGTGGCTGCCACCTACACGGTCATGGGCTATTTCCTGCCCCTGCATATCGAGCGGATCCGCCGCCGCCTGCCGGGGCTCGACATCCAGCTGCTGGAGATGAACCGGGAGTCCATCGAGGAGGGGCTGCTGACCAACCGGCATGACATTGCCGTGCTGCTGACCTCCAACATTCTCAATCCGGAACTGACCACGGAAAAGCTGATGAGTTCGGCCCGCCGCCTCTGGGTGCCGGGCCAGCACCGGTTGCTGTCCGCGCCTTCGGTCGGTCTCAGGGAAGTGGCGGAAGAGCCCTACATCATGCTGACGGTGGACGAGGCCTCGCACAGCTCGCTGAAATACTGGAGCCAGTCCGGCTATCAGCCGCACATCACCTTGCGCACCTCGTCGGTGGAAGCGGTGCGCTCGCTGGTCGCCAATGATCAGGGCGTCGCCATCCTCTCCGATATGGTGCACCGGCCCTGGTCGCTGGAGGGCCGCCGCATCGAGACCATCAACCTGCGCGATCCCGTGCCTTCCATGGATGTCGGCCTTGCCTGGCGCAAGAACGCCGAATTCACCCCCGCCATGGCCGCCATCCGCCGCTATTTCCGCCAGACTTTCCACCTGCCGGGGTGAGGGGCACCAGAAGGCTGGTAAGGGAGGTGTAAATTATAATTTACACCCCCGGCCGCTGGCACTATATTTCTCTCATGATCGAAGTCCGCCAGACAGCCGTCTTTCGCGGCTGGTTTGCTGAGTTGAAAGACTTGCGCGCCCGAAGCCGGATCGCCAGACGGATTGCCACCGTGCAAAGTGGTTTATTGGGCGATGTAAAATTCTTCGATGGCATAGGCGAGCTTCGTATCGATTATGGCCCGGGCTATCGCGTTTATTTCGTCCGCAAGGGTGCTGTGGTGATCATCCTGCTGTGCGGGGGAGACAAAGGCAGCCAGGCCCGCGATATCCGCAAGGCCAGGATGATGGCTGCGGATCTGGAGGAATGACCATGGCACTTGAAACCTTTCCGTTCGATGCCGCCGAGCACCTGACAGATCCAGTTGATCAGGCCGAGTTGCTGAACGAAGCCT
The DNA here is from genome assembly GCF_055685825.1 of Pannonibacter sp. CBAS1226. Taxonomy (NCBI): domain Bacteria; kingdom Pseudomonadati; phylum Pseudomonadota; class Alphaproteobacteria; order Hyphomicrobiales; family Stappiaceae; genus Pannonibacter; species Pannonibacter sp. CBAS1226. The sequence continues at coordinate 168,280 of NZ_JBVOUO010000009.1, read as the reverse complement.
TGGGAAGCGGAGATGCCGCCGCTATCGCTTCCGCCCTCGGGATCATTGCCCGGGCGCGCGGCATGACTGAAGTCGCCCGGGAGGCCGGTGTAACCCGTGTCGCGCTTTACAAGTCCCTGAGTGAAGAGGGAGACCCCCGCCTGACAACCTTGCTGGGAGTGATGCGGGCTTTGGGGATGAAGCTGTCTGCAGAGATTACGCCTGCTTCCTGACTTAAATTGCAGTCTTGGCCTCCGCCGTATCCTTGTAGCGGAACCGGCAGGCAGGCCAGATGAAGCCTGACTGCCGCACATGGCAGATTACCCGTCTTTGCGTGCAAGCCCGGTGATCACGTCAAAGGCCAGCATCACGTCATCGCGGGTGGTTTCGAACTGGCCGGCCTGGAAGCGCAGGACGAAGCGGCCGTCCACCAGCGTCTGGGTGAGGTAGATCCGCCCGTCCGCATTGATGGCCTCCAGCAGCGCCCGGTTGGCGGCCGCAATGGCCTCCTCATCGCCGGAGAGATGCGCCGGGCTGTAGCGGAAGGTGAAGAGCGACAGCATGGGCTCGGTGATGATCTCGAAATCCGGCTCACCGCCGAGTTTCTGTGCCAGCTCCACCGACCATGCCACGTGATTGCGGATCATTTCACGCAGGCCGGTGAGACCATGGGCGCGCATCAGGAACCAGAGTTTCAGCGCCCGGAAACGGCGGCCCAGCACCACGGACCATTCGGAATAGTTGGTGATTTCGTCCTGACCGGATGTCTTCAGATATTCCGGCCGGATGGCCAGCGCACGCACCTGCTGGGAAGGATCGCGCAGGAACTGCACCGTGCAATCGAACTGGGCGCCCAGCCACTTGTGCGGATTGATGACGATGCTGTCCGCGCCCTCAACGCCATCCCACAACTCGCGGAACTCCGGGCAGATCATGGCAGATCCCGCCCAGGCCGCATCCACATGCAGGTAGAGGTCTTCGCGGGCAGCGATCTCCGCCACGGCGCGGATATCGTCCCTGCCGCCGCAACCCGTGCCACCCACGCAGGCGATGATGCCGGCCGGCAGATATCCGGCCTCACGGTCGGCGGTGATGGCGGCTTGCAGCGCCTTCGGGTTCATCGCCCGCCCCGGCCCTTCGATGGGGATTCGCACCAGATTGTCCGCGCCAAGACCTGCAAACCACACCGCCCGGTCAATGGAGGTGTGCACCTCGCCCGAGCAATAGACCCTGAGGCGCGGCTGACCGGAGAGGCCTTCGCTGTTGCCGCGCCAGCCAAGGGCGCGCTCGCGCAGGGTCAGCACGGCGGCCAGCGTGGCGGAGGAGGCCGTATCCTGCAGCGTGCCGGAAAATTCTGCAGGAAGGCCAATCGCCTGACGGAACCAGTCCGTCACCCGGCCTTCCAGCTCGGTTGCCGCCGGTGAGGTTTGCCACAGCATGCATTGCGCGGCCATCGCGCTGACGAGATACTCGGCAACCACAGAGACCGGCGCGGCATTGGCCGGGAAATAGGCGAAGAAGCGCGGATGCTGCCAGTGGGTCATGCCGGGCAGGATATCGGCCTCGAAGCTCTGGAAGATCGCCTCCATGGCCTCCGGCTCTTCCGGCGGGCTGGCAGCAATGCGGGCGGCAATTTCGCCGGGGGCTGTCTGGGCCCGCACCGGACGATCCCTCAGGCCTGCCCTGTAGTCAGCACCCCAATCGGCTGCGCGCCGCGACCAGTGGCGGAATTCTTCGCCGTCCATTCCATCCTCCCCGGAAAGATTATTCGCGCATACTGTTATCTCCCGTCATTCCTGCCTGCAAGCTGCGCGCTTTCAGTTTGGCAACCAGCGGATGGCTTGCTAAAAGATGAGTTTACGAGTTAGGTATTAGCGCGCGAGGGACGGCTGCCGCCTGGCAGCTGCTGCCTGCAGGCTGATACGAAAACATGCAGCCCCTCAAGGCCGGTACGTGACGCATGTCTTGAGCTGGCCCTCCTGCCGCAGATGAATGAACGGGTCCATGTCACTCAGGGAAAGCGACAGCCGGTATGCTGCTTATCTGGCACATCGCAGTGCCCTGATCGACTATGGCACCCGGCTGCTGGGCTCGCGCGCCGATGCAGAGGATGTGGTGCAGGAAGCCTTCATCCGCTTTGTGCCGGAGAACAGCCCGCCTGCTTCCTCCCTCAGGGCCTATCTGTTCCGTATCGTGCGCAACCTTGCCTTTGACATCCGCCGCCGCCGCCAGCTGGAGACGCGCGAAGAGCCGGGCGATCTGCCGCATTGGACGAGGCCCCAGGATGTGCAGACGCCGGAAGAGGATGCGCTGTTCTGCGAGAACCTGCGGCGCATTTCGGACTATCTCGCCACACTGCCGCCGGAGGTGCGGACTTCGCTGGAAATGCACCGCTTTGGCGGCTACACGCTGGACGAGATCGGTGGCCACCTGGGCCTGTCCACCGCCACCGTGCACCGTCATGTCACCCGGACGCTGGCGGCTCTGGCTGCCCTGCTGGAGCCCGGCACGTGACTTTTTGGAGCGATTCTGAAAAATTCTTGCGGCTCGCTCGTCTTGGGGAGAGTAAGGGACATCCGGCACGGCAGAATTTGCCGCTGCGGAAAGAGACGCGCGCGACATGCCAGTGACACCGGCCGGAGACATCAAGGATCCTGCGCTGCTCGAAGCGGCGGCAGATTGGCTCGTGCGCCTGCGTGAGGCGCCAGAGGATGAGGTCCTGCAGCAGGCCTTTGAGGTCTGGCTGACGCAGACCCCTGCCCATGCGGCGGCCTGGGCCCGGATGAACCGGACCTGGGACCTGCTTGGCCATGCGGGCGCAGCATCAGCGGAAGAGCCTCTGGCCGGTTCCGTGCAACCCGTCACCCGCGAGCCCATCATCCACCAGTCTGTGGCGCCGTCCCGCCGTCCGGTCTCCGGCAGACATGCCGCAGGTCCGCGGCGCTGGCGGCGCTCGGTTCTGGCTGCAACAGCCGGAGCGATGGCGGCCTGCCTTGTCCTGCTGGCCGCGCCAACCCTTCTGCTGCGTCTTGAAGCCGATCATTACACCGCAGCAGGCGAGCAGCGGGGCGTGACGCTGGAGGATGGCACGCGGGTGACCCTCGCCGCTGCCAGTGCGATTGCCACGGGATTTACGCCGCAGGCCCGCAACGTCGAGCTGCTGTCAGGGGATGCCTATTTTGATGTGGTCAAGGACGCTGCCCGGCCCTTCACCGTGGGGACAGGGAATGTGCGCATCACGGTCCTCGGCACGTCCTTCGATGTGCGCGCCACCAGCGGCATGATCGATATAAGCCTGGCGGAGGGTTCGGTGCAGGCCGAGGTCAGCGCGGGCGGCAAGGTGCAACTGCGGACGCTGGTACCCGGCGAGATGCTGAGCATCGACCGGGCGACAGGACATCTCGTCATCCGCCAGATTGCGCCGGAAGATATCGGCTCCTGGCGGCAGGGGCGCCTCTATGTGGTGGATGCCACCGTCAGTTCCGTGCTGGAGGATATCGCCCGCTATCACTCTGCATGGATTCGTCTCACTGACGAGTCTTTGGGCCGCCAGCGTGTCACCGGCGTCTTCGATCTCAACGATCCGGACCGGGCCTTGCGTGCCCTTGTCGAGCCATTTGAGGGCGAAGTGGTGGCTGTTTCGCCCTATGTCCGGCTGATTTCCGGGCGCTGAAAAGAAATATGAGTTTTATTTTCAGATTTTTTCGTCCGGGATGCCGGAATCCTGAAAAATTTGACAGAGCCGTTCGTCTCTAGGGTCGGAAGCGCAGCACCGGGGAGGTCTGCGCCAGGACGTAAAGAGACAGGGCAGGCATGTTTTCGAGTAGCGGGTCTGGGGCAGCCAACAGCCGGCGCAAGGCTGGTTTTCCCCATCGGGCAAGACTTCTGGCCACCATTGCCATGGTGCCTCTGGCAGCCGTGGGGGTGAATCATCTGCCGCCGCAGGCGGCACAGGCGCAGACGACAGCCGTGCGGAGCTTCAGCATTCCCGCGCAGGGGCTGGCCAGTGCCGTCAGTGCCTTCGGCCGCCAATCCGGCCTGCAGGTGACGCTCGCCGCCAGCGCGTCAAACGGGGTGACGACGCAGGCCGTGCAGGGATCCATGACGCCGCTGGAGGCGCTGGGCCGGATGCTGCAGGGCACCGGCGTTCCCTTCCGGATCACGGGCGATGGCACGGCGGTGATCGGTGCGGCCCGCCCCTCTGCCGCGGCAGGCGAGGGCGTGGAGGGCGCCACGCAGCTTGAGACGGTGACGCTGACGGGCGAGGGCTCCAGCGGCTACATGGGCGCGCCCGACTGGGTTTACGACACACCGTCGAGTGTTGCCGTGGTCTCGGGTGAGGCCATCCGCGATGCGGGCGTGCGCGATATCCGGGAGGTGTTCAATTCCGTTGCCGGTGCCTATGCCGGTGAGGGTGTTGCCAGTTTCCCCACCGTTTCTCCGAACTTGCGCGGTGTGCAGGATGCCGGGCGCGTTGCCGTCTCCATTGATGGGGCGCGGCAGAATGCGCAGGACGGCGGGCGTTACGGTGCAGCAAGTACTGGCGCTGGCGGCACGGCCGTTGTCGATGGGGCTTTCATCCGTCAGGTTGAAATCGACAAGAACCCGGGCGCAACGGCCGGAAACACGGGCACGCTGGCCGGTTCCGTCGATTTCCGCACGGTTGGTGCGGCGGATATCATCCGCGACGGCAAGTCCTGGGGGGCGGAGGCCGATGTGGCCACCGGCAGCAACGGCTATGACCTGCAGACATCGGTGATCGGTTCCGCCCGGCTGTCGGAAGTCTTTGCCCTGACCATGGGCCTCAGCAAGACCGAACTGAATCAATACCGCGCCGGCCGGATGGGCGAGGCAACCTCATCGGTTGATGCCACCGGTATCCGCAAGGATCTGCGCGGGCGTGACACCTGGGGCTCCATGCTGAAGCTGGAAATGGAGCATGAGGACATCAAGGCCTCGGCATCCTGGATGCATCAGCAGAATGATTATGCTTATGACAGCCTGGGTGGTGGGGGCAGCACCTACAGCACTATCAGCCGGTTCGAGAACACCAATGACAGCGGCTCCCTGAACTTCGGCTGGGATCCGGACAGCGAATGGATCGACTTCAAGGCCAATCTCTGGCTCAACGATTCCTCGGTTCTGGAAACCCGTGACGCCCGTGGCAGCGACGTGCCCGAAACGGAAATCGACAAGAGCCTGACCAGCTTCGGCATCACCTTGCAAAACACCAGCACCGTCAACACCCCTCTCGGCGGCCTTGCCCTCAACTATGGCGTCGAGGCCTTCCGTGATGTGGCCAACAAGTCCGCCTCAAGCTCGTCGATCTCGCAGACACCTTACTACGCGGACAATTATGGCGTGTTCAACCCGCCGGGCCGCCGCGACATGGCCAGCATCTTCCTCAATGGCAAGCTGGAGCCTGTCCATTGGTTCAACGTGTCCGGCGGTCTGCGTTATGACTGGTACCGGCTGAAAGGCACTGCCCGCTACTATAACTTCGGCAAGCTTATCACTCCGGCGACATATGTTTATGCAGGGTGTGTTGCCACTTTTCAGCAGGCTTATCCTGTTGGTTCGACGACCTATACCACACAAAACAGATTGCTGACTTCCAGCAACTCGACTTTAAGGCGCCGGGCGACCGAATGGTTTGCCACTTGGAATGCCAATCCCTGTGGCGAATACAATTCCGGCGGAGCCTTTGTTCAGGAAGGCTCGGTTCTCTCCTCAACGGCAGCCGTCCGGCAGGACGTCATTTATGACGAGGAGATCGACCGTTCCGGCGGCAAGCTGCTGCCCTCGGTAACGGTGGAATTCGTGCCGGTTGACTGGTTCAAGCCCTATGCCAGCTACAACCAGACCTACCGTCCGCCCACCATTACCGAAGCCTTCATGAGCGGCGGTTTGCAGCCTGCCGATGGTCGGCCTACGTCCACGGCGCCCAATCCTTGGCTGCGCCCTGAAACAGCGGAAACCTACGAAATCGGTGCCAATATCGTGACGGACGGCCTGATCACTGAGCGTGACCGGCTGCGGATCAAGGCGGCCGCCTTCTACCGGGAAATCGACGACTACATCGTCCTCGGCACCATCTATGCCTCGCAGGAGACTGCCAAGACCTATACGGGCTTCGTCAACATGGATGGCATCACCCGCACCCGCGGTGTGGAGGTGGAAGCCAATTATGATGCCGGCCGTTTCTGGTTTGGCGGTTCGGCGACCTTCCTGTCCACCAACTGGCCGAGCAAGACCGAAGTCTTCAGCAATGGCACGGATGTGACCAGCGGCAACGTCTTCGCCTGGAACGGCAACATCCCGCCGCGCTTCAAGGTGACGGGCGACGCGGGACTGCGCTTCTTTGAAGAAAAGCTCAGCCTTGGTGCGCGTGTCACCCATGTGACGCCCAGCCAGACGGCGGTGCTGGACGTGGATACCGGCATGCTCACCGAATACAGCGATAGCTACACCACGCTGGATCTTTACGGCTCCTACAAGGTCAACAAGAACGCCACGCTGCATCTTTCAGCCAACAACGTCACGGATGTCGCCTACATCCCGGCCAACAGTTCCATGGCAGCGGCCGGGCGCACCCTGCAGGCGCGGTTCAATGTGAAATTCTGAAGGTTTGCGGAAGGCATCCCTTCCGTCCGTCATTCCTGGCCGGGTGGCAGCCCGGCCAGGAAACCGCCGCCCCCGAAACGGGCGGCACGCAACAGCCAACCAAGGAGATTGAAATGGCTGCGACTATCGAACTGAACGGAACGTCTTTCGACATGGTGAGCTTCTTTGCCGATTGGCTGGCAGATTTCACCCCAAGCTACGGTGCATTCTGGTCCGCCTCGTCCGGCATCACCACCGCTCCGTCCAGCACGGCTGTTTACGACCAGTGGGGCAGCGGCGCAACCGGTGGCTCCGGCGTCGTCATGAGCGGTGACATGCAGTACAGCCAGGGCAACCTGACCGGGACGGTCGACACTGTTGTCCTTGGCTCCGGTTACAGCGAGTCTTCCACAAGCGGCTTCTCCGTTGATGCAGAGATGACGATCAACGCTGATCCTGACTACTCGCTGGCATCGCCTGGTGATCTCTTCGACTTTGCCATCTACCGCTTCTCGCAGGGCACTCTGTCAGGTCTCTACAACTACCTGGGCGCCGTTGGTACCGAGATCATTGATACAAATGGAGATGATATCCTCGTCGGGTTCTCTGGTGCCGACACCTTCTACTTCTCCGGTGGCAATGACATCGTGACCGCGGGTGATACCGGCACCTATGGCTATCAGGATGGCACGGACAAGCTGAATGTGTCTGGCTGGGGGGCCACGGCTTACAGCGATCTGGCCGTGGCAGCCTCCGGTTCCGATACCGTCATTTCCTACGGCGGCAATTCGGTAACCCTCGTGGGTGTGGATTCGAGCGTCATCGACGCATCCGACTTCCTGTTCGCCTGACCGGCTGACCTTCATGTTGGCACCCAGCCAGCATGGCTTGTGGCCCCGGCGCAATGCCGGGGCTGCTGGTCTTCCGTTGAGGGGGGTGGTGGTGGCGCTGTTCTGCGCCAGTGCCGTCCTCAACCTGCTCGCCCTCAACGGCTCGCTGTTCATGCTGCAGGTCTATGACCGGGTGCTCGCCAGCCGCAGCATCCCGACGCTGGTTGCCCTGTGCGTGCTGTCCGCCGGTCTCTTCGGCTTTCAGGCGCTGCTCGACAGCCTGCGCGCCCGGCTGCTGCTGCGTCTTGGCGAAAGTGCCGACGCGCACCTTTCTGCCTGTGTGATGCGGGCCATTGCGCGGCTGCCGCTGATGTCGCGCGGGCAGGGCGATGGCCTGCAGCCCTTGCGGGATCTCGACACGATCCGCTCCTTCTTTGCAACGCCCGGCCCGGCAGCCCTGTTCGATCTGCCGTGGATCCCGGTCTATCTCGCTATCTGCTTTCTCTTTCACTTCTGGATTGGTGTGACCGCGCTGGCCGGTACCGTGATCATGGTGGCGATCACCGTCTTTGCCGATGTGTCGGCGCGCCGTCCTGCGCGCATTGCCGCCGAGCGCGGGGCCACCCGCTCCAGCCTTGCCGAACAGGCCCGCCGCAACGCCGAAAGCCTTCAGGCCATGGGCTTTGCGGACCGCATTCTCGACCGCTGGCAGGTGGAGAACGATGCCTATCTTGCTGCCAACCGCAGCGCGGGCGACACCAGCGGCACCATGAGCGCCATCTCCCGCGCCATCCGGCAGGCGCTGCAATCGGCCATTCTTGCCGTGGGCGCCTGGCTGGTGATCCAGCAGGAAGCCTCGGCCGGCGTGATGATCGCCTCGTCCATCATGATGGGCCGCACCATGGCCCCGGTGGATTCGGCCATCGGCAGCTGGCGCAGCTTTGTGGCGGCCCGTCAGGGCTGGGCGCGCCTGCGCAAGCTGGAGCCTGTCTTTCAGGAAGCTGCGCCCGTTCTCGATCTTCCCGCGCCCTGCCGGGACCTCAGGGCCGAAGGGCTCGTCATCGCGCCGCCCTCTGCCGCAGGCAGCGGTGTCTTGCCAACCGTGACGGACATCTCGTTCCGGCTGGCGGCCGGCAGTGCGCTCGGCGTCATCGGGGCTTCCGGTTCCGGCAAGAGCACGCTGGTGCGCGCCCTGACTGGTGTGTGGCCGCTGCTGCGCGGCCATGTGCGGCTGGACGGGGCGGCGCTCGATCAATACGGCCCGGAGGCGCTTGGCCGCCACACCGGCTATCTGCCGCAGCAGGCGGAGCTGTTCGAGGGTACGGTGGCGGAAAACATCGCCCGTTTTGACCCCGATGCCGCACCGGAAGCGATCATCGCAGCGGCGGAAGCGGCCGGAGTGCATGGCTTCGTCACCAGCCTGCCGCAGGGCTACCAGACCCGCATCGGTCATGATGGCGCGGGGCTCTCCGGTGGCCAGCGCCAGCGTATCGGTCTGGCGCGTGCGCTCTATGGCAACCCGTTCCTGCTGGTGCTGGACGAGCCGAACGCCAATCTCGATGCAGATGGCGAGGCCGCCGTGGTGGAGGTGATGAAGCGCCAGCGCGAGCGCGGCGGCATTGCCATCGTCGTGGCGCACCGCCCCAGCGCGCTGGGCGCGGTGGATCATGTGCTGATGATGGAGGCCGGCCGGATGAAGGCCTTCGGCCCGCGGGACGAGGTTCTCTCCCGCGTGCTCAAGGGCGCCCCTGCCGTAAAGCAGCCGGGGGCGGGGTTCGGCAGCATGTCCGCCCGCCTGCAGCCGCCGCTGAAGGTGGTGGCCGCACAGGCCGGTGTTCAGGCCGGGACTCCTGCTGACGCGGGTGCAGACAAGGAGGCGGCGGAATGAACGCGGCACCATCCTATTCACTCGCCCGGTCCCTGCGCCGCCACATGCTGGCGAGCGGTGCCGTTGCCATGCTGCTGGCTGCCGGAGTGGGCGGCTGGGCCATGGCCTCTACCCTTTCTGGCGCCGTGGTGGCGCCGGGAACCTTCGTCGTCGACAGCTATGTGAAGGCGGTACAGCATCCGACCGGCGGCGTGGTAGGCGAGCTTCTGGTGACAGAAGGGGCCTATGTCGAGGCCGGCGAGACCGTGCTGCGGCTCGACGCCACGCAGGAGCGCGCGGCCCTGGCCATCGTCACCAAGCGCCTTGATGAACTGACCGCCCGCCAGGCGCGGCTGCTGGCCGAGCGGGACGGCCTGCCGGAGCTGCGCTTTCCGCCGGAGCTTCTGGCGCGGGCACACGAGCCGCTTGCCGGTGAAGCCATGGCCAGCGAGACACGGCTCTTCGCCATCCGCAAGGCTGCCCGGGAGGGCAACCGGGCGCAGCTGGAAGAGCGGATCTCCCAGCTGGAGCATGAAATCAGCGGTTACGCCAGCCAGCAGAAGGCCTTCGACCGGTCACTTGCCATCCTGACGGACGAAACCGGCAAGCTGCAGGGCTTGTATGACCAGCGCCTTGTCTCTGCCCAGCGGCTCAACGCACTGGAGCGGGAAGCGGCATCTGTCAGTGCCGACCGGGCCGAAGCGGCCGCCTTTCAGGCGCGGGCTGCCGGGCGCATTGCCGAAACACGGCTGCAGATCCTTCAGCTGGAGCAGGACCTCAGCGCCGAAGCCGGTAATGAGCTGCGCGACATTGACGTTCAGCTTGGCGAACTGGTGGAGCGCAAGATCGCGGCGGAAGACAAGCTGGCCCGCATCGAACTGAAGGCGCCCCAGTCCGGCACGGTGCATCAGCTGGCGGTGCATACGGTTGGCGGTGTCATCTCGCCCGCAGACAAGATCATGCTGATCGTGCCCGGTAATGACGATCTGAGAGTGGAGGCGCGGATCAACCCTGCCGATATCGACCAGATCGCTCTAGGCCAGAAGGCCCTCCTGCGCCTTTCCGCCTTCAACCAGCGCACCACGCCCGAGCTGAATGGGGAAGTTGACCGGGTGGCCGCTGATCTCAGCGAGGATCAGCGCACAGGGCAGGCTTATTACCTCGTGCGCATCCGCATTCCGCAAGAGGAACTGGCGCGGCTGGACGGCCTTGGCCTTGTTCCCGGCATGCCGGCGGAAGCCTTCATCCAGACAGGAGAGCGCACGGCGCTGTCCTATTTCCTCAAGCCCCTCAACGACCAGATCGCCCGCGCCTTCAGAGAGGACTGACGGCGCCTGTTCCAACCCCAGGAGACACATATGGACGCGCATACCCTGGACAATCCCGCCCCCAACGAGCCCGCCACCATCGAACCCGGCAGCCGGGCGAAGATGCTGAAACAGGCAACCCATGACATTCACGATGGCCTCGACAAGGACATCATGAGCCGCGACCCGTTCGGCAGCATCGGCAACTACGCCCGGTTTCTTGAGGTGCAGTACCGGTTTCATACGGTGATGGACGGCATCTACCGCATGCCCGCCCTTGATCCTCTGCTGCCGGATCTCGGCGGCCGCCGCCGCCTGCATCTGGTGGCGCAGGATCTGGCCGACATCGGCATGCCGCTGCCGGAGTTCACGCAGGACGCGGATGAGGCCGGGCCGGGCGATGATATGTCCGCCGCCATGGGCTGGCTCTATGTGGCCGAGGGCTCGAACCTGGGTGCGGCCTTTCTGTTGAAAGCGGCGGCAAAGCTGGGTCTGTCCGAGACCCATGGCGCGCGCCATCTGGCTGGCCATCCGGAAGGCCGTGGCCTGCACTGGCGGACCTTTACCGCTGCGCTGGATGCCATCCCGCTGCCGCCGGAGGATGAGGCACGGGTGATTGCCCATGCGAAACAGGCCTTCGCCCTTGTGCGCCGCTACGTGGGGGAAGCCTACGCCTGATCTCAGATCCCCGTTTCAGGTCCCGGTGCCTTCCAGGTGCCGGGATCTGAAACGATCTGTCAGTTCTTTGACGCTGTTCAAGCCCGCAGGTATCCAGACCCGCCATTTCGGGCAGGAGATGATAAAATAAGTTTGAAATAGTTTTTCACGCTGGCGGCGCCGATTTCACGCCGCGGCTGCTTGTTTCCTGGTGAAATATTTATTATTGATAATGCCGTAATACCATTACGTGGCGGCGCCTCGGCCCATGCGGGCGGTGCCTGTTCAGATCGCGGCAGCGGTCCACCGGAGGAGGCTGAGGTGACGCCTGAGCAGATCCAACTTGTGCAAGCAAGCTTCGACCGGCTGCGCCCGCAAGGGACTGCCGTCATCTCCGGCTTTTACGGCCGCCTTTTCGAACTATCTCCTTCCTTGCGACCGCTGTTCCGCACTTCGCTTCCGGCACAGGAGCAGCGGCTGCTGGAGGCCCTGTCCGCCGTTGTCAGCATGCTGTCGAACCTGCAGATGCTGCTGCCGGAACTGGAGGCGCTCGCCAAGCGTCACGTGACCTATGGCGTCAGCGCCGCTCATTATCAGGCGGCCGGGGATGCCCTCTTGTGGACACTCGAGAGCCACCTTGGCGAAGCCTTCACACCTGAGGTACGCTCGGCATGGATGGCAGCCTATGCAACGCTGTCCGACATCATGATTGCGAGCGCGGAATACCGCGCAGCCTGAGCAGGCGCGCAGAACGGCAGCTTGCCGGGAGTGCCGCGCCCGCGCCGGCAAACCGGAGTTTCAGCCATGGATCCGATTACAGTGCTTGGCACGATCAGCGGCACCTCCGCCGATGGTATCGACATGGCCCTGATCACGACAGACGGGGAACGGCTGCTGTCGGCAGGGCCAGCAGAAACCGAAGCCTATGCTCCCGAGACCCGCGCGGCCATTCTGGCCACCATCGCAGCAGGTCCCAAGCGCAGGGATCTTTGGCCGGGTCTGGCCGAAGCCGTCACCCGCGATCACGCCGTGGCCATTGCCGCCTTTCTGGCACGGCTGGAGCGCAAGCCGGATCTCGTTGTCTTCCACGGCCAGACGGTCTGGCATGATCCCGCCGCTGGCGAGACCGTGCAGCTCGGTAACCCTCAGAAGCTGGCGGATGTGCTGGGGCTGCCGGTCGTGGGCGATGTGCGGCAGGCGGATATGGAAGCGGGCGGGCAGGGCGCGCCGCTGGTGCCGGTCTATCACCGGGCGCTGGCCGCAGGCCTGAAGCAGCCGCTGTGCTTCCTCAACATCGGCGGGGTGTCCAATCTCACCTATATCGACGGCGAACATCTGATGGCCTTTGACATCGGGCCGGGCAATGCGCTGCTGGATGACTGGATCCGCCAGTCCGGCCTCGGTGATTTCGACCGGGACGGGCGCTGGTCCGGGGCAGGGCATGTGGAAGCCTCACGGGTGGAAATCGCCCTGCGCCATCCCTATTTCGCCCAGCCTGCCCCCAAGTCGCTGGACCGCAATGCCTTCTCGCTGAAATGGGTGGAGGGTCTGTCGTGGCTGGATGGCGCGGCAACGCTCGCAGCCATCACGGCGGAGGCAGTGGCCCGGTCCGCCGCCCTTCTGCCGCGCACGCCCAAAAGCTGGATCGTCTGCGGCGGCGGGCGGCGCAACCAGACGATCATGGCGGAGCTGGCACAGCGGCTGGATGCGGATGTGGTCAGCTCGGATGTGCATGGCATCGACGGCGATGCTCTGGAAGCGCAGGCAATGGCTTTCCTTGGCGCGCGGTTCATGGCAGGTCTTCCTACCAGCTATCCGCATACGACGGGGGCGCGCGAGCCGGTGATCGGCGGACGCCTCTACCGCCCCTCAGCCTGAGGCGCCTGAAGATACATGGACAAGAGCAGACCCATTGACGAAGACGAGGTCTTCGGAAACCGAGAGCGGCACGACGAGCGGCTGAACGGGGCCGAAATCTACCGCCGGCTGGTGGAGGCCATCGAGGACCGCACGCTGAAGCCGGGCGACCGCCTGCGTGAGGCAGAGCTCGCCGAGATTTTCGGCGTCAGCCGCACACCGATCCGCGAAGGCCTGAAGCGGCTGGAAGCGCAAGGCCTCGCCATTCATGAGCCGAACCGCGGCATGGTCATCCCGACGCTGGATCACCGGCAGATTTCCGAGGTCTATTACATGCGCGAGGTGCTGGAAGGCACAGCCGCCCGCTTGGCTGCCCAGCATGCGTCCAACGCCGAAATCGAGATCCTGACCGAACTGGTCGAGGCGGACCGGCAGCGGGTGGCGGATGAAAAGTCCATGGTGCGCTCCAACAGGGAGTTCCACCGGCGCATTTATCTCGCCTCCCACAACCGCTATCTCGTCGGCCAGATCGACCATCTGCGCCTGTCGATGATCCTGATGGCCGGCACGACGCTGGACACACCCGAGCGGCGCGAGACGGCCATTGAAGAGCATGCCGCTATCGTGCGGGCCATTGCCTCACGCGATCTCGATGCCGCAGAGACGGCTGCCCGCCGTCATATCGAACACGCCCAGAAGACCCGCCTGAAGCAGAACTGAAGCCCGCCTCCTCTGGTCTTACTCACCCGGAAAGAACCGGCAAAAACAACAGTTTCCATCTGGTCAAGCGGCCTTGATGCGGTCTACGATCACAGGTGGAAATTCTGCTTCGGGCTCGGAGCCCGCCGGGAGGTCAATCAATGAAACGCCGTGATTTTCTGAAAACGGGCGCGCTTGCGGCTGCGGCTGCGCCTGCCCTTGCAGCGCCCGCCCTTGCGCAGGCAACGCTGAACCTCAAGCTCGTGGGCGGTTTCCCGCGCGGCTTCCCCGGTGTGGGCACCGGGGCTGAAAAGCTCGCCAAGCGCATCGAGGCGATGAGCGATGGCAAGGTGAAGATCACCTATTACGGCGGCGGTGAACTGGTGCCCCCCTTCGAGGTATTCGGGGCGGTGTCGAGCGGTGCAGCCGACATGGGCCATACGGCGTCCTATTACCATGCGGGCAAGGTGCGCGCCGCGATGTATTACACCACCGTGCCCTACGGTCTGGAGCAGACCGAACTGTCGGGCTGGATCGCCTATGGCGGCGGCCAGGCGCTGTGGGACGAGGCCTATGCCCCGTTCGGCGTGAAGCCGTTCTATGCGGGCGGATCGGGCGCCCAGGCCGGCGGCTGGTTCAAGAACCCGGTCACCAAGCTGGATGATCTGGCAGGCCTCAAGATGCGCATTGCCGGTCTTGGCGGCGATGTGATGCGCAAGCTTGGCGTCGTCACCGTGCTGACCCCGCCGCCGGAAATCTATCCGGCTCTCCAGTCCGGCGTTGTCGATGCGGCCGAGTTCGTCGGCCCGTGGAACGATGTGGCGCTGGGGCTCTACAAGATCGCGCCCTACTACTACCTGCCGGCCTTCCACGAGCCGGGCGCGGCGCTGGAAATGATCGTGAACCAGAATGTCTGGGGCAACATGTCCCCGTCGCTGCAGGCCATCTTCGCCAGCGCCGCACAGGCGCAGGGCGAGGATACGATTGCCGAGTTCCGCTACAACAACACCCGCGTTCTGGCCGATCTCGTCAGCAAGGGCGCCAAGGTCTCGGCCTTCCCGGATGATGTGGTGGCGGCGCTGGGCAAGGCCTCGCGCGAGGTGCTGGAGGCCTATCCGCAAGGCGATGCCGTAGCCGAAAAAGTGCACGCCTCCTACATCGCCTACATCAAGGAATGCGCGTCCTACACCAAGGCCATGGAAGAGCGCATGTACCACGACCGCGCCGCGGTCTGGGGCGTGTGACATGAAAAAGCCCGGACAGCTTGCAGGCTGTCCGGGCTTTTGTTTTTTGACGGGCGATTGGTCTTCCCGCCGGGACCTGAGTTACACCACCGCCAGCACGATGCCCGTGACCGCAGAGATGGTGAGGGTGGCGAAGGTGAGGATCATGCCGCTCATGCGGAAGACCAGCGGCTCCTTCGGCTGGGAGACACCATAGGCGTGCGATACGCGGCCAATCGTGAAAGCGAGACCGAGGGCATGCACGAGCAGAAGCGGTGCGCCCTGCAATTCGCACATGAGGATCAGGATCAGCACCAGCGGCACATATTCGGCAAAGTTGCCGTGCACGCGCTGACGGCGCAGCAGTTCGGCGTCGCCGCCATCACCCAGCGCCAGCTGCAGGCTCTTGCGGCGGCTGACGACGCGAAAACTCAGGAAGAGATAGACCAGCCCCAGAACCCCGGCATAGATGGGGGTGGCGCTGAGAAGAAGTGCTGTCTGCTGCAAGATGGTTCTCCCGCTGCGGGCCGCAGTGGCCCGCTCTCTTCCTGACGCGAGCAAGCTCCCGTCTCCCGTCAGGGTTTCAACATTCGACAATATTCACGGCGAGGCCTCCGGTCGAGGTCTCTTTGTATTTTCGGGCGTGCCAGTGTGATGCTGCGTCCCATTGTCTGGCTGCGTCCGGCGGCACCGCGAAGGTTCAATTCAGCAAGAAGTGCCACGCACACGGAGCAATGTCAGGGCCTCAGGACCACAAAGCCTCAAAAACCGCGAGCGAAAAGCCGATATGATCCGTCAGAAGGCGGGAAGCGCGGTCCGCGTTGCGGTCGAGAGCGGCCTGCATCAGCTCCGTGTGCGGGCCAAGGCCTAGCGTTTTCTCATAGGTCTCCCGCAGCCGCCCTTGCGGATCGTCATCCATGCGGGCGCGCACCTCCGGAGAGCTGAGCATATGCCGCTGGTGGCGCCGGAGCTGGTCATTCACCTGGCTGGCAAAAAGCTGCAGCCAGGGGGCCTGCGTGCCCGAGAGAAGGGCTGCGTGAAAGGCATCGTGCCGCCGCTCCCACAGGTGGATGGCATCGCGCGCCGCATGCGGCACCGGCACGGGCGTTGAAGCCAGCTGGTGATGGGCTGCGACCACACGCCCTTCCCAGTCTTCCCCGCCCTCGGCAATGGAGCGGATGAAAAGCCTTGGCTCTATGGCAAGCCGCGCGTCCTGAAGATCGCGCAGGCTTTCCGCCGAGACGCCGCAGACCCTGTAGCCGCGATTTGGCATCAGCACCACCAGCCGCTCGGCCTCCAGCCGCGACAGCGCCTCGCGCAGCGGCGTCCAGCCAAAGCCGAACCGCTCCTTCAACAGGGAAACGGTCAGCGGTGCATCCGGAGGCAGGGTGCATTCCAGAATGGCACTGCGCAGGGCGTTGTAGGCGTCTTCCGTCTTCGGCATTCCGCTCGGGGGTCCCGGTTGAGATTTCCCGTGCATCTGAGCAGGAATATATGACCTGTCAAATTATATATAATCCTTGCGGGCATGCAGGTCCGCTGTTAGCGTGACCGCATGAGGCAGCCGTTGCTGCGGCAGTGCGCCCAGAGGGCGCGGCAAGACCGACTGAGGGAGATTTCATGTCCGGAACATCCAGCGTTCATCCGCTTGATCAGGGCGATCCGCTTGGGCCCAAGCGTGCCGCCTTTGCCCTGCCCGAGGGCGTCATCTATCTGGATGGCAACTCCCTTGGCACGTTGCCCGCCCATGTGCCGCAGCGGGTGGCCGATGTGGTGAGCAAGCAGTGGGGCGAGAGCCTCATCCGCGCCTGGAACGAGCATGACTGGGTGGATCTGCCGCGCCGTGTAGGCGACCGGATCGGCCGTCTGGTGGGCGCGGCGCCCGGCACGGTGATTGCCGGAGACAGCACGTCGATCAACCTGTTCAAGGTGCTCTCGGCTGCCCTTGCCCTGCGCCCGGAGCGCAAGGTGATCCTCTCCGACACGGGCAATTTCCCGACCGATCTCTACATGGCGCAGGGCCTGCGGGACCTGCTGGGTGCCGGTCATGAGCTGCGTCTTGTCGCGCCGGAAGAGGTGGCGGATGCCATCACGGACGAGGTCGCGGTGATGATGATCACCCAGGTCGACTACCGCACGGGCCGCCGTCATGACATGGCGGCGCTGACCCGCCTTGCCCATGAGGCTGGAGCTCTTGCTATCTGGGATCTCGCCCATTCCGCCGGTGCCTTCAAGGTGGAACTGGATGCCTGCGGCGCCGATTTTGCCATCGGCTGCGGCTACAAGTATCTGAACGGCGGCCCAGGTGCTCCGGCTTTCCTCTATGTGGCAGAGCGGCACCAGGCCGTTGCCCGCCAGCCGCTGAACGGCTGGATGGGCCACGATGCGCCCTTCGCGTTCGATCTCGATTACCGCGGCGCCAGGGGCGTCGACCAGTTCCGCGTCGGCACGCCGCCGATCCTGTCGCTCTCCGCCCTGGATGCGGCGCTGGATGTGTTTGACGATGTAGATATGGACGTGCTGCGGGCCAAATCCGTTTCCCTGTGCGAACTGTTCATCAAGGAGGTGGAAAGCCGCTGCGAGGGTCTGGAACTGGCGAGCCCGCGCAATGCGGATGAGCGCGGCAGCCAGGTCTCCTTCCGCTTTGCCGAGGGCTATGCCCTGATGCAGGCACTGATTGCACGCGGCGTCATCGGCGATTTCCGCGCACCGGACATCGTCCGCTTCGGCTTTACCCCGCTCTATCTCTCTCACGGCGATGTGGTGAAGGCTGTCGATATTCTGGCGGACATTCTCGCCACCCGCAGCTGGGATGCACCGCAGTTCAAGACCCGCGCCAAGGTGACCTGAGATGACCGCCAAGACCCCCTATGATCCCTCGGAAGACGGCGCGCAGATGCGCTTTGACGGGCGCATGTCCTATGGCGACTACCTGTCGCTGGACAAGATCCTGACGGCACAGGCGCCTCTGTCGAAGGCCGATGATGAGCTGCTGTTCATCATCCAGCACCAGACATCCGAATTGTGGATGAAACTGGCGCTGCATGAACTGGCTTCGGCCAAGGCGCATATCGCCAGCGGGAACGTTCAGCCGGCCTTCAAGCTGCTCACCCGCGTGGCGCGGATCTTCGAGCAGCTGAATTCGGCCTGGGATGTGCTGCGCACGATGACGCCCAGCGACTACACTACTTTCCGCGCGGCGCTCGGCCAGTCTTCCGGCTTCCAGTCGTTCCAGTACCGGGCGATCGAGTTCATGGCCGGCAACAAGAACGCGGCCATGATGCGCCCGCATGAGCACGTGCCGGAGGTTCACGGCTGGCTGGAGGGCATCCGCCAGGAAACCAGCCTCTACGATGAGGCGATCCGCCTGCTGGCCCGCTCCGGCTTCGAGATTTCGGAAGCGATGCTGAACCGGGATGTGTCGGAGCCCTATACGGCGGATGAGACGGTGCGGGCCGCCTGGATCGAGGTCTACCGGGACCCGGCGCGCTACTGGACGCTCTATGAGCTGGCCGAGAAACTGGTGGATTTCGAGGATTATTTCCGGCGCTGGCGCTTCAACCATGTGACCACGGTGGAGCGGGTGATAGGCTTCAAGCGCGGCACCGGCGGCACCAGCGGCGTGGTCTATCTGCGGCGCATGCTGGAGGTGGTGCTCTTCCCCGAACTGTGGGATCTGCGCGCCGATCTGTGACCTCACCGCAGGTCCCGGTGAGCCAGTTTCATCGGGACCGGATCAGGCCCGGCGGGGGATGGCCTGCCGGGGCTTGCGCACTTTCAACACCTTGGACTGGTTGCGCCGCCGCTCCTGATCCTCTTCGCACTGCAGGATAAGATCCGCAAAGGGGACCGGGCGGCTGAAGTGGAAGCCCTGATACTCATCGCAGCCATTGGCCCGCAGCCATTCAAGCTGTTCGGCCGTCTCGACGCCTTCCGCCACGATCCGCACATTCAGCACATTGCCGAGGGAGATGATCAGCCGGGTGATCGGAGCTGCCGTCTTCAGGTCATTGATGAAGGTGCGGTCGATCTTCAGCACGTCAATCGGGTAATTCTGCAAATAGGCAAGGTTGGAATAGCCGGTGCCGAAATCATCGATCAGGATATTGTAGCCGCACTTCTTCAGGCGTGACAGGGAGAAGCGGACGGACGGACTGTCGCCCAGCAGCATGGATTCGGTGATTTCGAAGCCGATCTTGCGCGGATCGCAGCCGGTCTCCTGCGGCAGCAGCAGAAGCTTTTCGATCAGCTCCTGATCCTGGAACTGGCGCACGGACAGGTTCAGCGACAGGCTGATGTCAATGCCAGCATCTTGCAGATGCCTCTGGTGCAGCGCCACTTGCCGGTAGACCCATTCGCCCACCTCCACGATCATGCCGGTCTCTTCGCAGGCCGGAATGAAGCTGCCGGGGCTCAACAGGCCGCGCCTGGGATGCTGCCACCGGATCAGGGCTTCGGCCGAAAGGATCGCGCCGGTCTTGACGCAGACGCGCGGCTGGAAATGCAGGAGGAATTCGTTGTTCTCCAGCGCCCGCCAGAGGTCCTGTTCCAGCGCCACACGTTCATCAAGGCGCTGGCGCAGGTCCATGGAGAACGGGGTGACCTTGTTGGCCCGCCCGCCCCGCGCCTCGTAAAGCGCAAGGTCGCCATGACGCATCAGGGTGTCCATGTCCTTGCCGTCGTCCGGGCAGACGCTCATCCCTGCGGCGGCGGTGACCTGCAGCATCTGACCGCCAATGTCCATGGGCTCGATGAACAGATCCAGCAGCTGCCGGCCGAAGTCCTGCGGGTTGAGGCCGTTCATCCGGTCAGGAATGCAGACAATGAACTCATCGCCGCCGAGCCGTGCCACCGTACCTTTGTCACCCGCAAAGCCGGACAGCCGCGCCGCGGCTGCACTCAGCAGCAGATCGCCGGTGACATGGCCAAGGGTATCGTTGATGGCCTTGAAGCCATTGAGATCGATGAAATAGAGGTAGAGGCTCCGGCCTTCGGTCAGGGACGCATTGATCATGGCCGGGAGTTGAGACTGAAGATAGAGCCGGTTCGGCAATCCGGTCAGGAAGTCGTGGTCCGCCAGGAATCTGGCCCGTTCCTGGGTTTCCTTCAGCTCGGTGACATCAATCTCGCTGACCAGATAGGCCTGCACGCCGGTGACCGCATCGCGGCAGGTTCTGGCTGTAATCTCGTGCCAGCGGATGCCATGTGTGGTGCGGGTCTGGGCCACGACCTTGCAATCCGAGCCGTAGTCGAGGGCTCCCATCAGGGCCTCAGCGATGGTTCCGTCGACAAGCCGGTTCTGGAGGGTGAGATCGGCTTCGATCTGCGATGCGCGTGAGGCTGGATTGCGGTAGAGCGGCGCGCCATTGCGCGAGAACAGGGAGATCATGACCGGCGTATGCAGCAGCGCTTCAGCACTGCGCAGGGTCTCCGGCCTGATTTCGTGGTTGACGATGCCTTCGCACAGCATGCCGGTGCGCCCGTCCTTCAGGCGGATTCCCCGGAATATCACCTGCAGCGTTTTGGGTTCCCCAAGAGGGTAAAGTGTCCAGGTTTCGGCAAAGCTCGTATCGCTCCGCTGGAAGTCGGCCTTGTACTGGTTCAGCCGTTCGGCGACCGCCCGGGACATATCGGAGCCGAGGTCACGGGAGCGCAGGTGTTCGATGCTCGAAGCTCCCCACACATCAAGACCGCTGGCATTGGCCCACAGGATACGCTTCAGATCAAAGTCATAGATCCAGAGTGCGGTCGCGACGCGGCCGAGCTGGGCAAGCAGCTCTCCTGCTTCCACCTCGCTAATCCGGAAGATATCGTCCGTCACTGACTTCATTTAACCGGCGCCGTATATCCTTGGGGTCAATTCTCAAAAATGAGCAGATGTATCTACAGTGACGATCTGGCGTTGATATTGTGAAGTTTGACAGGTTTCGGGGTGTCCAAAGAAATGCCAAGCCTCTTTCAATCTCTAATCGCATTCTCATGTATCAGTATTCATTGAATGTGTTTTCCAAGCCTTAATCGGGATAGTTACGAATAAGTAAATTTTAATGCATGCGCGTTGCCAAATTCGTTTGAGATTATGCCGCTTTCAGGTTTCAGTGCCGGTCGGAAACCCTGTTATGGTAAATAGGTCTCGGCTGCCGGAATATGGAAGAGGTTGAAAATACTTGGAATTTCATTTCTCATCTTTTCTATCCGGGGCGGCCGGTGCCGTTTTATTTATCTCTGGTTGAGTCCGGGTAGTTGCGATCTGCTGTGTTTTGGCATCCGGGGAGGTGTCTCCGGCCAGCCAGCTGGTTCGGCCTTGTCAGGGGAGGCGAAAAGGCGCTCTTGATATGTTTTAAATTTAAAGTAATCTCATCGGCAGACTGCTTCCGCGCTTCATCGGGCGTTGTCAGGCCAAGGCGGGATGCTGGCGCATCCCGCCTTGATTGCTCCGGCGCCGCACCGGCTTGACCGGCTTTCAATGAGTGGGGCCCAGTGAGAGTTGGTATTGCTGGCTGTAACCGGAGTTTGCCTTGTCCCGTCTTATCGACTTAACCCCGCCGCTTCGGGCCAGTTCTGCCGTATTTCCAGGTGACGCGCGCTTCGAGCTGCGGCAGACCTTCTCCATTGGTCCCGGCTGCCCGGTCAATGTGGCGGCTTTCTCCATGTCCGTGCATTGCGGCGCCCATGCGGACGCGCCGCTGCACTATGCGAAAGAGGGCGCCACGATCGATCAGCTGGCGCTGGAAGATTACATCGGTCCGGCCCGGGTGATCGACGCAAGAGGTGCTGGCCCCCTCGTCGAGCCGCTGGATATTGAAGCAGCGCTGGCGGACGTGCCGCAACGGGTGCTCCTGCGCTGCGAAGAGAGCCTTGATCCGGATGTGTGGCCGGAAGGCTTCCGCACTCTGGCGCCGGAGACGGTCGAACTGCTGGCCTCCCGGGGCGTGCGGCTGGTGGGTGTCGATGTGCCGTCGGTTGATCCGGACACGTCCAAGGATCTTCCCTCTCACATGACCGTGTATCGCCATGACATGCGAATTCTGGAAAATCTGGTACTGGCGGGCGTCGAACCGGGGGATTATGAGTTGATTGCTCTGCCCATCCGGCTAGAAGGACTGGATGCGGCGCCTGTCAGGGCTGTCCTGCGCACGCTTGCGAGGGACTGAGGGAAATCTGACACCGGGCGCAAAAAGAAACAATAAGGGCGCTGCCAATCGCAGCGGCGGGGAAAATCAGATGCTGGAACTCGACCAGCTTGTCATGCAGTTTGGCGGCTTCACGGCTGTTGATCACTGTACCTTCCAGGTGAAGGAAGGCACGATCACAGGCCTGATCGGACCCAATGGCGCTGGCAAGACGACGCTTTTCAATCTCATTGCAGGTGCATTTCCTCCGGTGGCGGGCAAGATCCGCTTCTGCGGTGAGGATGTGACCGGCCTGCCGGCCAACAAGCTGTTCCACAAGGGGCTGGTGCGCACCTTCCAGATCCCGCACGAGTTTCACCGGCTGACGGCGCTGGAAAACCTGATGATGGTGGCCCCGGCCCAGCCGGGCGAGAACCTTCTGGCCAACTGGTTCAACTGGGGCAAGGTGGCCAGCACAGAGGCGGAGGTGGTCCGCCGGGCCTGGGAAACGCTGGACTTCCTCGAACTCACCCATGTGGCGGGCGAGCGGGCTGGCAATCTCTCCGGCGGCCAGAAGAAGCTGCTGGAACTGGGCCGCACCATGATGACGGATGCGAAGCTGGTGCTGCTGGACGAGCCTGCGGCCGGCGTCAACCGCACCCTCCTGCGCAAGCTGGAAGAAAAGATCCAGATCCTCAACCGGGAGCGCGGCTATACCTTCATCCTCATCGAGCACGACATGGAGATGATCGAGAAGCTCTGCCATCCGGTCGTCTGCATGGCCGAGGGCAAGGTGCTCATCGCCGGGGACTTCCAGACCGTGCGTTCCGATCCAAGGGTGCTCGAAGCCTATCTCGGTGAAACGCAGGGAGATGCAGCATGAGCGCGCTCCTGACGATGCAGTCCCTCACCGGGGGCTATGGCGAGACCAACATTCTCAATCAGGTGTCGATGACGGTGAATGACCGCGAGATCGTGGTCATCGTCGGCCCCAACGGGGCGGGCAAATCCACCGCGATGAAGGCCATCTTCGGCCTTCTCACCATTCGCGGCGGCTCCATCACCTTCGACGGCACCGACATCACCAGCTGGGCGCCGAACCAGATCGTCCAGCGCGGCATCTGCTACGTGCCGCAGGTGGACAATATCTTCCGCGAAATGAGCATCCACGAGAATCTCGAAATGGGTGCCTTCCTGCGCAAGGGCGATCTCTCGGCCGCCTTTGACCGGGTGTACACGCTGTTCCCGGACTTGAAGGCGCGCCGCAAGACGCCGGCGGGCAATCTCTCCGGCGGGCAGCGGCAGATGGTGGCCATGGGCCGGGCCCTGATGCTCGACCCCAAGCTCCTGCTGCTGGACGAGCCGACGGCGGGCCTTTCGCCGAAATACATGGAGCAGATCTTCCAGATCAGCCGCGATGTCCGGGATACGGGCGTCGCCATCCTGCTGGTGGAGCAGCATGCCAAGCAGGCCCTTGCCTTTGCCGACCGGGCCTATGTGCTGGCGGCAGGTGCCAACCGGCACGAAGGCACGGGGCAGGCGCTTCTCGCCGACCGCGAGGTCGCAGAAATGTTCCTGGGCGGGTGAGGCTGAGACAAGATGACCTTTCTGGATTTCATCAATTTCTACATCGTGCCGGGGCTCGTCATGGGCTCCATCTATGCGCTGGGTGCCGTCGGCATCACGCTGGTGTTTGCGATCCTGCGCTTTGCGCATCTGGCCCATGGTGATCTGGCAACGCTCGGTGCCTTCCTGGCGCTGGCGCTGGTGACGGCTCTCGGCATCCCGCCCCTGGCGGCGCTGCCCTTTGCCATCCTGGCGACAGCGGGCGTGGCGGTGGGGCTCGACAAGGTGTTCTACGAGCACCTGCGCAACCGGCCGAAGATCATCACCGTGATGGCAACGCTGGGTGCGGCCCTGATGATCCGCGCCGTGGTGCAGGTGGTCTGGGGTGTCGATACCCAGACCTATTCCCGCGGGCTGGTGCGGCCGGAGAACTACTTCGGCATCCGGGTGCGCGACCGGGAGATCTACACCCTCATCGCCATGCTGGTGCTGGTGGCCGGCCTGCAGCTGTTCCTGTCCCGCTCCAAGTGGGGCAAGGCCATGCGCGCCATGTCGGACAATCCCAACCTGGCGCTGCTGTCGGGCATCGACAACCGCAAGGTCGTCATGCTGACATGGATGATCGCGGGCGGCCTGTGCGCGGCAGCCGGCGTGTTCCTGGGGCTCAACACCGAGCTGAAGCCGATGATGGGCTGGTCCATGCTGCTGCCGATGTTCGCGGCGGCCATTCTGGGCGGCGTCGGCCGCGTGGAAGGGGCCGTGCTGGGCGGCCTCATTGTGGGCATCGCCGAAGAGGTCTCCGTGGTGTTCATTCCCAGTGAATACAAGGCGGCAATGGCCTTCGCGATTCTGCTGTTCATGCTGCTGGTGCGGCCCACCGGGCTTCTGCGCGGCAAGGTGCTCTGACGGGGAGATTGCGCCATGGAACTCATTGGCCTTGCAAACTACGCCCTGTTCATGGGCGTCTTCATCGGCATCTACGCGCTTCTGGCGCTGGGGCTGAACATTCAGTGGGGCTTCACCGGCCTGTTCAATGCCGGTATCGCGGGCTTCTTTGCCGTCGGGGCCTACACCTCGGCGATCCTGACGAGCCCGCATGTGGCCGGCCGGCTTGGCGGTTTTGATCTGCCGGTGCTGGCAGGCTGGGCCGGCGCCATGCTGGCGGCGGGCGCCATCGCCTGGCCGATCGGCAAGATCTGTCTGCGCTTCCGCTCCGATTATCTCGCCATCGCCACCATCGGCATTGCCGAGATCATCCGCCTCGTCATCAAGTCCGAAGATGCATTGACGGGCGGCGCACGCGGCATCACGCGCATTCCGCGCCCCTTCGGCGATCTGCCCTATGTGCAGTCGCAGATGGCCTATCTCGCCATTGTCATCGTGGTGCTGGGCATTGCCTACATGCTGATCCAGCGGCAGATCAATTCGCCCTGGGGCCGCATGATGCGCGCCATCCGTGACAACGAGCTGGCGGCCACCGCCATGGGCAAGGACATTGCCTACCGCCGCCTGCAGTCCTTCATCTTCGGCGCGGCGCTGATGGGCCTTGGCGGGGCGCTGTTTGCCCATTTCAACCGCGCCATCACCCCGGAAGCCATCGACCCGATGATTGCCACCTTCCTCGTCTGGATCATGCTGATCCTCGGCGGGTCGGGCAATAACAGGGGAGCAATCCTGGGTGCGGCGATTGTATGGATCATCTGGTCCGTTTCAGAGATTGCAACGGACCGCCTGCCGCATGAATATGCGGTCAAGGCCAAGTACATCCGCGTCTTCCTCATCGGGTTGATGCTGCAGCTGGTTCTGCGCTTCCGCTCCGAGGGGCTGTTGCCGGAAACCCTTCCGGAAAACCCGCCCAGGCCGCAGAAGCAGGGGACTGGTGCCTGACCTGGCCGCGGGACTGAAGTTTGCAATGAGGGGCAAAAGCCCCCGCTTTGTGGAGGTAATGAAATGACGCATAAGCTTCTCGCTCTGGCAGGTTCGCTCCTGGCCGCGACTGCTCTGGCCAGCGTTCCGGCCAAGGCAGATGTGAAGATTGGCCTGCTCGGCGGCATTTCCGGCCCGATTGCGGCCATGGCTCCGGCCATGATTGATTCGGCCCAGATGGCGATTGCCGAAGTGAACGAGCAGGGCGGCATTCTGGCCGGTGAAAAGCTCGTGCCGGTCATCGGCGACAGCGCCTGCAACCCGCAGAACGGCACGGACGCCGCCACCAAGGCCGTGAACATCGACGGCGTTGTCGGTATCGTCGGCCCGCATTGCTCGGGCGCCGTGATTGCCGCTGCCAACTCGGTCACCATCCCGGCCGGTATCGCGCTCATCACCCCGTCGGGCACCTCGCCGGAAATCACCGGCCTGAAGGACAATGACACCGTGTTCCGCACCGTGCCGTCCGACGACTTCCAGGGCCGTGCTCTTGCCCGTACCCTGAAGGAGCAGGGCTATGGCAAGGTGGCTGTCGCCTATCTCAACAATGACTATGGCTCCGGCCTCGCCAATGCCTTCAAGGCTGAATACGAAGAGATCGGCGGAGAGATCGCCGGTTTTGCCGCCCATGAAGGCGAGCGCGCCTCCTACCGCTCGAACCTCGCTGAACTCGCCAAGGGCGGTGCCGACACGCTCGTCATCTTCGACTATGGTGATGGCAGCGGCCTGACCATGCTGCGCGAAGCGCTGGAGAACGGCTTCTTCGAGAAGTTCGTCGGCGGCGACGGCATGAAGTCCGACGCTCCGATCCGCGAGCTGGGTGCAGACAACCTCACCACCTTCGTGGCCTCATCTCCGGTTGGCGAGCAGTCGGCAGCCCTCGAAGCCTTCAATGCGGCCTTCAAGGCCAAGGGCGGCGATCCGGACGCGATCTTCGTCACCACCTCCTATGACGCGGCCTTCCTGATGGCTCTGGCCATCGAAAAGGCTGGCGGCGACAAGACCAAGGTGGCAGCTGCCATCCGTCAGGTGGCCGGTGCTGAAGGCGGCGAGCCGATCCTGCCGGGCGAATGGGCGAAGGCCAAGGCGCTGATCGCCGAAGGCAAGGCCATCGACTATCAGGGCGCTGCAGGCGAGCACTCCTTCGACGAGGCCGGCGACGTTCCGGGCGCTTACTCCCTGTTCAAGGTCGGCGCCAACGGCTTCGAAGTCCTGACCGAAATGAAGTGACATGGTTCCGGCCCCGTTGCGGGCCGGTACCCGGCACATGCGATCATACGAGACCGGCGGCCCCAAAGGCTGCCGGTTTTCGTTTGAAGATCTGTTCACTCTCCGTCGTCATCCCGGCCAAGCGTAGCGCGAGCCGGGACCGGTGAGCCGGGGTGTAAGTTGGTTGTCCCAAGAGCTAGAGCCGCAAGACCGTGGCTCACCGGTCCCGGATCTCCGCTTCGCTGCGTCCGGGATGACGACGGAAAGGCTATGGCTGCGTTTTTGACGACTGCTGGTTTTCGTTTGAAGGCCGCTTTGCTCAACCGCGGAAGATGAAGCCTGCGCCAACGGCGATCAGCGAGAAGCCGATCAGGTGATTGAAGCGCAGCGGCTCGCCCAGATAGAAAACGGAGAAGAGCACGAAGACCGTCAGCGTCAGGACTTCCTGAATGGTCTTCAGTTCGGCGGCATTGAAATAGCCGTAGCCGATACGGTTGGCAGGAACCTGCAGGCAATATTCGAAAAAGGCGATGCCCCAGCTGACCATGATGACGATCCAGAGCGCGGTGCTCTTGAACTTCAGATGGCCATACCAGGCGAAAGTCATGAAGATATTGGAGGCCAGCAGGAGACCGATGGTCACCAGCGGAACGGGAAGGGAAGCCATGTCAGGATGCACTCCGGCAAGAAAAGGCGCTGGCCGGGCATGATTCCTGCCGCGTGACCAGACGCCTTCACTTGCGCGCAGTTTGCGGCGCGCGCAAGGCCTTCGTGACCCCTCCCTGCGTCATTTTGTCAGAATCAGCTTGCCGAGCTTGGTGATCGTCAGCCGGTAGGTCTCGTCATTGTGCCGGATGCGCACTTCGCGTGAACCCTTGAACAGGGAGGTGCTGTCCAGCATGCCGTTATGGTCTGCCGCAGCGCTCTTGCGCATGCCCGGAAGGCTCAGCTTTTCCTGGCGCAGGCTGTTCTGGCTGGGCACGGCGTGGGAGGGGGGAACGTGGCGCATGAAATTACCTCGACAGCTCAACAGTTTGGACAAGTTCCAATGTGCGGTGCACCCGCAACATTTAACTTGACTGTAATACTCATAATAAGCTATCAAGGCAAGGCCTGAGCGGCGGTGCTTCGGAAATCGCGTCCTTCGAACCACGTGCCCTCAGGAGGCTGACCTTCAGTCAAAATGCCTGGCAAGCCAGCTGTTTTCTCCTCTCCCTCAGACAGCAAGCCAGCCCGGCGTTCCCCGCTTCAAGCGGGGAGGCCTGCGGGCCCGATTCTGCCCTTTGAGGCAATCTCTCCCCGAACAGATTTTCCGGAACAGCCAGTCACCTGAGCGCAACCCTCCGGTTGCCGCCGCGTGAGCGCCTGACCGTTGCTGTCCAAGAAAAAACGCCGGACCTGTCAGGACCGGCGTCTCAATGCAATCGCCTTGCGGCCTGCCGTAGCAGGGAACGGGTCAGCTGGCGGCGGCGAGAGAAATTTCGCCGATGTTCAGCAGCTGGCGCAGGTCCGTGCGGTTCTCGGAGATGTCTTCGATGGTCTTGCTGTCCAGCACGTCCATGAAAGCCTCCAGCGCTTCGTGCAGCACGCCGTTGAAGCCGCAGGTCGTCAGGATCGGGCAATCCTTCCGGCCGGAGTTGAAGCATTCCGCCAGATAGAAGGATTCTTCGGCAACCCGCACAACCTCGCCCAGCGTGATCTGGTCGGCGGGTCTCGCCAGAACGATCCCGCCATTGCGGCCGCGAAGGGTCTTGATGAGGTCCGCATCCACCAGGATCTTCATGATCTTGAACAGGTGCGTTTCGGACATGCCGAAGCTGGCGGCAATCTCTGCCACCTTGCTGGGACGGTCCGGGTTCGCTGCGCAGTACATCAGCGTGCGAACGGCATAGTTAGTTTGTTGAGTAAGACGCATAGGTTTTAATATGTCCTCAAGAGGGGCAACCGTCAATGGGGTAAACGCGTAAGGATCGCAGTATTCTGCGGCTTACGGACTTGTTGCCGATACGTCAGGTTTTTGCCTCCTCCGGGGGCAGATTACCCGGCAAGAAGATGTCGATGCCGATCCGCTCCTGTTCCGCGATCACCGGCGTGCCGTCAATCAGCGCCTTCAGCACCCGGACTGCGCTGCGGATCTCGTGGCCGGGGTTCTGGGCGATCAGCGCATCAATGGTGCCGTCGAGCAGCGCCCGGCGGGTGTATGGCGTCAGTTCATGGGCGATGAAGGTCACCTGCCGCGCCACGCCGCGTTCCTCCAGCGCCGAAATGACACCCCGGTTGCCGCCGCCCGCATTGTAGAGCCCTTCGAGGTCCGGATGCTCGTCGAGCAGCCGCAGGGTGATGTCGCGGGTGCGCTCATTGTCATCGCGGCCTTCGCGCACCTTCAGCGCCTGCAATCCGGGCTGAAGCTCTTCCAGCACCTCAAGGCAGCTGCCGTGGCGCTCCGCATGGTCGCGCAGGCCCAGCGAGCCGGCAATGAAGCCGACCTTGGCCGTGGAGCCGGGGCGGTTGCCGGCAATGAACCGGGCGAGCAGCTGCCCGGCAGAGCGCCCCGCTGCCACATTGTCGATGCCGGCAAAATGCGCGCGCGCCGAGGCCGGATGATCGGAGATGAGGGTGACCACAGGCACGTCCCGCATGGCCAGCCGGTCGATGGCGGCACGCACCTCCGGTGAGCTGGGTGCAACCACGGCCACCCCGTCGCAGATGCTCTTGTCGAGCACGGCCAGCGTTCCGGCGACCGAATGGCTGTCAAAGGCGTCGATGGGGGTGATGGTCATCACCACCCGCTCGCCCGCAACACGCAGCGCCACTTGTTCCGCCTCCCGCTTCAGATCTTCCATGAAGGCGTTGGTGCTCTGGGGGATGAGGAAATGCAGCCGGTAGCGGCGGCGTTTGGCCAGGTTGGCGGCATGGACATCGGGCGTATAGCCCAGGTCCCGCACGGCCGTTTCAACCCGCTCAACCGTTGCGGCCCGCACACCCGGCCTGCCGTTCAGCACCCTGTCGACGGTGGCAAGGCTCACTCCGGCCCGCGCCGCCACATCATGAATGGTCACACGCTGCATCATCACTCCCCAGCTGCCCCGACTATAGCCGCCGCATCGGGCTTGTCAGCAATTTTGTGCAATGCAGCAAGTGCTGCTTTCAGCCGAGCACAGCCTGTCCTGCCGCATGGCCCGAGGCCCAGGCCCACTGGAAATTGAAGCCGCCGAGATGGCCGGTCACATCCACCACCTCGCCGATGAAATAAAGCCCCGGCACATCGTTGGCCTCCATGGAGCGGGAGGAGAGGGCGGTGGTGTCGACGCCGCCCAATGTCACCTCCGCCGTGCGGTAGCCTTCGGTGCCTGCAGGCAGCAGCTGCCAGCTGTTGATGGCGCTGCCCGTCTTCTGCAGCACCTTGTCGGGCTGGTCGGCCAGCCGTCCGCCAAAGCCATGGGCGGCGCTCAGCTCTTCCGCCAGCCGCTTGGGCAAAAGTCCGGCGAGCGCGGTGCGCACATCCTGCTTGCCGTGGCTGGTCTTGCCCGCCTTCAGCGCAGCAAACACATCGGTCTGCGGCAGTAGGTCGACGGTGATCGGCTGGCCCTCGCGCCAGTAGGACGAGATCTGCAGGACCGACGGGCCGGAAAGCCCCCGGTGCGTGAAGAGCAGGCCTTCGCGGAAACGCGTCTTGCCGAAGCTGACGACCGCATCCACCGAGACACCCGCAAGCTTGGTGCAGAGGATTTTGTTGTCGTCCGAGAAGGTCAGCGGCACCAGCGCGGGGCGGGGCGGAACCACGGCAAGGCCGAACTGTTTTGCAATCTCGTAGCCGATGCCTGTGGCCCCCATCTTCGGGATCGACGGCCCGCCGGTCGCCACCACCAGCGCCCGGGCGCGCAGGGCCCCGCGGGAGGTGGCAACGGAGAACCGGTCATCCGGCTTGCTGACGGCGGTAAAGGACGTTTCCATCCACAGCTTCACCCCCGACGCCTCCGCCTCGCGCAGCAGCATGTGGATGATGTCCATGGCGGCGTTGTCGCAGAACAGCTGGCCAAGGGTCTTCTCATGCCAGGGAATGCGGTGCGCCTCCACCAGCTTCAGAAAATGCTGCGGCGTATAGCGTTTCAGCGCCGAAACGCAGAAGCGCGGGTTCTGCGACAGGAAATTGGCCGGCGTGGTGTGCAGGTTGGTGAAATTGCACCGCCCGCCGCCGGAAATGCGGATCTTCTCCGCCGGGCGTTTGGCATGGTCGATCACCAGCACGGAAAGCCCCCGCTTTCCCGCCTCAATCGCACACATCAGCCCGGCCGCCCCGGCGCCGAGCACAAGAACATCAATATCGGTCATGGGCTGCTTATAGGGCTTTGCCGGTGGGACGGCTAGCGGGGGGGATCTGGTTATTCCAGCACGGCCTCTCCGCCCCCCTCCCCCTGGTGGGGAGGGGTAAGGGGTGGGGGGCTCTGAGCCGAAAAGAATATGAAAGACAGACAGATACCTGAAGAGGCCTCAGGAGGAGCTGCTGTATGAAATCAATGAATACTCCGCCAGACGGAAAGGCCTTTCCCCCCACCCCTCACCCCTCCCCACCAGGGGGAGGGGGGCGGAGGCGCCGTGCCGGAGTGATTCAACTTCAGGCTTTTCCGAAGCCGCTAAGGGCTTCACACACAATGTGTGCCCCAGAGACCTCACGAGGTCACTCCCCCTCAATAAGCCGCCTCGGTCCGTCCCATTTCCACGTAGACGCTCTTGATCTGGCTGTAGTGGGCAATGGCGGCGTGGCCGTTTTCGCGGCCGATGCCGGAGGATTTGAAGCCGCCGAAGGGCATCTGGATGGGGGTGAGATTGTAGGTGTTGATCCAGCAGGTGCCCGCCTGAAGCTGGCCGATGACCCGGTGGGCGCGCTGGATGTCGGGGGTGAAGACGCCGGCGCCGAGGCCGAATTCGGTGGCGTTGGCGCGGGTGATGACTTCTTCCTCCGTGTCGAAATCGAGCACACACATCACCGGGCCGAAGATCTCTTCCCTGGCAATGCGCATGCTGTCCTTAACATCGGCAAAGACGGTCGGCTCGACGAACAGCCCTTGCGGGAACTGCGGCACCTGCGCCGCCTTGCCGCCGCAGACGAGCCTTGCGCCTTCCTCCTGGCCCAGCTTCATGTAGCCCAGCACCTTGTCATACTGTGCCTTTGACACGAGCGGGCCGAGGTTGACGGCCTCGTCCAGCGGGTCGCCCATCACCGCATTGGCGGTGCGCTCGGCAAGGCGCGTCAGGAAGGCCTCCTTCAGGCCCTTCTGCACGAAGACGCGGGTGCCGTTGGAGCAGACCTGGCCTGTCGAATAGAAATTGGCGTTGATCGCTGCCGAGACGGCGCTTTCGAGATCGGAATCGTCGAACAGGATCAGCGGCGACTTGCCGCCCAGTTCCAGCGTCAGATGCTTGAGGTTCGCCCCCGCAAGGCCTGCCACCTTGCGGCCCGTCGGCACGGAGCCGGTGACGGAGACCTTGGCCACAGCCGGATGGGAAACGAGCTTTGCCCCCACATCGCCCGCGCCCTGCACCACGTTGAACACTCCGGCGGGAACGCCAGCCTCGGTGAGGGCTTCTGCCAGTTTCAGGGCGGAGAGCGGCGTCACTTCCGAGGGCTTGAAGATCATGGCATTGCCGCAGGCAAGGGCGGGAGCGGCCTTCCAGCAGGCGATCTGGATCGGATAGTTCCAGGCGCCGATGCCCACGCAGATGCCCAGCGGCTCGCGCCGGGTGTAGGCGAAGGAGCCGCCCAGATCGATGTGCTCGCCGGTCAGCGTGGCAGCGAGATTGCCGAAATATTCAAGGCAGTCGGCGCCGGAGGCCGCATCGGCGATGAGCGTTTCCTGCAAGGGCTTGCCGGTGTCCAGCGTTTCAAGCTCGCTCAGCTCCCGGTTCTGCCGGCGCAGGATCTCCGCTGCCCGGCGCAGCACCCGGCCGCGCTCCGTGGCAGGCGTTGCCGCCCAGAGCTTCTGCCCTTCGCGGGCTGCGGCAATGGCTGCTTCGATGGTAGCGTCATCTGCGCCATGCAGCCGGGCGATCACTTCGCCGGTGGCCGGGTAGATGCTGTCGAATGCGGGGCCTTCGGGGCTCTCCACATAGGCGCCGCCGATATAGTGGGAAGCTGCGGGTTGCGCGCGCATGGGCTTCGCTCCGTTCTGTTGACTGGGTGCCGCTGTGGGCACGCTCCTGTTCGGTCTTTTGGCTCAACGCTGGCTGTTTTGCCAGTCCGGATGGATCCACGGCTCCTGATTGGAGGCGGGCAGGGGCGTGCGGCCGAGGATATGGTCCGAGGCCTTCTCGCCCACCATGATCGAGGGCGCATTGAGATTGCCGTTGGTCACCTGCGGGAAGATGGAACTGTCCGCAACCCGCAAGCCCTCGACGCCGATCACCCGGCATTCCGGGTCCACCACGGCCATGGGATCGTCCTTGGCCCCCATGCGGCAGGTGCCGCAGGGGTGATAGGCGCTTTCCGCATGTTCGCGGATGAAGCCGTCCAGCTCATCATCGCTCTGCAGATGGCTGCCGGGCTGGATTTCCTTGCCCCGGAAGGGTGTGAAAGCCTCCTGCCCGAAGATCTCCCGGGTCAGGCGGATGCAGGCGCGGAAATCGGCCCAGTCATCGGCATGGGACATGTAGTTGAAGCGGATCGACGGCTTGTCCAGCGGATCACCGCTTCTGAGCCGCACTTCGCCACGGGACTTGGAGCGCATCGGCCCGACATGGGCCTGGAACCCGTGCCCCTCCGCCGCTGCCTTGCCGTCATAGCGCACGGCAAAGGGGATGAAGTGGAACTGGATGTCCGGATAGTCGATGCCGGCCTTCGAGCGGATGAAGGCGCAGGCCTCGAACTGGTTGGAAGCGCCAAGCCCCGTGCCGGTGAACAGCCACTGCGCCCCGATCAGGGCCTTGGAGACAAGGTTCCAGTGCTTGTAGAGCGTGATCGGCTGGGTGCAGGCCTGCTGCAGGTAAAGCTCCAGATGGTCCTGCAGGTTGGCGCCAACGCCGGGCCGGTCCGCCACAACTTCGATGCCGTTGTCCTTCAGGTGCTGCGCCGGGCCGATGCCGGAGTGCATCAGCAGCTTGGGCGAGTTGATCGACGAGGCGGAGATGATCACTTCGCGCCGGGCATGGGCCACCTGCGGCGCGCCGCTGCCGCGCTGATACTCAACGCCGGTGGCGCGGCCGTTTTCGATGATGACGCGGCGCACGAGGGCACCGGTGATCAGCTCCACATTGCCGCGCTTGAGGGCGGGCTTCAGATAGGCATTGGCGGCGGACCAGCGCTGACCCTTGTAAACGGTCATCTCCATGTCGCCGAAACCTTCCTGCTTCTCGCCGTTGTAGTCGGCGGTGGTCTCGTAACCGGCCTGCCGCCCGGCTTCGATGAAGGCATTGAACAGCGGATTGTGCTTGGGCCCGCGCTGCACATGCAGGGGGCCGCTGCGCCCGCGCCAGCTTTCGTCACCGGCCTTGGCATTCTCCATCCGCTGGAAATAGGGCAGCACATGCCGGTAGCCCCAGCCGCTGGCGCCCATGTCCTCCCAGGTGTCGAAGTCCTTCGCGTGGCCGCGCACATAGACCATGCCGTTGATGGAGGACGAGCCGCCGATCACCTTGCCGCGCGGGGTCGCCAGCACCCGCCCGCCCAGATGCGGCTCCGGCTCGCTGGCAAAGCCCCAGTCATAGCGGCGCATGTTCATGGGATAGGAGAGGGCGGCGGGCATCTGGATGAAAGGCCCGGCATCCGTGCCGCCGAACTCCAGCACCAGCACGCGGTTTGCAGGATCTTCCGACAGGCGCGCGGCCATGGCACAGCCCGCAGAGCCGGCCCCCACGATGATGAAGTCATATCCGCTCATGGCTGCACCTCGTTCCCGGCTCCGGATTTGCGCATGCGGATCTGCGCTTCCACATAATCCTCGACCATGCGGATGGCGGCTTCCCGGTCCGGCGATTTCCGGCTCAGGGCCTGACGGATCCACACGCCGTCGATCATGGAAGCGGTGCCTTCGGCGACCTCGGCCGCATCCTTTTCCGGCAGGAAGGCCTTGAGGCTGAAGGTCAGGTTGGAGGTGAGGCGCGCGGCATAGATGCGCAGCAGGCGCTGATTGGATTCGGCCGTCTGGGCCTGCGCGTAGAAGGACAGCCAGGCCGCAATCACCGCCTCGCGGAACTGCTCGGGATCGAAGTTCCCGGCGATGATCGCCGAAATCCGCTCGCGCGGGGTCGAGGCTGCGGCAAGCCGGGCGCGGATGCCCTGACCCAGCTCATGCAGCAGATGCCGCATGGTGGCCGCAAGCAATTGATCCTTCGAGCCAAAATAGTGGTGCGCCAGACCGCCGGACACACCGGCACGGCGGGCGATCTGCGCAATCGTCACGTCGCAGAAGCCTGTCTCGTGAATCGCATCCACGGTTGCTTCGATAAGGGTGCGGCGGCGTTCCGCTTCCATCCCGATTTTCGGCATCAGGCACTCCTTTCCTCACCCTATGGATATTTTTAATTGATCGATCAATCAATCAAAACTTGCCAAGCCTGCGGCAAAATGTTTCATTAGCAAAATCCAGAGGGGCAAACCGCACCGCAAAGACGGTCGTAGAAAAGGTTCCCCATTGCATAAGGGGTCCTGCCGGGTTCATTTGGGCGTGAACACCGGGGACGAGTCCTGTTATTACAGGGCGTCAACGCGAAAGCAGGAGAAAGAACCGGATGAAGCGTATATCCACTTTCATCGCCGGGCCGGCAGCGGGTTTTGCCCTTGCCATGACCTTGACGGGCAGCGCCCTGGCGCTGGAACCTGAAAGCTGCAAGATGGTCCGGTTCTCGGATGTCGGCTGGACCGATATCACCGCGACAACCGCCGTCACCACCACGCTTCTTCAGGGGCTGGGCTATGAGACGGATATCAAGATCCTCTCCGTCCCGGTCACCTACGCCTCGCTCAAGAACAAGGACATCGACGTCTTCCTGGGCAACTGGATGCCCACCATGGAGGCGGACATCGCCCCCTACCGTGAGGATGGGTCGGTCGAGACGGTCCGCGCCAATCTGGAAGGCGCCAAATACACGCTCGCCGTGCCGCAATATACCTACGACAAGGGCCTCAAGAGCTTTGCCGACATTGCCAAGTTCAAGGACAGTTTGAACGGCAAAATCTACGGCATCGAGCCTGGAAACGACGGAAACCGTCTCATCATCGGCATGATCGATCAGGATGAGTTCGGCCTGAAGGATTTCGAGGTGGTGGAAAGTTCCGAGCAGGGCATGCTGGCGCAGGTCGCCCGGGCCACCAGCCGGAAGCAGGATGTGGTCTTCCTCGGCTGGGCGCCGCACCCGATGAACTCCAGTTTCGAAATTGCCTATCTGGATGGCGGCGATGAGGTCTTCGGCCCCAACTATGGCGGCGCCACCGTCTACACCAATGTGCGCCAGGGCTATGTTGCCGAATGCGCCAATGTGGGCAAGCTGCTGACCAATCTCGAATTCACCCTCGAGATGGAAAACGGGATCATGGGCGCGATCCTGAACGACAACGCCGATCCCGCCAAGGCGGCCGCCGAATGGCTCAAGGCCAATCCGGCCAGCTTCGAAGGCTGGCTTGAGGGCGTGACCACCCGCGACGGCGGTGAAGCCATTCCGGCTGTGAAGCAGGCCCTCGGCCTCTGAACCCACCCGTACACTCCGGTGAGCTGGCCGAAAGGCCGCTCCCGGCAGGATGACATTGAACTGGCCGGGCACCATGTCCCGGCTGGAAGGGGGTGAATATTGACCTTTCCCGGCCTTTCCTTTGCCACTGCCGCCCAGACGGCGGCCTCATTGCCCGCCCAGGCGGTGGAGTGGCTGACCAGCCACAAGCTTCCCATAGGCCCCTGGGCAAGATCGGTGGTCGACTGGCTGACCACCAATGCCTACATGGTCTTTGATGCCATTTCCTACACAATTGAAGCCTTTATCGGCAGCCTGCTGTGGGTGCTGAAGACGCCGCATCCGCTGACGGTCGTCGCGGTCGTGACCGTTCTGGCCTATGTGGTCCGCCGCAACATCGGCTTTCCGCTGCTGGTGCTGGGCTCGCTGCTGCTGATCATCAATCAGGGCTACTGGACGGCCACGATGGATACGCTGGCGCTGGTGCTTGGCTCGACTGCAATCTGCATGGCTGTTGGCGTGCCGATTGGTGTCGTGGCTGCGCATAACCCGCGCTTCTATGCGTTCCTCCAGCCGGTGCTGGATCTGATGCAGACGATCCCGACCTTCGTCTATCTCATTCCCGCGCTCATTCTCTTCGGCCTCGGGATGGTGCCGGGCCTGATTGCCACGGTGATCTTCGCGCTGCCTGCGCCGATCCGCCTGACCCAGCTGGGGGTGTCCTCGACGCCCACGCAGCTGATTGAGGCGGGCGAGGCCTTCGGCACCACCCGCTGGCAGCTTCTGTGGAAGGTGGAGCTTCCCTATGCCCTGCCGCAGATCATGGCCGGACTGACGCAGACAATCATGCTGTCCCTGTCGATGGTGGTGATTGCAGCGCTGGTGGGGGCCAACGGCCTCGGCGTGCCGACGCTGCGGGCACTCAACTCGGTCAACATTGCCATGGGCTTCGAGGTGGGTGTGGCCATCGTTCTGGTTGCCATCGTGCTTGACCGTTTCTTCAAGGGCCGTTCGGGCAAGACCCGCAAGGGAGGCGCGAATGACTGAAGCTGCCGTTTCCTTCCGCAATGTGGATATCGTCTTCGGCTCGGACCCCAGGTCCGCCCTGCCGCTGATCGATGCGGGCCGCACCCGCACCGAAATCCAGAAAGAAACCGGCCAGACGCTGGGCGTTGCCGGTGCCACGTTCGACATCATGCCGGGCGAGGTGATCGTGCTGATGGGCCTGTCCGGCTCGGGCAAGTCCACGCTGCTGCGCGCCGTCAATGGGCTCAACCCGGTCATCCGGGGCGAGGCGCTGGTGCGGGATGAGGACGGGCTGGTCAATCCGGCCACCTGCGGTCCGGAGCGGCTGCGCCGCCTGCGCCGCAGCCGGGTGGCCATGGTGTTCCAGCAATTCGCCCTGCTGCCCTGGCGCACGGTGGCGGAGAATGTCGGCTTCGGGCTTGAGGTCGCAGGCATGCCGGTGGCTGAGCGCCGGCGCAAGGTGGCCGAACAGCTGGAGCTGGTCGGTCTTGCAGGGGTTGGCGGCAAGCAGGTGCACGAGCTGTCCGGCGGCATGCAGCAGCGTGTCGGCCTTGCCCGCGCCTTTGCCACGGATGCGCCGATCCTGCTGATGGACGAGCCCTTCTCGGCACTGGACCCGCTGATCCGCGACCGGCTGCAGGATGAGCTTCTGGAACTGCAGAGCAAGCTTCACCGCACCATCATCTTCGTCAGCCATGACCTTGATGAAGCGGCCAAGATCGGCTCGCGCATTGCCATCATGGAGGGCGGCCGCATCATCCAGCTCGGCACGCCGCAGGAGATCGTCCGCTCTCCGGCAACGCCTTATGTGGCGGATTTCGTCGCCCACATGAATCCGCTCAACGTGCTGCGGGCGCAGGACGTGATGGTGCCTGTGGAGGCGCAGGCCGCTGCCGCAGACGACTGTTCCCGCTGCGATCTTGCCACGCCCTTGCGCGAGGTCATCGCCCTCAAGCGCCAGTCGGCAGGCCCCGTTATCGTCCTCAACGGCGGTATCCCCGCCGGTCTCATCCGCGAGGGGGACCTGCTGGCGGCGATGGGGTGAGGGGAGGTGGCCTCTGCTGTGATGCGAGTGTCAGAGCAGTGGCATGACGGATAGCACAGGTTAGAGCTGTTAGGTTGACGCATTAGGTCCGGACATTGCCCGCACTGATGCCCTTGCTTTCTGGCTGGACGCCTCCGCCCCCCTCCCCCTCGTGGGGAGGGGTTAGGGGTGGGGGGAAAGCCTTTCCGGCTGGCAGGGAACTCATTGTCTCAGGACGCCCATTCCTTTCGGTATCTCTTCAGGAAAAGTTCAATTTTTCAAACCCTTGCAGGCTCAGAGCCCCCCACCCCTCACCCCTCCCCACGAGGGGGAGGGGGGCTGAAACGCCTTGCTCGAATGACCAGATCGCAGTCCTTCTTCCAGTCCTCTCGCGGCTGTGACCTGCGGTGAGGGCACGGCATGGATGCCATTGTCAGGGCAATGGCATGACGGATACGGATAGTGCAGGGGAAAGGTCTCCTCCGCCACAATCGTCTCAATCCGCCGGGCGTTCCGGGTCGCGGGTGTGGCGGAGGGCTTCGAGGGCTTTCATGCGCTGCTCGCTGCGGGTCCAGTTTTCCTGCGTCACACCGGCAATCAAGGCCTCGGCGATGGCCATCAGCG
Organism: Pannonibacter sp. CBAS1226; assembly: GCF_055685825.1. Taxonomy (NCBI): domain Bacteria; kingdom Pseudomonadati; phylum Pseudomonadota; class Alphaproteobacteria; order Hyphomicrobiales; family Stappiaceae; genus Pannonibacter; species Pannonibacter sp. CBAS1226. Next base: position 129,111 of record NZ_JBVOUO010000009.1, on the reverse strand, counting down.
CGGTGGAGGAATCCCACGGCGAGGGCAAGGCGACGCGGGCGGGCAGCACATGGGCGGCGATACGGGCGATGGGTGACATCCAGCTGTCGGTGATCAGCCCCACCGTCACCCCTTGCCGGGCGGCCGCCTCGGCGAAGCGGATGATTTCGGCCTGATAGCGGCGGATATCGAAGACGACCAGCACATCCTTCGGCCCCATGCCGATGAGCTGGTCCAGCCAGTTGCCCTGCTGCCCCGCCACATGCTGCACGCCGGGGCGCACGATGCGCAGATGCGCGGCCATGTAACGGGCGAGCGCATCGGTGAAGCGCCCGCCGATGATGTGAACCGTCCGCTTTTCGTCCGCGAGCAGCCGGACGAAGGCTTCGATGTCCTTCTGCGGCAGATGCAGGAATGTCTCGCGCAGGTTCTCGACCAGCTTGTCGGCAAAGGCATTGCCGCAGCCCGAGCCTGCTTCCGGCAATGCCGGGTCGCGGGCAAGAGGAGATTTCAGCTGGTTCTCAAGCTCTGCGCGCAGCCGCTTCTGAAAATCGGCAAAGCCCGGAAAGCCTAGCCTTGCAACAAAACGCAGGATCGTCGGCGAACTGACACCGGCAGCTTCAGCGAACTGGGCGACCGTCTCCAGACCCAGCATCGGATAATTGGCCAGCAGCGCCACCGCCGCCCGCCGTTCGGTGGTGGTGAACTCGTCCAGCCGCTCCCGGATTTCCTCGGTCAGTGCGCGTTCCATGGGCTGTTCCCGGTTCTGTCTGCCGCTTGAGAAGGCAGGTGGCACATGTTCGGCAGGTGCCTTCGTTTTGTGTTTGACACGGCTTCAAACTGTGTATCAAATCATACACAGACAGCCGGACTTCGCAAATCTGTAACAAAAAATACAAGCGCAGATCCGGCCGCCAGAGGTATCGGGAGCAGCTATGGGGCAGGCAGGGGAACCGCAGCCGGAGCACGGCACAGGTGCGGCCATTTCCATCGAGAACCGCCAGGGGCAGAGCGATTTTGTCCTGCTTGTCGATCACGCCTCCAACGTGATTCCGCCGGAGTATGGCGATCTTGGCCTCAGCGCGGAAGCCCGTGTTGCGCATATCGCCTGGGACCCCGGTGCACTGGGCACCGCCCGCGAGATGGCGCGCCTGCTGGATGCGCCGCTGATCTATCCGCTGGTGTCGCGGCTCATCATCGATTGCAACCGTCAGCATGACGCCCATGACCTGATCCCGGCCATCAGCGAGACGACCCGTATTCCCGGCAATGAGAACCTGACGGAGGCGGAACGGCGGAAGCGCATCGCGCTGGCGCATGCCCCGTTCCATGCGGCGGCGGAAGCTGTGCTCGCAGAACGGGATGCACGCGGACAGGCCAGCATCGTTGTTTCGGTGCACACCTACACCCCGGTCTACAAGGGCGTCAGCCGCCCGTGGGAAATCGGCATCATCGCTGCGCAGGACCGGCGGCTGGCCGATTTTCTGATCCGGGAACTGGAAGCCGAAGGCGGGCTGACGGTGGGCGACAATGAGCCCTATTCCCCCGCTGACGGGGTCTATTACACAGTGAACCGGCATGGAGAATCCCGGGGCCGGGCGTGTGTCATGATCGAGGTGCGCAACAACGAGCTGGTGACGGCAGAGCAGGAACGGGAATGGGGCGCAAGGCTCGCCCGCATTCTGGAGGCCGCCCGTGCCCGGATTGGCCTGTCCGGCGGCAAGGGGAGCGGCAATGCCTAGAGCGGCCCTTGCCTATATCCGCTGGGTGGATGGCTTCAACCGGGGGCTCGGGCGGCTCGTCATGTACGGGCTGTTCATCCTGATGGCGATCCTGTTGTGGTCGTCCATCTCCAAGACCTTCTTCCAGCCCTCGCTCTGGACACTGGAAGCCGCGCAATTCGCCATGGTCACCTATTACATTCTCGGCGGCCCCTATGCCCTGCAGGCGGGCGGCAGCGTGCGGATGGATCTTTTCTATGCGGACTGGTCCCTGAAAAAGAAGGCGTGGTTCGACGCCTTCACGGTGTTCCTGCTGATCTTCTATCTCGGCGTGCTGTTCTATGGCGCCATGGGCTCTGCGGCCTATTCGCTCGGCTATTTCGGCACCCAGCCGCTCCACTTCTTTGGTGATCTGATCTACGCCTATGTCACCGGCGGCAGCGAGGCGGCCGGAAAGGTGCTGGGCTTTCTGGAGCGCAGCCGCAGCGCCTGGCGGCCTGAGCTCTGGCCGATCAAATTCGTCATGTGCTTCGGTTTCCTGCTCATGCTGCTGCAGGCCTTCTCCGAATTCCTGAAGGATATTGCGCGCATCCGTGGGGAGGAAATCTGATGTCCTACGAGATGATCGCCATCCTGATGTTCTCCTCGATGATGCTGATGCTCCTCACCGGGCAGCGCGTCTTCGGGGCCATCGGCGGCATTGCCACCATCGCCTCGCTGGCCCTGTGGGGCACGGGCTCCTACGACATTCCCTTCGCGCAGGCCATGAAGCTGATGGCCTGGTATCCGCTGCTCACCCTGCCGATGTTCATCTTCATGGGCTATGTGCTGTCGGAATCGAAGATCGCCGAAGACCTCTACCGCATGTTCCATGTGTGGATGGGGCCGGTCAGTGGCGGCCTTGCCATCGGCACGATCCTCCTCATGGTGCTGGTCTCGGCCATGAACGGGCTCTCCGTCGCGGGCATGGCCATCGGCGCCACCATCGCCCTGCCGGAGCTGCTGCGGCGCGGCTATGACAAGCGTATGGTCACTGGCGTCATTCAGGCCGGATCGTCTCTCGGCATCCTAGTGCCGCCGTCTGTGGTGCTGGTGCTCTATGCCATGATCGCCCGCGCGCCCGTTGGCCAGTTGTGGCTGGCCGGCGTCCTGCCGGGGCTGATGATGGCCGCCATGTTCATCCTCTATGTGGCGGTGCGCTGCGCCCTGCAGCCGAGGCTCGGGCCGGCGCTGCCGGTGGAAGAGCGCAACATCCCTATGGCGGAAAAGCTTCGGCTGCTCTCCGCCGGCCTTTTGCCCATCGGCATTTTCCTCGTCATGATGGTGCCCTTCGTCAAGGGCTGGACCAGCCTTGTTGAAAGCTCGGCCATCGGCGCGATTGCGGCGCTTGCCGTGGCGCTTGTCAAGCGGCGCATGACGCGGCAGATCTTCCAGTCCTGCGTGCGCCAGACGCTGCTGATCTCCTGCATGTTCATGTGGATTATCCTTGCCGCTCTCGGCTTCGGCGCCGTGTTCGACGGGCTCGGGGCGGTGAAGGCGATCGAGAGCTTCTTCACGGTGGAACTGGGGCTCAACCCCTGGACCATCCTGATCCTGATGCAGGTGTCGTTCCTCGTCATGGGCACGTTCCTGGACGACACGGCGATGCTGGTGATCGTTGCGCCGCTTTATGTGCCGCTGGTGGCCAAGCTCGACCTTGGCCTGCCGCCCGATCAGGTGCTGATCTGGTACGGCGTGCTTTACACGGTCACAACGCAGATCGCCTATATGACGCCGCCCTTCGGCTACAACCTGTTCCTGATGCGCGCCATGGCGCCGCCGGAGATCAGGCTCAGCGACATTTACGCCTCCATCGTCCCGTTTGTTCTGGTGATGATCCTGGCGCTCGTTATCATCATGCTGTTTCCGCAGGTGGCGCTCTGGCTGCCGCAGCAGGTCTACGGATAGGGCGTGCGGGCAGGGTGCCCGCGTGCAGGCAAGGCAAACTGCTTCACCCGCCGTCACAGCGGGCGGGAAGCGGACGGGGAGGACTGAAACCGGACGGGCGCACGGGGCAATCCGCAAGGCCGTCACTTCGGGGAAGCCGGACAGGCAAGAACAAGGCCGCAAAGGCAGCTGTCCGGGACACCATGATCATGACCAACAGGGGAGTTAGCAGACATGACCAGCAGACGTGAATTCCTGAAGAATGCGGGCCTTGGTGCAACGGTTGCAGCAGGCGCCACCACGCTGGCCGCTCCGGCGGTTCTCGCCCAGGCGCCGATCAAGTGGCGCCTGCAGACCTATGCCGGGCCTGCCCTTGGCGAGCACGTGATCAAGCCGGCCATCGATGCCTTCAATGCGGCCGCCAACGGCCAGATGGAAATCGAGCTGTTCTACGCCGACCAGCTGGTGCCGACCTCCGAACTCTTCCGCGCCATGCAGCGCGGCACCATCGATGCGGTGCAGTCGGACGATGACTCCATGGCCTCGCCCACCGAGGTGACCGTCTTCGGCGGTTACTTCCCCTTTGCCACGCGCTACTCGCTCGATGTGCCGGTGCTGTTCAACCAGTATGGCCTCAAGGAAATCTGGGAAGAGGAATATGCGCGCGTCGGCGTGAAGCACATTTCCGCCGGTGCCTGGGACCCGTGCCACTTCGCCACCAAGGACCCGATCAACTCCCTGGCCGATCTCAAGGGCAAGCGCATCTTCACCTTCCCGACCGCCGGCCGCTTCCTGTCGCAGTTCGGCGTCGTGCCGGTCACCCTGCCGTGGGAAGACATTCAGACGGCGGTACAGACCGGTGAACTGGACGGCATCGCCTGGTCCGGCATCACCGAGGATTACACCGTCGGCTGGGCGGATGTGACCAAGTACTTCCTCACCAACAACATCTCGGGCGCCTGGATCGGCCACTTCTTCGCCAACATGGACCGCTGGAACGAGCTGCCTGATCACCTGAAGATCATGCTGCAGCTCGCCATGGATTCCTCCCATCTCTACCGCCAGTGGTGGTACTGGGGCGGCGAAGCGGACCTGCGCGTCAACGGCACCAAGCTGCAGCTGACCTCCATTCCGGACGAGGAATGGGCGACGGTGGAAGCTGCTGCAGGCAAGTTCTGGGACGAGATTGCCGCCGAGTCCGAGACCAAGGCTAAGGTGGTCGAGATCATCAAGAAATACAACGCAGCCATGGCCAAGGCTGGCCGTCCGTACCGTTACGGCTGATCCGGCGCAAGGTTTGCGGCGGCGCGGAGCTTCGCGCCGCTGCCTGCGATCAACGGCGGCGCGGGAGGCTGCGCCGCCCGGTCACTTTCAAGAATGAACGGAACGATCATCCAGATGGCTGCCAACATGACATTCGACGCCCTGAAACAGGCCGTTCAGGAAGGTACGGTCGACACGGTTCTGGCCTGTATCATCGACATGCAGGGCCGCCTGATGGGCAAGCGCTTCCATGCGCGCCACTTCATCGACAGCGCCTATGACGAGACCCATTGCTGCAACTATCTGCTGGCAACGGACCTCGAAATGTACACGGTCGAAGGCTATGCCTCGACCAGCTGGTCGCGCGGCTATGGCGACTATGTGATGAAGCCGGATCTTTCCACCATCCGCCGCCTCGGCTGGCTGGAGGGCACGGTGATGGTGCTGTGCGACGTGCAGGATCACCACACCCACGCCGACGTGCCGCACTCGCCCCGCGCCCTGCTGAAGGGGCAGGTGGCACGGCTGAAGGACATGGGCTTTCAGGCGATGATGGCGACGGAGCTGGAGTTCTTCCTGTTCGAGAAGAGCTTCGACGAGATCCGCAAGTCCGGCTTCCGCGATCTGGAGCCGATCTCCGCCTATAACGAGGATTACCACATCCTCGCCACCACCAAGGAAGAGCATGTGATGCGCCCGGTGCGCAACCATCTCTATGCTGCGGGCATCCCGGTGGAGAACACCAAGGGCGAGGCCGAGGCCGGGCAGGAGGAGCTGAACATCCGCTATGCCCCCGCCATGCTCTGCGCCGACTATCACACCATCGCCAAACATGCGGTGAAGGAGATTGCCTGGCAGAAGGGGCACGGCGTTACCTTCCTGCCCAAGTGGCACAAGGACCGCACAGGCTCTTCCGCCCATATCCACCAGTCGCTGTGGACGCTGGACGGCAAGCCCGCCTTCTTCGATGCTTCGGACAGCCTCGGCATGTCGGCGCTGATGAAGCACTACATGGCGGGCCTCATCAAATACGCGGGCGACTACACCTATTTCCTGGCGCCCTATGTGAACAGCTACAAGCGCTTCCAGCGCGGCACTTTTGCGCCCACCCGCACGGTCTGGTCCATCGACAACCGCACGGCAGGCTTCCGCCTCTGCGGCGAGGGCTCGAAGGGCGTGCGCGTGGAATGCCGTATTGGCGGCTCGGACCTCAATCCCTATCTGGCCCTTGCGTCCCAGATCGCGGCCGGTATTCGCGGCATCGAGGAGAAGCTGGACCTTGCCCCGCCGATGACCGGCGACATCTATCAGGCGCAGAAGGCCAAGCAGATCCCCCGCACCCTGCGCGATGCGACGGAGACGTTGCGCAAGTCGAAGATGCTGCGCGAGGCTTTCGGTGACGGCGTTGTCGAGCATTACGCCCGCGCCGGGGAATGGGAGCAGGAGGAATTCGACCGCGTTGTCACGGATTACGAACTGGCCCGCGGGTTTGAGAGGTGCTGAAATAGGTACATTATATGCACTGTTGATGGGTGTGTTGTTTTCCCGTACGATTGTGACTGATGATGCACAGCGTGCGAAGGAGCTTGGCGATGCACAAGTATGATCCGCTTGGAACCTATTTGAAGTCCGGAAAGTTCGAGACTCTCTCGATGAGCTTTTCGGAAATCGAAAGGTTGATCGACGGCAGCCTGCCGGCCTCGGCGCGCAAGCACCGGGCCTGGTGGAGCAACAACCCAAGCAACAGTGTTATTACAAAAGCATGGCTCGATGCCGGCTATGTGACGGCCAATGTGGATCTGGCGGCGGAAAGGCTGACTTTCCGCAAGGCGCATAAGGATCAAACCGTGCAGACAGTGAAGGCGGTCCGTCCGGCAGCCAGCATCTTCGGCTGCATGAAGGGAACGCTGACGGTGCTGTCGGAGAGCGATCTGGTGCATCCTGCCGACGGGGAGTGGGGGAAGGTCTACGAGGATGTCTGAGCCGCTGCTGCTCGACACATGCGCCATGATCTGGCTGTCGCAGGGGGCTCCGGTCTCTGATGCGGCGATGAAGGCCATTGGCGCGGTGGATACGGCGAAGCATCCCCTTCGCCTGTCTGTCATGTCGGCGTGGGAGCTTGGCGTGCTTGTGGCCAAGGGGCGGCTGGCATCGACCAAGCCGCCGCTGCGCTGGTTTGAGGAATTTGTCGATGTGGCAGGCATTCAGGTGGAAGAGGTGACGGCGGGCATTCTGATCGCCTCCTCCTATCTGCCGGAGCCGGTTCACAACGACCCGATGGACAGAATTCTGATTGCAACAGCCCGTGAACACGATCTCACCATCGTCACACGGGATCGTGCCATCCTCGCTTATGGCGAGGCGGGCCATGTCAGGACACTTGCCTGCTGATGCGGGCACAACGGCTTTTGCCAACTGGAAGAAGAACATGACCGAAACAATCAAGCTGATATCGCCGGTCGATGGATCGGTTTACGCCGAAAGGGCTGCTGCAGACGCCACGGCGGTTGACCGGGCGGTCACGGCGGCGAAGGCAGCACAGCCGGGCTGGGCGGCAACGCCGCTGGAAACGCGCATCGGCCTGTGCCTGAAGGCACTTGAGGCGCTGCTGGCGATGAATGAGGAAATCGTGCCGGAACTGGCCTGGCAGATGGGCCGCCCGGTGCGTTTCGGCGGCGAGAAGGGCGGCGTGGAAGAGCGCGCCCGCTACATGGCCAGCATCGCCAAGGATGCACTGGCCAATATCGTTCCGCCGGAGCGCCCCGGTTTCAAGCGCTACCTCAAGATGGAGCCGCTGGGCCTCGTCATGGTCATTGCGCCGTGGAACTACCCGTTCCTGACGGCCGGAAACACCATCTTCCCGGCGCTTATGGCGGGCAACGTGGTGCTGCTGAAGCACGCTGCCCAGACGCTGCTGGTGGGCGAGCGCTTTGCCGAGGCCTTCAAGAAGGCCGGGCTGCCGGAGGGCGTGTTCCAGAACATCGTCATGACCCACGAGGGCACGGAAAGACTGCTCGGCTCCGGTCTTGTGGACCACGTCAACTTCACCGGCTCGGTTGCAGGCGGCAAGGCCATTGAAAAGGCGCTGGCCGGCACCTTCGCCACCATGGGGCTGGAACTGGGCGGCAAGGACCCGGCCTATGTCATGGCCGATGCCGATCTCGACTATGCCGTTGCCAATCTGGTGGATGGTGCCTTCTTCAACTCCGGCCAGTGCTGCTGTGGCATCGAGCGCATCTATGTGCATGAAAGCCGCTACGACGCCTTCGTGGACGGCTTTGTCGATCTGACCAGGCAGTACAAGCTCGGCAATCCGCTCGATACGGAAACCACCATCGGCCCCATGGCGCAGACGCGTTTTGCCACCTGGGTGCGCGAGCAGACGGAAGAGGCGCTGCGCAAGGGTGCCAAGGCGCATATCGACACGTCCGCCTTCCCGATGGACAAGGCCGGAACGCCCTACCTCGCTCCGCAGGTGCTGACCAACGTCAATCACCAGATGTCGGTGATGCGCGAGGAAAGCTTCGGCCCGGTCGTCGGCATCATGAAGGTGAAGGACGATGCGGAAGCCATCCAGCTGATGAATGACAGCCCCTATGGCCTCACCGCTTCGATCTGGACGGAAGACCTCGATGCGGCCGAGCGGATCGGCGGCGAGATCGACACCGGCACCGTCTTCATGAACCGCTGCGACTATGTGGATCCCGGCCTTGTCTGGACCGGCGTGAAGGACACCGGCAAGGGCGCCGCCCTGTCGCAGGTGGGCTTCGCCAACCTGACGCGGCCCAAGTCCTTCCATCTGCGCAAGGAACACTGAACCGGATTTGCGGCGCTGGCTGGACAATGATGTGAAGGCACGCAGTGTTGCAGATGCCTTCGATATTGCCGCAGCGCCCCTCTCCCCCCTTGAGGGGGAGATGTCTGCGTGAGCAGACAGAGGGGGGTATCAGCGCCGCAGCGGAAATGGCTTTCCGGTTGAACCGGAAGGCCGATACCCCCACCCCTAACCCCTCCCCTCAAGGGGGAGGGGGACGTTCTGCGGACTGATTTCGAGACCTTCAATCTGAAAGCCTGAACCATGACCACCGTTCCCTCTGTCAACTGGTCCTATCCGACTGCCGTGCGCTTTGGTGCCGGGCGCATCAAGGAGCTGGCCGCCGTCGTGAAGCTTGCGGGCATGAAGCGCCCGCTGCTGGTCACCGACCCCGGCCTTGCCAAGCTGCCGATGACCACAGCCATGCTCGGCCTGCTCAAGGCCGATGGCATCGAGGCTGCCGTCTTCTCGGACGTGAAGCCCAACCCGGTCGACAGCAACATTTCCGCAGGCGTTGCCGCCTACAAGGCAGGCGGCCATGACGGCGTCGTCGCCGTGGGCGGCGGCTCGGGCCTTGATGCGGGCAAGCTGATTGCCTTCATGTCCGGCCAGACCCGCCCGATCTGGGACTTCGAGGATATCGGCGACTGGTACACCCGCGCCGACCCAGCCGGTATTGCTCCGATTGTTGCCGTGCCGACCACGGCTGGCACGGGCTCGGAAGTCGGCCGCGCCGGTGTGGTCACCAATGAGGAGACCCACACCAAGAAGGTGATCTTCCACCCGAAGATGCTGCCTGCCTACGTCATCTGCGATCCGGAACTGACCACCGGCATGCCGCGCATGATCACCGTCGGCACCGGTATGGACGCGCTGGCCCATTGCCTTGAGGCCCTGTGCTCGCCCTTCTATCACCCGATGTCGGAAGGCATCGCCGTGGAAGGCGCCCGCCTTGCGCTGGAAAACCTGCCGCTGGTTGCCGCCAATGGTCAGGATCTGGTGGCGCGCGGCAACATGATGAGCGCCGGTGCCATGGGCGCGGTGGCCTTCCAGAAGGGCCTTGGCGCCATCCACGCCCTGTCCCATCCGGTCGGCGCGCTTTATGACACGCACCACGGCATGACCAATGCGGTCTTCATGCCCTATGTGCTGAAGTTCAACCGCTCCGCCATCGAAGCGAAGATCGAGCGTCTGGCCGGGTTCTGCGGGATCAAGGGCGGCTTCGACGGCTTCCTGGAGCATATCCTGAAGATGCGCGCCGATCTCGGCGTGCCCCACACCATCGGCGGCCTCGGTGTCGATGATGTCAAGCGTGACCTCATCGCGGACATGGCCATCGTCGATCCGACCGCAGGCGGCAACCCGGTCGAACTCACCCGCGACGCCGCCCTCGCCATCTTCGACGCAGCCCTCTCCGGCGAGCTGTGATCTGCGGACGAAGATGACCTGAACTGACGGAAGGCGCGGCCCGCGAGGGCTGCGCCTTTTGTCTTCAGCGGAGGCAGGCAGATTGCATTGTGAACCCGCTGGCTGCGAAGTCCCTGACAGGTCCCGGCACGGAGGCCGGGACGGCGCGGTGGGGAGGCTTTGGGCGTAGCTTACCGCAGGGTTCCGGGGCTCTTCGGAAGATGAACCAACTCTCCGCGCCGCCCCGGCCTTGTGCCGGGGCCTGTTATGATCTTGATGCCTCAAATGCTCTCACATCCGGCACCGCATGAAAGCCAGGATCAAAACAAACGCCCCCCGTGCAGAACCCCGCCACATCGGCTAGGCTCCCCGTCCAGTCTCAATCACTCCGTCAGGAAATCCCATGAACAGCGAAGATGATGCCGCCCGCCGCAAGCGCATTTCCGTGCGCGCCCGCCGGATGGTCTATGAGGGCCGCTGCACGGTGGAGGAGATCACCGTGGATCAGGACCGCAGCGATGGCGGGCAGCAGACCATCGTGCGTGAGGTGGTGCGCTATGGCCGCAATGTGGTGGCCATCCTGCCGGTGGACCGCAGGCGCAAATGCCTGCTGCTCTGCCGCCAGCTGCGGGTGCCGGTGATGGCCGATCAGGATGACCCCTTCCCCTGGGAGGTTTGCGCGGGCCGCCTCGAGGAGGGCGAGGACGTGCTGGACGGGGCACGGCGCGAGCTGATGGAGGAGTTCGGCGTCGAGGCGCAGGGGCTGAAACTGGCCTGTTCCAGCTATTCCAGCCCCGGCATTCTGGGCAGCCGGGTGGATCATTTCCTGTGCGACTACACCGGGATTGAGCGCCAGCGCGGCGGTGGTCTGGTCGAGGAGGGCGAGGATATCACCGTCCACGAGCTGACCTGCAGCGAGGTGGCGCAGCTGTGGCGGCAGGGCGCGATCCGCGATGCCAAGGCCTTGATCCTGTTGCAGCATCTGATGCTGACAGAGCCGGAGCTGTTTTCCGGCGCGGATTGATTGCACCGGCGTTTTTCATCCGTTAGCGTGCAAATCATGTAACGCGCAGACGGGAGGACGGCGGGCCGGAAAGCGCGGCGCAGCCTGTCAGTTCCGCGAGCAGGGAGGAAGTCATGCCATTACGGACCATTGCGGCAGGGGATGTGCTGAAGCCGGCGGCCATCATCGATGGCGAGCGGGTGTTCACGCCGGATGGGCAGGAGTTTGAAAGCCTGTGCCCCTCGGATGGCAAGGTCATTGCCCTCATCCCGCGCTGTGATGCGGCGGAAGTCGGCCGGGCTGTGGCTGCCGCCCGCAAGGCCTTCGAGACAGGCCCCTGGCCGAAGCTGACGGCGGCAGACCGTGGCCGGTTGCTGATGAAGCTGTCGGCGCTGGTCACTGAACATCATGACGAGCTTGCCGCTCTGGAAAGCCTTGATGCGGGCAAGCCGCTGAAGCAGGGCAAGGCGGATATCACCGCGCTGGCCCGCTACTTTGAATTTTATGGCGGGGCGGCAGACAAGGTGATGGGGGATACGATCCCCACGTCTGACGGCTTTCTGGCCATGACCCTGCGCGAGCCGCATGGCGTTGTCGGCGGCATCATCCCCTGGAACTATCCGGCGCAGATCATGGGCCGTGTCGCCGGTGCGGCGCTGGCCATGGGCAACACGCTGGTGCTGAAGCCGGCTGAAGATGCCTGTCTCAGCGTGCTGCGCGTCGCCGAACTGGCGCTGGAAGCAGGCTTTCCGGCGGGCGTCTTCAACGTGGTGCCGGGGCTGGGCTCCGAAGCTGGCGCCGCCCTTTCCAACCATCCGGGGCTCGATTACCTCACCTTCACCGGCTCGCCGGAAGTGGGGGTGATGATCCAGACGGCAGCGGCGAAGAACCACATCGGCTGCACGCTGGAGCTGGGCGGCAAGTCGCCGCAGATCGTCTTTGACGACGCCGACCTCGGCGCGGCCCTGCCGGTCATCGTCAATGCCATCATCCAGAACTGCGGCCAGACCTGTTCGGCCGGCAGCCGCGTGCTGGTGCACAAGGGCATCTGGGATGCGGTGGTGGAGGGCCTGCGCGCACGCATCCGCACCCTCGTGTCCGGCCCGCACAGCGCCGATCTCGACCTTGGGCCGCTGATCAATGCGGGCCAGCTGCGGCGCGTACAGTCCTTCGTGGACCGGGCGCTAGCCGATGGCATCCCCCTGATTGCGGAAGGGGCGATTGCGCCGGATGCTTCAAGCGAAGGCCACTTCGTCCCGGCCCGCGTCTTTGGTCCAGTGCCTGCCGATCACCTGATCGCGCGTGAGGAAATCTTCGGCCCGGTGCTGTCGCTGATCCCCTTCCGCGATGAAGACGAGGCGCTGCGCATTGCCAATGGCACCGAGTTCGGCCTCGTGGCAGGCGTGTGGACGCGGGATGCCCAGCGGGCGGTGCGGGTCGCCAAGGCGGTTCGTGCGGGTCAGGTCTTCGTCAACGCCTATGGCGCGGGCGGCGGCATCGAGCTGCCCTTCGGCGGCTTCAAGAAATCAGGTCATGGCCGCGAGAAGGGCTTTGAAGCGCTCTACGATTTCTCGGCAACCAAGACACTGGTGCTGCGTCACGGTTGACGCAGGCCCCAAACAATTCAGCAATTCAGGGAGGAATTCATGGCAGACCGGCTCAAGGGCAAGGTGGCAGTCATCACGGGCGCAGGCTCCGGCTTTGGCGAGGGCATGGCCAAGCTCTTTGCCAGCGAGGGGGCGAAGGTCATCGTCGCCGATCTCAACGGCGAAGCGGCGGCGCGTGTGGCCTCGGAAATCGGTGAGGCAGCCATTGCGGTGACGGCAGACGTGACGGTGCGAGCCGATGTGGGGGCGATGGTGACGGCGGCCACCGGCCATTTCGGGCGGCTCGATATCCTCGTCAACAACGCCGGCTATTCCCACCGCAATGGCTCCATGCTGGGCGTCGATGAGGAAACCTTCGACCGCATTTTCGATGTGAATGCCAAGGCCATCTATCTGGCGGCGCTTGCCGTTGTGCCGGTGATGGAAGCGCAGGGCGGCGGTGTCATCATCAACACGGCCTCCACCGCAGGCCTGCGGCCGCGTCCGGGCCTCACCTGGTACAATGCGTCGAAGGGCTGGGCCATCACGGCCACCAAGTCCATGGCGGTGGAACTGGCCCCGGCGAAGATCCGCGTCAACGCGCTCTGCCCTGTGGCAGGCGAGACGGGCATGCTGCATCTCTTCATGGGTGAGGACACGCCGGAAAAGCGCGCCCAGTTCCGCGCCTCCATCCCGCTCGGCCGCCTCTCCACCCCGCAGGACATCGCCAACGCGGCCCTGTGGCTCGCCTCTGACGACGCCGAGTTCATCACCGGCGTCGCCCTCGAAGTCGACGGCGGCCGCTGCATCTGAGGATACAGGCCTTCAAAAAGGAACCGGCGGCCAGTCGGCCGCCGGTTCTGTTTTCAGAAGTGCCGCCATTCAGTTCCAGACAGCGCTCGCGTCTGTTCTGGCGCTTTCGAGTACGTAATCCGTATCTTCCGGCAGCATGAGGCCTTCGGCGATCAGACCATCGGCGGCTGCTTTCACCGCATCCAGATAGGCCTGCTGGTCCTTGTAGCGTGCCTCGATGGGCGTGCGGCTGTCATTGGCATCGGCCTTTGCCGGGAAAGGCTGGTAGCTTCCGGCCAGGCTGCACAGCTGACCTTCGGCAAAGTCCTTTGCGCGCAGGTTCCAGCCCATATAGGTGCCGAGCGGGGCAGCAATGACGGGCAAGCGGATGCCACCCAGAGGGATGCCGTCCTTGTCAACCGGAGGGACATATTCGGCATAGGCAGCGCCCCGAGCCGGTGGCTGCACGGAATGGTCCATCACCCGAAGCGTGTTGAACTTCGGCTGGGCTGCCGTGCCGCCAATGACCGGCAGTTTCAGATCTTCCACCTTGACCAGAGTTTCCTCTGAGAATGTGGGATAGCGGCTTGCAGGGGGCGCTTTGTCTTCCGCCACCCAGTCCTCCATCGCGGCATAAAGCGCCCGCATGACCGGCGCCGCACTCAGCGGGTTCGTGGGGTGGATGCAGGTCTGGCTCATTTCCGGCTTGAGGCCCCAGCCGTTGAAATGGGGCACACCGGCGAGGAAATAGAGCCTGACATTGTCAGGCATCGTCAGCGTCTTCCCTTCGGGCGACGCTGACACCAGATAGGCCCGTCCCTGCCAGAACTCCGTCGAAGTGTCCGTGTGCATGATCTTCGGACAGGTATTGCTTGCGGTGCAGACGCTCAGAATGCTTTCCCGTCTGTTTGTCAGCGGATCGGTCGTAAGGGCATAGGTGAAGGGAAACTGGTCACCCGGGTAGTCATGGTCCTCATGCTGGCGGGAATAGCGGCCGGGTTGGGCAAAGCGGTAGTTGGTGTAGCTCTTTCGGGAGCCTGCAATATGCGCCATCGCCCCGTCGAAGACTTGCTGCCCGCCTTCATCCGCGTTGAAGCCCTGATAGATGAAGTCGCGGAGAAAGCGGCCGGACTGCGAAATGCCCATGCCGACCGTATGCTTGATGCCGCTGAGCGGGCTCTCTGCGTCATGGCCGTCATTGCCGCGCAGGAAGGAGACCACATCCCGTGTGGCGGCAAGCGCAAGGCCTGCGGGCACGGCGCCCTCGGCCGGATAAACGAAATCATAGATCGCCCCAGAATCCAGTCCGGCAGGGCGGGTGATCTCGATTTCGGTGCTGCTGACATATTTGAAGGTGAGGCCTTCCGGCGTGGCGGGGGCATCGTCCGGCGTTGCGCGGACCGTCAGGCGTGCCTTCGCCGGGTCAAGGTCTGCGGCTGGATAGGTGAGGGGGATTTTTCCCGTCTCGCCGGGCTTGTCGAAGATCATCTGCTCACGGGACGTGCCCGTGACGCCTGGCAGCTTCGGCAGGGTGATGTTGATGCCTGCCTCCGGCGCGTCGAACTGCCAGCCGCTCCAGACCACCGTGCTGCCCCGGTTCATGAGAAAGCCGTCTCCGGCATCTTCGGCCTTGGCGGGCACGCCAGTTCCTGCCGAACGGTTGAGTAGCGTGAAACTCAGGTTCCGCCCCCGGTTGGGCACTTCATAGAACAGGACAGGTGATTGCTTGGCCGCATCGGCCGGGCGCAGAATGAAGACCTCGGTGGTGAATTCCACTTCCCCCCTGGCATTGCGGGGCGCCTTGTCCAGATCGGCAATACCGGCATTGGCCGGTGCATCCGGGTCAACCGCGATGGTGGCGATGGCGTCGATCCGCTCATAGGTGCCCGTATCTGCGAAAGCAGCGCCCTCGAAGGCGGGGCTGGCCGACTGGATCTGGAACCCGGTCACGCGGGCGTCTGCGGTGCCCGGCAGCACTGTTGCCGCCAGGAGAACCGCTGGCAGAGCATGTTTTCCTCTCATGATTTTTCCTCCCATGCCGCTTGAGACTGTCAAGCGTGCATGATCGTGAGGCATTTTTGCGCA
Organism: Pannonibacter sp. CBAS1226; assembly: GCF_055685825.1. NCBI lineage: Bacteria > Pseudomonadati > Pseudomonadota > Alphaproteobacteria > Hyphomicrobiales > Stappiaceae > Pannonibacter > Pannonibacter sp. CBAS1226. The sequence continues at coordinate 113,535 of NZ_JBVOUO010000009.1, read as the reverse complement.
CAGAGTCAATAATCTTGCATACAAGACTCCGGCGCAGGCGTTGGAACTGAGCCTGAGACGCCCGGACGCGGGTGGCGGGCGGTGGCGCGGGGCGGCCTGTTCCGGAGGAGGGGAAGCGATCTTGTTCGTGGAACCTGCGAACTGAGGATTCTTTTTCTCCCCCTTTTCAAGCTTTGAAAAACGATGCCCGGCATAATCGCCCTGCAACCGTTATTGTGCGTGCCATCATTGATGCAGGAGTGCCTTCATGTCCGGTACCGGGTCAGCATCCGGCGGCGAGCCCCGCGAGAACAAGCGCCACCGGCGCCTTGACGTGTTCCCGGCCTTTCACAAGGTCGCGGACCGGCGCGTTGTCGTGGTTGGTCATGGCGGCGAGGCGGCGGCCAAGGTGCGGCTGCTGGGCGAGACCAATGCGCTGATCGAGGTCGTTTCCGCACACATCGAGCCGGAACTGGCCGAGGTGATGGAGATGGTGGGGGCCACCCATGTGGCGGAGGACTTCCGCCCGCGCCATCTCAATGGCGCTGCGCTGGTGTTTTCCGCCCGCGAGGATGAGGTGCTGGACCGTGCCGTGGTGCAGGCGGCCCGCATTCTCGGCGTGCCTGCCAATGCGGTGGACAAGCCGGAACTCTGCGATTTCTACACGGGCGCACTGGTGAACCGTGCGCCGATTGCCGTTGCCATCACCTCCACCGGTGTCGGCCCGGTGCTGGCGCGCCACATCCGCGCCCGCATCGAAGGCATGCTGCCGCGTGCCACGGGCGACCTTGCCCGTCTGGCCGAAAGCCTGCGCGACACGGCAGCGAAGGTGCTGACCGATGGCGCGCTGCGCCGCCGCTTCTGGGCGCGGTTCTTTTCCGGTTCCGTCGCCACCAATCTCTACGCCGGGCGCGCTGATGCCGCCCGTGCCGAGGCGCAGCGCCTGCTCAACAGCGCCACGGATGACTGCGGCTTCGTCTGGCTGGTGGGGGCTGGCCCCGGCGCCGAGGATCTTCTGACCCTGCGCGCCCAGCGGCTGCTGCAGGAAGCGGACGTGATCGTGCATGATGCGCTGGTGCCGGACCCGGTGGTTGCCATGGGCCGGCGCGATGCGCAGCGCATTTCCGTCGGCAAGCGGAAGGGCGCCCATTCGGTGCCGCAGGGCGAAATCAACAAGGTGCTGGTGCAACTGGCTGAAGCCGGGCACAAGGTGGTGCGGCTGAAGGCGGGTGATCCGCTGGTGTTCGGCCGTGCGGGCGAGGAAATGGCAGCGCTGCGCGAGGCCGGGATCGGCTTCGAGGTGGTGCCGGGCGTGACGGCGGCCTTCGCGGCGGCTGCCTCAGCGCAGATCCCGCTGACCCTGCGCGGTGTTGCATCCACGCTGGTGTTTGCGACAGGACACAATGCCGAGAGCGAAACTCTGCCAGACTGGGCCAATCTTGCCCTGCGCGGCTCCACCGTTGCGGTCTATATGGGGCGCAGCGTGGCGGCGGCCGTGTCGGTGCGGCTGATGGCGGCGGGGCTGAAGCCCACAACGCCGGTGGCGATCATCGAGAACGCCGCTCACCCTGACGAGCGCCAGTTCGCCGGAACGCTGGCCGACCTGCCGCAGCTTGCCGGGCGCAAGGATGTGAATGGCGCTGTGCTGATGGTAATCGGCGAGGCTGTGGGCCATGGCGTGATGGAAAAGGCCGAGCCGATTGCGGCGGCGGCACGAGAGGTCAAGGCGGCCTGACGCGGGCCTGCCGGAATTTTGCAGGCAGCGGGCCCGCCCGCGCCTGATGAGGAGAGAGGCATGAAGGTGATCACCGCCAACCGTCTGATCGACGGCGAGGTCGTGTTTCAGGGCGAAAACGGCGCCTGGGTCGAGCTGATCGGCGAGGCGCGCCTGCTCGAGGGCAAGGACGCGGTGGCCGAGGCGCTGGCGCTGGCGGCAAAATCGGTCGCCTCGCGCGAGATCGTTGACCCGTACGACATCGAGATCAAGGACGAGGACGGCAAGCGGGTGCCGGAGCGCCTGCGCGAGAAGATCCGCGCCGCCGGCCCCACCACCCATCCCGCCCTCGGCAAGCAGGCCCGCGCCTGAATAGAACGGCCTGACCAGAGTTAAGGGGCCGGTGCACCGGCATCCGCCTTGCCAGATGACAGATTTTCGGCGCAGCCCGGCTGCCGCCCTGGAGACGCAACATGTACCGCTACGATGAATTTGATCAGGCTTTCGTCAAGGAGCGCACCGCACAGTTTGCCGATCAGGTGCGCCGCCGTCTGTCCGGTGAGCTGACCGAGGACGAGTTCAAACCGCTGCGCCTGATGAACGGGCTGTATCTGCAGCTTCACGCCTACATGCTGCGCGTCGCCATTCCCTATGGCACGCTCAACAGCCGCCAGATGCGCCGGCTGGCACACATCGCCCGCACCTATGACAAGGGCTATGGCCACTTCACCACGCGCCAGAACATCCAGTTCAACTGGCCGAGCCTGAAGGACACGCCGCGCATTCTGGAAGAGCTGGCGGAAGTGGAGATGCACGCCATCCAGACCTCCGGCAACTGCATCCGCAATGTCACGGCCGATCATTTCGCCGGTGCAGCCGCCGACGAGATTGCCGATCCGCGCCCCTATGCGGAGATCCTGCGCCAGTGGTCGTCGCTCCATCCGGAGTTCTCGTTCCTGCCGCGCAAGTTCAAGGTGGCCATCACCGGCGCCCCGCATGACCGTGCGGCGGTGCAGGTGCATGACATCGGCCTGCAGCTGACTCGCAATGACAAGGGTGAGATTGGCTTCACCGTCTTCGTCGGTGGCGGGCTGGGCCGCACGCCGATGATCGGCCGCAAGGTGCGTGACTTCCTGCCCGAAGAGGATCTGCTGGCCTATTCGGAAGCGATCCTGCGCGTCTACAATCTCTATGGCCGCCGCGACAACAAGTACAAGGCGCGCATCAAGATCCTCGTGCACGAGACCGGCCTTGAAGAGCTGAAGGCCGATATCGAGGCTGAGTTCGAGAAGATCCGTTATGGCGTGCTGCGCCTGCCCGATGAGGAAGTGCGCCGCATCGAGACCTATTTCGCCCCTCCTGCACTGGAGCCGCGCAGCGCGGTCAGCGCCAAGGTGGAAGCCCGCGTGGCGGGCGATGCTGCCTTCGCACGCTTTGTTGCGCATAACCTCAACCCGCACCGTGTGCCGGGCTACACCAGCATCACCATCTCCATGAAGCCGATTGGCGGCATTCCGGGTGATGCGACGGACGCGCAGATGGATGTGGTGGCGAACCTTGCCGAGGCCTATGCCTTTGACGAGATCCGCATCAGCCACGAGCAGAACGTCATCCTGCCGCATGTGGCGCTGGATGATCTGCCGGAAATCTTCGACGTGCTGGTGAAGAACGGCTTGGCCGAAGGCAATGCCGGGCTCATCACCGACATCATCGCCTGCCCGGGCATGGATTACTGCGCGCTGGCAACGGCCCGGTCGATCCCGGTGGCGCAGCGCATTTCCGAGCGCTTCGGCGCGCCGGAGCGGCAGAGCGAGATTGGCGAGCTGAAGATCAAGATCTCCGGCTGCATCAACGCCTGCGGCCACCACCACGTGGGCCACATCGGCATTCTCGGCCTTGAAAAGAAGGGCGAGGAATTCTATCAGATCACCCTCGGCGGTTCGGCCAATGAAAGCTCGTCGATTGGCGAGATCATCGGCCGCGGCTTCTCCTCCGACGAGGTGGTCGATGCCATCGAGACGCTGGTGGATGCCTATCTCGGCCTGCGCCAGTCGCCGCAGGAGACCTTCCTGGAGGTCTACCGCCGCGTTGGCGAGGATCCGTTCAAGGAGGCCCTTTATGGCTCTGACTGAGTTGAGCGGCCTTGCCTTCGATCCGGAGCTGGGGCTGGGTGCGGAAGCGCTGGCCTTTGCCCGGCAGTATGAAGGCGAGAGCCCGCAGACGGTCCTGCGCGATGCCATCCGCAATCACTATGCGGGGCGCATTGCGCTTGTCTCCAGCTTCGGGGCGGATTCGGCTGTGCTCTTGCACATGGTGTCGGAGATCGATCCGTCAGCGCCGGTGATCTTCGTCGATACGGGCAAGCACTTCCCGCAGACCCTGCGCTACCGCGACCTGCTGGTGGACCTGCTCGGCCTCACCGGCGTGCTTGATGTCCGCCCGGATCCCGAGGCATTGTCGGCGGCAGATCCCGGCGGCATGCTGTGGATGGTGGATACGGATGCCTGCTGCCACGCCCGCAAGGTCGTGCCGCTGGCCACCGCGCTGAAGGGCTTTGATGCCTGGATTTCCGGCCGCAAGCGCTTCCAGAGCAGCACCCGTGCCGCGCTGCCGGTGTTCGAGGTGGAAGAGGGCCGGGTGAAGGTCAATCCGCTGGCCAGCTGGACGGCTTCGGATATTCTGGCCTATGCCAAGGAACATGATCTGCCGCCGCATCCGCTGGTGGCCGAGGGTTACCCTTCCATCGGCTGCCTGCCCTGCACCAGCAAGGTGGCGCCGGGCGAGGACCCGCGCTCCGGCCGCTGGCGCGGCATGGACAAGACCGAATGCGGCATCCACCTGTCTCTGGGCTCCTCCGGCCTCTGAAGTCGGCAGGAGTACCAAGGGCCGGATGCCTGATGAATTTTGCGAAGGACGCAATTGATGACCTCGATCTACGCCAACGGCGGCTTCACGCAGGAAAGCTGGGAACGCCTCGACAAGGACGCCGGGCTGCCGGCCCATCCCTTTGCGGAGGGCGTGAAGCTGCTGGTGCCGCATGCGCGCTTTCTGGCCGGTCCCGATGCCTTTCTGGCGCTGGCCGGTGATATCGCCGTTCTGGTGAGCCCGGGTGATGACGTTGAGGCGCTGGCGCCCTTCGCCGCGCGCCTGCCGCGCATTGCCGTGGAGTTCCCCAAGTTCAGCGATGGCCGGGGCTTTTCCTCCGCCCGCATCCTGCGCGAGCAGATGGGATACGAGGGCGACATCCGCGCCATCGGCGACTTCATCCTCGACCAGATCCCCCTGATGCTCCGCTGCGGCGTCTCCAGCTTCGAGATCACCAAGCCGCATGTGGAAGCCGCGCTCAAGGCAGGCATCTGGCCGGAAGTGACGCACTACCTGCAGCCGGTCTGCACCGTCACCGAAATCCCCGCAGGCACCCGCCCCTGGGCCCGCCGCCCCAACAGCGAGCGCAAACTCACCACGGGCGCCGTGGTGGAATAAGGGCTTTTAGCCCCGCATCCCAACCTCTCCGATGTCATCCCGGATCTCCGCTCCGCTGCGTCCGGGATGACCAGATTGAGGTTTTCCCGTTCCCTCACCCCGGCCTATCCATCGTCGCAGCTGCCGATTTGACGGAGAGGGTGACAAGGGCGATGGCAGGGTCGTCGGGGGAGGTGGACATGGTGAAGCCGAGGTCTTCGCACATGGTCAGCATGCTGGTGTTTTCCTTCAGCACCTCGCCCTTGATGGTGTCGATGCCATCCACCTCCGCATAGCGGATGATCAGCTTCATCAGCGCCCAGCCAAGTCCCCGGCCCTTCAGGTCCGAGCGCACCATCACCGCATATTCGCCGGTCTTGTGGTCCGGGTCCGCATGCAGGCGCACGACGCCGAGAAGATCGCCCGTCTCCGGATCAATCGCCGCCAGCGCCATGGCACGGGCATAGTCGAGCTGGGTCAGCCGCGACAGGAAGCGGTGGTCGAAGTCCTTCACCGGCGCAAAGAAGCGCAGGCGCAGATCTTCCGGCGACACCTGCTCGAAGAAGGCGCGGAACAGATCCTCGTCTTCCGGGCGGACGGGGCGGACGAAAACCTTCTCGCCCTCTCTAAGCGTCAGCGTCTGTTCCCACTCCTGCGGATAGGGCGCGATGGCAAGGCGGGAAGAGCCTGTGCGTCCGGCCTTCACCGGCGCTTCACCCACCACGATGCGCGCATCCAGCGCCAGCACGCCCTGCGGCAGGGCGACCAGCGGATTGATATCCAGCTCCCGCACCTGCGGCAGGTCGATGGTGATCTGCGACAGCTTCATCAGGGTGTGTGCAACGGCCTGCATGTCCCGCTCCGGATGGCCACGGAAGGCCGGGAACAGGCGCGAGACGCGGGTGCGGCGGATGAGCTGGTTGGCAAGATTGAGGTCCAGCGGCGGCAGTTCCAGCGACACATCGCCGGAGACTTCCACGGATGTTCCGCCCTGTCCGAAGGCGATGACCGGCCCGAAGGAAGGATCATCGCCAAGGCCTGCAAAAAGCTCCAGCCCGTGTTTTGCCTCCAGCATCGGTTGCAGGGTGATGCCCTCGATCAGCGCCTTGGGATGGGTGCGGCCGACCAGATCAATCAGTTCCTGTGCCGATTGCGCAGCGGCATCGGCGCTTTCGATGCCAAGACGCACGCCGTCGATATCGGATTTGAAGGGCAGGGCAGTGGACCAGGCCTTGACCACGCAGGCGGGATACCGCTCCAGCAGACTGCCCGCCATCTGCCGCACCTGATCGATGGTGCGGGCGAGATGGGTTTCGATCATCGGCACACGGTAGGCAAAGAGCAGGGCCGCCGTTTCCGCCGGGTCCAGCATGCTGCGGCCTTCCGTCAGGGCGGCGGTGACGATGGCGCGGGCATCCTCCACATCGGGCGAGAAGTCGGACGGCAGGCTCGGCGGGGCGGCCATCAGGGCTTCCTGTGCCTCCGCGCTGCGCTTCAGGTAAAGGATGCTGCGCACGGCTTCCGCCGGGCTGCCATAAACCGGCACCCGGGCGAAATCGAGGGCGGCACGCGGCAGCGGATCTTCGCCCACCATGGCGGCGACAACGGCCTTGCGGCGGCCAAGGCGGCGCTTGTCCTTGTCAGCGGCATTGGCAATGGCGCGGGCCACATCCTCCCCCGGCACAAAGGGATTGGGCGCCGCCAGAACCAGAACGCCGTCCACCGCCGTGCTTGCCAGCATGGCCGTGACCGCCTGTTCCACGGCCTCGGGCGCGGCGCCTTCGGGCAGGGTCAGCGGGTTGCCGGGCTGGGTGCCCGGACGGATCAGCGGCTGCAGGCTGGCCAGGGTTTCGCCGTCCAGTTCGGCCAGTTCCGCCCGGCCATCGTGCAGCCGGTCTGCCGCAAGCGTTGCAAGGCTACGGCCATTGGCGATGACGCCGAGCCTCTGGCATTTCGGCACCTTCAGCCGGGTCAGGGTTTCGACCGCTTCGAACAACTCATCAAGGTCTGCAATGCGCAGGATGCCGGCACGGCGCAGGGCGCTTTCATAAACCGCATCGGCGCGCGTCAGCCTTCCTGCATGGGTGTTGCCGCTGGCCGCCGCATCGCGGCTGCGCCCTGAACGGATGAGGATGATCGGCTTGCTGCGCGCTGCGGCCCTTGCGGCAGAGAGAAACTTGCGCGGATTGTGCACCGCTTCCACATGCAGCAGAATGGCGCGGGTGCGGTAGTCGGAGGCGAAATAGTCGATCAGGTCGCCGCCATCCACATCGCTGCGCTGGCCGAGCGAGGCAACCCCGGAAAATCCGATCTTGCGGGACGAGGCCCAGGACAGGATGCTGTTGACCACGGCACCGGATCGGGCGATGAGCGCCAGGTCCCCGGCTTGCGGGGCCTCGCGGGTGGCCAGAAGATTGAGCCCGGAGTGAGGGGCAGCAACGCCGAGGCTGCCGGGGCCGATGAGACGCACCGCGTGGCTGCGGGCTGCCTGCATGGCTGCGGAAACCGTTGTTTCGGGCCAGGATTCATAGCCTGCCGACTGCAGCGCCACGGCCTTTATCCCGCGCGCCGCCGCTTCGGCGATCGTGGCCGGGGCTGCTTCGGCTGACCCGAGATAGATCAGCAGGTCCGGCGTGAATGTCAGGTCTGCAATGCTGGCAAACATGGGCCAGCTGTCGGCCTCATCCGGGGCTTCCAGATTGATCAGCGCGGTGCGGCCCCGGAAGCCTGAGGCCTGCAAGCGGCTGATGATCAGGCCGGGCAATCCGGCGGCCTGGGCATTGGGCCCGTGGATGGCAAGACTGCCGGGTGCGAAGAGGCCTTCCAGATTACGGATGGTCATGGTCTGAACACTCCGGCAGGACGTGTGATCGGGCTGCGCGGCCGAAGGGTGCCGGGTGCAGCCTCAACAGTCAACAGGGCCCGGCGCAGGCACGGCCTTTCAGTTCCGCTTCCACTTGAGCTATTGCATGCACGCGTCGTGCTTGAAGCCGGAGGCGGCTTGAGGAAAGCCTGCAATCTGGCCACTCCGGCACAGCGGTTCAGCTCCCCTCCCCCTCGTGGGGAGGGGCAAGGGGGTGGGGGGAAAGCCTCTCCGTCTGGCAGGGTATCCATTGATCACAGACAGCTCCCCTCCTGATGTCTCTCCAGGAAAAGGTCCACTTTTCAAATCCTTGCAGGCTCAGAGCCCCCCACCCCTTACCCCTCCCCACGAGGGGGAGGGGGGCGGAGATCTCTTGCCGGACAGCAACTACATCATTGCGGATGATGTCCGAACTTGATGTGTGAATCCGGTATTCCTCAAAGGGGGAGAGGGGGCTGCGGTCAAGCGGAAGCCCTTCAGCCAGAGGCCCCCGCCCCCTCAATGCGCCATCAGCACCGGCACGGTCATGGCGGCGAGGATGTCGCGGGTGGCGCCGCCGAAGAGGAATTCGCGCACGCGGCTGTGGCCGTAGCCGCCCATCACCACCAGATCCTTGCCGTTGTCGCTGACATAGTTGAGCAGCGTTTCGGCGACGGTGGTCTGGGTGTTGGTGATCACGTCCACGGTGACGTTGAGACCGTGGCGGGCCAGATACGTGGCCATGTCGGCGCCCGGCTCACCGGCCATCTTCGAGCCCTTGTTGATGATCAGCACGGTCACCTTCTTGGCGAGCGCGAGGATCGGCAGGGCCGCTTGAACGGCGCGGGTGGCGGTGGAGCTGCCATCCCAGGCAACCAGCACATTTTCGAATTTCGGTGCCGGGGCGCCGATGTAGGGGATGATCAGCACCGGCACGCCGCTTTCAAACAGGGCCGTTTCGATCAGCAGTTCGCGCATGGGTTCCGGCTGGTCCGGGTTGTCCTGGCCGACGACGATCAGGTCCGTCAGGCGGCAGTGGCGCAGCACCGGTTCCATCGGGCCGCCGGTGATGACTTCGGCCAGCCGGCCTTCCGACTTCACCCCGCCAAGGCGGGCCAGCTCGTTGAAGGTTTCCAGAGACTTCTGGGCAGCGGCGAGCGCGTGCTGGCGGCTCTGCTCGATGAAGTCGACCGGAACGGGCGCTGCGGCAAAGGCAGGCACCACGGGTTCATAGGAAAGGGCAAGGCCGGTCGCATGGGCGTCGCAGCGGGCAGCAAGCTCGATGCCGTATTTCACGGCCTGCTGTTCGCCCGACAGATCGGTCACCATCAGAATGTCTCTCAAAGCCATTTCAAGTCTCCCGTCGCTTGGCCCCTCATGAGCCCTTCAGCTCACAAGCTAGGCCGGCAAGCATGACCGGACATTGACACGGGTCAATTCCGGTCTTGTCAACGCCTGGTCAGGTGTTGCTGCCCCAAAATGAAAATGCCGTTCAACGGGCGATTGTTCCATGGTGCGGCAATACGCAGAGACGAAATGTCTCAGCCCTTTGCGGCCTCTGCGGCGGCGCGGATCTGGCTGAGCGAGGCCGCTGGCGTCAGGGCTTCAGGATCAAGTTTCAGATGCAGCAGCGACAGCCTGCCGCTGGCCCGTGCCCGCTCGAAGGCCGGGCCGAACTCCTCCGTTGCCGTCACGGTTTCCGCATGGGCGCCATAGGCGTGGGCGAGGGCGGCGAAGTCCGGGTTCTCCAGCTTCGTGGCCGAGATGCGGCCGGGATAGTGCCGCTCCTGATGCATGCGGATGGTGCCATACATGCCGTTGTCGATGACGAGAACGATAACAGCCGCCCCTTCCTGCGCGGCGGTGCCCAGTTCCTGAATGGTCATCTGCAGGCAGCCGTCACCGGCAAAACAGACCACATCCTGCTGCGGGAAGGCGAGCTTGGCAGCAATTGCCCCCGGCAGGCCATAGCCCATGGAGCCGGAGGTGGGAGCGGCCTGCGTGCCGAACTGGCGGAAACGGTGGAAACGGTGCAGCCAGGTGGCATAATTGCCCGCGCCATTGGTGAAGATGGTGCCCGGCGCGGAGTTGGCCTCCAGATAGTCCATGACACCAGCCATCTGCAGCGCACCCGGCGTCTGCGGCCTCGCGCCCGACCATGCGAGATAATCCGCGTGAGCCTCGGAAGCGGTGCCCGCGCATTTGTTGCTCACCGGCGGCTGCAGCCCTTCGGCCGCCTTGCAGAAGGCGGTGGGGGAGGCGTTGATGGCAAGGCTGGGGCGGTAGACGCGGCCCAGCTCGTCAGGGTCCGGATAGACGTGGATGAACTGCTGCGAGGGCTGGGGAATGTCCAGCAGCGTGTAGGACTGGCTCGGCATTTCGGACAGGCGCCCGCCCACCAGAAGCACGAGGTCGCTGGCCTTGATGCGGGCCAGCAGCTTCGGATTGGCGCCAATGCCGACGTCACCGGCGTAATTGGGATGCAGGTTGTCGAACAGCATCTGGCGGCGGAAGGAACAGGCGACCGGCAGCTCGAAGCGCTCTGCAAAGCGGGTGAAGGCGGCGACTGCCTCCGCCGTCCAGCGGCTGCCGCCGAGAATGGCGATGGGGCGCTCTGCCGCCCACAGGCGCTTTTGCAGATCGGCCATCTGGGTCAGGCCCGGATGGGTCTCCACCTGCTTCCACGGCTCGGGCTGTGTCACATCGGCCAGTTCCACCAGCGTGTCTTCCGGCAGGGCGAGAACCACGGGGCCGGGGCGGCCGGAGGTGGCCACGTGATAGGCGCGAGAGATGAACTCCGGCACCCGGTCCGCGTGGTCAATCTCAGCCACCCACTTGGCGATGCCGCCGAACATCTGCCGGTAATCGACTTCCTGAAACGCCTCACGCTCGCGCATGCCGCGTTCGATCTGGCCGATGAAGAGGATCATCGGGGTGGAATCCTGCGCCGCCACATGCACGCCCGCCGAAGCATTGGTGGCGCCGGGGCCTCGGGTGACCATGCAGATGCCGGGCCGGCCCGTCAGCTTGCCATGGGCCTCGGCCATCATCGCCGCACCGCCCTCCTGACGGCAGACGGTGACCGGGATATCAGCGTCATGCAGGGCATCGAGAACGGCGAGATAGCTCTCTCCCGGCACACAGAACACCCGCTCCGCGCCATGGGTTTCCAGAGCTTCCACGAGGAGCTGACCGCCGGTCTTCTGTGCCATATCCGTTTTCCCGCTGTTGGTGCAGATGCGCAAGTCTGCCTGCTCTATAGCGCAGGTGAGCAGTGATTGGCACCGGACATGACACCAGCCCCGCACGGCTTTTTGCAATGACTTCATTCTGTTTAGGAATGAAGAACCGCGCGGAGCCGGAATTTCATCAAGGATCAGACGGGAAGAACGGTGACCACCTGGAATGTGTGCAATTCACCATCCTCGTCGCGGATCGACACATATTCTCCGGGCTCGAAGGCATGGGAGCCGAAGCGGTAACCGGCCTCATCGTCATCATCGCCGTCAATGTCATAGCGGAAAGCCCAGGAGCCGCCGGGGCGGTGGACCAGATGGCCGATCTCGTCTTCCTCGCTGCCCCAGAAGCGGCGGACACGGCAATGGTCGCGCGCGGCTTTCCATGCCACGGCATCGATATGGCCCGTGCCGTCCAGCGGCGCGGTGAATTCATAGCCATGATGTGCCGAGCCATTGGGGAACTCTTTGGTCCGGGCGAGGTTCAGTCTTATCTTCTTCAGGCCGTGGCTTGCGGTCATGGGCGGGTCCCTCCTTGCTTCCCCCGGCGTTCTGCCGGTTCTTCTGGCCCCAGACTGGCACAGGACGGCGGCGGGTCATTGAGCAGGATCAATTCGGCAGACCGGTATCTGCCGCATGGTGAAAGCTGCTGCCGCAGCGGAAAATGGGAGATGCACATGCCCCCGTCCGAAAGCCATCACCCCGGTGATCAGAGCGAAGCCTACGCCTTTCTCGATGCGCTGGCGCGGTTGGAGCCCGGGTCGCGGCGGATCGACACCCACGCCAACACCGTGTTTCTGATCGGTGGTGACGCCTACAAGATGAAGCGGGCCGTGCGCTTTCCCTTTCTGGATTATTCAACGCTTCCCCTGCGCCGCCGTGCGGTGACGGCGGAACTGAGCCGCAACCGCCTGTTTGCGCCGGAGCTTTATCCGGGCGAGACAGCGGTGGTGCGGCGCGCGGACGGAACGCTGGCGCTGGGCGGAGATGGCGAGCTTGTGGAGCCGCTGGTGCACATGCGCCGCTTTGATGAAAGCGCCACGCTGGACCATGTGGCGGCCAGAGGGCTGCTGCCGCAAGGCCTCACCTCGGCACTGGCGAAAACCTTTGCCGCTGCCCATGCGGTGGCGCCGGTGCGGGACGCGGCGGAGTGGTTTGCCGGGCTTTCCAGCTACGCCGTGCAGAACGAGGCCGCCTTCCGCGCCGCGCCGGAACTGTTTCCTGCCCATGAGGCCGGGGCGCTGGTCTCCGCCACCCGTGCCGCGCTGGCCCGTATCGAGGATCTGGTGCTCCAGCGCGGGCGCAAGGGGCTGGTGCGGCTGGCGCATGGGGATGCGCATCTCGCCAATGTGGTGCTGATTGACGGCGCGCCGGTGCTCTTCGATGCGGTGGAATTTGATGACGGCATTGCCACAGGCGACGTGCTCTATGATCTGGGGTTTGCGCTGATGGACCTGATCGAACGCGGCCAATCACCTGCCGCCTGCCATCTGCTCAACCGCTATCTCGATCTGACGCCGCTGCCGGAGAAGGGCGAGGGGCTGGCGGCGCTGCCGCTTTACATCTCCATGCGCGCTGCCATCCGGGCCAAGATCGCGGCGGCCAGCATCGCCACCCAGCAGGATGCGGCACTGGCTGAGGTGCAGCGCGAGGCGGCGCGGGCCTATTTTGCGCTGGCCTGCCGGGCGCTGGAACCGGCAACGCCCCGCCTTGTTGCCATCGGCGGGCTCTCCGGCACGGGCAAGTCCACGCTGGCGGGGCTGATTGCGCCGCATCTGCTGCCGCTGCCGGGGGCACGGGTGCTGCGCAGCGATGTGCTGCGCAAGCGCATGCTGGGCCTAGAGGAAACGAGCCGCGCCCCCGCCTGCGCCTACACGCCGGAGGCGAGCGATGCGGTCTATGCGGCGATGATGGCGGAGGCGCGGGCAGCGCTTGCCGCCGGGCATAGCGTCATTCTCGATGCCGTCCACGCCAGGCCGGGCGAGCGGCAGGCGGTGGCGGATCTGGCGGCGGTGATGGAACTGCCTTTCACCGGGCTCTGGCTGGAGGCTGAGGAAGCCACGCTCAAGGCCCGCGTCAGCGCCCGAAAGGGGGATGCGTCGGATGCAACTGTTGAGGTTGTGTCCCGCCAGCTTGCCTATGATCTGGGGCCGGTGGACTGGCAGGTGATCGGGGCCGGCGCAGCCATCGAGGACACAGTGGCCGGTGCGCTCAAGGCGCTGGGTTTAGAGCCCTAGGGCACGTGCGCCAGCTGCTGCGGCGATAGCCAGCACGACGGCGGCAATATCCTTGCGCAGCACTGCCATGACGGCGGCGGCCACCAGAAGGCAGAGGGCGGCGGGTATGCCGCCTTTCAGCGCGATGGGCAGGATGGTGGAAACGATGATCGCCCCCGGCAAGGCCTCCAGCCCCCGGCGGATGCGCGGGGTCAACGGCACCTGGCCCATGATCCAGTATCCTGCGGCGCGCATCAGATAGGTCACGCCGGTCATGGCCATGACCGTCAGGAAAAACAGGAGATCGACGGAGAAGGGGCTCTCAGCCATTCGGCTTCTCCGGTGCGGCTTCAGCGGCATTCGGGTCGCTGGCATAGGCCCCGGCGATGGCGCCCGCAATGGCACCCGTCAGCACGAACCAGTAGCCGCCGATCAACTGCCAGCTGGCGAGGGCCACAACAGCGGCAACGCCCCAGCTCAGTGTCTGGCGGCGGCCCTTCCACAAGGGCACCAGCATGGTGATGAAGAGGGCTGGCATCACCAGATCAAGGCCCCAGCGCTGTGGCTCGGCAAACAGTTGGCCGAGGAAATAGCCCGGAATGACGGCCACCGCCCACAGCACCCAGAGCAGCAGCCCGCTGCCGAGATAAATGCCCCAGTCTCTGCCCCCGCCGGCGCGGTAGCGCAGGGCGAGCAGCCAGTTCATGTCGGTGAGGAAATAGAGTGAGGGATAGACCTGCCAGCCGGGCGCTGCCCCCAGCCAGGGCCGCAGCGAGGCGCCCAGCAGCAGCATGCGCAGATTGACCGCAGCGGCAATGCCCGTCATCGCCAGCAGCACGGCAGGGGTGACCGGATCGCGGTAAAGCTCCATCGCCACGAACTGCGAGGCGCCAGCGAAGACGAAGGCGTTGATCAGCAGCGTTTCAGCCAGCGTCAGCCCCTTCTGGGCGCAGACCGTGCCGAACACGGCGGCAAATGTGACGACGCCCGGAACGAGCGGCAATGTCTGCCGCACGCCGAGCATCATGCCGCTTTGGGTAATGGGGGCGCTGTTGTCCGTCATCCTGCCAGTACGCTGTAGATCATCCTGGCTCCGGTGAAGGCAAGAAATGCGGCGAAGACAAGCCTCAGCTTGGCTGGCGGCAAGGTGTGCGCCAGCTTCGCGCCCACGGGGGCCATGAGAAGCGAGCCAGGGATGATCAGAATAAAGCCAAGCAGATTGATATAGCCGAGTGAAAACGGCGGCAAGTCCGGATTGCCATAGCCGAAATAGATGGAGCTGAGCGTGCCGGGCACCGCGATGATGAGGCCGATGGCCGCCGCCGTGCCGACAGCCTTGCGGATCGGATAGGAGAACAGCGTCAGGATCGGCACACCCAGCGTGCCGCCGCCGATGCCCATCATCACGGAGACGCCGCCGATGAGGGCGCCCAGCATCTCGCGCACAGGCGCGCCGGGCAGCTTGTCTGCAATGCCGCTGCCTTCCTTGCGCAGCACCATGTTGGCCGAAACCAGCAGCGCCACCGTGCCGAAGACGAGCGACAGCGCGCCGCCGCTGAGATTGCCGGCCAGCGTTGCTCCAGCGATCACGCCGGCCGAAATCGGCAGCCACCAGCGCTTCAGCAGGTCCATGTCAACGCTGCCGCGCAGCCAGTGCGCCCGTGCGGAGGAGTAGCCGGTGGCAACGATGGTGGCGAGCGAGGTGCCCACCGCCAGATGCATCACGACTTCCCGCTCCACGCCCACCAGCGGGAAGACATAGTAGAGCACCGGCACGATGACGATGCCGCCGCCGACACCCAGCAAGCCTGCCGCAATGCCGGCGATGGCGCCGGTGGCCAGCAGGGCGGCGGCCAGGGACGCCAGTTCCATGATGTTCGCATTGTCCATGAGTGTTCTGTCCGATTGAAAAAAAAAGCGTGCCTGGCCGCGTCCGTCTTGTCGGCAATTCTATTTGAGAGAAGTTTATTGTATACAATATTGGGGCGCCGTCATCCCTTTTTTCCATGGCCTCGAAATGTGGCTGGGAATGTCCGGCGCGATCTCCCCGGACTGCTGAAAATCGCACGCGCGCCAGAAGGTCTCCGGTCAGATGACCGGATTTCAATCCGCAGCCAGCGGAGCTGTGATGGAGAAGCAGAATGCTGCCACCCTGGAGATTGCGCGCGATGTGCAGCAGGTTTTGGCCGGTACAGCCGAAGTCTCCGCCAGCATCACCGGCTTCCCCCGGGCGGCGGAAGCGACAGAGGGGCTGCCGCGCGGGCTCTGGTGTTGGCGGGCGGTTCTGCCCGCGATGCGGAGATGCTGAGGATGGAAGTGGCCCGCTTCACCGTGCGGGTGCGGGCGGTTTAAGGCTCACGGACCGCAGGATACGCCGCAAGGGCCGCCGCAGCAGCCTTGGGGCCTTTGCGTGCGGCCGGACGCTGTCCCGGCCGCTCAGGCGTTCAGCAGGAAGTCGTGCCGCCGGGAGGGCTGGGTAACCACCGCCAGCAGAGTTTCCAGTTCGCGGGTGTGAAGATGGAGCAGGGCCAGCGTGTCAACGGCGTGGCTGAGTTCCTGCAGCACTTCGGAGGCGAGCTGAAGACAGCAGTCAGGGGCGGTGACGGTTGTTCCGGCGAAGGCTCTTTCCGGAATATAACCCTCGCTCAGAACGCGCAGGTTCTTGTGCCGGCTGTCCCTGGAAATACGGCCGAACGTATCCTCAACGTCTTCCGTTTCACCTTCGAGGGTCTGGAAGAATTTCCCACCTGTGAAGAACAAGCATCCTGTGAGCCCAAGCCTTGCGTTGTTTCTGAGGCATTGCTGCCCGATCGCACGAATGCTTCCGCATACATCGGGACCGAGTGCTTGAGGCTTGGCGTCACTCATGTAAGAGATGTGATAAAGCTGCGGCATGCTATTTCCTCCGCTCAATCGCGAGCGAAACTTACGCAGGGGAAATTCAGCCTGAGTTAACTGTGGAACTAAAACTTAAATTTTCGCGAAAGATGTATTTCGGAATAATACAACCTATATACAGCTAAGACTAGAAGGTACTGTAAAGCGCAGAGTTCTGCTAGGGCGCCGTCCCGGACGGAGCCCCGCCTGCGGAGAGGCGGGGTCGCCTCCCGGTTTACCCCGCCAGAAGCGCGTCCTGCTTGCGGCTCGTCTGGGTGATGACGGACAGCAGCGTGCGGATCTCGCGGATATGGAGCTGATGCTGGGGGAAATCCAGCACGGCACTGATTTCCGTAAGCGCCTCAGCCGTCAGGCTCTGGCCGCCATCGCAGCTGACGGCCATCTCGGGGAACTCGCGCGCCTCAATGGGCCCCTCGCTGAGAACACGGACATCCGTATGCCGGGTATCGCGCGAAATCCGGCCGAATGTGTCTTCCACGTCGTCCTGCAATCCTTCGAGAACCTGAAGGAAATGCTGCCCCGTAAAGATGATGCAACCTGTCAGTCCCGAAGCGGCATTGGCCTTGAGCGCTGCTGCCGTGATGGCCTCGAAGCCCTGTTCAGGCGTGGGCTGAAGGGCAGACAGCTTTGCAACGCTCAGATAGCAGATGTGATAGAGCCCCGGCATGGAAACCTCCGTGTTCCCGTCGATATCAGGAGCTTACACGCAGGTCTCTCTTCTTCGATTAAGCTTTCAGATAAAATTTAAGGAATTTTCTTTGTGGAAGATTTCAGAATTCGCGCGCCTCGCCGGTCCAGCGGAAGAAGCGTCCCGTTCGTGTAATATCAAAATTCTCGATGAGGCCAACAATGCCGCTGGCCACTTCTTCCGCCGTCAGGTCAGCCTCGCCGCCGCCCATGTCCGTACGCACCCAGCCCGGATCGATCAGGCCGACGGCGATGTTCTCGGGCTCCAGATCGGTGGCAAGGCATTGCATCACCTTGTTCACCGCTGCCTTGGACGCCCGGTAGGCAACCCGGTCGGACTTGGCATAGCCCATCCAGGACATCTGGCTGGAGATGGTCAGGATCCGCGGCTGGGCCGCCTTGCGCAGGCGTGGCAGAAAAGCCTGCGCCACGGCGAGAGGGGCGAGGGTGTTGATCTCCAGCGTGCGCAGGAAACCGTCAAAATCCATGTGGAGGGAGCTTTGATCCTGCCCGTCCGGCCCTATGATCCCGGCGTTGTTGAGCAGAACGTCAATCGCCTGCGGGCTGGAGGCGGCCGATGCGGCAAGGGCGTCCCGGTCCGCCACATCAAACAGTTGAGGGCGGAACAGAGGCCCGAGTTCTGCGGCAAGCCGGTCGGCATCCTCTTCCCGCCGCATGCTGCCGAGCACCGTCCAGCCGCGCGCGAGGGCAACCCGTGCAACAGCCAGGCCGATCCCTCTGTTGGCACCTGTGATGAGCATGACCGGCATGGGCAAAACATCTCCTGCACGTGAAAGAAAACGCCGCCGGAAATGACCGGCGGCGATCCGTTGCATGTCAACCTAGGGCGGCCCAGGCCACCCGGCAACGGCACAGATCAAATCTGGATCTGTCAGCTCTGCCGCTGAGATGGCCGGCGTCAGTCTCCGGGAAACAGGATGTCCTCATAGTCCTGCGCTCCGTTGAGGATGTGAAGAACATCGATCCGCTCTGCCGCAACCCGGTAGAAAATCAGGTAACGCCCATGCGGGCGGCGGCGTATGCCGCTTGCGGCATGGCGCGGCACGAGCGGAAAGGCGTGCGGCATGGCGGAGAGAGAGCGGCAGCCTTCCAGAAGCTCCTGTACGAAGCTGACAGCGCGGACCGGGTTGTCCTGCGCGATGTAGCCCGCGATCCGGTCAAGGTCTTCCCGTGCCTCATTGGTGATGAGGACGATCACTTGCCCCGGTCTTCTGCCCGGTCTTCGGCTTGGTCTTCTGCCTGGACTTCCGTCATGCGCTGATATTTCGCCAGAAGGTCACGCTCGACCTCGTCCACCGGCTGGCTGCGCCCGGCATCGGCATCGGAAAGACCGCGGTTGAGGGCGGCATCAAGGGCGGCCAGTCTCTTTTCCCGCTCTTCAACGAGGCGCACGCCTTCACGCAGAACCTCGCTGCGCGAGTTGTAGCGGCCCTGCTTCACGAGGCTCGTGACATAGGCTTCCAGCCTGTCACCAAGATTTGCGCTGCTTGCCATGCCGGTTCCTTCACATGATCCCGGACCATATCATGGGCTGATAACAGTTATCAACGCAGCGGAGGAAGCCCGGACGGCAAGGGGCGCGATACACCTTGCCGTCCGGAGTGATGCGGATTTCTTGCCGCCGCTCAGAGCGTGATGCGGTAGCGGGCGAAGCCGTCGGCGCCGTCGCCTGCCGGTTCGATCTTCACGCCCTTGACGGAAGCCGCATGGGCCTTGCCGCCGGGGCCGGTGTCGAACAGGACCGTGGTGCCGGGCATGGGCTTGAAGGTCCAGTTGTCATCGGCGCTCGGGCTGATCGTGCCCTTCTCGACGATGTAGCGGACCAGCGCATCGCGGTTGGTGTCGGGACCGGCGAAGATGACGACGCTGTCGTTGATGCCCGGGAAGCTGCCGCCGCCGCTGGCACGGTAGTTGTTGGTCACGACAACGAACTTCTGCTCCGGATCAACCGGTGCGCCGTTGTAGGCGAGGTTGACGATGCGGTTCGCTTCCGCATTGAGCACCTCGCCCTTTTCGCCATACTTCGACGGCTGCGACAGGTCGACCTGATAGGTGACGCCATCGATGATGTCGAAGTTGTAGCTCGGGAAGGTGGGCTCGATCAGCATCTCGTCGCTCGCGCCCGGCGTGATCTGGCGGAAGATGCCGGCAGAGCGCTCCAGCCACTCCTTCACATCCTTGCCGGTGATCGCCACGGCCTGAACCGTGTTGGGATAGAGGTAGAGATCGGCAACGTTCTTGATGGCCACATCGCCCACCGGCACATCGGTGTAATACTCGGGGCCGCCGCGTCCGCCTGCCTTGAAGGGGGCGGCTGCGGAGAGGACCGGCAGGCTTTCCCACTCGGTGCCCTTGAGCATTTCGGTGATGTACCAGATCTGCGCCTGCGAGACGATCTGCACGCTGGGATCATCGGCCACCAGCGCGAAATAGGAATGCAGCGGCGCGTCGGTCTTGCCGACCGGGCGGCGCACATAGGCAAGCGTCGCCTCATGCTCGGCCTTCACGGCGTCCAGCACGTCGTCCTGGCTGTCCACGGTTGGGGTGACCGTGCGGCCTTCCTTCGTGTAGATCGGCCGCGCTTCGGTGCTGAAGCCGGTGATGCGCCAGCTGTTGCCGTCCCGCGCCAGCATCAGGTCGATGACGCCCAGATGCGAGCCCCAGAAGCCGCCCATGGCAGCGGGCTTGCCGAAGAGCGTGCCCTTGGCCGTGTCCACACCTTCCTGGCCGTCAAAGGCGGTGCCGGGGAAGACGAGATGCTGGTGGCCGGTGAAGATGGCATCGATGCCCTCGACAGCGGCCAGGTGCAGCGAGGCGTTTTCCATGCCGCCGGCATAGGTCTCGGCCGAGATGCCGGAGTGGGAGAGGGCGATCACGATGTCGCAGCCCTGCTCGCGCATTTCCGGCACGAAGGCCTTGGCCGTCTCCACGATGTCGCGGGCGTTGACATTGCCTTCCAGATGCTTGCGGTCCCAGTTCATGACCTGGGGCGGCACGAAGCCGATGAAGCCGATGCGGATCGGATAGTCCTTGCCCGAGCCGTCCCGGATGGTCTTGTCGACGATGACATAGGGCTTCAGCAGCGTGGTGTCGCTGCGTGGACCGGCGGAAAGCTGACCCTTGGCAAGGTTGGCGCAGACGACCGGGAAATTGGCACCGGCCAGAACCTTGTCGAGGAACTCGAGGCCGTAGTTGAACTCGTGGTTGCCCAAGGTCGCCGCGTCATAATCCAGCACATTCATGCCCTGGATCACCGGATGCAGATCACCGGCCTTCATGCCGCGCTCATAGGCAATGTAGTCGCCCATCGGATTGCCCTGCAGGAAGTCGCCATTGTCGACCAGTACAGAGTTGGTGGCTTCATTGCGGATGGCGCGGATCAGAGAGGCCGTGCGGGCAAGGCCTGCGGTGTCCACCGGCTTGTCGGCGTAATAGTCGTAAGGAAAGACGTGGACATGCAGGTCGGTCGTCTCCATCAGGCGCAGGTGCGCCGTGCCTTCCTGCGCACGCAGGGAATAGGGATGAAGGGCGGCGGCAAAGCCGGTGGCAGCTGCACCCAGCAGCAGGCCGCGCCGGGTGAGACGGGGGGAAAGCAACTCGTTCATGCCGTAATCTCTTCGCAAGGCCGAAGCCTGTGGAACGGGGAAGGGCAGGCCGCTCAGTGCCTGCAGGGCCAAGTTGTAGGCCCGCAATCTTGTCGGTGCAATGACGGTAGCGGCATCGGGCGCGATTGACGGGGGCGGGTGAGAGGCTAAGTTACGGCACAAGGAGAGCGGGGTGCTTCGCACAAGCCCGCAAGCAGACAGGACGCCTTCAGCATGAGCGAACAGATCAAGGCGGCAGTGCATCAGGCGCTGTCGCGCATTCCCGGCCCGGACGGAACCAGTGACATCGTATCGCTTGGCCTCGTGTCCGATGTGTTTGTGTCCGATGGCCGCGTGGCCTTTTCCATCACGGTGCCGGCCGAAAAGGCCCGCCAGCTGGAGCCGCTGCGCCAGGCGGCCGAGACTGCGGTGAAGGCCGTGCCCGGCGTTGAAAAGGCGATGGTGGCGCTGACGGCAGAGCGCACCTCCGGTTCAGCTTCTGCCTCTGCTCCGGCGCCGCAGCCGCACAGCCATGCTCACGGTCACTCTCATGGCCACTCCCATGCCCAGCCGGCTGCTCAGCCGCGCGCGCCGCAGCCGCAAGGCGCAGGGCCTGCCAAGGCAGGCGTGCCGGGCGTGGCGCATATTATTGCCGTGGCTTCCGGCAAGGGCGGCGTCGGCAAGTCCACCACCACGGCCAACCTTGCGCTGGCGATGAAGGCCAATGGCCTGAAGGTTGGCGTGCTGGATGCGGATATTTACGGCCCTTCCGTGCCGCGTCTCTTTGGCGTTTCCGGCCGGCCGGAGCCGGTGAGCGGGCGCATCATCAAGCCGCTGGAGGGTCATGGGCTCAAGGTCATGTCCATCGGCTTCATGGTCGAGGAAGATACGCCGATGATCTGGCGCGGGCCGATGGTCATGTCGGCGCTGACGCAGATGCTGCGGGAAGTGGCCTGGGGCGAGCTGGATGTGCTGGTGGTCGACATGCCCCCCGGTACTGGCGATGCCCAGCTGACCATGGCCCAGCAGGTGCCGCTGTCGGGCGCGGTCATCGTTTCCACGCCGCAGGATCTGGCGCTGATCGACGCGCGCAAGGGGCTGAACATGTTCCGCCGCGTCGATGTGCCGGTGCTCGGCATCATCGAGAACATGAGCTATTTCGTCGCCCCGGATACAGGCAAGCGCTACGACATCTTCGGCCATGGCGGCGCCAAGGCGGAGGCGGAGCGGCTGAACCTGCCGTTCCTTGGCGAAGTGCCGCTCGACATGGACATCCGCATCAACTCCGACGCAGGCACGCCGATTGTTGTGGCAGACCCGCAAGGTGCACATGCCGCCGTCTACCGGGACATTGCCGCGAAGGTCTGGGCCAGTGTGACGGGAGAAACAGGCGAGGTCCGCCGCGCCCCGCCGCGCATCGTCATCGACTGACGCCGTTTTCCGCCTGTGCTGCCGTGCTTCCCGCACTGCGGCACAGGTGGATGGTTGACCTTTGCATATAAAGGCGGGAAAGATTTCCCACGTCTTCCGCTTGTGGCACCTGTTCCGTGCCCGGCGCTCCCGGATCAGGATTGTCACGTGGATCTTCGAGAAAACAGCAAGGCCATCACGGCAATGTTGCTGGCTATGGCTGCATTCCTCACCAATGACGCCGTCGTCAAATTCGTTCATGACGAACTGCCGCTCGGCCAGATCATCGTCATGCGCAGCGTCTTTGCCTGCGTACTGATTTATGCCGCATCGGTTGCCACTGGGGTGCACCGGGAATTCCGGCATCTGGCGCATCCCACCGTGGGCTGGCGGACACTGGGCGAGCTGGGGGCAACCTTCTTCTATCTGCTGGCTCTCATCCATCTGCCGATTGCCAACATCACCGCTGTTCTGCAGTCCCTGCCGCTGCTGGTGACGGCGGCCGCCGCCATCTTCCTCGGTGCGGCGGTCGGCTGGCGGCGCTGGACGGCCATCGGCATCGGCTTTGCCGGTGTGCTGATCATCATCCGGCCCGGTGTCTCCGGCTTCAACGAATGGTCGCTCGTCGCCCTGTGCGGCGTGTTCTGCATGGTGCTGCGCGATCTTTCGACACGGCGGATGCCGCAGGCCATTCCCACCTTCGGCGTCACGCTCGTCACCTGCTTCGGTGTCATGGCGCTGGGCGGGGTAATGGTGCTGTTCGAGGGCTGGCAGCCGATGACGGTCCGCCAGCTCGGCATCATTGCCGCTGGCTCCCTGTTCCTGCTCGCGGGCTATATCTTCATCATCATCGCCATGCGGCTGGGGGATATCGCTGTCGTGTCCCCCTTCCGTTACTCCAGCATTCTCTGGGCCATTCTGATTGGCTACATGGTCTGGAGCGAAGTGCCGGATGCGCTGACGCTGTTTGGCACATCCATCGTGGTGGCAACGGGCGTCTACACCTTCATCCGCGAGCGCAAGCTGGCGCAGCAGGGGCAGGGCTGAACCATGGATGCGGCCGCGAACGCGCAGGTGCAAGGTGCCGGGCAGACGCCCTCCGGCGGGCGCCGTCCTCCGGTGGCAATCCTGATTGCCATCTCCACGATCAGCCCGCTGGCGATGAACATCTATCTGCCGTCCCTGCCGGGCATGATCAAGGCGCTGGAGAGCACGGCCGCAGAGGTGCAGCTCACCATGTCGCTTTATCTGGCGGCGGTGGGCCTGTCGCAGCTTGTGCTGGGGCCCATATCCGACCGCTATGGCCGCCGTCCGGTGGTGGTGACCGGCATGGCCGTCTTTGTGATCGGCACGCTCATCTGCCTGGCGGCGACGACGGTCGAAACCGTCATTTTCGGCCGCATCGTGCAGGCTGCGGGCGGCTGTGCCGGGCTGGTGCTCGGGCGGGCTATCGTGCGCGATCTTTATGAGCGCGAACAGGCCGCCAGCATGATCGGCTACGTCACCATGGGCCTTGCGGTGGGCCCCATGCTCGCCCCCGCCATGGGCGGGGCGCTGGATGGTGTCGCCGGGTGGAAGGGTGGCTTCTATCTGATGCTGGCCATCGGCATCGCGGTCACGCTCGCGGCCTGGGCCTGCCTGCATGAAACTCATCACGACCGCAGCCAGTCCGCCAGCATCACCAGCCTTCTGGCCAGCTACAGGGCGCTGAGCCGGGAGCGGCTGTTCTGGGCCTTCGCCTGCACCTCCATGTTCACCTCGGCGGTCTATTTCGCCTTCCTCGGTGGGGCTCCTTTCATCGCCTCGGAAGTGCTGGAGATGACACCGCTGACCATGGGCCTCTATTTCATGATGGTGGCAGGCGGCTATATCGCGGGCAACGGCCTGTCAGGCCGCTTCGCGGCGCGCATTGGTGTGCTGCGCATGATCACCATCGGCTCGCTGATGCCCGTCGCCACGGTGGTGCTGGCTGCTGCCCTCTTCAGCGCAGGCATCTATCATCCGTTCTCGCTGTTCCTGCCCATGTGCATTCTGGGCCTCGGCAACGGCATCTGCCTGCCCAGTGCCCTGTCCGGCGCCGTCAGTGTGCGCCCGGATCTGGCTGGTGCCGCATCAGGCCTTGCCGGCAGCATGCAGATCGGCCTTGGCGCCGGTGTTTCGGCGCTGGTGGCCTGGATGCTGTCTCAGAGCATGTATCCCGGCACGGTCTGGCCGCTGCTGGTGGTCATGGGCGGCTGTGTGACGCTGACACTCGTGTCCGTCGTCGCCTGCTACCGCAGCGAAGGGGGATAGGGCGGGGACAGACCCCGCTCAGCCGCCGGTGACGCTCATGTGCCGGGAAACAGACGGGCGGTTGGTGCGCCGGTCGATGACGAAATCATGCCCCTTCGGCTTGCGGCCGATGGCCTCATCAATGGTGCGCGACAGAAGCTCATCCCCTTCCGAGGCACGTAAGGGCGCGCGCAGGTCGGCACTGTCGTCCTGTCCGAGGCACATGTAGAGCATGCCCGTGCAGGTGATGCGCACCCGGTTGCAGCTTTCGCAGAAATTATGCGTCATCGGCGTGATGAAGCCGATGCGCCCGCCGGTTTCCTCGATCCGCATGTAGCGGGCCGGGCCGCCGGTCTTGTAGGGAATGCCGGTGAGCGTGAAGCGCTCCGAGAGCCGCGCCCGCACTTCGCTCAAGGGTAGATACTGGTCCGTGCGGTCGCCGTCGATCTCGCCCATGGGCATAGTCTCGATCAGCGTCAGGTCATGGCCTTCGCCATGGGCCCATTCCAGCATCGGGACAATTTCGTCCTCGTTGATGCCCTTCAGCGCCACCATGTTGATCTTGACGGACAGGCCAGCGGCCTTGGCGGCCTTGATGCCTTCCATCACCTTCGGCAGATCGCCCCAGCGGGTGATGGCGCGGAAACGGTCCGTATCCAGCGTATCGACGGAGACATTGAGACGCCGCACGCCTGCGTCCGCCAGTTCGGCGGCATAGCGGGCGAGCTGCGAGCCATTGGTTGTCAGCGTCAGCTCGTCCAGCGCGCCCGACTGCAGATGCCGGGAGAGGGAGCGGATCAGCCCCATGATGCCCTTGCGCACCAGCGGCTCGCCGCCGGTCAGCCGCAGGCGGCGCACGCCCTTGCCGATGAAGGCGCTGCACAGGCGGTCCAGTTCCTCCAGCGACAGCACCTCGCGCTTGGGCAGAAAGGTCATGTCCTCCGCCATGCAATAGACACAGCGGAAATCGCAGCGGTCCGTCACCGAGACGCGCAGATAGGAAATGTCGCGGCCGAACGGGTCGGTCATGCGCGGGAAGGCCGCGGCGTCATTCATCTGTCTCTCCCTCATCAGCAATCTCTGGCCGTGTCTGTGACGATGTTTCGTTCTGTTCGTTGGGGAATAACGTAGTCGGTTTTTTCGCGAGGGCAAGATGGCATCCGGCAATGTGATCTCACAGACGGGGAATGACGTACAAACAACCACTTGATATTTATCCCGGACAGCCTTGCCATGCCCTCTCAGCCACGTGACCGCACGACGATCGTCTGGTTCCGCCAGGACCTGCGCCTTGCCGACAATCCGGCCCTGTTCGAGGCTGCAAAGGCAGGCGCCGTGGTGCCGGTGTTCATTCTGGAAGAACCGAAGGACTGCGGCGAAACCCACCCGATGGGCGGGGCAAGCCGCTGGTGGCTGCATCACGCGCTGGCGGCACTGGGCGAAAGCCTGGGTGGCAGGCTGGTGCTGATGCGCGGATCCGCCGGCAAGGCGCTGGATGCGCTGGTCAAGGAAACGGGGGCTTCTGCCGTTCACTGGAACCGCTGCTACGAGCCGCATGCGATTGCCCGCGACAAGCGGCTGAAGGCGGATCTCATGGCCGCCGGTGTCGAGGTGCGCAGTTTCAACGGCGCGCTGCTGCATGAGCCCTGGGAGCTGGAGACGAAGACCGGCGGCCCCTTCAAGGTCTATTCGCCCTTCTGGCGTGCAGCGCTGGCCAAGCCCGTGGCAGCGCCTTTGCCGGTGCCGGAGGCGCTGGACATTCCGCAGGTCAGCCTGTCTCTCCCGCTTTCAGACTTCGCGCTGCTGCCGGTGAAGCCGGACTGGGCGGCGGGCTGGCTCGATCTCTGGCAGCCGGGCGAAAGGGGCGCGGCAGCGCGGCTTGCGGCTTTTCTGGAGGAAGGGCTCGATGGCTATGGCGAGCTGCGCAACCGGCCGGACCTGCCCAATGTCTCGCGCCTGTCGCCGCATCTGCATTTCGGCGAAATCTCCCCCCGGCAGATCTGGACGGCCACCCGCTTTCACACGGAGCAGCACGGCCACCTGCAGAAGGATGGCGACAAGTTCCTGTCGGAAATCGGCTGGCGGGAGTTCTCCTATCATCTGCTCTACCATTTCCCGCATCTGCCCGAGCGCAACTGGAAGCCCGCCTTCGATGCCTATCCCTGGGCTGAGGATGCTGCGGCGCTGAAGGCCTGGCAGAAGGGGCTGACCGGCTACCCCATGGTGGATGCGGGCATGCGCGAGCTGTGGGCCACCGGCTACATGCACAACCGGGTGCGGATGCTGGTGGCGTCCTTCCTCGTCAAGCATCTGCGCCTGCACTGGCACCATGGCGAGGCCTGGTTCCGTGACACGCTGCTGGATGCGGATCTCGCCAACAACTCCGCCAGCTGGCAGTGGGTGACGGGCAGCGGCGCCGATGCCGCGCCCTATTTCCGCATCTTCAATCCGGTGGGGCAGGGGCAGAAATTCGATCCCGATGGTGCCTATGTGTGCCGCTGGTGCCCGGAGCTGGCCAAGCTGCCGGACGAATTCCTCCACTGCCCGCACGAAGCGCCCGAGCGCATCCTGAAGGCGGCAGGTGTCGTTCTGGGGCGCACCTATCCCCGTCCCATCGTCGACCACACGGCTGCCCGCAATGCGGCACTTTCCGGCTATGATGCTGTGAAGCAGGCGGGGCTTGAAGCGGCGGGGTGAGGCGGTTCAGCAAGTCCGTCCTTCTCCGCAGTCATCCCGGCCAAGCGCAGCGCGTGCCGGGACCGGAGGGCCAGGGTGTACGTTGGGTGAAAGAGGGAAGCGGGCCGAAAGTCCTTGGCTCACCGGTACCGGATCTCGGCTTCGCTCTCGTCCGGTATGACGAAGGAGGGGTTCCATGCGGTCATGCCGCAGCAGGTGCCCCGCCACCAGCCTTGACCTTTATAGCCACAGGGCTATCGTCCGGCGCGAACCGTCATCCATCAGGACAAGCTCGAATGACCGCCGCATGGCCCACCGAACTGCGCCTTTCCAGCGACAAGCGCACCCTTACCGTCAGTTTCGATAATGGCGAGACGCATGCCTTTCCGGCGGAATACCTGCGCGTCTGCTCGCCTTCGGCGGAGGTGCAGGGCCATGGTCCGGGGCAGAAGAAGACCGTGCCGGGCAAGCGCAATGTGCTGATCTATCAGGTGGAGCCGGTCGGCAACTACGCCGTCCGCCTGCATTTCGACGACATGCATGACACCGGCATCTTCACCTGGCCCTACTTCCTTGAGCTCGCCCATGAGGAAGACCGCCACTGGGGCAAATACCTGCGCGAACTCGAAGAAAAAGGCCTCAGCCGCGACCGGTGAGGCCAATCCCCCCTCAGCGCTTCACGACCACCGTCGCGCCGACGCCGACGTTGT
This sequence comes from Pannonibacter sp. CBAS1226, assembly GCF_055685825.1. Taxonomy (NCBI): domain Bacteria; kingdom Pseudomonadati; phylum Pseudomonadota; class Alphaproteobacteria; order Hyphomicrobiales; family Stappiaceae; genus Pannonibacter; species Pannonibacter sp. CBAS1226. Next base: position 85,829 of record NZ_JBVOUO010000009.1, on the reverse strand, counting down.
CATAGAGGTGCTTCACATCCTCATTGGCCATGCGGATGCAGCCGGAGGAGACGGCGGTGCCGATGGTCCAGGGCTGGTTGGTGCCGTGGATGCGGTAGAGCGTCGAGCCGATGTAGAGCGCCCTTGCGCCCAGCGGGTTGTTCGGCCCGCCTTCCATATGCACCGGCAGGATGCGGCCCTTGGCGCGCTCGCGGGCGCGCATCTGCGGCGGCGGTGTCCAGCCCGGCCATTCGGCCTTGCGGGTGATGCGGTGGGTACCGGCCCACTGCATGCCTTCCAGCCCCACGCCGACGCCATATTTCATGGCCTTGCCGCCTTCCTGCACATGATAGAGGCGGCGCTCGGTGGTATCGACGATGATCGTGCCCGGCTTGTGCGGGCCGTCGTAACGCACGGTTTCACGCTTGATCGGGGACTTGTCGGAACTGTGCAGGCCCGGTCCGTATTCAACCCAGCTCTTGGTTGCCGGGTCAAAAAAACGCCCTGCCTGAGCCGCAGCAGAACTCGCAGCTGCGACGATCATAAAGGCCGCCAGAGCGCCCGTAAATCTTCTCATTTCTGTCCCCTCCGTGCCGGGTTGGCTGGTTCATCACTCCACTCCAGTGATGACGCTATGTCACATCACATTTCCGCGCGCTTAATGCCGCGGCGAAGACATGAGAAAAACATAGAGAAGACTTCAAAGGCATCTGTGCCGCCCGTCACATGCTGGACGGTTGTGCGGACGGGGCTCTCCCGGAACTGAAAAAGGGGCCGCAGGGGCCCCTTTCCCGGTGTCTGTGTGGACGCGCGGCAGGCTCAGGAGTAGAATTCCGGGGCCTTCTTGAAGTTGGCCCAGGCGTCCGGGTCATGGCCGGTGACGACCAGGGCGCCGGTGCGCTCCGCCAGGGTGCGCAGCTTCTGCACCGAACGCACCGTGTCGACGGTGGAGGCAAGGAAGCCCGGCAGCGCCTTCTCTTCCCAGTGATCCACCGTATAGGCGGCGTCAATGGTCAAGAGGATCGGCTTGCTGTTCGGCAAGCGCACGAGGAAGGACTGATGCCCCGGCGCATGGCCCGGCGTGAACACCGTGGTCAGCGTGCCGTCGCCGTAGATGTCGTAATAGTCGTCCTGGGTGCCATTGAGGAACTGCCACTTCAGGCCCGGGCGGTCGAAGTCCTTGCGGATGTAGCCGCCGCCGGCAAACCAGTCCGGCGTGAAGGCATATTCATACTCGCAGCGCTGCACGATGTGCGTGGCGTTGGGGAAGCGGCCGATGGCACCGGTGTGGTCGAGATGCAGGTGCGACTGCACCACGTATTTCACATCTGCCGGATCGAAGCCGAGCGCCTTCACCTGATCGACGCAGCCCTTGTCCTTGTCCAGAACCGGCATGTAGACGTCGCAGATCGAGCCCCAGTGGCCGTAAGGATCGGTCGCCACCTCGATGGCATTGCCGCCGTCAATGATGGTGTGGCCCTGCGGATGGGTGATCAGGAAGAAGGGCACGGGGATCTCGTAATCCGCGCCATTGCCCTGGTTCATCTTGATGTTGTGCACCTTGCATTTCAGGGTGCCGGACTGGAGCATGTACAGTCTGATATCGGTCACGTGGATCCTCCCATGGGTTGTGACTGATTGACAGGAAACGATCAGCGCGGATCAGTAGGCCTCGCGGTAGAGGGCGAGCGCGTCTTCCTCGCGGACTTCGACGGGATTGTTGACCAGAAGGCGCGTCTGCTTCATGGCATCGGCAGCCAGCATGGCGAGGCTGTTGTCCGTGACGCCGACATCGCGCAGACGGCGGGGGGCGCCGCTGGCGTCCATCAGCTTCTCCATATGGGCGACGAAGTCAGCGGAGCGCTTCTCCGCATCGCCCGTGCCTGCAACACCCAGAACATCGGCGAGTTCCGCATAGAGCGGCGCGGCGGCCTTGGCGTTGAAGCGCAGGACCGGTCCGAGCATCAGCGCGTTGGAAAGGCCATGCGGCACGTGATAGTGCCCGCCCAGCGGATAGGCGAGGGCGTGAACGGCGGCCACCGGCGAGTTGGCAAAAGCCTGACCGGCCAGCGTTGCCCCCAGCAGCATGCCTTCGCGCGCGGCGCGGTTGCTGCCGTCTTCGCAGGCGGCAATGAGATTGGCGCCGAGCAGACGCAGCGCCTCGCGGGCAAGCGCATCGGACAGCGGGTTCTTCTTGTGGCGGCTGGTATAGGCCTCGATGGCATGCACCATGGCATCAATGCCCGTCGCTGCCGTATGCACCTTCGGCAGGCCCACTGTCGTTTCCGCATCCAGCAGCACATAGTCGGCGTAAAGCTGCGGGGAGACGACGCCCATCTTGGTGGTCTCGCCCGTGGTGATGATGGAAATGTTGGTCACTTCCGAGCCGGTTCCGGCCGTCGTCGGAACCAGAACCAGAGGCAGGCGGCTGCCCTTGACGTTGCCGATGCCATACATCTCCGGCAGCGGCTGATCGGACTGCAGCAGCACCGCCACCAGCTTGGCAATGTCGAGCGACGAGCCGCCGCCAAGACCCACGACGATGTTGACGCCAGCCTTCCGGGCCTCATCAACGCAGCCATGCACCACATGCTCCGGCGGATCGGCGACCACCTTGTCGAAGATGGTGACGCCGAGCCCGGCGGCCTTGATGTTCTCAGCAATCGGCGCGATCAGCCCGGCCTTCACCAGTCCGGCATCGGTGACCAGCAGCACGTTCTGCGCGGAGAAGCGGGCCTTCAGGATCTCGCCCAGCCGCTGCGCACCGCCCCAGGCCACTTCCATGGCCGGAACCGTCCGGAATTCAAAGGGGGTCATGGTCATCTCGTTTCCTCCATTGCCCCTGACGGCTGCCGGGCAGGCCGGGACATATTTTTGCTTTCAGAATGGTCTTTGCTGCAGCCGGAGCGCCGCAGCGCAGGGCTGAAGATTCAGATTGACCACTTCCTCTTCCCTGTAGTAAGTTCAATATATTGAACCAGTATCAATGTGTTGAACTTATGATGACGGGATGTGCTGAAAATTGTCAAGGCCGTTAAATGCAGCTGCTGAGGCCGTCTCAGACCAGCCCTCCGCCGACACGGTGCCTGCGCTGCGCAGGACCGTGATGGTGATGGACCTCGTTGCAAGCTCCACAACCCCCTTGACCGCAGCCGATATCACCCGCGCCCTGAAGCTGCCGAAGAGCACCGCGCACGGGCTTTTCGCCGTGATGCAGGAGCTGAACCTTCTGGTGAAAAAGCCGGACGGCACATTCCGGCTGGGCCCGCATCCGCTGCGCTGGGCCAACAGTTTCCTGTCGGAACTGGATGTTCTGACCGTCTTCCGCTCCTATTTTGCCAAGGACACGGCCTTTGCCAGCTACACGCTGACCCTGACGGTGCTGGACGGGCAGGAGGTCGTCTATATCGGCTGCCGCAACTCCGACCAGCCGCTGGGCCACACGTTCCGCATCGGCATGCGCCTGCCTGCGCCCTTCACGGCTACGGGCAAGATGCTGCTGTCCGAGCTTTCTCCCGAAGAGTTGCAGCGCCTGTTCGGATCAGGCTTCCCGGAGCCGATGACGCAGCACAGCGTCAAAGACCTTGCCGCCCTGCGGCAGGAGCTGGCCGAAACCGCAGCACGCGGTTACTCGATTGACGACGGGCAGATCCGCGAAGGCATGATCTGCCTTGGCGCCGCCCTGCGCGATCACTCGGGCGAGGCCATCGCGGGCATCGCCATCAGCCTGCTGCGCAGCGAAGCAACGGCGGAAGCCATCGCAGATCTCGGCGAGCGCATCCGCACCACCGCCGCAGACGTCTCCCGCCATCTCGGCCATCACGGCAGGTGAGGGGGAGCCAGCGGCCACATAATTTGGGCTGGCGCGGCTGGGGTAGCCCTGCTGCTGATCGTTTGAAAACCCCTCCATCGTCATCCCGGCCGAGCAGCGCGAGAGCCGGGACCGGTGAGCCGGGGCGCGAGTTGTTTGGCATCAAGACATGGGGCCGATGCACCTTGGCTCACCGGTCCCCGATCTCCGCTTCGCTGCGCCGGGGATGACGATGGCGAGTGTTTGCCAAAAGGTACGGGCGGCCCAATGAGCCGCCCGTTTTCATGCCAGAAATAGTGCCGGTGATCCGGTGGTCCGGATTACCCCAGGTTCAGTTCCTGGAAGAAATCGTTGCCCTTGTCGTCGACGACGATGAAGGCGGGGAAGTCTTCGACTTCGATCTTCCAGATGGCTTCCATGCCGAGTTCCGGATAGGCGACCACTTCCACCTTCTTGATGCAGTCCTGTGCAAGGCGTGCAGCCGGGCCGCCGATGGAGCCGAGGTAGAAACCGCCGTGGGCCTGGCAGGCGCGGCGCACCGCCGGGGAGCGGTTGCCCTTGGCCAGCATCACCATGGAGCCGCCCACGGCCTGGAACTGGTCCACATAGGCATCCATGCGCCCGGCCGTGGTGGGGCCGAAGGAGCCGGAGGGCATGCCTTCCGGGGTCTTGGCGGGGCCGGCGTAATAGATCGGGTGGTTCTTGAAATAGTCCGGCAGCGGCTCGCCCGCTTCCAGCCGCTCGCGCAGCTTGGCATGGGCAAGGTCACGGGCCACGATCAGCGGGCCGGTCAGCGACAGGCGGGTCTTGATCGGGTGGCGCGACAGTTCGGCCAGAATCTCCGGCATCGGACGGGTCAGGTCGATTTTGACCACGTTGTCCGAGAGGTTCTCATCCGTGACTTCCGGCATGTAGGTCTCCGGATGCATCTCCAGCTGCTCAAGGTAGATGCCATCCTTCGTGATCTTGCCGGTGGCCTGACGGTCAGCCGAGCAGGAGACGCCAAGGCCGATGGGCAGCGACGCGCCATGGCGCGGCAGACGGATGACGCGCACGTCGTGGCAGAAATACTTGCCGCCGAACTGGGCGCCGACGCCGGTGGCCTGGGTCAGCTTGTGGATCTCGGCTTCCATTTCAAGGTCACGGAAGGCGTGGCCAAGTTCGGAGCCTTGCGTGGGCAGGTTGTCGAGATAGCGGGCGGAGGCGAGCTTCACGGCCTTGAGGCACATTTCCGCCGATGTGCCGCCGATGACGATGGCAAGGTGATAGGGCGGGCAGGCGGCGGTGCCAAGCGTCAGGATCTTTTCCTTGAGGAAATCGATCATGCGGTCATGGGTCAGCAGCGAGGGCGTGCCTTGGAACAGGAAGGTCTTGTTGGCCGAGCCGCCGCCTTTAGCCATGAACAGGAACTTGTAGGCGTCATCGCCTTCCGCATAGAGCTCGATCTGCGCGGGCATGTTGTTGGAGGTGTTCTTCTCCTGGAACATGGAGATCGGCGCCAGCTGGGAATAGCGCAGGTTGCGCTTGAAATAGGCGTCGCGCGCGCCTTCGCCGAGGGCCTTCTCATCGGAACCGTCGGTCCACACGCGGCGGCCCTTCTTGCCCATGACGATGGCGGTGCCGGTGTCCTGGCACATGGGCAGCACGCCGCCTGCAGCGATGCTGGCGTTCTTCAAGAGGTCGAAGGCAACGAACTTGTCGTTTTCGGTCGCTTCCGGATCATCGAGAATGGCGCGAAGCTGGGCGAGATGGCCCGGGCGCAGATAGTGGTTGATGTCGATGAAGGCCTGCTCTGCCAGAAGGCGCAAGCCCTCGGGCTCCACCATCAGCATCTCCTGGCCGTTGAAGGTGGTGGTGGAGACGTAGTCGGATGTCAGCTTGCGGTAAGGCGTCTTGTCCTCGCCCAGCGGGAACATGGCGCTGTGCTGGTAGTCCGGCGGCGTGACGGGAGCATTCATGGCGGTCTCTCGCATCAGGGTCTTGGAAAACGTCCACCCGTGGGCATGGCCCCGGGCAGCTCTGTCTTTGGCTGGCTCTTCTTTACGGCAAAAGGGCCGGTGGCAACAAGCGCCCCGGCCCCTTCACGCATCGCAATTTTGGATGAGGCTCAGCGCGTGGCGGTGAGGTCGATCGTGACCGCGACGGCGTCCTTCAGATTGTCCTGTCCGACACTGGCGCCGATGCCATAGGCGCTGCGCGACAGGGTGGCCGTGCCCTTGGCAACGGCGGTATCGCCGGTGATGTCGAGGGTGAAGGCCAGCGTTACCGGCTTTTCCTCGCCGCGCAGCGACAGGGTGCCTTCCGCCTCATAGGCGTTGCCGCCCTTGGCCGTGACGGAGGTGGAGGTGAAGCGGGCTTCCGGGAAGGCTTCCGTGGCCAGCCAGTCAGCGCCCGGCAGCATGCCGGCAAACTGGGCATTGGCCATCTGGGCGCTGCCGGTGGCAATGGTGGCCTCGATCTTTGCGGCGGAGACATTCTCCGGGTCGAAGTCGATCTGCGCGGTCCATGTACCGAAGCTGCCGGAGACCGGCGCGCCGCCCTGCTCGACGGTAAAGCCGATGCTGCTGTTGGCCGGATCCACCGTCCACTCGGCGGCATATGCCGCGCCGGACGCGAGGATCAGGCTGGCGGCGGTAAAGGCGGCTGCAAAAGTCTTGCGCATGGGAAGCTCCATGAGGACAGAATGCGGGGCGGTGAGCCTCTGCTCAGCCCCTGACCGGATGGACGATGCGCTTGAGCACGCCGTCCCGGGCGATGAAATGATGCTTGAGGGCCGCGCCGATATGGGCGGCGAGCAGAGCGACGAGCGCCCAGGCAAACAGGCTGTGCAGGGCCTTGAACAGGCCTTCGGCCTCTTCCTTGGTGCCAAGAGCGGCCGGCACCGGCAGATGCGGCACGTTCACGGTGTTGAAGAGAATGGTCGGGATGTTCCAGGGCGACGCGGACACCATCAGCCAGCCGCTGAGCGGAATGGCGAGGATAAGCGCATAGAGCCCGATGTGGCCAAGATGCGCGGCAGCCTTTTCCCAGGCCGCCATGCTGTCCGGCAGGGCCGGGGTGGGGTTCATGAACCGCCAGACAAGCCGCAGCACGGCAAGGGCGAGCACCACGAAGCCGATGGACTTGTGCAGCTGGAAAATGGCGAAGGTCGAAGGATCGGACATCGGCAGGCCATCCATGTAGAGCCCCAGACCGATCATGCCGACGATGAGCACGGCCATGGTCCAGTGGAATGCAATGGCCACCCAGCCGTAGCCTGCGGTGCTGTTGCGTATCATGGAAATTCTCCCTGCAGCATGCGCGCGGGACGGCACGTCACCGCCCCGCGTTTTCAATGCTTACTGAGCGATAGCGGCTTCAGCGTGCAGCACGATGGACACGTCGTCACCCACATACGGGGTGTACATGTCCATGCCGAAGTCCGAACGCTTGATGGTGGTGGTGGCGGCAAAGCCAACCCACGGCTTCTTTTCCATTGGGTGTTCGCCCATGGCGGTCACGGTCACGTCCAGCGTGGCCGGCTTGGTGATGCCCTTGATGGTCAGGTCGCCTTCGATCTGCAGCGTCTGCTCACCGGTCTTGGTCACCCTGGTGCTCTTGAAGGTGGCTTCCGGGAACTGGGCGACATCGAAGAAATCGGCGCTCTTGAAGTGGGTGTCACGGTCAGCCCAGAAGGTGTCGAGGCTGTTGGTGTCGATCGTCATCTCGATCGAGGAATTCTCCGGCTGATCGGCATCGATCATCAGCTTGGCATCCCAGGTGCCGAAACGGCCGTCGGTGGTGGAATAGCCAAGGTGGTTGTAGGAGAACGAGAGGTTGGAATGGCTCTTGTCGAATTCATAGGCCACAGGGGCGGCCAGAACCGGCGCAGTCAGCAGGCCGAGAGCAAGGGCAGAGGCGGCAAGACGGATCATCAGAAATCTCCGAACAGCAAAGTGTCTGAACAGGGCGCTTTGTCGCAGCCCAAAGGACTATGTAATGATTTTTCCGCACTGCACAACTTGACGCACCGTTTCTGATGAATGAACAGTGATCAAATCGAAGCGTGGACAGGTAAAATATTGTTGATCAATTGATCGTCCATGAAACCACTTTTTTCAAGCGGAAAAATGGCAGCTTGACCCGTTTCTCTCCCGGTCCCATATGGGGGCAACAGAGGACGGCCTCTTCACCCGCTCATGGGTGCCTGCATTCCGGGACGGCCCGCAACGAGGTCATCATGTCCTGGATCTATCTGCTATCTGCCGGAATTCTCGAAGTTGTCTGGGCCTTTGCGATGAAGCTGTCAGACGGCTTCACCCGGCCTCTTCCAACCCTCGTCATGATTGTTAGCATGATCGGCTCATTCGCCCTGCTGGCGCTGGCCATGCGCGATCTGCCGCTTGGCACGGCCTACACCATCTGGACCGGGATTGGCGCGGTCGGGGCCTTTGCGCTCGGCGTCGTCATGCTGGGAGAGGTGATCTCGCCTGCGCGTGTGACGGCCGCGCTTCTCATCATCAGCGGTATCGTGCTGATGAAAGTATCCTCCTGATGTGAGGAGCCTTTGGGCCGGAGCATCTGCCCCGGCCCAAAGGCAACTTCAAATCACTTCAGCGCCTGCAGGATCGACACATAATTGGCGACCGCAGCGCCGCCCATGTTGAAGATGCCGCCGACTTCCGCATTCTTCACCTGAATGCCACCGGCTTCCCCGGTCAGCTGCATGGCCGTGAGGACATGCATGGACACGCCGGTGGCGCCGATCGGATGGCCCTTGGCCTTCAGGCCGCCGGACGGGTTGACCGGCAGCTTGCCGTCCATTTCGGTCCAGCCTTCAAGGATGGCACGCGCGCCCTGGCCTTCCGGCGCAAGCCCCATGGCTTCGTATTCGATCAGCTCGGCGATGGTGAAGCAGTCATGGGTCTCAACGAAGGAAAGATCCTCCAGTCCCATCCGCGCCTGCGTCAGCGCCTGCCCCCAGGCATGGCGGCAGCCATCGAACTTCAGGATGTCGCGCTTCGACATGGGCAGATAATCCTGCACATGGGCGAGCGAGCGGAAGGCGACGGCCTTCTTCATGCCGAGTGCTGTGGCCGTATCCGTCAGCACCAGCGCGGCCGCGCCGTCCGAGACGAGCGAGCAGTCCGTGCGCTTCAGCGGGCCCGCCACGAAGGGGTTCTTCTCGCCTTCCGTGCGGCAGAACTCATAGCCGAGGTCCTTGCGCATCTGGGCGTAAGGGTTGTTGACGCCGTTCTTGTGGTTCTTGGCGGCAATGCGGGCGAGTGCGTCCGACTGGTCGCCGTGGCGCTGGAAATAGGTCTCGGCGATCTTGCCGAAGACACCGGCAAAGCCTGCGGGAATGTCACCTTCTTCCGGCAGATAGGAGGCCTTCAGCAGGTTGCGGCCGATTTCCGGCCCCGGCGTCGTGGTCATCTGTTCGACGCCCACCACAAGCACGAAACGGGCTGCGCCCGAGCTGACGGCGCGCACGCCCTGATGCACGGCGGAAGAGCCTGTGGCGCAGGCGTTCTCGACGCGGGTTGCCGGGGTGAAGCGCAGGGCAGGGTCTGCCTGCAGCACCAGCGAGGCGGTGAAATCCTGCGGGGAGAAGCCCGCGTTGAAGTGGCCGAGGTAGATCTCGCCGATATCCTTCGGCTCAAGCCCGGCGTCGCTGATGGCATCAACAGCCACCTTGACGATCATGCTCTCGACGGTTTCCTCCGCGTGCCGCCCAAAAGGCAGGTGCGCCCATCCAACGATTGCCGCTGTCATTCCGGGATCCTCCACTGGCATCCGGCAGCTCCGGGCTGCGGATGTCCTTTCCTGTCACGGGACAAAGCCTCAATTGACTTTAACGTAACATATGCCGGTCCCGCGCCGCATGGCCAGCGGGTTTTGCCTCCTCTGTTTGGGGGAGTGGCCGGCACCGTCAGAACCCGGTCGCGGGCGGAAAATGTATCTGAACTGTTCCCCAGGTCATACGCCTGTCATCAAAAGCCCCGATAAGAGCGTCATTCCATACGTAAAAATTACTTAAAGTGTTGCCGAAAGTTTTGAGGCCGGGCCCTGACGGGTCCGGCCTTTTTATTCGTAAGGCTGGTGGCGAGCCAGACCGGTTGCCAGCCCTGTGGCCAAATGGTATCTGCGGCCTGACTGCGTCCCGGTGATGGCTTTGCGCAAGCCCCGGCGGAGCGTTCCTTCTGCGCGCAAGTGAGGCTGGCAAATCCGATGACTGCTGCGGTCGAAATTCCCGGAACTGTCACGATCTGCGTCACCAGCTGCGGGCGGCTGGATCTGCTGGCCGAGACGCTTGCCTCCTTCCGCCGCTTCAACACGGGCGGTACCTTTCTGATCCATGAGGATTCCCGGGACGAAGCCATCATCGATGAGGTTCGCCGGACCTATCCTTGGGCGGAGGTCATCTCCAGCCCCGAGCGCATGGGCCTGATGGCCTCCATCGACAGGCTCTATTCGACGGCCACAACGCCCTATATCTTCCATCTGGAAGATGACTGGCAATTCGATGGCCCGGTCAACTGGGAAGCTGCGATCCGCGCATTGGAGACCCATCCGGAAATCGCCAATGTGTCGCTGCGCGCCTATGACGAGATCAAGGAAAAGTTCCGGGAAAAGTCCGATCCGCTGACGGTGGAGGGCGTTGATTTCCGCCTGATGCGGGCCGATGCCCATCCCGAATTTTTCGGCTGGTCCAGCAATCCGGGGCTGATCACCAAGGCGCTGTACGAGTCCTATGCGCCCTTCGCCCAGCATTTTCATGACAAGATGTCGGCCGTCATCAAGCAGGACGGCAAGCGCGTTGCCTATCTGCTGCCGGGTGTTGCGCGCCACATCGGCCAGAAGCGCAATGTCACTGACCCGACGATGCCTCCGCGGCCGAAAAGCAAGCTCGGCAAGCTGATGCGCTCCATCCGCAAGAAGCTCTATTACGCGGGCCTGCGCAAGGATCCGTTCTGACGCGGGCGCAAGAGCCGGAACGGCGGGTTAGTCGGTCTTCACGTGATTGGAGATGAAGCGTGACAGACGCAGGCGCATGCCCTTCAGGAATGTGCCCTTCTTGGTCCGCTTCACGTTGTAGAAGTAGCGGTGCCGGTAGCCGAAGTCCTGATGCTCGCAGACGAATGTCCCGTAAAGCTCGTATTCCGAGAAGTGGTCTGCCCTGTCCTTCACCAGGGACTGGAGCGCTTCCAGCCAGGGCTGGTTGAAGCGCTGCTCAATGTGAGCCTGCAGGGCGGCCATGGCCCCGCGCCGGAAAATCATCGTGTGCGCCACCAGTGACCAGGGAAACTGTTTCGGGCGGCCGAGGGCTTTCTCGACAAAACTGTTCCAGCCAGGGTTTTCATCGTCGGCCGTGAACAGCCAGTAGTGTCCTTCGGCGCTGATATAGCTGGCCGGGCGGTTGATGAAGGTGTCCGCATCCAGAACGATGCAGCTTTCTGAACGGATGTAGGACGGCCAGCTGAGCTTGATGATCTGCTGGGTGATCCAGCCGCTGCGTTTCTTGCCCGCACTGTCGGTGAAGCCGTGTGCGGAGAAGTCTGCGGGCAGCACCTGCGCTTCCGGGATGATGCGTACCGGGCAACCGTCCACCGAGAAGCCTTCCAGCTCAGCGCAGGCTTTCGCCGTGCCAACAAGGACGAGCTCATCAACAGGCTGTACGAGGTTTTTCAGCGTCGTGCCGATATGCTCGCGGAAGAAGGGCAGGTCCTTTTCATGCAAGGGGATCAGCAGCGTGCTGGCAAAGGGAGAGGGCTTGTCGCCGCGCAGGAACCAGATCAGCACATAGTTGCACAGATTATGCCGCAGCCTGCGGAAGCGTCTGAGAAATGCGCCTTGCATCATGTGCCTGCCGTCCTGTCACTCGGAGGGGTGCCCTCTCGCGGGCTTCGCCGTGAGGGCCTGTTTATCCATCCCGCTTGATCCGATCAAACTTTTCCGCAATACCTCGCAGCCGGGCAGCCCGTGACGCAGTGCTTCCGGCTTGCGTCTGTCCGCCTGCTTTCAAGCCCGTTTCTCCGGTCTGGTGGTTGCATGTCCGACGTTCCTGCCCCGATCTCCGTCCTGATCCGCTGCTTCAACGAAGGAGACCGTATCGGCCGCACCTTGCAGAGCGTGCAGGGCCTGGGGCGGGAAATCGTCGTCATCGACTCCGGCTCGACCGATGACACGGTGGCGGTCTGCGAGTCTTTCGGGGCGCGGGTGATCAGCAATCCGTGGGCCGGCTTCGGGCCGCAGCGGAGCTTTGGTGAAAAGCAGTGCCGCAGTGACTGGGTCTTCTACATCGATGCCGATGAAGTGGTGACGCCGGAGCTGCGGCAGGAGATTGTTGGCCTGTTCCGGAACGGGGAACCGCAGCACGCCTGCTATCTGGTGCGCAACACCATGGTTCTGCCGGGCGATGAGCGGCCGCGCCCCTTTGCCGACTACCGCAAGGTGCCCCGGCTCTACAATCTGAAACACGCCCGCATCCGGCTGGAGCCGTCCTATGACCGGATGGATGTGGATGAAGGCTTCACCACCGGCATCCTGAAGGGCCGCCAGCATCACTTCTCGTTCCGCACCTGGGGCCACGCGATTGCCAAGCTGAACTACACGTCAGATCTTGCGGCTGCCACGCAGAAGAAAAAGAACGGGCTGCTGCTGCGCCTGCGTCTCGTCACCGAATTTCCGGTCGAGATGCTGAAGTACCTGATCATGCGGCGCTTCATCTTCGCAGGCTGGAAGGGCTATGCCTTTGCGACGATCCAGTCCTTTGGCCGGTTCGTGCGCATCCTCAAGATGCTCGACAAGCAGCGGTCCTCCAACTGAGCAGGGCTTGAGCAATTTCAAGGTTTGATGCTGGGCATCTCAGCGCCTTCGCATGAGGACGTGCCTAGCCAATGGCGTTTTCTGTCAGCGAACCCGCGCCCTGCTGCTGGGAACCATCCAGCTGGGCGTGGACCTGCTGCTGCCCCTGTCCTGCCGGTGAGGCCTTGTTGCGGTCCGTGTTCGAAGGCGCGGAAGTTGCACCAGACGCAGGATCTGCGAACAGCACCTCCTGACGCCGCACGCGGATGGGCTGGCGCAGGCCGGTCAGCCGGTCGAACTGCGACAGGCGCTTGATGGTCGTTTCCGTCAGCTGGTGCCCGCGCGACAGAACCAGTTCATGGCTGCCGTCGGTGATGATGTCGTCGATCAGAATGTCGCCCGGACGCAGGGCCCGGATATGACAGGCAACGGTCTGGAAGCGCTCCGAGAGGTCCTTGTCCGTTAGCAGGCAGGCTCTGACGACCTTCAGCAGCGCCGGATCATATTGCCGCCGGTTGATGCTCAATGCTTCAAAGGCAGCCAGATCCACGCCCGTGTCCGGGCAGGCGTACCACAGGTCGATCAGGATCTTCAAAATGCGCGAATGCAGCGGAATGTCCTTGCCGGTCGGACCATCCGTGGGAAAGCCCGAGCCGTCAAAGCCTCTGCCCGAGTAATACAGCACCTCGGCAATCCGCTCGAACTGCGGAATGTTGCGTAAAAGATCCCGGCTCTGTTCCGGGGCACGGGCCAGCAGTTCACGCTGAGGGTCCGTCAGCGTCTTGGCCGAGCGGTAGCGGGACAGGATTTCCCGTGGCAGCAGGGCCTCGCCGAGCGGCGAGAACATGACGGCCATCTCCAGTTCCCAGACCTTCTTGAGCCCGAGCGCCTTGGCCACCTTCAGCGCCTGCTGGCGCATGACGGTCGTCTTGCGGAAGGCGTCCGTGTGGAACAGGGCCAGCATGTCGATCAGCAGCTTCACCGAACCGGAGAGCGTCTTCTCCAGCAGGCTTTTCTCCTTGACCACCCGGTTGTGATAGGCAAGGCCGGAGCGGATGGCGTTTTCGATCTCGTCGGCCGGGCATGGCTTCAGCAGATGCATGAGGACATTCGCCTCATTGACCGCACGCCGGGCGACTTCCAGAGACCGGTCAGCCGTCAGCATGATGCGGGCCGCGACAGGCGCAAAATCGGTGACGGACTTCAGAAACTCGACGCCGTCGATGTCGGGCAGATTCAGACTGGAAATGACGACGGCGACAGACGGGTTGCGCTCGATCCAGGCGACCGCCTCGACGGCGCTGCGGGCCGTAACGATCTGGAACTTGCTGCCAAGCAGCTGCTGAAACGCTGTCAGCACCTTGACGTCCGCATCGACAACAAGAATAAGCTTCTGTGTCTCCGCCATGCTCCAATCTCCATGCGCCGGGCAGGAGCTCCGGATGGGGTTGCGCTCCAAGCTGATTCCCGCCGATCGTGCTCCTGACATCAGCAAGCAGCCTTATTTGCTAATAAAACCCTGTTTGCTGCAAATTTTTAGGGGTAACCAAAGGGAAAAGTGAATCTTTTTCGTAAACTTGTCCTGTCCCGCAAGGTTTTGGTTCGAAAAATCAGGGTAAACTGGTAAAATGACGGATGTGGTAATCGTAGGGTCTGGCCCTGCGGGTTTGGCGGCTGCGGATAAGCTTTCGGCGGCCGGGCATAAAGTAATGATCCTCGACCGTATGGCCTCACCTGCGCGCAAGTTTTTGCTGGCCGGCCGGGGCGGGCTGAATCTGACCCATTCCGAAGACATCGGGATCTTTCTGGAACGCTACGGCAGCGGCCGTTCCTTTCTTGAGCCTTTGATCCACCGGTTTGACCCTCAGGCGCTGCGCCGCTTTGCCGAAGATCTGGGGCAGGAAACCTTTGTAGGCTCCAGCGGCCGTGTGTTTCCGAAGGCGATGAAGGCCTCGCCGCTGCTGCGTGCCTGGCTCGCACGGCTGGAGAAGCAGGGCGTCACATTCCGTCTGCGTCAAACCTGGGAGGGGCAGGACGCTGAAGGCCGCAACCTCTTCCGCGCACAGGACGGTTCACTGGAAGCTCTGCCTGCCCGTGCCACGCTTCTGGCGCTGGGCGGCGGCAGCTGGCCCCGCCTTGGCTCGCGCGGGGACTGGCTCTCCGTGCTGGAAGGCTGGGGTGTGGATGTGGCGCCGCTGCGCCCGTCCAATTGCGGCTTCCTGTGCGGCTGGTCGCCTTTCTTTGCGGAGCGTTTTGCCGGCCAGCCGCTGAAGCGTATCGAACTGGCCCATGGAGATATCCGCCAGCGCGGAGAGGCGATGATCAGCCGCACGGGCATCGAAGGCGGCGCGGTCTATGCCCTGTCCGCTCCCCTGCGTGAGGCGATCGCCAGCGAAGGGGAGACTGTGCTCTCCATCGACCTGCGCCCGGACATGGACGTGGCAACGCTCGCCAGCCGCCTGTCGAGGCCGCGGGCCAAGCAGTCGCTTTCCACCTTCCTGCGCAAGTCCGCGGGGCTGTTGCCTGTGGAAGTGGCGCTCCTGCGGGAATCCCTCACGCCTCAGGATGGTTCGCCAGAGGCGCTTGCCGCCGCCATCAAGCAGGTGCAGCTGAAGCTGACGGGTACGAGCGGCATGGAGCGGGCGATTTCGACGGCAGGCGGCATCCGGCTTGAGGCACTGGATGACGGCCTGATGCTGCGCCAGCGTCCCGGCGTCTTTGCGGCCGGTGAAATGCTCGATTGGGAAGCGCCCACCGGCGGCTACCTGCTGCAGGCCTGCTTTGCGACGGGCATGGTGGCGGCCGATGGCATTCTGGCTTATCTGGCTGCCGGAAAGGCTTCTGCATGACGGTCATCTACATCGATGCGGATGCCTGCCCGGTGAAGGAAGAGGTGGTGCGCGTTGGAGAACGGCATGGCCTGCGGATGATCTTTGTCTCCAACGCCTTCATGCGTCTGCCGGAGAGCGAACTGGTGCAGCGGGTGGTCGTGTCCGAGGGGCTGGATGTCGCTGATGACTGGATCGCGGAACGCGCCGCCCCCGGTGATGTTGTGGTAACGGCCGATGTGCCGCTGGCAGCCCGCTGTGTGAAGGCGGGAGCCAGCGTGCTCGGTCCTTCGGGCAAGCCGTTCCGGGATGTGGGCCTTGCGCTGGCCATGCGGGACCTGAGAACGCATCTGCGCGAGATTGGCGAAATCCGGGAAAGCGGCCCGTCCTTCTCCCGGCAGGACCGGTCCCGCTTTCTGCAGGCGCTGGAAAGCGCCGTGCGCGGCGCCTTGAGAGCAGCACCGGGCGGCCAGTCCTGAAAGACATAGCGCATTGAAAAAAGCCCCCGTCCTGAAGGACGAGGGCTGATTGGGCTGGCGGGAGCTTGCCAGACAGTGTTCTGGGCAAACCGGAAGCCGGTTCTCACGCCTCCTGACGGCGCAGAGGGCCTGCAATAAGGCCACCCTTTTCGAAATTTGAAGTCAAAAGGTCTGGTGCCGGGACGGCGGACCGTCCAGGCCAAAGGTCTGCTGAAAACAACGATGCCTACTGGCAGAAAACGTAGCGGCCCGAATAGCTGCGGAAATAACCGGTTCTCGGATCAAACGAGCGGTACCGCGACGAGCAGTACTGATACCAGGCCGGGCTCCAGGGCGCAGGGCGGTAATGGACCGGTGCCGGCTGCTGGTAATAGACGCGGGGCGCCGGACGGTGATGGTAGACCGGTGGCGGCGGCGGGGCCATGTAGACCGGTGCAGGATATCGCGGCGCAGACAGCGCCGAGCCGATGAGCGCCCCGGCAGCAAGTCCGCCGACAATGGCAGCCCCTGTTTCCCAGCCATGACCGTGATGGCGGTGGTGATGGCGGCGGCCTGCCTCCGCCGTAGACACGGCTGCAAGCACGACGGCTGCCGACAGAAGCGACGCTGACGCTATTCTGGTAGCCCGGTTCAACATGGCGAAGCCTCCTTCTCCGGAACATTCTGCCTTGCTGGCCGGGCCAGACTGGCAGTGCTGCCTTGAGTTCATGGTGACAACGTAGCCGAAGCCGTGTTGTTCCACTGTGATGGCGGTCACGTTACAGAATGGTAAGGTTCAACAGGTTTGTGGCAGGAGATGGGCGCGCTGTGAAATGTGCCCTGAATGCAAAATCCCCCACAGGGCGGCGGCCTTGCGGGGGACCATGCGATCTTGCGGCGTTAGCCGTTTTCAGGCGGCGACCTTGCCCTGACGCTTCAGCTCGGCCCAGGTGTCGTCCAGCGTCTTGCGGGCGAGGGCGACGAGCTGGTCGGCCTCGTCGTGGCTGATGACCAGCGGCGGGGAGATGATCATGCTGTCGCGCACGGCACGCATGATCAAACCGTTGCCGAAGGAAATGTCGCGGCACAGGGTGCCGACGGTACCCGTATCGGCAAAGGCCATCTTGCGGTTGCCCTTTTCCGGCACCAGTTCCAGCGCGCCGACAAGGCCGGTCATGCGGGCCTCACCCACCAGCGGATGATCGCCAAGCGCACGCCAGCGGGCCTGCAGATAGGGGCCGATGTCATTGGCCACCCGCTCCACCAGCTTCTCGCGCTGGATGATCTCAAGATTGACCAGAGCCGCAGCCGCGCAGGCCGGGTGACCGGAGTAGGTGTAGCCGTGATAGAACTCACCGCCCTTGCCGATGACGCCTTCTGCTACCTTGTCCGACACCAGCACGCCGCCCATGGGCAGGTAGCCGGAGGTCAGGCCCTTGGCGATGGGCATCAGGTCCGGCTCGATGCCGAAATACTCCGAGCCGAACCAGGTGCCGAGGCGGCCAAAGCCGCAGATCACCTCGTCGGCGACGAAAAGAATGTCGCGTTCCTTGAGGATGCGGGAGATTTCCGGCCAGTAGGTCGAGGGCGGAATGATAACGCCGCCCGCGCCCTGAATGGGCTCGGCGATGAAGGCAGCCACCTTGTCCTCGCCGATCTCGTCGATGGCGCGCTCCAGCTGCCGGGCGACGGCGATGCCGAAGTCCTCCGGAGACATGTCGCCGCCTTCACCGAACCAGTAGGGCTGGTCGATGTGGCGCACGCCCGGCACCGGCAGGTCGCCCTGCTCGTGCATCGCCTTCATGCCGCCAAGGCTGGTGCCGGCCAGCGTCGAGCCGTGATAGCCGTTCCAGCGGCCGATGATCACCTTCTTCTCGGGCTTGCCCATCTGGTCCCAGTAGAAGCGGACCATGCGGAACACGGTGTCGTTGGCCTCGGAACCGGACGAACAGAAGAAGGTGCGGTTGAACTGCGGCGGTGAGATCTCCGCCAGCTTCTCGGAGAGGGCAATGACCGGCGGATGGGTCGTCTTGAAGAAGGTGTTGTAATAGGGCAGTTCCAGCATCTGCTTGTATACCGCCTCGGCCACTTCCTCGCGGCCATGGCCGATCTGGGCGCACCACAGGCCCGCCATGCCGTCCAGAATGCGGTTGCCTTCTGAATCGGTCAGCCACACGCCCTTGGCATTGGTGATCACCCGGCTGCCTTCCGCATTGAGCTGGAGCGTATCCGTGAAGGGATGGAAATGATGTGCCGCATCAAGGGCACGCAGCTCTGCGGTCGGATAGCGGTTGGATGCACCGTTCATTTCAGGCTCCGTCGGGCGTTAAGGCCGGGCAGGGGCTGGAGTTGCGTCCTTGCCCGGCGGGATTTCAGACATTGAGCAGGAGGTATTCCCGCTCCCAGGGGCTGATCACGGACATGAAGGTTTCAAACTCTTCCTGCTTGATCGCCCGGTAGGTGGCGACGAACTTCTCGCCGAATACCTCGGTCAGTTCCTCGCATTCCTCGAACAGCGCCACGGCCTCGATCAGGCCGCGCGGCAGGGAATGCTGGATGTTGCTGGCATCGGACATGCGCGGCTCGTCCGGCTGCAGCCTGCCCTCGATGCCGAGATAGCCGCAGGCGAGCGAAGCGGCGATGGCAAGATAAGGATTGGCGTCCGAGCCGGGCACCCGGTTTTCAAGGCGGCGGGCATCGGGCTTGGAATAGGGCACGCGCAGGCCGACCGTGCGGTTGTCATAGCCCCAGTAAACGTTGACCGGCGCCGCCGTGTTGCGGGAGAAGCGGCGGTAGGAGTTCACGTAAGGGGCCATCAGGCAGGTGACGTTCGGCAGGTACTGCTGGTGGCCGGCAATGAAGGACAGGAACTCGCGTGTCGCCTCGCCATCCTCGTTGGAGAAGATGTTGCGGCCGGTTTCCATGTCCGTCAGCGACTGGTGGATGTGCATGGCCGAGCCCGGCTGGTTCGACATGGGCTTGGCCATGAAGGTGGCATACATGTCATGCCGCAGCGCTGCTTCGCGGATGGTGCGCTTGAACAGGAACACCTGATCGGCCAGCTCCAGCGGATGACCATGGCGCAGGTTGATCTCCATCTGCGCCGCGCCTTCCTCGTGGATCAGCGTGTCGATCTCCAGCCCCTGCTTTTCGGACAGGTCATAGATATCGTCGATGAGATCGTCGAATTCGTTCAGCGCCGAGATGGAATAGGACTGGCGGCCTGCCTCCGGGCGGCCCGAGCGGCCGGTCGGCGGCTCCAGCGGATAATCGGGATCGGTGTTGGGCCGCACCAGATAGAACTCGATTTCCGGCGCGATCACCGGCTGCCAGCCCTTTTCCTCATAAAGGCCGAGCACGCGCTTGAGCACGTTGCGCGGGGCCGTCTCTACCGGAATGCCGTCACGGGTATAGGCGTCATGGATCAGCTGCGCCGTCGGGTCGGTTTCCCACGGAACGGTGGTCAGCGTCGAATAGTCGGGACGGAAATAGAGGTCGCCGTCGATCGGATTGTGCTGGAAGCGGTCGTCATCCTCCGGATAGTCGCCGGAAATCGTCTGGGCGAAGATCGAGGACGGCATGGTCATGACCGGGCCGGAGAGGAACTTCTCCGTCGGCATCATCTTGCCGCGGGCAACGCCGGCAAGGTCCGGGGCAATGCATTCGATGTCTTCGATGCCACGCTCGGCAAGCCAGGTCTGGGCCGCCGCCATATCCGCCACGCCGCGCGGGCTCGTCACGGGCTGGGCTTTCTTCTTCTTGCTCACGCTGGGCTCCTGCATATCGGTGTCAGCCCGGATTGGCGCATGCCGCATTGCAACGCCGGGCGCAGGCATCTTGCGCCCGGATGGCGTTCCGTCAAGCAGATGCAGTTTCCCGGTTCCTCTTGCCGGTTGATGAGCTGCATCCTCGTCCGTCCAGTTGTCCTGATTTTGTGATCACAAAATGCGCCCGGTCAACTGTTTTCTGTGTGCCCGGCTGTTCAGCCGGTCCTCAGGCCTGTTCGATGAAGTCCATTCCGTCCTGGATGTCGGCGGAAATGGCGGCGACGAGCGCCTCGCCGTTGCGCTGGCGGATGGCGGCTATGGCCTCCTTGTGATGGTCCACCAGAACTGCCGTTCCAAGACGGCCATAGACGGTGCGCATGAAGGGGGCGAACTGCAGCCACAGGCTCTCCACCAGCGGCAGCAGTACCGTGGAGCGGGCGGCGGAATAGATGCGGAAGTGGAAGGCATGGTTGAGCCGCATGTAGCCTTCCGCGTCGCCGCTGGCGATGCTGACATCCATGCGGTTGTCGATGTCTTCAAGCTCCTTTGCATCGGCCTTGCCGAGGGCGGGAAGGGCGCGGCGGGCCAGTTCCGGCTCCAGCAGCAGGCGGGCGCGCAGGATCTCGTCAAAGCGCTCGGGTGTCATGTCCGGCACCTGCACCCGGCCGCTGGCGCGAATCGACAGGGCGTTTTCGGCAGCCAGCCGCTGGATCACCTCGCGCACCGGCATGGGGCTGACGCCCAGTTCGGCGGCAAGGCCGCGCAAGGTCACGGCCTTGCCGGGGATGAAGCGGCCCGTGATCAAGGCGTGGCGGATGCTGCGGTCCACATGGCCGCGCGCCACACCACGCTCGGCGCTTTTTTCCTGGCCCTTTTCCTGGGGGCGTTGTGCTGCCGCGCCCGCTGGCGGGGGCTCGTTCGAAGCTCCGGTCTTTGCCACTGTGGCTGATCCTTTCGATCTTGCATTTCTGGCAGGCATGCTTGCCGCTTGGGCAGATGCGCTTGACAGCCTTCCTGCAACGTGATCACAATTTGCCTCACGGTGCAACTGCTGGCCACAAGGCCGGACGGACACCGCTGACGCCGGAAGGAGAGCCATCATGCATACGATTCCCCGCCAGACCTGGGTGCGCCCGGAGGATGAGGGTTGGGAGGAGGTGCTGGAGCGCTTTCTGGCTGAGCATCCGGACATCGACACTTTCGAGGTGATCCTGCCAGACACCAATGGCGTGCTGCGCGGCAAGTGGCTGCCCGGCACGGCGATCCGCAAGGTGTTCGAGGAAGGCGTTGCGCTGCCCTTCGCGCTGTTTGGCGTTGACGTCTGGGGGCGTGAGGTGGAGGAGACCGGCCTTCACATCGAAACGGGCGATATGGACGGCGTGTGCTGGCCGATTGCCCGCACGCTGACGCTGGTGCCCTGGGCCGCCCGCAAGACGGCGCAGGTGCTGATGCACATGTATGACCGGGAGGGCAAACCCTTCCTCATTGATCCGCGCCACGTGCTGGACCGGATGAACGGCAAGCTCGCCAGCCACGGCCTGTCGGCAACGGCGGCCTTCGAGCTGGAATTCTATCTCTTCGAGGAGAGCGAAGGTGACTGGAGCGGCCCGCCCAAGCCGGTCTTCGCCACCCATCTCGGCCCGGCCCGGCAGAACATGTATGCCCTGTCGGATCTTGAATCGCTGATGACGCTGGTGGATGAAATCCGGCGCGGGGCGGAAATGCAGGACATTCCGGCCGATGCGGCCGTGTCTGAAGCGGCTCCCGGCCAGTTCGAGCTCAACCTGCATCACCGGCGCGATGCGCTGATGGCCGCAGATGATGCTGTTCTCCTGCGCCGCCTCGTGGCGGGCGTTGCCCGCAAGCACAATCTCAAGGCCTCCTTCATGGCCAAGCCCTTCGTGGACTGGCCCGGCAACGGCATGCATGTGCACGTGTCGCTGGAGAACGAACTGGGCAATATCTTTGCCGACCCTGTGGAAGGGGAGACGCGCCTCCAGCACGCCATCGCCGGTCTGCTCGACACCATGCCCCAGTCGCTGCTGCTTTACATTTCGACCTTCAACGGCTTCCGCCGCATGCAGCCGGGCTCCTATGCGCCGACATCGATCTGCTGGGGCTATGACAACCGCTCGGTGGCCCTGCGCGTTCCGGCCAGCAAGCCGGCGGCCTCCCGCATCGAACACCGGATCGCGGGCGCCGATGCCAACCCCTATCTGGTGCTGACCGGCGTCATTTCCGGCATGCTGGACGGCATCAGTGCCGGTGTCATGCCGCCCCCGCCGGTCGAGGGCAATGCCTATGAAAAAGGCTACAAGCGCCTGACGCCGTGGATGGACGAGGCGATCGACGCCTTTGAAGCCTCCGCCCGGATGAAGGAGGCAGTGGGCCACCACATGCACAAGGTCCTGACGGATATCAAGCGCGAGGAACTCAACGCCTTTGGCCGCGAGATTTCCAGCCTGGAGCGGCAGACATATTTGTGACGTGCAACCGTGCTGAAAGGGAAGGCGGAAGTGTGCCGCAAAAATGATCGTCCGGGACCTATCAAGCTGTTGAGCCTTTGAGATTTCGCTTCTAGTCTCAATGGCAATGGCATAGACGCTGGCCGGTCGCGGCCTCGCCTCCGGCACGGCGGCTATGTGAGAAAACCGGGCGCAGGCCCGCTGCAATCAGTGGAGACGGAACAGATGTTGAAGGCCATTCTTTCGGGTGTCGCGGCCGCCGCGCTTGTGGCGGGCTCTGCAGCAGCCCAGCAGCGCGTGGTGAATGTCTACAACTGGTCGGATTATATCGACGAATCGATCTTGGCCGACTTCACCCAGGAAACCGGCATCCGCGTGGTCTATGACGTCTTTGACAGCAACGAGACGCTTGAGACCAAGCTGCTGGCAGGCGGCACCGGCTACGACATCGTGGTGCCGACGGGCACCTTCCTCGGCCGTCAGATCCAGGCCGGCGTGTTCCAGAAGCTCGACAAGTCGAAGCTGCCGAACCTCGTGCACATGTGGCCGGAAATTTCCGAGCGCCTGACCAAATATGACCCGGGCAACGAATACGCCATCAACTACATGTGGGGCACCACCGGCATCGGCTACAACGTCGACAAGATCAAGGAACGCATGCCGGACGCTCCGACCGGCAGCTGGGAGATGGTGTTCAAGCCGGAAGTGATCTCCAAGTTCGCTGATTGCGGCATCTTCATGCTCGATACGCCTGAAGAAATGATCCCCGCTGCCCTGAACTATCTGGGCCTCAACCCGGACAGCGACAGCGCCGAGGACATTGAAAAGGCCGGCGAACTGCTTGCGACGATCAAGCCCTATATCACCAAGTTCCATTCGTCGGAGTATATCAACGCGCTCGCCAATGGCGATGCCTGCATGGCGATCGGCTGGTCGGGCGACATCCTGCAGGCGCGTGACCGTGCGGCAGAAGCCAACAACGGCGTCACCGTCGAGTACTCCATCCCGAAGGAAGGTGCGCTGATGTGGTTCGACAACATGGCGATCCCCTCGGATGCCAAGAACGTCGCCGAGGCGCACGAGTTCCTGAACTACATCATGCGGCCTGAGGTGATCGCCAAGGCGTCCAACTACGTGTTCTATGCCAATGGCAACAAGGACAGTAAGCCGCTGCTGAACAAGGATGTCTACGAAGACACCGCAATCTACCCGGATGAAGAGACGATCCAGAAGCTCTACACCGTGTCGACCAAGAATGCGCAGATCAGCCGCATTCAGAACCGCGTCTGGACCAAGGTCAAGAGCGGCCGCTGACAGGCTCTGGTCCGGCGCAGCCTTGGCTGCGCCGGGCTTCTGATCAGGCATCCCAAGGGGTGGGACGCCGGACATTTTCCGGTAGCGTTGGGGGTGGAATTTGGCCAAGAAACCGATCGGACCGGTACGGCGGTCCTTTGCACCCTGGGAAAATCCCCAGTCGGTCCCTTTCATCGAATTCCGAAATGTAACCAAGCGCTTCGGTGATTTTACCGCCGTCGATAACCTCAGTCTCAAGATCTATGAGCGCGAGTTCTTCGCCCTGCTCGGTGGTTCGGGCTGCGGCAAGACGACGATGATGCGCATGCTGGCCGGCTTCGAAACGCCGACCGAGGGCGAGATCCTGCTGGATGGCCAGAACCTGTCCGGCGTGCCGCCCTACCGCCGTCCCGTCAACATGATGTTCCAGTCCTATGCGCTGTTCCCGCATATGAGCGTCGAGGCCAATATCGCCTTCGGCCTGAAGCAGGACGGCATGGCCAAGGCGGACATCGAGGCGCGCGTGGCCGAAATGCTGCGCCTGACCAAGCTGGAGAAATTCGGCAAGCGCAAGCCGCACCAGCTCTCCGGCGGCCAGCGCCAGCGTGTGGCTCTGGCCCGCTCACTCGCCAAGCGGCCCAAGGTGCTGCTGCTGGACGAGCCGCTGGGCGCGCTGGACCGCAAGCTGCGCGAGGAAACCCAGTTCGAGCTGATGGCTCTTCAGGAGGAGCTGAAGATGACCTTCCTGGTCGTCACGCATGATCAGGAAGAGGCCATGACCATGGCTGACCGTATCGCCGTCATGGATGCGGGCGAGATCATTCAGGTGG
Source organism: Pannonibacter sp. CBAS1226 (assembly GCF_055685825.1). Taxonomy (NCBI): domain Bacteria; kingdom Pseudomonadati; phylum Pseudomonadota; class Alphaproteobacteria; order Hyphomicrobiales; family Stappiaceae; genus Pannonibacter; species Pannonibacter sp. CBAS1226. The sequence goes on along the minus strand of NZ_JBVOUO010000009.1, from coordinate 61,611 downwards.
CAACACCGGCCGAGATCTATGAAACGCCGAACAGCCGCTTCGTGGCCGATTTCATCGGCGACATCAATCTGATCGAGGCCACTGTTGCCGAGCGCGGCGAAGGCGGAACGAAGCTGTCGGTGAGCGGAGATCATGGCGGCTTCCTCATCGATACGCTGCAGGACACCAGCGCCGCCGTCGGGGAGACGGTCTGGTATGCGGTCCGTCCCGAAAAGATCACTATCGAACACGGCACGCAGGAGCCGGGCGCGGTCAACAAGGTGGGTGCGGAGGTCTGGGACATCGCCTATCTGGGCGACATGTCCGTCTATCACTCGCGCGCCGGAGAGGGCATGACCATGCGCTCGACCGTGACCAACCGCACCCGTCTCGTCGAACGGCCGATCGGCTGGGATGACAAGGTGGTCCTGTCCTGGGGACGGGACGCAGGGGTGATCCTCACAAACTGAGGCTGACGCACGGGGGGCCGGGCGTCACGCGCCGCAGATCCTGCAACCCTCTGCAGGCGGCTTCTTGGAAGGGACGGGGACGATGGAAGAAACCGGTCTTGAGAAACTCAAAGGCAAGCTGGGGAAATGGCTGGTCATCAGCATTCCCTATGCCTGGCTGATGCTGTTCTTCCTCGTTCCCTTCTTCATCGTCTTCAAGATCTCGCTGTCGCATGTCGCGGTCTCGATCCCGCCCTATGCGCCGGTGTTCGACTGGTCGGCCGGCTGGGACGGCTTCAAGGAAGCCTTCTCCGAACTCAGCTTCGAGAACTATGTCTGGCTGATCGAGGATGATCTTTACTGGCGCTCCTATCTGTCGAGCGTCACCATTGCTGCGGTTTCCACCTTCATCACGCTGCTGGTGGGCTACCCGATCGCCTATGGCATGGCCCGCAGCCCGAAATCCTGGCGGCCGACCCTGCTGATGCTGGTCATCCTGCCGTTCTGGACCTCTTTCCTGATCCGCGTCTACGCCTGGATCGGCATCCTGAAGAATGAAGGCCTGCTCAATCAGCTGCTGCTGTGGGTTGGCGTCATTGACCAGCCTTTGTCGATCCTGAACACCAATACGGCCGTCTATATCGGCATCGTCTATTCCTATCTGCCGTTCCTCGTCCTGCCGCTTTATGCCAGCCTTGAAAAGCTGGACGAGAGCCTGCTCGAGGCGGCGCAGGATCTGGGCTGTCCGCCGTGGAAGGCCTTCTGGACAATCACCTTCCCGCTGTCGATTCCCGGTGTCATTGCCGGCTGTTTCCTGGTGTTCATTCCTGCCGTCGGTGAGTTCGTCATCCCCGATCTTCTCGGCGGATCGCAGACGCTGATGATCGGCAAGACCCTGTGGCTGGAGTTCTTCAACAACCGTGACTGGCCGGTTTCCTCCGCGGTGGCGGTGGTGCTGCTGCTCATTCTGGTCATCCCCATCGTGCTGTTCCAGCGGCAGCAGCAGAAGGCATCGGAGAAGGCGGCATGAAAAACGGTCCCTCCTGGTTCAACGTCACGTCGCTGGTTCTGGGGTTCTCCTTCCTCTACCTGCCGATCGTCATTCTGGTGGTCTTTTCCTTCAACGAGTCGCGTCTTGTGACCGTGTGGGGCGGGTTTTCGACCAAGTGGTACGTGGAGCTGATGAACAATCAGCAGCTTCTGGAGGCAGCTGGTGTCACCTTGCGGGTGGCCTTCCTCTCCGCCACCCTGGCCACCGTTATCGGCACGCTGGCCGCCCTGGTTCTGGTGCGCTTCGGCCGGTTCCCGGGCCGCACCCTGTTCTCGGGCATGATCTTCGCCCCGCTGGTGATGCCGGAAGTCATCCTCGGCCTGTCGCTGCTGCTGCTCTTCGTGGCCATCGATCAGGCGCGCGGCTTCTGGACGATCATGCTGGCCCACACCACGTTCGCCGCCTGCTATGTGGCGGTGGTGGTGCAGTCGCGCCTTGTCGGCTTTGACCGTTCGCTGGAGGAAGCCGCGCAGGATCTCGGCTGCCCGCCCGCGCGCACCTTCTTCGTCATCACCCTGCCGCTGATCCTGCCGGGCGTCATTGCCGGCTGGATGCTGGCCTTCACCCTGTCGCTGGATGATCTGGTGATCGCCAGCTTCACCACAGGCCCCGGCGCGACGACGCTACCCATGAAGATCTATTCGCAGGTGCGCCTGGGCGTGACGCCGGAAATCAACGCGGCCTGTACGATCCTTGTGGGCATTGTGACGGTCGTCGTCATCGCCACATCGATCCTGACGCGGCGCAGCCAGCTGCAGCGCGAGAGCGATCAGCGCCGGGCAATCGCGGCCGCCGGGTGATCCCGGCGCAAATGCCGCAGAGCCGGCTTCCAGAATTGCATGCAAGCTGCCCTGCGCATGAAGGGTTGCTTTAGATTTCCCCGTTAGACTGATGCGCACTTGGACCCTTGTTATGGGTCCGGCCTGTTTCATGTGTTTGCGTATCAGGAGTCTCCGGTGGAAAGCGTTTCTGCGGAACCGCAGGTTCTGGGTTCGGCGGCTGTCGAGGCTGCCAGCGGCATCCGCGGCATACTTCACCAGGAGGTGTCGCGCCCGCTGCTTGGGCGTCTCTGGGCCGCGCTGCCAGGCAATGCGGTGGCAACAGCATTCCAGCGGCCGGATGTCCTTGATGCGCTCAACCGCCATGTCGCTGCAACAGCGGGCGCCCAGATGCGTCTTCTGGAAGTGCGTGATGCTGCGACCGGCCGTACCCGGATGCTTGTGCCCCTGATGGTCACCCGCCGCGGCCCGTTGCGTATCGGCGGCATGCCGGATTTTGACCTCGCCGATCTTTGCGCTCCCGTGCTTGCCAGCGAAGCGCCGTTCCAGCCTTTTGAGGGCGGGGCGGTCTGGCCTTTGATCGACGAAGCGCTGCAGGATGTGGATCTGATCCGCTTTGCCAAGATGCCGCCGCGCATCAGCGGCTTTCCGAACCCGCTGTTTCATGTGGTGCGCCAGCCTGAAGCCGAGCCGACATATGTTCTGGATCTTGAGGGCGGCTATGGTGCCGGCGGCTGGCGCAAGCGGTCGGTCTACAAGGAGGCGCGGGGCAAATACCGCAAGCTGCAGGCGGAGGGGGTAAGCTTCGTACAGGCCGAGGGTGTGGAGCAGAAGGCTGCCTTCCTGCGGCAATTGCGCCGCCAGAGGGCGCAGCGCTTTGCGGAAAAGGGCTGGGCCAATCTGCTGGAGCAGGACGCCTCGCAAGGGCGCTATTATGATGACCTGCTGGAAGGGCCTGTCGAGGTCTTTGCCCTGCAGGCGCAGGATGGTGAAATCGCCGGAGCCATCTGCGTGCTGTGCCACAACAGCATGGTCAGCGCGACGCTCATTTCCATGGGGGATGCGAAATGGCACCGGTTCTCGCCGGGTCTTGTGCTCTTTGCCAAGCTGATCGAATGGGCGGAAGCCTCCGGCTACAACGAGCTGTGCTTTGGCGCGGGCGTCCAGTTCTACAAGCAGCGCTTCGGCGGCGATCCTGTCGAGACGCTGTCGTTTGAACGGGCGCTCACCGCGGCAGGCAGCGCCTATCTCGCTCTTCGGCGGCTGAAACGCATCGCCCGGCGGCTGCGTTCGGAGCGCCGGCTCCTGACCGCGGCTGAAGAGTGAACCGTTTAGTTTTTTACCTGAAGCGTTTGAAACGCCGTTCCCGCCTTTCTGGCAGTTGACGCCTGCCGAAAATCTTAGTCTTGTTGCGTTGCAACCTGGCCAGAGGGCCGGACCGGACTGTCCGGTGCGGCTGGGGCTGCGGGAGGACTGCCGCGAGCGCGCGCATGCTGTGCCGGGCAGGGCTTGAGGGCCATGGCCGGATTTGAGGAGACAACGATGAACAAGGTGTACCCGAACGCAAAGGCCGCCCTCGAGGGGCTTGTGTTTGACGGAATGACCATCATGGCCGGTGGTTTCGGCCTCTGCGGTATCCCGGAAAATCTCATCACGGCGCTGCGCGACAGCGGCACGAAGGACATCACCGCCATTTCCAACAATGCGGGCGTGGATGACTTCGGCCTTGGCCTGCTGCTGCAGACCCGCCAGATCCGCAAGATGATCTCCTCCTACGTGGGCGAGAATGCCACCTTCGAGCGCCAGTATCTCAATGGCGAACTGGAACTGGAGTTCAACCCGCAGGGCACCCTGGCCGAGCGCATCCGTGCGGGCGGGGCTGGCATCCCCGGCTTCTACACCAAGACCGGCGTCGGCACGCTGATTGCCGAGGGCAAGGAGCACAAGGACTTCAACGGCGAGACCTACATTCTGGAAACCGGCCTCATCGCCGATGTTTCCCTCGTCAAGGCCTGGAAGGCCGACAAGGAAGGCAACCTGATCTATCGCAAGACCGCGCGCAACTTCAATCCGATGATGGCGACAGCCGGCAGGAAGACGGTGGTGGAGGTCGAGGAGATCGTCGAGGTGGGCGAACTGGATCCGGACCAGATCCACACCCCCGGCATCTTCGTGGACCGCATCGTCGCCGGCACTTTTGAAAAGCGCATCGAAAAGCGCACCACGCGTGCAGCCTGAGGGGAGTTGGATACATGGCCTGGACTCGCGAAGAAATGGCCCAGAGGGCCGCGCAGGAACTGGAAGACGGCTTCTACGTCAACCTCGGCATCGGCATCCCGACACTGGTTTCGAACTACATTCCCGATGGTGTGCATGTGACCCTGCAGTCGGAAAACGGCATGCTCGGCATGGGGCCGTTCCCCACGGATGACGAGGTCGATGCCGACCTGATCAATGCCGGCAAGCAGACGATCACCGAGCTGCCGCACACGAGCTACTTCTCCTCCGCCGACAGCTTCGGCATGATCCGCGGCGGCCATATCGACCTGTCGATCCTCGGCGCCATGGAAGTGTCGGAGAAGGGGGATCTGGCCAACTGGATGATCCCCGGCAAGATGGTCAAGGGCATGGGCGGTGCCATGGATCTGGTGGCGGGCGTCAAGCGCGTCATCGTGCTGATGGACCACACCTCCAAGGCTGGCGAAAGCAAGCTGCTCAAGGCCTGCAGCCTGCCGCTGACCGGCGTTGCCTGCGTTGACCGCATCATCACCAACCTTGGCGTCTTTGACGTGAAGGAGGATGGCCTGCATCTGGTGGAGCTGGCCTCCGGCGTGACCCTTGATGAGGTCAAGGCTGCGACAGAAGCCAAGCTGATTGCGGCCTGAGCCGGACCGCAGCAGACCGGAAACAGATAAAGGGGGCAGCGGTGGCTGCCCCCTTCGTCTTTTCAGCTGACGTTCAGCGGTCACTCGCCCATGGCGGTGCCTTCGCGGCGGGGATCGGCACTGCCGGCCAGTCCATCGGGTGTGAACTCGATCACGTGCAGGCCCGAGTTCATTTCGCTGAGCTTCACCTCATACCCCATCGCTTTCAGCGGTTCGGCGAACTGTTCGGCTGCCGTGCCGGCTTCCAGGTCATAGGTGCCGAAGCGGTTGATGAGGTGGGGCTGGGCGACGATCTCTTCCACCGGCATCTGCCAATCGATATAGGCAATCAGCGCCTGTGCCACATAGCCGATGATCTGGCTGCCGCCGGGCGAACCGATGGCCAGCAGCGGCTTGCCGTCCTTCATCACGATGGTGGGCGACATGGAGGAGCGCGGCCGCTTGCCGGGCTCGACACGGTTGGCCACCGGCAGGCTGCCGTCATGGGTCTTGAAGGAGAAGTCGGTCAGCTCGTTGTTGAGCAGGAAGCCGCCTGTCATCAGCCGCGAACCGAAGCCGCTTTCAATGGTCGTCGTCATGGAGACGGTGTTGCCGTCCCTGTCGGTGATGACGAAATGGCTGGTCGCAGGCATGTCCAGAGCTTCGCCGGTACCATAGTTGAAGGCGTGGTCCCACTCCGGCTCACCCGGCTTCACGGCATCGGCCGGAAGCGCCTTGCCGTCATCCAGCAGCGCGGCGCGTTTGGCGAGATAATCCTTGGCGATCAGACCCTTGGTGGGAGCGGGCACGAAATCCGGATCGGCGAGATAGCGCTCGCGGTCGGCAAAGGCGAGACGCTGCGCATCACCGATGAGCCGCCAGCTCTCGGGATTCTGCGGTCCAAGGCCCCGGATATCGAAGTTTTCGATGGTGCCGAGGATCTGGCTGACGGCCACGGCCCCTGAAGAGGGAGGCCCCATGCCACAGACATCCAGCGCCCGGTAGCTGAAGCAGACCGGATCACGCTGCTTGATGCGGTAATTGGCCAGATCACTCAAAGACAGGACGCCGGGATTGCCTTGCGCCCCGCGCACGGTCTGCACGATCCCCTCGGCAATAGGGCCCTTGTAGAAGGCATCCGCTCCGCCGCTGGCAATGGCATCGAGGGTTTCGGCATAGGCCGGGTTCTTCAGGATGGTGCCAACCTGCAAAGGTGCGCCTGATGCGTCGAAGAAATAGTTGCGCGCCGCCTCATTGCTTTTCAGCCGGTCACCATCTGCTGCAATCAGCGCGGCAAGGCGCGGCGATACGGCAAAGCCTTCCGTTGCCAGCTTTGTGGCCGGCTGCAACAGGCTGGCCCACTCTGCACGCCCGTGCTGGCGGTGCACGTCTTCCAGCAGCCGCACGGTGCCCGGCGTGCCGACGGAGCGCCCTCCGATGACCGCTTCCATGAATTTCAGCGGCTGGCCCTCAGCGTCGAGAAAGAGCTTCGGTGTTGCCTCTGCCGGGGCTGTCTCGCGGCCGTCAAAAGTCGTGAGCTGGCCGGTTGCCGCATCGAAGTAGACGAGAAAGGCACCACCGCCGAGACCGGAGCTCTGCGGCTCCACCAGCCCCAGCACCGTCTGGACAGCCACCATGGCGTCGATGGCATTGCCGCCGGAGGCGAGCACGTCCCGGCCGGCCTGCACGGCCAGCGGATTGGCCGCTGCCACCATGAATTGCTTTGCCTCGATGCGCGCTGCCGCTGCCGTACCCGTCGCCCGTTCCGGCGCCACGGTATCGGAGGCCTGCTGTGCGGCGCCTGGACCTGTGCCAAGCAACAGCGCCAATGCCACACTTTTGAGGAGTCTTGTTCGCATGGGCCTGATCTTTCCATCCCGGGTGTGCCATCAGCCTAGAGGCCCGGGAAGATCGTTACAAGGGTGCGGTTGCCCGCTATCCGTGTATTTGCTGATCTGTATCATTTTGGGCCGGGAACCCGGTATTTCCGCCCGCCGCCGGGTAAGGCGTTAACGCGCTGCGGCAACGCCCGGGCGCAGTTTTGTCCTTGGAATGTCAGGCGGTCACTGGTTCCGGGGGGATTTACTTAGGTGAATAAGCACGTGTCATGGTTTCCTGCCGGTCCGCATTTTTCTCTAGGCCGTCAATCGCAATGATAACTTTTCGTGAGATCATGCGACTGGTGGGGATGGGTAATGCGACGGGATTGGCCGGGGAACGATGGCACTCGCACTGGGCATGGCGTGGAAGCGGCGAACGGGCCAGCGGTTTGGGCTGCGAATGCGGTTTACGCTGTTCGTGGTGCTGCTGTTTGCGTGCCTGACGGCCATTACATTGGTGACAGCCAGTGTTCTCGACTATCAGGATGAGCAGACGAAGTCCGTCGCTCATGTGCATTCTATCGGGGCCACCGTCAGCCGGCTTGCGGTGCCGCAACTGGCCAACCATCACTATCTGATCCTTTCCCAGGAACTTGAAAGCATCGCGGCCAGCGGTCTGGTGCAGCAGGCCTATGTCTGGGATCCGCGCCGGACGATCCTGGTCGATTCTGACCCGAAGACCGGGATTTTCGACCAGCAGGAGGTCAATCCGCTTCTGCTGGAGGCCTATTCCGCCAAGGAAGATCAGGTACTTGTCGAGACCGGGCGCATTTCGGTTGCCATGCCGGTCTGGTCCACCGATGGCGGTACAGTGGCTGGCGCCGTTCTGGTGTCGGTTGAGCGGACGGCCATCTCCAGCCAGTTGCATAGCATCTGGCTGCGCAATGCCATTGTGTCGGTCTGCCTGCTGGCCGTTGCCGTTCCCGTGCTGCTGCACTTCGGCAATGGTTTTCTGAAGCCGATCAAGCGCCTGACGTCCATCGCCCATCAGGTGAGTGCAGGCGAGTTCGATGTGAAATTCCCGGTCGAGCGCACCGACGAGATCGGCGTTCTGGCCCGCGCCTACCGGGACATGGTGAGTGAGATCAGCTCCAACATGGAGCAGATCAACAAGCTGGCCTTCACCGATTCCGTCACCGGCCTGCCCAACCGGGAGGCTTTCCGCCAGCATTTCGCCCGCTACATGCGCCAGGCCGATGGCAGTCCGCGGCCGCTGACGGTGATGTTCATCGACCTTGACCGGTTCAAGCGCATCAACGACAGCTATGGTCATGAATGCGGCGATATTCTCCTGCGCGAAGTGGCATCGCGCTTTGAAACGGTTCTGCAAACCTTCGGGCGCTCCGAGACCGGGTTCACGGCGGGTTACGGCATGCAGATCCGGTATCTGGCGCGGCTGGGCGGTGACGAGTTTGCGCTGATCTATCCTGCCGGAGAGGACAGGCGGGAGGAGATCCTGGCGCTGGCTGGCCAAATCCTGAAAGCCGTGGAAGAACCTTGCGATGTCAACGGCCTGCAACTGTCCATCGGCGCGAGCATCGGGATTGCAAACTTCCCCTCCAACGGGCGGGACTTCAGCGCCATTCTCAAGAATGCCGATATCGCGATGTATGCGGCGAAAAACTCCGGTGGCAGCAGCTGCTTCACCTTTGGCCAGATCGCGGCAGATGTGAAGGCACAGGAACGGCTCGCTCTGGAAGCCGAATTGCCGATGGCGCTTGCCGCCGGGCAGATTACCGTGTTCTTCCAGCCGAAAGTCTCTGCGGCGACCGGCGAGGTCACGGGAGCGGAAGCTCTTGCGCGCTGGAACCACCCGGAGCGCGGGCTGCTGACACCGGCAGCCTTCATCGCCATTGCCGAGGAAACCGGATTGATCCTGCGCCTCGGCGACAGGGTTCTGGAGCTGGCCTGCCGTCAGGGGCGCGAGTGGCTTGATCAGGGCAGGGGGCTGTCCCTGGCGGTCAATGTCTCGATGCGTCAGCTGGAATGGCCGGAGTTCCCCTCACGCGTGCTGGAGATTCTGGACCGGACGGGCTTCCCGCCTTCGCTTCTGGAGCTGGAAGTTACGGAGAGCGTTGCCATGGCCGATCCGGAGCGGGTGCGCAGCGCGACAGAGCGTCTGCGCATGGCCGGGATCCGCTTTGCCATTGATGACTTCGGCACCGGCTATTCCAGCCTTGCCCATCTTCAGCGGATGCACTTCGACACCTTCAAGATCGACCGCTCCTTCGTGGCCGGCCTTGGCGAGGACAAGAGCAATCGTGCCATCGTCCAGACCATTCTGGCCATGGCACAGAGCCTTGACTACGACGTGGTGGCAGAAGGGGTTGAGACCGAATTCCAGCTCGACTTCCTGCGCCTGTCCGGCTGCAAGACCGTGCAGGGCTATCTGCTTGGCAAGCCGATGGCGGCTGAGACCTTCATCAAGTGGCGGGCCGCGCATGAGGGGGAGGGGTGTGAAGATCTGCCCGCCCTGACGCCATCCACCAACTTGCCTATGGAAAACGCTGGCGGGGCGGCCATTCATGCGGCCTGACGGAGGCGGCTGCCCGTGGCGGCCTTTCCTCAGGACGTGGACGCCAGCCCCCGCTTGCTGATGCTCTGCCGGAAGCTGCGCGCGCTGGTGCTGGCCAGCAGGATCACCGGAACAAGCCCCGTCAAGACGATCGCCAAAGCCGGCAGGGCCGCCTCTTCAAATGCCTCGCGCGACGCCGCTTCGTAGACGCTCGTCGCCAGGGTGTTGAAGTTGAACGGCCGCAGCAGGATCGTTGCGGGCAATTCCTTCATGCAGTCAACAAAGGTGATGAGCAGCGCCGACAACAGCACCGGGCGCAGCAGCGGCATGTGCACTTCGCCCAGAATGCGCGTCGAACCGCGCCCCAGCGTGCGCGCTGCCATGTCGAGGTTGGGCGAAATCTTGCCGAAGCCGCCTTCCACCTGTCCATGCGCCACCGCAAGAAAACGGCAGAGATAGGCATAGACGAGCGCGGTTCCGGACCCGATCAGCAAAAGGCCGGTGCCAAAGCCGAACATCTGCTTCATCATCGCGTCAATGGTGTTGTCGAGGCTGGCGAGCGGAATGAGAATGCCGACGGCAAGCACGGTGCCCGGCACCGCATATCCGATCGAAGCGATGCGGCCGCTCATGTACAGCAGCTTCGACTTGTGCAGCCTTGCTGCATAGACAAGCGTGATGGCAAGGCCGGTGATGAGGCTGGAGGCGATGAGCGCCATCACCACGCTGTTGCGCACCGCCAGCAGGAATGCCGGATCCTGTGCCTGCTCGAGGCGGCGGAACGCCTGCCCGGCCAGCATGCTCGCCGGGACGATGAAGCCGAGCACCACGGGAAGGGCGCAGACACAGATGGCCAGCAGCGCCCGCAGGCCGGTGAGCTGGTACCGCGCCGGAGCATGGTGCTTGCCCCGGCTGCTGTCGAAGCGCAGGTGGCGCCGGGCGCGGCGCTCAAGCGCCAGCAGGATCACGACGATGATCAGCATAGCGCAGGCAAGCTGCGCGGCTCCGGCCAGGTTGGAGCGGTTCAGCCATGTGTCATAGATCGAGAAGGTCAGCGTCCGCACGCCGAAGAAGGTGACGGCGCCGATGTCGTTGAGGCATTCCATCAGGGCAAGGGCGATGCCGGCGGCAATGGCCGGACGCGACAGCGGCAGGGCAACACGCAGGAAAAGCCGCAGAGGCCCGGCTCCCAGCGTGCGTCCCACGTCCAGCGCGCTGGCGGATTGCAGCAGGAAGCTCGCCCGGGCCGAGAGATAGACATAGGGGTAGAGCACCGCGCTCATCACGAAGATGGCGCCGCCCAGCGAGCGGATCTCGGGGAACCAGTAGTCCCGCGCCGTGCGGAAGCCGAAGATGGCCCTGACAGTGCTCTGCACGGGGCCGGAATAGGCCATCACGTCCACATAGGCAAAGGCGATGATGTAGGTCGGCACGGCCAGCGGGATCAGCAGCGCCCAGTCAAACAGGCGCCGTCCGGGAAAGCGGCACATGGTGACAAGCCATGCGGTGATGACGCCCGTCACCCCGGTCAGGATGCCGACACCCAGCAGCAGCAGGGCGGTTGTCTGCAGGGCGCGCGGCAGGACAGTGGAGATCAGATGGCCCCAGTTGCCACCGGAAGACCCCAGCGCCATCAGGAACAGCGCCGCAACAGGCATGAGGATCAGGACAGCGGAAAGAATGGCTGAGATCAGCCAGATCCGGTCTTTTCTGGGGGCTGCGTTCATGCGCGCTCTTGTCGGGGCTCTTCTGGATGGACCGGCATCTTCACGCCGCGTCATAGCACATCACAGGACGGCAAATGCAAGCAGGGTGCCGGAAATAATCTTCCGGCACCCCTCTTGATCAGCCCAGGTCAGGCGGTCAGGACTTCGGGCCTTCGTCGAAGGCAACCTTGTCGACCAGCTCGCTGGCTTCCTTGCGGAACTTCGCCACTTCCGAGAGCGGCAGGCTGTCAGCCTTCAGTTCGCCCCAGGACTTGACCAGGTCGGACGGCTCCACGCCCGGGGTCACCGGGTATTCGAAGTTCGCTTCGGCGTAGATCTTCTGGGCCTGGCCGGTGGTCAGGAACTCGATCAGCTTGACCGCATTGTCCTTGTTCGGCGCATGCTTGGCCATCACGACGCCGGAGATGTTGACATGTGCGCCGCGGTCAGCTGCGTTCGGGAACAGGATCTTGGCGGATGCGGCCCATTCCTTCTGCTCCGGCTCCTTCTCGTTGTTCATCATGGCACCCATGTAATAGGTGTTGCCAAGTGCCAGATCGCACTCGCCATTCATGATGCTCTGAACCTGGGAGCGGTCGTTGCCGGCCGGCTTGCGGGCGAGATTGTCGCGCAGGCCAACCAGCCACTTTTCGGTCTCTTCAGCACCCTTGTTGGCGATCATCGAAGCGACGAGGCCAATGGTGTAGACGTGCTGGCCCGAACGGGTGCAGATCTTGCCCTTCCACTTCGGGTCGGCCAGTTCCTCATAGGTGATCGTGTCCTGGGCGACGCGGTCCTTCGAGGCATAGACGATACGGGCACGCGACGTCAGGCCGATCCAGTGGCCTTCCGGATCACGGAACGCAGCCGGGATGTCATTGGCAACCACTTCCGAAACAACCGGCTGGGTGATGCCAGCCTGCTTGGCGCCATCAAGACGGCCAATGTCCACGGTCAGCAGCACGTCGGCAGGGGAGTTTGCTCCCTCGGCCGCGATGCGCTCTTCCAGGCCTTCGCTGGCGAAGATGACGTTGGTCTTGATGCCGGTTTCTGCCGTAAAGGCATCGAGCAGCGGCTGAATAAGCGTGGGCTGGCGATAGGAATAGATGTTCACCTCGCCATCAGCGACAGCAGCCGTGGAAGCGGTTGCAGCAAGAAGTGCTGCCAGCAGGCTGGTGCGGGCAAGGGAATTCATCTTCGTCAGTCTCATTGTAATCCTCCGGTCTGCAGAAATGACATTCCGCATAACTTGTCTCAGGCGGCCACCTGAGGCGCGCGAAATATGAGTTTTAAATTCCGGTATGTCAACAAGTCTATTAAATCAACAGGTTAGAATGATTCTAAAAGTGGATGTTGCGGCTCTCCTTTTTCGAGCGGCAGACAGACAGTCCTGGCTGCACCCCCGTCCTGGGCTCGCCGGGTCACGTGCAGGCGGGGCGCTCCGGGAAGCCTTGTAACCTGCGGAAAATGCTGATGCCGTTGCGATATGCGCTGTCAGGGCCGGAGCAACGCAAATGAGCTCCTTATCCGGGCTTGTGCGCGGGCTGCCTGTCCCGTGAGGCCTGTGCCAAGCCGGATCACGAAGCCGTGATAAACGAAAAAGCCCCGGATGCGGTGCATCCGGGGCTCACGTCTGGCTTGGCCTGAAGACAAGCGTCAGGCGATCCTGCGAGGCTGCCTCAGGCGGCCTTCAGGTCCTTGAAGGACTTCTCGACAGCTTCCTTGACCGGCGCGGTAACGTCGGTGGTCAGCTTGGTCGCGAATTCCTGCATGTCCTTGGCCTGGGCGCTCAGCGTGTCGAACTGCTGGCGGGCGAAGGTGGACTGCAGCTCGATGGCTTCAGCAACGGTCTTCACCGACATCAGGTCCTTGATAAAGGAGAAGGTGGCGTCGGTGTTGGTCTTGGCAGCGTCGAGAGCCTTCATGTTGAACTCGACAACGCCCTGACGGGAGGTCTCGAAGGTGTCTTCGAGCAGGTCGGTCGCCTCTTCGGCGGCGGACTTCACCTTGGTGTAGGCGTCGCGGGCCTGTTCGATGCCTTTTTCGGTCATTTCACGGACCATGGCGGGAACTTCGATCTTGGGCATGGCAAAAGCCTCGAATTCAGCAAAGGGGGAAGCGGCAGTGGCCGGCTTGGTGGTCTTGGTGGCACGCGCCTTCGGCGCAGCCTTGGCCGGGGTCTCCGGCGTCAACATTTCGCTCATGTGTCATCTCCTGCTTGGGCCGGAGTCGATCACGTGACAATCGCACCCGGCATGAGGGCGGCAGGCCCGTATGGCCCCGCCCTCGTCATCCGCATGCTTAATATAGGTGAGGTTTTGCTGCGTTGCAATATTATTTTGCACTGCACAAAAATCCAGTAAGCCACAGCGTCTCCTGCATCGCTGCAAGAGCTGGTACGGGATCTTCTGTGCAAGGAACCCGGCAAGAGCCAAAGAGTTCCGCAGCGGGAGCGCCCGGGCCTTCAATCCGGAAACCGGCTGGTTCCGTGCTGAAAGGCGCGGGCGGTGTGTTGTTATTCCTTCACGGCCTTGGCGGCGTCCTGAGCGGCGCGGGTGGCTGTGTCGCTGAGGTCACGCGCCTGCTCGCCAAGCTGTTCCATCTGGCGGCGCAGATAGTCCTGCTGCAGCTTCATCATTTCTTCCACGTCCTTGGCCCGCACCATCTGCTGGGCGAAGCGGAAGGCCGCATCCACGTGCTCTTCGGCGTAGCTGAGGGTCTTGCGGTTGATGTCGGATGCGCCGGACTGCACCACGGTGGCGGAGCCCTCAACATTCGAAACCGTCTTGTGGGTCAGGGAGATGAAGTCGTCAAAGGCCTTGCGGGCCTGATCAACGCTCTTCTCGGCAAAGTCGCGCATCTGATCGGGAATCTCGAACGTGTTCTTGTCCGCAGCCATGTGGTATCACTCCCCTGTGTTTCATTCGGCGGGGCGCAAGTGCCTGATGCCGCAGTGCCGCACCTTCCGTAAGAGCCGCGGACTGATTTTCATCTGCACTGCACATTATCCCCGTGGAGGGATCAAAACACGCGGGGGCGGCGTTAGGCAAGTCTCGCGTCCCACGGGTTTGAAAAATACGGAATTTCCCGCATAACGTGTGGCGCCTGCTGTCTTGCGTGGCAAGACCGCCGGGCAGAGCGTTCAAATTGGAACACCGGTGTTATGGTCTTGTTTACCCTGAGATAACAAGGCCGTGGACGCAGCCGGATGACGCCTCCGGATTAACCACAAGGCAAGGCCGTTCCTGCGATGGGGGGCTCTGGCGTGGACGCTGGCTGGCTTTGACGGTATTTAACTAGATATTTACCGAAAGGCTCCGGTTGGCCGCGCACATTGTTGCTGGCCTGAGACCAACCGGTTCGCAGGTTCCTTTCCGGCGTAGTGGAGTTGACCCATGGACGAGCACCTGACGACCTTTCTGGAGCTCGGCAGCCTGGCGCCGGTGGCACGGCTGGCTGGCTCCGGCCGTCCGGCATGGATCTGGAACGCTGCGGCGGACAGCATTCTGTGGGCCAATGCCGCAGGCGCGGCCTTCTTTGATGCCTCTTCCGCCGAAGATTTGGGGCAGGTGCCGGGACTTGAGCGGTCCCAGGCGCGCCCGCATCTGGCGCGGATCGCGGCTGAAGGCCCGGTTGGCAAGCCGGTGCTGGAGCGGCTGCGCTTCTACAAGGGCCTGCGCGCCATTCTGCTCACCTGCCAGTGCCAGCGGCTGGAACTGCCGGATGGCAGCTACGGCGCCCTGATTGCTGCCGTCGATGGGGCAGAGGCGCCGGGCGATGCGCTGGCGGCCTATGCCAGCCTGTTGCAGGGGCCGGAGCACAGCGCCTTCATGCTGGACGCAAACGGCACTGTTCTGGCTGCTGCCGGGGTGCTTGGCGCGGGGCTGACGGCCGGAGAGGCGGCAGGGTTCGAGCCGGACACCGGCACCTTGAGGATTGCGGGCGCCTTTCACGATGCCCTGCGCCTGCCGCTTGCCGATGGCCGCAGCCTGATGCTGGTCGATGATCAGCCGCTTGAGCTTGATGCCCCGGATGAGGTTGAGACGGCAGCCGCCGCCGTTGCGGCCGCCGGGTCTGAGGCCGTTGATCTGACCGCAGAAGAGGATGACCGGAGCGGGGAAACCGCGCTGGAAGAGGCTGCAGAGGCCGCCGCTCCGCAGCCTGTTGACGAGCCGGTGTCTGTTTCCGGGGCGCCTGCCACGGAAGCAGCTGAAGCACCCGTCGAAGATGCCCCGGCATCTGAAGCGCCCGCGCGTTTCGAGCCCCGGGAGCGCTCCGTCCGTTTTGCCTGGAAAATGGATGTGGACCAGCGCTTCACCTTCGTTTCGCCGGAGTTCACCGATGCGCTGGGCCCGGATGCAGGTGCCATTACCGGCATGACCTGGAACGAGGTGGCCGAACGCTTTGGCCTTGATCCGCGCGGCAGCATTGCCCGTGCTCTGCTGCGCCGCGACACCTGGAGCGGCAAGACGCTGGACTGGCCTGTCGATGGCGGGCGCCTGCGGGTGCCGGTGGATATGGCGGCCCTACCTGCCTTTGACCGCCGCCGTGTGTTTGAAGGCTATCGCGGCTTCGGCGTGGTGCGCCTTGGCGACGCAGAGCCTCAGGCGGGAGCACCTGCGCAGGCCATGCCGCTGGCACCGGAAGCCGCTGAAAGCCCAGAGCCTGCCGCCGTAGAGCCTGCCGTTGAAACGGCTCCAGTTGCTGACCTGACGTCTGAGGTGGAAGCTGTCGAGGCTCTGCCGGAAGTCATTCTGGCGCCGGAGCCGGAACTGGCTGATGAGGTGGCCGGTGAGACGGCTCCCGATGACGTTGAGGCCGTGGCCGGAGACGAGGCGGAAGAGGCAGCTCCCGTTGCGGACGAGGCCATAGAGCCCGAGCCTGAAGCTGCGTCCGAACCTGAAGCCGTTTCCGCCGCTGAGGAGATGGCACTGGAGACTGATCAGCCCGAAGAGGATGAAGCGCCCGAAGAGAACGCGCGTCCGCTGGCCGTAGCGTCAGCATCTGCGGCACACAGCTGGATCGAGGATATCAAGGCAACGACCGCGGCTCGCAAGGCGGATGCGCCGCGTGACGCGGATCTTTTTGGCGATGCGCCGAAGGTCGGCATCACCGGTGATCAGCCGCTGAAGCCGAAGGAAATCGAGAAGGCGGTGCGTACGCTCGCCCGTGAGTTTGATGCCGCCGTCGAGCGCCGGGCTGCGGCCCGTGAAGCCGCCAATGCAGCGGCCAGTGCGGAGCCGCGTGCCTACCGCCAGAAGGTGGAAGACACTCTGCCGGAAGATGCGGCCGCCCAGGCCGCGCCGGAGCAGGAGGCCGTCCCGCAGCCGGAAGCAACGGTGCAGGACGCAGCTCCGGAGGCTTTGGCTCTGCCGGACACCGGTTTCGCAGCCGGAGAAGAGGCCGCTGACGCCGCTGAAGACGTGACCGTCGTTGAGGCGGAGGTTGACGCTGAAGCGGCTTCTGAAACCGGAGCTGCCGAAGCTCAGGACGAACCTGCCCTTGAAGAGGACGCTGACGCCCGGCAGGACGAAACTCCGGCGCTGCTGGCTGACGAGGCCGGTGACAGCGTTGCTGGCGAGGCTGCAGAGGCAGCCCCGGCGGCAGATGATTTTGCAGCGCTGGAACAGGCGATGCAGATTGCCACCGCAGAGCCGGAGGCACAGCCTGAACCGGACGCTGAGCCGGAAGGTGAAGCGGCTGCCGTTGCCGAACCTCAGCCCGAACCTGCTGCCCCGCCGCGTCCCGACAGCCGCGTCGTGCCTTTCACCGGCAAGCCCACCCGTGTGGTGCCGGTGGATGCCTCGCGCCTGACCAAGCCGGAGCGGGCCGCCTTCCGCAAGATCGCCGAAGCGCTGGGCGCAAGGCTTGAAGGCGACTTCGGCCTTGATGACGATACCGAAGAAGAGATTGCGGAGGCCGCTGCCCGGCTGCGCCCGGTCGCCCCGCCTGCCGCCCCCGTCGATCCGCGCCTTCTGGACCGGCTGCCCATCGGCATTGCCATCGTCCGCGACCGCGAGGTGCTCTACACCAACGAGACGCTTCTGGCGCTGCTCGGCTATCCCAATCTGGAAGCTCTGGACGAGGCCGGCGGCTTCGAGGCGCTGTTTGCCGGTCCCGATCATCTGCCGGGTGACCGGCTGGAAGGCACGCTGGATGAGACCATGAAGCTGCGGCTGGCCGATGGCCGCCTGAAGCCGGTCTTTGCCCGCATGCACACCGTGCCGTGGAATGGCGGGCGCGGTCTGATGGTGTCCATCATCGAATGCCGCCAGCCGCCGGCCGGCGAGGCGTCTCCGGCGCCTGCTGCTGCCGTGGCCGCCCAGCCCTCTGCCATTCCGGCGCATGTGGAGCGGGAGCTTGCCCGTGCCCGTGAGCAGATTGCCGAGATGGACACGATCCTCGAAACGGCGACGGACGGCGTCTTGCTGCTGGACCGGTTCGGCACCATCCTCAAGGCCAATGGCTCTGCCGAAGCGCTGTTCGGGGCCGCGCGCGTCGATATCACCGGTGCGCCGCTGACCGAATTTCTCGCCCCTGAAAGCCACCGCTCGGCGCTGGACTATCTCGATGGCCTGTCCCGCAACGGCGTTGCCAGCGTGCTGAACGACGGGCGCGAGGTGATTGGCCGGGTGTCCTCCGGCGGGCTCATTCCGCTGTTCATGACCATCGGCCGGCTGGGGCAAGGCAATGATACGCTGAAGTTCTGCGCGGTGCTGCGCGACATCACCCAATGGAAGGCGGCTGAGGAAGAACTGACCAAGGCCAAGCGCCAGGCGGAAACCGCCAGCTCGCAGAAATCGGATTTTCTTGCCAAGATCAGCCACGAGATCCGCACCCCGCTCAATGCCATCATCGGCTTCTCGGAAGTGATGATGGAAGAGCGTTTCGGCGCCATCGGCAACGAGCGCTACAAGGAATATCTGAAGGACATCCGCACCTCCGGCTCGCATATCATGAGCCTGATCAACGATCTTCTCGACCTGTCGAAGATCGAAGCGGGCAAGATGGACCTGACCTTCGCCGCCGTCTCCGTCAACGAGATCGTGCGCGAATGCGTGGCCCTGATGCAGCCGCAGGCGAACCGGGAGCGGGTGATCATCCGCGCCAGCCTGCCGGGCACGGTGCCCAATGTGGTGGCGGACCTGCGCTCCCTGCGCCAGATCGTGCTGAACCTTCTGTCCAACGCCATCAAGTTCAACCGCTCCGGCGGGCAGGTGATCGTGTCTTCGGCGCTGGAGCCCACGGGCGAGGTGGCGCTGCGGGTGCGCGATACGGGCACGGGCATGAATGCCAAGGATCTGGCCGCCGCGCTGGAGCCCTTCCGCCAGCTTCACACCGCCCGCCCCGGCAGCGGCACGGGCCTTGGCCTGCCGCTGACCAAGGCGCTGGTGGAGGCCAACCGCGCCGCCTTCCGCATCGACAGCGTGCCGGATCAGGGCACGCTGGTGGAAATCATCTTCCCGCCCCAGCGCGTGCTGGCGGAATGACCTGACCTTGCAACTGAGCGATGGTGTTGAATACCTCTCCTTCGTCTTCCCGGACGACAGCGAAGCGGAGATCCGGGGCCGGTGAGCCGGGGTATAAGTTGGTTGCCTTTAGAGCCATAGCCGAGGGGCCTTGGCTCACCGGTCCCGGCTCTCGCGCTGCTCGGCCGGGATGACGCAGGAGAGGTAGCGGTTGTGCAGGGAAATGGAGGTCCGCAGGTCTGCGGCTTCTCCGGCTTGCCCACAGGGCAGGCGCCTCCATGTTGATGACGCTGCTTTTTTGCTTGCCGCCGCAGGAAAGCTCGATTAGAAGACCGCTTGCAAAGACGGACCGCAGCGCTGACGGTCCGCGCCGTTGTTTTGCTGGCCAAGGGCCTCGAACTTTCGGAAGCGCTGATGCGGGAGGCTTGCCCTCTCAGCCCGTGCAGACGTAGCTCAGTTGGTTAGAGCGTCGGATTGTGGCTCCGAAGGTCGGTGGTTCGAATCCACCCGTCTGTACCACTTGTTTTCCATTGATCATGTGTATGAAGCGCCCTTGCGGCGGCGTTCCGCATTTTCAGGGCGCTGCCTCCCACTCCTGCGTCGCCCCGGACAAGCGCAGCGCGATCCGGGGTCTACTCATTTCCAGAGAATTGCCGTGTTTCCCGTCCGGGAAACACGGCATTGCTGCTTCTGCTCCGCCGAGCGCCTTTGCGCTTCGCAACAACCTGACCGCTCTGCGAGCGAGTGGTTCCCGGATCTCCGCTTCGCTGCGTCCGGGACGACAGCGTGAGCGTGTTGAGAGGCAGGGCATGTCGCACAACAAAAAACGCCGCAGGGTGAGCTGCGGCGTTCTGATGTGTCTTCCGTAAAGCCTCAGGCTTCGAGGATTTCCGTGGCTTCGATCTTGATGTCGAAGCCTTCGAGGCCGACGTAGTGGCGTTCGCGGGAGGAGAGGAGGCGGATGGAGGTGACGCCGAGATCCTTGAGGATCTGCGCGCCGATGCCAACCTCACGCCACTGTTCCTGGCGGGCCTGAGCCGAACCGTGCTCTTCCGTCTCCGCAGCTTCCAGATCCGTGCGCTGGCGGCGGGACTGGCGGGCAACGCCCACGGACCCCTCGCGCAGGAACACGATGACGCCGCGGCCACGGTCCGCAAAGCTCTTCATCACCGCGTCGAGCGGCTGGGCGGCGCCGAACACATCGTCCAGAACCGATTCCAGTTGCAGGCGCACAGGCACGCTGCGCCCGTCGAGGATGTCGCCATAGACGATGGCGACATGGTGCATCGGGTCATAGGGCGTGGAATAGGTGACCGCATAGGCGGGGCCTGCCACGGTCTGGATCGGCTGCTCGTTGACGCGCTCGATCAGCTTTTCCGTGCGCTGGCGCCAGGCGATGAGATCCGACACGGACACCATCTTGAGGTCGTGCTCGGCGGCAAATTCGGCCACCTGCGTGCCGCGCTTGACGGTGCCGTCATCATTCACCAGTTCCGAAATGACGCCCACCTGCTCGAGCCCGGCCAGGCGGCACAGGTCCACGGCGGCTTCCGTATGGCCGGAGCGGATCAGCACGCCGCCTTCCTTGGCAATCAGCGGGAAGATGTGGCCGGGGCGGACGAAATCGGACGGTCCGGCATTCGGGTTCGCCAGGCCGCGCACCGTGGCGCAGCGCTCGTCCGCCGAAATGCCGGTGGTCAGGCCGTGGCGGTAGTCGACGGAAATGGTGAAGGCGGTCGACAGCGGCGCGTCATTGTTCGAGACCATCGGGTCAAGGCGCAGGCGCTTGGCGGCGGCCAGCGTCATCGGCGCGCAGACGATGCCGGAGGTGTGGCGCACGATGAAGGCCATCTGCTCCGGCGTCACCTTGGTGGCGGCAACGATCAGATCGCCTTCGTTCTCGCGGTCGTCATCATCGGTGACGACAACCATTTCGCCGCGCTCAAAGGCACGGATCGCTTCGGCTACACGGGCCTGGGACACGGGATGCTCCTTGGTGATGGAAAGGCCGAGAAAGTCATTGGGCGTGACGCCGCCGCCGGTTGCCTCGGCAATCTTGCGTGCCATGTCACGCGATACCCAGGCGCCGGGATCGTTGCACAGAGCCGTCACCGAAGCCGGTGACAGGCCAGCCCGCCGCGCAAATGCGCTGCGGCTTTCTCCGTTTGCTGCAAGCCAATGATCTAGTCTCATGCGCTGACGCTAGCGCATCGCGCTTTCAGCCGCAAGGAAAAGAACACTCTGTTTTCAGTGTCGCTGAAAGATTATCCAACCTGTCCGCGATGGCGCAGGAAATGGTCCGCCAGCACGCAGGCCATCATCGCCTCGCCCACGGGCACGGCGCGGATGCCGACGCAGGGGTCGTGGCGGCCCTTTGTCATCACATCCACTTCGTCCCCCTGCCGGGTCACCGACTGGCGCGTGGTGAGGATGGAGGAGGTGGGCTTCACCGCAAAGCGCGCCACGATCGGCTCGCCCGAGGAAATGCCGCCCAGAATGCCGCCGGCGTGATTGGAGAGGAACAGCGGGCGGGCATTGCCGGCGCGCATTTCGTCGGCGTTTTCTTCGCCTGTCAGGCTGGCCGCATCAAAGCCGTTGCCGATCTCCACGGCCTTGACCGCGTTGATGGACATGAGCGCGCTGGCGATGTCCTGATCCAGCTTGCCGTAGAGCGGCGCGCCAAGGCCCGCGGGCACGCCTTCAGCCACCACCTCTATCACCGCGCCAACGGAAGAGCCGGCCTTGCGGATGCCGTCGAGATAATCCGCGTAAAACGCTGCCATCTTCGCGTCGGGGCAGAAGAAGGGGTTGTTGTCCACTTCCGCCCAGTCCCAGCTGTTGCGGTCGATCTTGTGCGGGCCCATCTGCACCAGCGCGGCGCGGATGGTGACATTCGGGATGATCTTGCGGGCAACGGCGCCGGCGGCAACGCGCATGGCGGTTTCGCGGGCCGAAGAGCGGCCGCCGCCACGGTAGTCACGGATGCCGTATTTGGCATCATAGGTGTAATCGGCGTGGCCGGGACGGTAGCGGTCCTTGATCTCGGAATAGTCCTTGGAGCGCTGGTCCGTGTTTTCCACATAGAGGGAAATCGGCGTGCCGGTGGTCTTCTGCACGCCGTCCTCATCCACCATCACGCCGGAGAGGATCTTCACCTCGTCCGGCTCGCGGCGCTGGGTGGTGAAGCGGTTCTGGCCGGGCTTGCGCTTGTCCATGAAGCCCTGAATGTCGGCTTCCGTCAGCGGGATCAGCGGCGGGCAGCCATCCACGACGCAGCCGATCGCCGGCCCATGGCTTTCGCCCCAGGTGGTGAAACGGAAGAGGTGGCCGAAGGAATTGTGTGACATGGAAAGCCCGTGGCTGATCGTGACGGATCGTGATGGTTCTGGGGCCAGTGTCTTAGGTGGGAAATGCCCCGCGGTCAAATGGCCTGCGCGTCCTGAAGCTGCTGCTGCCGCTCCTTGAAGGCCCTTGCGGCAACGGAGAGCCCGCCATCGGCGCCATCCACGAAATGCACGTGCTGGCGCCCGGCCATGTCGGAGACAAGGCAGGTCATCAGCGCGGTGTCTGACTGATGCAGGCCATAGATGATGCGCCCGGCGGCGAACTCCGCCTGCAGAAACGCCTTGAGGCCGCTGATCTGCTGCTCGTTCAGGTCCAGCACCAGCCGCAGCGTGTCATCGAACTTGCGGTAGTCGGTGTTGGTCAGCATGTCCTGCATGTATTCCGAGGGTTTCAGCGGCCCGATGGCCCAGCCGGTCCAGCGGGAAAAGCGCACGGCGGCCACGCCGAGAATGATCTTCAGCACCTCTTTCAGGCGGAGCTTGCCGCCGCCGAGCAGCCGGGCCTCCCGGGTCAGGGTGTCCGGGGCCGCGCGCAGGGACAGGGCTTGCGGCGTGACCGGGGCCTCCGGCATCTGCGCTGCCTGCGGATCGCTGCCCGTTGCCTGGCGCAGGCCGCTCATCAGGGTCTTGAGCGCTGCCGGATCGCTCGTCGTGGCTGGCCGCACCATCAGGCTGACCATCTGCCCATGGCGGGAGGGCAGGGGCTCCCAGCGGCAGGAAAAGCCGGTGAGATCAGGATCGGCAGGAGCTTCGACACCGGAGAGGAAGGGGCGCACCGCGTCCGGATCCTTCAGGATGGTTTCCGCAAGCTGCAGCCCGTCGCCGGAGAACATGGCCAGATAATTACCGGGACTCAGCTCGAACTTGCGCACCAGCACATCCGTGCCACGGGCGCGCAACACGCTGACGGGGATGAGTGCCGTGCGCAGATCCAGCGCAAAGACCTCTCCGGCGAGCCGCGCCACACCGGCCAGCGCCTCGGCCGCAACGCTCCGCGCTTCCGGCGGCACCAGCACGGTGGCACCATCGCCGCCGAAGACGAAGGGCACCTGATCGACGCCGAGCTTGTTGGTGAGGGCGGAAATCACCGCCACGCCCACCATGTTCACATCCTTGTAGCGCCCGGCGGCAATGGCTGCGGTGGACTGCAGGATGTCGGCGATGCAGACGATCCAGTCATCGGGAACCGGAGCATAGCCGCCTGCATCGGCGACACCGGCAAACTCCGTGAAGGCCGGGAGGAGGGCATAAAAACTCGCGGGGCTGCCGGTCTCTGCGCCGATTTTCATGATGGTGCCATGCCTTCCTCCGGTGATATCCCGATCCTGCCAAGAAAACGCCTTCAGTTTCCCTTACAGGTTTGCTTAAAGTCGTGCCGGTGCTTCGCATGCTGACATAGGCAGGTCATGGAGTGCGGGCAAGGACTGGACGGCCAAACCTTCGGATGCCCTACCCATGGCGGACCTGCCATGAGCGGCCGGCACCCGCCGAGAGACCGGAGAAGAGAATGAAGCATGTGCGTGCAGGTTTGATCGCCCTTGGCCTGTTTGGGCTGGTAAGTTCGGCAGCTCTCGCTGACGAAGCGACCGGGGAGATCGCCCAGATCAACGTGGACACCGCCACCATCACCATGACCGACGGGACGACCTACACCTTCCCGGTGGATTTCTTCGTCGATGACATCAAGCCGGGCCAGAAGGTGCGCGTCTTCTATGACGTCGAGGGCGGCCAGCGGAAGCTCTACGATCTGCAGATCGAAAGCTGAGGGCAGCTTCTCAGATCAGGCTGAGCTTTCCATCTTTCCACAGATAGACAACATCCTGAGGCACATCGAGCCTCGGGATCTCTGCAGGGGCAATGTCCTCTAGCAGGCCGCGCAGCACCCGGATCACGCCGCCATGAATGACGGAGACTGAGGGTTCCGTCTGCTCGGCAAGCCAGCCGCTGATTCGCTGCGACAGCATGGCGTAGCTTTCGCCCTGCGGCGGCACGAAGCCCCACTTGTCGGACCGGCGCTGCGCAACAAGCTCGGGATCGCTCGCCGCCAGTTCCTCAAGGGTGCGCCCTTCCCAATCTCCGAAGGTGATTTCCTTGACGCGGGGCTCCAGCTCATAGCCCCCGGCGGGCAGGCCCATGGCCTCGCGCATCAGATCCATGGTCTCGCGGGTGCGGCCGAGGGGTGAGGCGATGAAGCGCAGTCCCGCCGGATCAATGCCCTCATGCGCCAGGAACGAGGCCAATGCCTGGCCGTTGCGGCGAGCCTGACCACGGCCTGTATCATTGAGCGGAATGTCCTTCTGGCCCTGCATCCGGCCTTCCGCGTTCCAGTCGGTCTGGCCGTGACGGATGAAGATGAGCAGTTTGGAAACTTGCAGCTTCATGCGGAGCGTTCCGGTCTCGGTGAGGTCGGCCATGAGGTCTCTTTCGGGAAGATACGCAGCGGGCGGGGCACTGGATGCTGCTGTGCGAGAATGCCATGGCTTTGTAAACAAGCGATGTGGCCACAGGAAGCAGGCCCGGTAAATTTTGCGATACTGTACCTTCCGCGCACCAAAGAAAAAGGGCACCCGGTGGGGTGCCCTTTCAATCCTGCTTCAGGTGCCGGACCTGAAGATCACTCCTTGACCACCGAAATATCCGGTGCGTCCACGGCCTTCATGCCGACGACATGGTAGCCGCAGTCCACATGCTGCACTTCGCCGGTGATGCCACGGCCAAGGTCGGACAGGAGGAACATGGCTGCATCGCCCACTTCCTCGATGGTGACCGTGCGGCGCAGCGGGGCGTTGTACTCGTTCCACTTCAGAATGTAGCGGAAGTCGCCGATGCCGGAGGCGGCGAGCGTCTTGATCGGACCGGCGGAGATCGCGTTGACGCGGATGTTCTGCGGGCCGAGGTCAGCCGCCAGGTACTTGACGCTGGCTTCGAGGGCGGCCTTGGCAACGCCCATGACGTTGTAATGCGGCATCACCTTTTCAGCGCCGTAATAGGTCAGCGTCAGCACGGAGCCGCCATCGGTCATCAGCTTTTCGGCACGCTGGGTGACAGCGGTGAGCGAATAGACCGAAATGTCCATGGTGCGGGCGAAGTTGCCCGGCGTGGTGTCCACATAGCGGCCGGTCAGCTCTTCCTTGTCGGAGAAGGCGATGGCGTGGACGAGGAAGTCGAGCTTGCCCCAGGTCTTTTCCAGATGGGCGAACACGTCGTCAATGCTGGCGGCGTCGGTGACGTCGCAATGGCCGGCGACGATGGCGCCCAGCTGTTCGGCCAGCGGCTCGACGCGCTTCTTGAGAGCCTCGCCCTGATAGGTGAGGGCAATTTCAGCGCCTGCATCCGAGAGGGCCTTGGCGATACCCCAGGCAATCGACCGGTTGTTGGCAACGCCCATCACGAGGCCGCGTTTGCCTTTCATCAGTCCGTGCGTTTCCGCCATGTTTTTCTCCAGATGACTTCCTTAACCGTCTGCCCGGCGGGCTGGCTTCCTATGGCACACGCGGTTCCCCGCTTCAAGTCTGCTGCCGCGCCTGTGGCAAAGCTCCGGCTGGACCGGCGGCCTGCGATATGATAGCGGCGCGCTGTCGTCAGTTTTGCCCCCTGCCGGGGCCGGACCTTCAGGGAGCCCGTCATGGCCGATACTGCCCACGCCGCCCGCTTTGCCGAAATCATCGGCGCTGCCAATGTTCTGACTGCTGCCTCAGACAAGGCGCCCTACCTCGTGGAGTGGCGCGATCTTTATCAGGGCGTGACGCCCATGGTGCTGCGTCCCGGTTCGACGGCAGAGGTCAGCGCGGTGCTGCGCTATGCCGATGAGCAGGGGCTCAAGATCGTGCCGCAGGGCGGCAACACCGGCCTCGTCGGTGGCCAGATCCCGCAGGAATCCGGGGATGAGATCGTCCTCTCGCTCGGCCGCCTCAACAAGGTGCGCAACGTCGATCCGGACGGTTTCACCATCACGGTGGAGTCCGGCGTGGTGCTGGAAGCGCTGCAGCGCGAGGCGGAAAAGGTCGACCGGCTGTTCCCGCTTTCGCTCGGCGCACAGGGCTCCTGCCAGGTCGGCGGCAACCTTTCCACCAACGCTGGAGGCACCGCAGTTCTGGCCTATGGCAACAGCCGCGATCTGGTTCTCGGCCTCGAAGTGGTGATGGCAAACGGGGACATCTGGAACGGCCTGCGCGCCCTGCGCAAGGACAACACCGGTTATGATCTGAAACAATTATTTATCGGCGCAGAGGGCACTCTGGGGGTCATCACGGCTGCGACGCTGAAGCTTTTCCCCAAGCCGAAGAAGCTGGAAGCCGCCTTCGTTGGTCTGGCGAGCCCGGAACACGCGCTGCAGCTGTTCTCGCTGGCGAAAGGGCAGGCCGGACCGATTCTCACCGGCTTTGAAATCATGCCGCGCGTCGGCCTGGAGTTCTGCCTGCGCCATCTCAATGGCGCCCGCGATCCGCTGTCCGGCAGCCATCCCTGGTATGTGCTGATGGAGCTTTCCTCCGGCACCGAAGCCTTCCCGGTGCGCGATCTGCTGGAGTCCATTCTGGGCGAAGCCTTCGAGAAGGGCGTCGTCGAGGATGCGGCCTTCGCAGAAAGCCTGCAGCAGGTGAACGACTTCTGGCACATCCGCCACGGCATGTCGGAAGTGCAGCGCGCCGAGGGCGGCTCGATCAAGCATGACGTGTCCGTGCCGGTGGCCTCGATCCCGGCCTTCCTCAACAAGGCGATTGCTGCCGTTGAAGCCATGGTGCCCGGCTGCCGCCCGGTGCCCTTCGGCCATCTGGGCGATGGCAACATCCACTTCAACGTCAGCCAGCCCATCGGCGCGGACAAGGAAGCCTATATCGCGCGCTGGGACGAGATGAACGAACTGGTCCACGGCATCGTGCACGAGTTCAACGGGTCGATCTCCGCTGAACACGGCATCGGCCGCCTGAAGCGCGATCTGATGAAGCAGGTGAAGAGCGAGCTGGAACTCGACCTGATGCAGCGCATCAAGACTGCCTTCGACCCGAAGAACACCCTGAATCCGGGGCGTGTGCTGTAAAGCGAATGAGTGGGGCTGGCCTGTGTTTCGGGACACCGGCCGGCTACTTTCGGGGCGGTGTTTATAACGGACAGTCCGTCAGGCACGAACTCCTCTCCCCCTTGAGGGGGAGATGCCCCCAAAGGGGGCAGAGGGGGGTAACGGACTGTCCAATCATAGGAGAGGCAATGCCGTCTTGAGGCGCTGCCACCCCCCTCTGTCTGCTGACGCAGACATCTCCCCCTCAAGGGGGGAGAGGGGCGCTGCGGCAAAACGAGGGCCCAATCCTGCTCCGTGTGTCCAATGAAACATTGCCCTCTTTCGGGCTGCCAGCCTCCCCCTTTCGTCCTGCCATGGCTTGACCATGGCATCCACCCCGTTCCTCATCAGCCTGCAAGGCCTGTGACGGGATGAATGCCCGTCACCGCCGGAACAAGTGAGACGCAAGGGCATGGATGCCATGGTCAAGCCATGGCAAGACGGTGGAAAGTTGGAGGGGAGTGCCCGTCCTCCAGATCTCTCCCCGTCCCCCTCAAATCCCCCTCAACACCTCACGGGCGATGATGAGGCGCTGGATTTCGCTGGTGCCTTCGTAGATCGTGGTGATTCGGGCATCGCGGGCGTAGCGCTCCAGCGGGTAGTCCTTGATGTAACCGGCGCCGCCGTGGAGCTGCAGGGCGGTGTAGGTGGCCTTCTGTGCGGCTTCCGAGGCAAAGAGCTTGGCCATGGAGGCTTCGCGGGCGAAGGGGCGGCCCTGATCCTTCAGCCATGCGGCCTGCAGGATGAGCAGGCGTGCGGCCTCCAGCTCGGTTTCCCGGTCGGCGATCATCCACTGGATGCCCTGCATGTCCGACAGCGGTGCGCCGAACTGCTGGCGCTCCTTCACATAGGCCTTGGCCGCGCTCATTGCGGCACGCGCAATGCCCAGCGACAGGGCGGCAATGCCGATGCGCCCGCCCGCCAGTTCTCCCACAGCAACGCGGAAACCCTGATTTTCCTGCCCCATCAGGGCAGATGCGGGCACGCGGCAGTCCTGAAACAATACCTCGTTGGTGGCAGAGCCCGTCTGGCCCATCTTCTTTTCCGCCTTGCCGATGATGAGTCCCGGCGTCCCGGCCTCGACGAGGAAGCAGGAAATGCCCTTGCCTTTCGGCGCGGTGGGATCGGTGACGGCCCAGACGACGAAGACGCCCGCATATTCGGCGGAGGTGATGTAGAGCTTGGCGCCATTGAGGATGTAGCTGTCCCCGTCCTTCACGGCGCGGGTCTTCATGCCGGCCGGGTCCGAGCCAGCGCCTGCTTCCGTCAGGCAGAAGCCGCCGGCCGGATAGGTGCCATCGGTCAGCTTGGGCAGATAGGCGGCACGCTGGGCCTCGTTGCCGACAGCCTGGATGACTTCGCCCACCATGTTGGTCACCGACACGGTGACGCCAGTGGAAGCGCAGGCCTGTCCCAGAGCCTCGACGGAGAGTGCAAAGGCCAGTGTGCCAGCTTCCGTGCCGCCGTAGTCTGCCCGCACATTCAGACCCATGAAGCCGTTTTCGGCCAGAACCTTCAGGTTCTCCAGAAACGCCTCGCGTCCGCCGCCGTGGTCCAGCGTTTCGGCCAGCGGCGCCAGCCGGTCTGCCGCCAGCTTGCAGGCGGTTTCGGCGATGAGGCTCTGTTCCTCGGTCAGGTCGAAATGCATGGCTTTTCTGCTCCCGCAATGAGGCCGGATCCTGCGCGAAAGCTAGCGAAGGGGGCAGGGCCTGTCCATTGGCCGGGAGCCCTCCAAATGGCGGACAAGCCTGCGAAATTCACCCGGGATCTTTGCCCTCAGAACAGGCTGCCCTGACTGGAAGCCGGTGCATCCGTCTTTGCTGCGGCGGTCTTTGCAGGGCGGTGCTTCTTTGCAGGCGGCACGGTGCCGCTGCTGGCCGAAGAAGATGCGGGGCCGTCACCCTCCACCACTTCGGCGGAGATCTGACCGCCTGCCAGTTCGATGGACAGCAAGGTGCCTGCCGGGGCATCGGCGGGATCGCGCAGCGGCTGGCCATCGGCGGCGCGCACCAGCGCATAGCCGCGTGACAGCACATCCTTGTAGGACAGGGACTTCAGCAGCTTGGACAGACTGTCGAGCCGTGCGCGGCGTTCCTGCGTCAGCTGCTGGCCGGTGCGGCCCAGCCGGGTGGAGAGCGTGCCGAGCCGCTCCTGCCCCAGCCGGATCTGGCGGATCAGCGGAGCGGGCGTCAGGCGGCCGGAAACGGCGTTGAGCCGCTGCGACTGGCTGGCAATGGCAACGGTGAGGGCACGGGCCAGCCGCTCTTCCAGACCGGTCAGCCGGTCGCGGGCCTGCGTTGTGCGGCGGGCCAGCGTCAGCGGCGTGAGCAGAGCCTCGGCGCGCATCAGCCGGGTGCGGTGGGCGCGGGTGTTGACGGACAGCCCGCGCTCCAGATTGCCTGCAGCAAAGTCAAAGCGCTGGCGCGGCAGGGCCAGAAGGTCACGCGGGGCGGGCAGGGCGGCGGCGGCGGCACGCAGCTCCGTCCGGCGGCTGGCCACCAGCCGCAAGAGCCCGGCGGAGAGACGGCGGTTCAGATCGTTGAGCGAGGCCATCAGCTCCGCCTTCACCGGCACCGCGATTTCGGCCGCGCCCGTGGGCGTCGGGGCGCGCAGGTCTGCGGCCAGATCGATCAGCGTCCAGTCGGTCTCGTGGCCGACAGCGGAGATCAGCGGGATGGCGCTTTCAGCTGCAGCGCGCACCACGGCCTCGTCGTTGAAGCCCCACAGATCCTCAAGGCTGCCGCCGCCACGGGCAACGATGATGAGATCCGGCCGGGGAATGGCCCCGCCCTCGGGCAGGGCGTTGAAGCCACGGATGCCGTTGGCGACTTCCGCCCCGCAGGTTTCGCCCTGCACGCGCACGGGCCAGACCAGCACATGCAGCGGGAAGCGGTCGGAGATGCGGTGCAGGATGTCGCGGATCACCGCGCCGGTGGGTGAGGTGACGACGCCGATGACACGCGGCAGGGTGGGCAGCGGCCTTTTGCGCTCGGGCGCGAACAGGCCCTCGGCGGCAAGCTTGCGCTTGCGTTCTTCCAGCAGTGCCATCAGCGCCCCGGCACCGGCCGGTTCCAGCGCATCGATCACCATCTGATACTTGGACTGGCCGGGGAAGGTGGTGACCTTGCCGGTGGCGATCACCTCCAGCCCCTGTTCCGGCTGGATCTTCAGCTTGGAGACGGCGCCT
Source organism: Pannonibacter sp. CBAS1226 (assembly GCF_055685825.1). Lineage (NCBI taxonomy): Bacteria > Pseudomonadati > Pseudomonadota > Alphaproteobacteria > Hyphomicrobiales > Stappiaceae > Pannonibacter > Pannonibacter sp. CBAS1226. Next base: position 31,332 of record NZ_JBVOUO010000009.1, on the reverse strand, counting down.
TTCCAGATGACGGCGGAGAGCACCGACCGGTCATCCTTGAGGTCGAGATAGATGTGGCCGGAGCCGGGCCGCGAGATGCGCCCCAATTCACCGCGCACCCGAACATAGCCGAAAGCATCCTCAAGCGTGCGCTTGATGGAAAAGGAGATGTCGGAAACCGTGAATTCGGCGATGTTGGAATTCGGGGATGCTTCGGTCACGCCACTCGTCCTGCCTGTTGGCGCCAAGGTGGACGGACGGGCAGCCGGGGTCAAGAGCGCGGGGCGTCCTGCTCCCGATTGCCTGTGAATGCGGCCGGAGGATTGGCCAGAAGCTCGGAAAGGCGGTCGAGCCGCTGAAGTATCTCTTCCTCCGAGAAGGGGCAGACGGAAAACATCATCAGCTGCCAGACACCCTCGATCGCCAGGAAGGCAATCTCCGCAAGCTCGGGCGTTTCGCAGGTCGCGCGGATTTCGCGGACAAGGCTGACGTGATGCGCCTTGACCGGGGCCAGCAGCTCGGGCTCCTCGGCAATGGCAGCGAGCATTCCGGCAGGCGGTTCGCTCAAGGGGCAGACGTCCCGCGCCACGGCAATCAGATAGGCCCGCATCAGGGCATTGGGCTTGTTGTCGCGCAAGGTTTCCTCAAAAGCCTCGCTGACCGACTTGCTGACCATCGCCATATGCCGCTCGACCATGGCGCGCAGAAGCTCGGATTTGGACTTGAAGTGATAGAGCAGCCCGCCCTTCGAGACGCCGGCCCTTTCGGCAACAGCTTCAAGCGACAGCTTGCGGGCGCTTTCCGCGTAGACGAGTTCCACGGCCGCATCGATCAGCCGCTCCCGTGTTGCTTCCCGCTTTGTCTGTCTTGAGCCCTGTTGCACTTCAGTCACATTCACCGCCGATGTTTGACATTTTCCGCACTGCGTCATCTTGACTTTACCGTCCGGACGGTAAAGTTTGCAAGCCAATGAGCGCAGATTGGTGATTACCCCTATAAAGAGTGATCGAATATCCGCCGCTCCAGCGATACTATCCGCGGCAAAGCCCGGCAGGAAACTGTGGGGGGCAGTCGCATTAGAAAGCGGCCGGTTCGCCGCATGACCGGGAAACAGATGAAACGTTTCATTATCGGGCTTATTGCCATTGCGATCGTAGGTGCCCTGGGATACGGCGCCTGGTGGTTCGACAACTTCCGCGCGGGGATGATCCAGGCGTTCTTCGCGCAGCCGCGCCCGCCGATCACCATCTCGGCGCTGACCGTGGAGCCGGAGCGGGTCGAGCCCGTGATCCAGTCCATCGGCACCATCCGCGCGCGTCAGGGCGTGGATGTCCCGGCCAGAACCTCCGGTATCATCAAGGAAATCCTGTTCGTGTCCAACCAGGACGTGGAAAAGGGCGAGCTGCTGGTGCAGCTTGATGACGAAACCGAACAGGCCGACATGATCGCCGCCAAGGCGAACGAGGCCCGTGACGCACAGGCGCTGAGCCGTGCCTCAGCGCTGAACACCCGCGGCTTCAGCTCGACCTCGGATCTCGACAATGCGACGGCGGCGCTGGATGCCTCCCGCTCGCAACTGGAGCGCGTTCAGGCCGCGATCAACCTCAAGAAGATTGTCGCGCCCTTCTCCGGCACGATCGGTATCGCCCGGGTGGACGAAGGCCAGTATCTGCAACCCGGCACGGTCATCGCCACCCTGCAGGACCTCAAGGTCATGAAGGTCGATTTCACCATCCCCGAGCAGCAGCTGCCGCTCGTCAGCATTGGCCAGGAAATCAAGGCAGGTCTGACGGAAGGCGAGTTCAGCCATCGCGGCAAGATCACCGGCATCGACCCCAAGGTCGATCCGCAGTCGCGCCTCGTCTCGCTGCAGGCGGAAGTGGACAACTCGGAAGGCCTGCTGCGCCCCGGCCAGTTCGCCTTTGTCGACGTCGTGCTGCCGGCCGAGGAGAACGTCATCGCCCTGCCGCAGACGGCGGTGGTGCAGAGCCTCTATGGCACCTACGTCTTCCGCGTCGTCGATGCCAAGCCCGAGGAAGGCGCCGCCGCTGATGCGCCGAAGAAGCAGATCGTCGAGCAGGTGTTCGTCACCGCAGGCCGCCGCTTCGGCACCCAGATCGAGGTCAGCAAGGGCGTTTCCGCCGGCGATGTGATCGTCAATGCCGGGCAGAACAAGCTTGCCGCCGGCAACAGCGTGACCATCGACAATACGATCATGCCCAATGCCACGGGCATGACGACCGGAGAGTAAGAATGAATTTCTCCGAAATTTTCATCAGGCGGCCAGTGCTGGCGGTAGTGGTCAACGTGTTGATCCTGCTGATGGGCGCGCAGGGCATCCTGAACATGTCCATCCGCCAGTACCCGAAGATCGACGAAACGGTGATCACCGTGACGACGGCCTTCGTCGGTGCCAGCGCGGATCTCATCCAGGGCTTCATCACCACGCCCATCGCCAAGGCAGTCGCCTCGGCAGAGAACGTGGACTACGTGTCGTCCAAGAGCACGCTCGGCGTGTCGACCGTCACGGTCAACATGAAGCTGAATTCTGACCCGGACAAGGCGCTGACGGAGGTCATCTCCAAGGTGCAGCAGGTTCGTGGCCAGCTTCCCAGCGAAGCGGAAGATCCGGTGATCCAGAAGGGCACCGGCCAGTCCTTCGCCATCATGTATCTGACGGTGCTGTCGGACGTGATGTCGCCGCAGGAAATCACCGAGTTCACCTCCCGCGTGATCCAGCCGCAGCTTTCGATCGTCGAGGGCGTGGCGGATGCGCAGATCCTGGGTGAGCAGACCTTCTCGATGCGTATCTGGATCGATCCCATCAAGCTCGCCGCCCGCAATGTGACGGCAGCGGAGGTGCTTTCGGCCATCCAGAGCGCAAACTTCCTGTCGGCTCCCGGCAAGACGGAAAACGAGTACGTCGCCTATCAGATCGAGACCCGGACCACGCTGCAGACGCCGGAAGCCTTCGGTGCCCTGCCGATCCGCTCCGATGGCATCGATGTGGTGCGCCTGCGTGACGTGGCCCGCACGGAACTCGGCTCGAAGAGCACGGATGTGCGCGTGTCCTTCAACGGTCAGGGCGGCATCTTCCTCGGTATCATGCCGACACCTTCCGCCAACCCGCTGGATACGGCACAGGGCATCCGCGATGCACTGCCGAAGCTGCAGGAAAACCTGCCTGAGGGCATGTCGGTCGTCGTTACCTATGACTCGACCCAGTTCATCAGCGCCTCGATCACCGAAGTGTTCAAGACCATCGGCGAAGCCGTGGTCATCGTGATTCTGGTGATCCTGCTGTTCCTCGGGTCCTTCCGCTCGGTGATCATTCCGATTGTGACCATCCCCCTGTCGCTCATCGGTGTGTGTTTCTTCCTCTGGGCGCTGGGTTATTCGCTCAACACCCTGACGCTGCTGGCCATGGTGCTCGCCATCGGCCTCGTGGTGGATGACGCCATCGTGGTGGTGGAGAACATCCACCGGCATCTGGAGGAGGGCCTCAAGCCCATTCCGGCGGCAATCATCGGCATGAAGGAAATCTTCGGACCGGTGGTGGCCATGACGATCACGCTGGGCGCCGTGTATGCTCCCATCGGCTTTGCTCAGGGGCTGACCGGGGCGCTGTTCCGCGAATTTGCCTTCACGCTGGCCGGCGCCGTGTTCATCTCAGGCTTCGTCGCGGTGACGCTGTCGCCGATGATGTCCTCGCGCCTGCTGACGGCGGACCAGAGCCGCTTCCAGAAGTTCGTGGACCGGATCTTCTCGCGGCTCACCGTCTGGTATGGACGCCGCCTCAAGGCGACGTTCAACTACAAGCCGGTGACGCTGCTCGTTGTCATCGGTCTGATGGGCCTGACGGGCTTCATGTTCGTCAAGATCTCCTCCGAGCTTGCTCCGGAAGAAGATCAGGGTGCGCTGTTCTCGCTTGTGACGGCTCCGCAATACGCAACCTCCGACTACACCGAGCTCTACACGAACCAGTTCTATGAACTGACCGATGATGCGCCGGGTGTGGACACGCGGTTCCAGATCGTCGGTTTCGGCGGCACCAACAGCGCGTTCGCGATCTGGGTGCTGAAGCCCTGGGGTGAGCGGGAACAGTCGCAGAAGGAGATCCAGCAGATCGTCCAGGCGGGCCTGCAGAAGTCTGCGGGTGTGGAAGCCTTCGTCTTCGCGCCGGAATCCCTTCCGGGCGGCGGCGGTGGCCTGCCGATCCAGTACGTCCTTCAGACCACCGGCACCGCCGAACAGGTCTATGAAGTGGCGGAACAGGTGAAGCAGCGTGCCATCGCCTCGGGCCAGTTCATCGTGGTGCAGAACTCGATGTCCTTCGAAAAGCCCCGGACCACGGTCACCATCGACCGCGACCGTGCAGCTGCTCTGGGTGTGCCGGTTTCGACCATCGGTCAGACCCTCAACATCCTTGTGGGTGATGCCCAGGTTGCCAAGTTCGACCGTGATGGCCGCGCTTACGAAATCATCCCGCAGGTGGAAAAGCAGTTCCGCATGAACCCGGAACGGCTGGGCGAACTCTATGTCCGCTCGGCGAGCGGGGCGATGGTGCCGCTGTCCTCCGTGGTGAAGATCGAGACCAATGCAACGGCCGTGGCCGAAGAGCAGTTCAACCAGCTCTATTCGGCAACGCTCTCTGCCCTGCCGATGCCGGGCGTGACCACGGGTGACGGTCTTGCGACCCTGCAGCAGATCGCCCGCGAGGAAATGCCGGAAGGCTTCTTCGAGGACTATGCCGGCCAGTCGCGCCTTGAGGTGAACGAAGGCAACACCATCATCATGGCCTTTGGCCTCGCCATCATCGTGATCTATCTCGTGCTGGCGGCCCAGTTCGAAAGCTTCCGCGATCCCTTCATCATCATGATGTCGGTGCCGCTGTCGATTTTCGGTGCCGTGGTGCCGCTGTTCATGGGGGCGGGAACGCTCAACATCTACACGCAGGTGGGCATGATCACCCTTGTGGGCCTGATCACCAAGCACGGCATTCTCATGGTCGAGTTTGCCAATGCCCAGCGTGAACAGCACGGCCTGAGCAAGCAGGAGGCGATGATCGAAGCTGCGCGTGAGCGTCTGCGCCCGATCCTCATGACCACCGGCGCCATGGTGCTGGGCGTCCTTCCGCTCGTCATGTCGGAAGGTGCCGGCGCTGCGGCCCGCTACTCGATCGGTCTGGTGATCAGCACGGGCCTTGCGGTCGGCACGCTCTTCACCCTGTTCGTCGTGCCGATGTTCTACATGTACATCGGCCACGGCGACCACAAGAAGACGGACGAGGACGATAAGGTGCCGGCAGCCGGTCACCACAAGCCGGCAGGCCATGGCAATGCCCATGGCGCAGGCGAAGACCCGGCAACGGCCTGATATGAGCCTCAAGGCTTGAATGATGGAACGCCGCCCCCCACAAAGGGGCGGCGTTCCCGCTTGTTCTGCAAGCCGCCAGACCCCTGCCCAATCAGGATGACGCCATGGCCAAATACGAATTCCGCATGCAGCGCCTGTTTGTGGAGGCTGCGCTTGCCCCGGATGCAGAAATTGCCGCTGACAAGACGCAGGCCAATTACCTTCTCAACGTACTGCGGCTCGCAGAGGGCGATGAGGTTTTGCTGTTCAACGGCCGGGACGGCGAATGGCGCGCGCGCCTGAAGCTGCCCAGCCGCAAGAGCGTCCTGCTTTGCCCGCATGAGCAGACGCGGCCGCAGCCGTCCTCTGACGGCCTCGTTTATCTCTTCGCGCCGTTGAAGCACGCCCGCCTCGACTACATGGTGCAGAAGGCGGTGGAGATGGGAGCGGCGCGGCTGGTGCCGGTCATCACCGCGCACACCCAGGCTGCCCGCGTCAACACAGAACGCATGACTGCCAATGTGATCGAGGCAGCCGAGCAATGCGGCATCCTCGGCCTTGCCGCAGTCGAGGAGCCCCGGGCTCTGGCTGCCGTGCTGGCGGACTGGACAGCGCGGGAAGGGGAGCGGCGCATCATCTTCTGCGACGAAAGCGATGATGGCGCCAACCCGCTGCAATTGCTCGCCGTCCTCAAGAACGAAGGGGGTGCCGCTGTGCCGCCAGCTGTCCTGATCGGCCCGGAAGGCGGCTTTTCGGCAGCCGAACGCGCGCAGCTGAAGAGCCTTCCCTTCGTCACCGCCATTCCGCTCGGCCCCCGGATCCTGCGCGCCGACACGGCCGCTGTGGCCGCGCTGGCGATTGTTCAATCGGTAATTGGCGATTGGTAACCCCATTCATCAAACAAGTTTGATTGTGTGGCGCGCAGGCCCCCGGTAATGTGCGCGCCGATCTCAAGTTTGAAAGACGACGCATGGCCCGCGATACCGTTGATTCCACCCCGATTTCGGGCGCCCGTGAACTCGCTGAACATCTGGAGTCGGGCTGCAAGCCGGAGGACGGCTTCCGCCTTGGCACCGAGCACGAGAAGTTTCCCTTCTACAAGGCGGATTTCTCTCCGGTTCCCTATGAGGGGCCGCGCGGCATCGAGGCCCTGCTGACGGGCATGGAGACCATGCTGGGCTGGGAGCGCATCTCGGACCGCGACAAGATCATCGGCCTTGCCGATCCGGTTGCCGGCGGCGCCATATCCATCGAGCCGGGCGGACAGTTCGAGCTGTCGGGTGCGCCGCTCGACAGCCTGCACCAGACCTGCCGCGAAACCCATGCGCATCTGGCGCAGCTGCGCGAGATTGCCGAACCGCTCGGCATCGGCTTTCTGGGCCTCGGCTTCACGCCGGACTGGCGGCGGGACCAGATCCCGGTCATGCCCAAGTCGCGCTATGCGATCATGACCAACTACATGCCGAAGGTCGGCTCGCTCGGCCTCGACATGATGTATCGCACCTGCACCATTCAGGTGAATCTCGACTTCTCCAGCGAAGCCGACATGGTGAAGAAGCTGCGCGTCAGCCTGGCGCTGCAGCCGGTGGCCACCGCGATCTTCGGCAATTCGCCCTTCACGGAAGGCAAGGTGAATGGCTTCCAGTCGTTCCGCGCCGAAATCTGGAAGGACACGGACGCCGACCGCACCGGGCCGATGCCTTTTGCCTTCGAGGACGGCTTCGGCTTTGAAGCCTACGTGAACTGGGCCATCGATGTGCCGATGTATTTCGTCAAGCGCGGCGATACCTATCACGATGCGACGGACACCACCTTCCGCCAGTTCATGAACGGGGCGCTGAAGGACCGGCTGCCGGATGGGCTGCCGACCATCGGCGACTGGAACAACCACCTGTCCACCCTGTTCCCGGACGTGCGCCTGAAGAAATATCTGGAGATGCGCGGCGCCGATGGCGGCCCCTGGCGCAAGATCTGCGCGCTGCCCGCGCTCTGGGTGGGCCTGCTCTATGACAAGGGCATCCTTGAGGACGCCTGGCAGATGGTGAAAGACTGGACGGCGGAAGAGCGCCTTGCCTTGCGCAACGGTGTGCCCATCCATGGTCTTCAGACGCCGTTCCGAAAGGGCAAGGTGCTGGATCTCGCCCGCCAGATGACGGCCCTGTCGCTGGAAGGCCTGAAGCGCCGCGCCCGCCTCAATGACGGCGGCCAGGACGAGCGGGTGCATCTGGCAACCGTGGAAGAGACGCTTGCCCTCGGCATTTCCCCGGCAGACCAGATGCTGGCGAAGTTCCACGGCGAATGGCAGGGCGATGTGACCCGCGCCTACGCGGATTACGCCTACTGACAAGGCCCGTTTGACCGGCCCGGACTTCAACTCCCTGTTGATGGACGGGCCGGGCGGGGCTCAGGCGCAACGCGCCATTTGACGTCTGCCGCCGTTGCGCGGATCATGGGGAAGGCTCACGATCCGGTGCGAGGCATTATGAACGGCATGGCAGGACATCCCTTCTCCTTCGATCCCGCACAGGTTGTCGATGCTGTGCGCCAGCAGTTCGGCCTCAACGAGGCGGATGTGGCCCGGGCCATGGGGGCGCTGATCCCCACCGCCTTCACCGGCCTCAAGCACACGACGGCCGCGCCCAACGCGTTCCAGTCCTTCATGAGCTTCCTGCAGGGACAAGCGCCGTCCGTGATGGCCGAGCCCTTCTCGGCGGCGCCCGTGCCGTGGTTCTATGGCTCCGATCCGCTGCAGAAGGCGGTGGCATCGCAGATCTCGGCTTTCACGGGCGTGCAGCAGGAGGCCGTGGCCGCGCTCATGCCCGTTGCCGCAACGCTGGCGCTTGGGAATGTGGCCCGGCCTTTCCTGCAAGGGCAGGCGCGAGATTTGCTGGATGCCTTCATGGCCGGTTATGCCCGCGGCCGCCCGAAGCCCATGCCGGGCGTGGCGATGATGGCGGGCTATGGCGAAGCGGTGCAGTCGTTCTGGTCGGGCTTCTTCGGTTCTGCCGCCGATGCGGCCGGCAAGGCGGCCAGCTTCTGGGGAATGCCAACGGCAGGGCAGGGCGGCAGCGCGCAGCCTGCGCCGGCTCCAGCCGCGCCCGAGGCTCCAGCCCGCCCGGCGGCGGCACGAAAGCCTGAAGCGGCTCCTGCCCCCGAAAGCGTACCCGAGCCGGAGGTGGCCGCACAGGCTCCGGTGCCGGGTGCATCCATTGTTGAAGACTGGCTGTCCGCCGGGCGCGCCTTTCAGGAAAACCACATGAAGGCGATCGAAGGCCTGTTCGAGCGTTTCGGCCCCTCTGCCTTGCCGGGCCGGGCGTGAGATAAAAAAAGGCCCGCCGGGGGAGGCGGGCCAGGTATTGTCGGCAAGGCAATCGCCGACGGGGTAGGGCGATGGACCGGACCTCAAAGCCTGCGCGGGGGGACGGCGGCAGGCGAGATCCCGTCCATCAGTCTCAGGCAGCCATTTGCGGGCCTGCGTTGGATGCTGCAAAGACCGGTGCGGCCTTCTGAGGCTGCGGGATCAGCACGATGCTGGCCGGAACCTGTGCCTGCGGTGCATGTGCATTGCTCCGGGAGGCCTTGGTCAGGGCAAACGACGGATCACGGAAGAAGGGCGCCGCAAGTGCTTCGCGAACATCCCCCCTTGTCAGCCCGATATCCGCGAGCTGAGCATCTGTGAGGTCATTGAGTTTGCCCGCCTGATGGCGGTTACGCAGCACGCGCCATGCTCGCGCTGCGATACCGGCGATGCGGTGGATCAGCTGCGTCTTGAGCGGGGCGTACATGGCGTCAAACTCCTTTGTCTCCGGGAGGCTTCGCTCCCGTCATGGTCTGTCATATTCTTCCGGTCGAGCTCAGTAGTTTTACGCTCTTCCGATAAAGGGACCATGTCAGAGCCGCTTGAATTTATCTAACGAATGTTTTTAATGGATTTGATCAATGTTGGTGATGGAAAGGCCGCGGATGCAGGAAAAGTCCTGTATTTCTGCGTCTTCGGCGGCTGTATGGCGAGGGTTTGATGCTCGATCTCGATCAATTGCGCACATTTGTGGCCATCGCCGAATATGGCAGCTTCACCCGCGCGGCGGAGATGGTGCACAAGACCCAGTCCGCCGTGTCCATGCAGATGCGGCGGCTGGAGGAGCGAATCGGCCGCCCCATCTTCATGCGCGAGGGGCGCCTGTCGCGTCTCACCGAAGAGGGGGAGAAGCTGCTGCACTATGCCCGCCGTCTGGTGCAGCTGAATGACGAGACGCTGGCCGCCTTCGACGAAACCGAAGTGCAGGGCATGGTGCGGCTGGGCACGCCGGATGATTATGCCGACCGTTTCCTGCCGGAAATTCTGGCGCGGTTCTCCCGCTCCAATCCCAAGGCGGAGGTCAGCGTGGTCTGTGCCCCGACTGCCAACCTCATCGATCTCGTCGTCGCCAATGAGCTGGATGTGGCGATCATCACCCACGTTGAAAAGCCCGGCGGCCAGCGCGACGAGGTGATCCGGCGCGAGCCGCTGCTCTGGGTCACGTCAGCCCGCCATGCGGTGGAGAATGAGGACGTGCTGCCGCTGGCGCTTGGCCGTGCCACCTGCGGCTGGCGGCGTGCGGCGCTTCTGGCGCTGCGCTCGGTCGGGCGGGAGCACCGGCTGCTTTATTCCAGCTGGAACTCCACCGCCGTCGGTGCTGCCGTTCTGGCGGGTCTGGCAGTCTCGGTGCTGCCCGAATCGGCTCTGCGTCCCGGCATGAGGGTGTTGGCGGAAGCTGATGGCTTTCCCAAGCTGCCGGAGTGCGAAATTGCCGTCATGCGCTCCTGGCACCAGCATTCCCGTGTGACGGAAGCGCTGGTGGAACACATCATCTCGTCTCTCGACAACCTGTCGGTGCCGCAGGCGGCGGAATAGGCCTGCCGATTACCGGCTGCGCAGCATGATTACATTGCCGGCGATGACGAGGACAAGGCCGAGCAGGGCAGCGAAGGTCCAGACATAGCCTTCAAAGATGGTGGAAACCGTCAGCGCCACCACGGGGAAGATGACCGTGGAATAGCCCGCCCGCGCCGGACCGATACGGCCGAGCAGCGTCAGGTAGGAGGCAAAGGCCAGCACGGAAGCGATGATCGACAGATAGGCGAGGCTGCCGAGATAGGTGAGTGTCGGCTCCACCGCGAAACTGTCGCCGCGCAGCAGGCTGAAGGTGCCGAGCAGCGCCGCGCCATAGATCATGCCCCAGGTGGTGGCCGACGTGATGCTGATGCCCGCCGTCTGGTTGGACGAGGACACCATGTTGCCGAGGCAGAAGGACAGGGTGCCAGCCGTGCACAGGGCAAGGCCCTTCAGCGCATCAAGGTTCAGTTCAGCCCCTGCAATCTGCGGCCAGAACATCAGGGCAATACCGGAAAAGCCGATGAGCCCGGCGCCCAGAATGATCAGCTTCGGCCTCTGCCGGAACAGCACCACGCCGAGAATCAGATTGAAGACGGAAGCCAGCGAGAACACCACTGCCAGCAGGCCGGAGGGCAGATATTTGGCGCCGTAATAGAACAGGGTGAAGTTGGTGGAGAAGATGAAGAGCCCGAGCGCGGCAAAGCGCAGATGGGTGCGGAGCGGAAAGGCGAGCCTTTGCCTGCGGATCAGGCTCCAGCCCAGCATCACCGATGCGGCGAGCACGAAGCGCCAGAAGACGGAAACTTCGGGGGCCACATTCGCCACCTGCCCCTTCATGGCGATCCAGCTGAAGCCCCAGGAAAAGACGGTGAGGCCATAAAGGCCAAGGTCCTTCGAGGTCAGCGGGGAGGCGGGGGCGGCAATCCGGCTTTCAGCCATCGTCATCTCATGTCTCTCTTCTGCCGGGTGTCCGGGCCGGGAGAATGCGCCGTAGACGCGGGAATTTCAAATGATAGTCGTTGAAGCAACCGATCTGGTTTGTGAATGGAACCTGAGGGAAGCTTCAGGTCCTGTGATGCCAAATTGGCTGATATCCGCCAGAAAGGGCCGCTAGAGACAGCGCCGGGGTGATGACACGAAGGCAAGAGAGGGGGCTCGTGGCCGTATATCCGTCCGGGCTCCAGCGCAGCAGGCGGCCTGACTTGAGGGCGAGAAATCCGGCTCCGTCCGTCAGCATGGTACCATCCGGCAGGGACGTGAGAGCCGCGCCATCAGCAGGCTTGCCCTGCCAGCGCGGGCCGCGCTCGGGTGCCAGCTGCCGGTCCATCCAGTCCGCGCCGGGCACGGCCTCAAGGCCAAGATGCCGGGCCGCCGCCGTGGCATAGGCTTGCGCCTCTACCCGTCTGCATTCAAAGCAGGGCCGGTGCCCGGCGGCAAGAGCCGTCACCTCATCCAGGAAGAACAATTCCGTATAGCCTTTGCCCATCACCTCACGGCGGCGGTTCTTGAAGGAGAGGACGCAGCAGATCCAGCGCCGGGAGGCTTGTTGCCGCCGGATCGTCCGGGTTTGCGGATCATGGATCTGGCCACCCCGGTTGCCCATCAGCAGGCCCCGGCAAGGGTGAGAGACGAGCTCTCCATCGGGCCAGACCCGGTTCTGCAACGGCATTGTCGTGTTCTCCATTCAAAGGGAGGGCTGCGGACAGTGCGCCGTCTTCCCTTGACTAAGACAGCGATACTGCCACATTCGCCAGCGCTGCCGATATCTGCCGGAGACCCCATGCACGTTCTTGTCATCGAAAACTATCCGCTCACGCATCACGGCCAGGTTGGCCGCGCCCTTCAGGATGCGGGGGCCGAAGTGACCGTGGTGAAGGCCTTCGAGGGGGAACCGGTGCCGCAGCGCGCTGAGCGTTTCTCCGGCCTTGCCGTCTTTGGCGGCGGGCAGAACGCGCTGGATGACGAGGGCTCGCCCTTTTTACCGCAGATCTGTGATCTGATCCGCGACTTTCACGAGGAGCAGAGGCCGGTGCTGGGCATCTGCCTTGGCTCGCAGCTCGTTGCCCGGGCCTTCGGCGGGCGCAACATCATCGGCAGGCCCATCGAGTTCGGCTGGCATGACGTGACGCCAACCGATGCGGGCAAGGCGGATCCGGTGCTGTCGGCGCTGGGGGAGGGTGCGCCGCTGTTCCACTGGCACAATGACACGTTTGATCTGCCCGAAGGCGCGGTGCATCTGGCCACAAGCGCCCAGACACGTCATCAGGCCTTCCGCATGGGCGCGGCGACCTATGGCATCCAGTTCCATTTCGAGGCGGCCGAGCCCGAAGTGCGCGGCTGGTCGCGGGATTTCGCCGGCATGATAGCTGAGAACACTCCGGATTGGGCGCAGCGGCTGGAAGCCGAGATTGCCCGGCACGCGCCCCGTGCCGATGCCACCGGCGCCCGCCTTGCCGCCAACTGGGTCCGCCTGCTCAGGTGAGGCGGACCCGGCCGGGCTGTCAGCGCCAGCGGTCGGCGAAGTCTGCGGGCAGCAGCAGGTTGTGGCGGCCCAGATCCTTGACGTTGCGCTCGCCGCAAAGCGCCATGGTGATGTCCAGCTCCTTGTGGATCACCTCAAGGGCCCGCGTCACCCCGGCCTCGCCCATGGCGCCCAGACCGTAGACAAAGGCGCGGCCGATCATGGTGCCCTTGGCGCCGAGGGCCAGCGCCTTCAGCACGTCCTGACCGGAGCGGATGCCGCTGTCGAGATGGACCTCGATCTTGTTCCCCACCGCATCCATGATCTTCGGCAGGGTCCGGATGGAGCTGAGGGCGCCGTCGAGCTGGCGGCCGCCGTGGTTGGACACGACGATGGCATCGGCCCCCACGTCCAGTGCCTTCTTCGCGTCTTCCGCATCCAGAATGCCCTTGAGGATCACCGGGCCGTCCCACCACTTGCGGAACTCGCGAATGCGGTCCCAGTCCAGCGACGGGTCGAAGGATTCCGCCGTCCAGGTGCTGAGTGAGGAGGGATTGGTCACGCCCTTGGCATGGCCGACGATGTTGCCGAAGAAGCGCCGTTTGGTCTGCAGCATTTCCAGGCCCCAGGGCACCTTGGTGGCCAGGTTCAGGATCGAGGAGGGCGTCAGCTTCGGGGGGGCGCTGAGCCCGTTCTTCAGATCCTTGTGGCGCTGGCCCAGCACCTGCAGATCGACAGTGATCACCAGCGCCGAGCATTTGGCCGCCTTGGCGCGGTCAAACAGGCGGCGCATGAAATCGTCGTCCTTCAGGGTATAGACCTGAAACCAGAACGGCTTGCTGGTGTGCTCTGCCACGTCCTCGATGGAACAGATCGACATGGTGGACAGGGTGAAGGGCACACCGAATTTTTCGGCCGCGCGCGCGGCCTTGATCTCGCCGTCGGCAGACTGCATGCCGCAGAGCCCGACCGGGGCCAGCGCCACGGGCATGGTGCAGTCCTGCCCAGCCATCTGCGATGCGGTGCTGCGGCCTGCCATGTCGACAGCCACACGCTGGCGCAGGCGGATCTCGTCAAAGTCCGAGGAGTTCTCGCGGAATGTCTGTCCGGTCCAGCTGCCGGTCTCCGCATAGTCGTAGAACATCCTTGGCACACGGCGCTTGTACAGCCGCTTGAGGTCTTCGATCTCGGTAATGATGGGCATGCTTTCAGATCCTTCCCAAGGTGGCGGGACTGCGGTCCGGGTTTCACGTCTGGCGGGCGGCCGCCGGTTTGGCTGATGATTTGGCCTTGGCGCGCCGGGGTTTCGGCAGGCTGGCAATGCGCTGATCAAGCCTGAGGTTCGACAGGGCGCTGCGGGCGCCTTCCTGCCCGGCCTCCGTCAGCGCGCGGCGCACAAAGGCAATGTGTGCTTCTGCGGCCTGCCGCGCGCCTTCGCTGTCGCCGGCGGTCACTTTGGCGAGGATGGTCCGGTGCTGGTCCAGCAGCGCCTCGCGGGCGCCGGGATGGCGGAAGAGCTTTTGCTGGCTGAAGTAGACGCCGGTTTCCAGCAGGCGGTAGCAGGCCCTGAGCGTGTGCAGCAGGATCATGTTATGGGCAGCTTCACCGATCGCCTGATGAAACTCCACGTCAAGCCGCGCCTCGGCCTCATGGTCTTCCGCCTCGAAGGCAGCGGCCATGGCTTCGACAATGCGCGTCAGCAGGGCGTGATCGGCAGCGGTAGACCTTGCCGCTGCCTTGGCTGCTGCAAGGCCTTCAATGTCGCTGCGGAAGTCGAGATAGTCCTCAATGGCGGCAGGATGGCGGGCGATGAGATCCACCAGCGCTTCAGAAAACACCGAACCGGTCAGGTCGGCCACATAGGTGCCGCCGCCCTGGCGGCTCACCACAAGCCCGCGCTCTTCCAGCGTCTTCAGGGCCTCACGCAGGATCGGCCGCGACACATCCACCAGATCCACCAGCTCCCGCTCGGGCGGCAGCCGGTCGGCCGGGCGCAGCACGCCATTGAGGATCAGAAGCTCGATCTGATCCACCACGGCATCGGCGGTACGGGCATGATTGACCTTGGCGAACATGCGGCACCCCTTTCTCTTGCGATAATTGGTCAAATTTTTTGTCCAATTGCAAGTTCTACCTTTGCATGAGCCCTTACATTGTGTCGCAGCTTGCCTCCGTCGCAATTTTGCGCATGACAGATGCGAGGATCCTGCGCCACTTTGAGGCAGGAAGACGGGGGCAAGAATGAACGCGGACGCAAACACGCAGCAGACCGGTGGCTTGCTGCCATTCGGCAAGCATCACCTGAGGGCGGCCGTGCTGGGCGAGCTTCATGCCCGCCCGTTCCGCGCGCTGGAAAGCCCGCGCATCCTGCTGCATTACGCCTTCACCTGTGATTCTCAGGCCATCCGGGATGACCGGATCTGGTTTGCCGATCTCTGCCGCAGCCAGGGCGTCAAGGGGCCGGGGGAGAGCGACCGCTCGCATGTTCTGCCGATGGCGGGTGGCTCCCTGCGCTGGGAGCAGCATTCGGAATTCATCACCTACACCTTTGACGTGGCACCGGATGGCGGGCATCCCTTCGGGCGGATTCCCGCCGGTCATCCCTTCGGATCGGGCTTCCGGGCTCCGGGGCCGATGCTGGTGGCGGCAAGGCTGGATGTCGTGCCGGAAAATGGTCACGACGAGGCTGCGCTGGCCCGGTGGTTCGACCGGGCAAGCCTGGCCGCTCTCCAATCCGAGGAGGGGCGGGCCGTCGCCATGACGGATTTCCGGCAGGACGGCGAGGGGCTAACGCGTATTCTGCTCATCGACAGGGGCATGGCGCCCAGCCAGACCGGCGCGCTGGCGCAGCGTCTCATCGAGGTGGAAACCTACCGCACGCTCGCACTGCTTGGCCTGCCCATGGCCACGGAGCTCTCGCCGGATGTCCGGCGGATCGAGGAGGAGCTTGTGCAGCTGACCGGGGAGATGCGCGGGGCGTCGGACATGGACAGCAACCGCCACCTGCTGGAGCGTCTCTCCGATCTGGCGGCGGATCTGGAGGCGGGCGCGGCCGCCAGCGCCTACCGCTTCGGGGCGAGCCGTGCCTATCACAGCATTCTCAAGGCACGGCTGGAGACCATCGAGGAAGCCCCGGTTCCTGGCTATCTCGGGCTGGCTTCCTTTCTCGCACGCCGGATTGCCCCGGCCATGCGCACCATCGAGTCGGTGGAGAACCGGCAGATCAACCTGTCACGCAAACTTGCCCGCGCCACGACGCTGCTGCGCACGCGGGTGGATGTGGACATGGAACGCCAGAACCGGGATCTGCTCGATTCCATGAACCGCCGCGCCCGGCTGCAACTGCGCCTGCAACAGACGGTGGAGGGGCTCTCGGTGGCCGCCGTCAGCTATTATGTGGTGGGGCTTGTGGGCTATCTCGCCAAGGGTCTGAAGGAAGCGGGTGTGCCCATGCCCGACCCGGGACTGGTCTCGGGGATGTCGGTGCCGCTGGTGCTGCTCGCTGTCTGGTGGACCGTCCGCCGCATCCGGGCGCATCACACGGATACAGGGGAGCCGCATTGAGGGGGTGGGTGAAGCAGTGCGCTCAAAACAACAATACCGTCATGCCATGACTTGATCATGGCATCCATCCCGTTGCTTACAAGTAAAGATGTTATATCATGTGCCGAGTTAGTTGTTGTGTATCGGCATGGATGCCATGGTCGAGCCATGGCATGACGAAAGTATCGGATTTTTACTGAAAAATATCTTCATGAAAACGCAAAAGGCCGGGCGCTGGGCCCGGCCTTTCAAGTCCGCAGATACGGATCACTTGGTTGAACCGTCCTCGTTGAACTGGTTCATGTAGGCGATCACGTCGAGGACTTCCTGATCCTTCTTGAGACCGGCAAAAGCCATCTTCGTCTTTGGGATCAAACCTTTCGGGTTGGCCAGATAGGTGTGCAGGGTCTCTGCGTCCCACACCTTGCCACCGGCACCGAACTCGGTCATGGCCGGAGAGTATTTGAACTCGGCAATCGCGGCGACCGGGCGCCCGACGATGCCGTTCAGTTCCGGCCCGACCTTGTTCTTGGCACTCGCGCCAACTTCATGGCAGGCCATGCACTTCTTGAAGACCTTTTCGCCCGCAGCGGCATCGCCGTCTGCACGTGCCCCAGTCGCCGCAGCAGCCAGCATGGCTGCAGCAAGCACTACATATTTCATCGCGTTTCTCCCTCAGTCACGGCCGCCAAGCCGGTCACAGAGAAGATATTCTACTCTTTTCAAGCTGCAAGCGGGTGCGTCACTGTGGCTCATACGCAGAGCTACGCCGTCAGCCCGCCGCGCGTTCCATGCTGCCGAGCCAGCCGGACAGGCCCTCGTCCCAATAGGGCTGCGGGCCGTAGAGCTGGGCCAGAAAGTCGATGAAAACCCGCACCTTGGCCGGCAGGAAGCGCCGGGTGGGATAGACCGCATGCAGGCCCACGTCCTTGGAGGCGCGGTATTGGGGCAGGACGATCTGCAGCTTGCCCTCGCGCAGTTCCGGCCCCACGTCCCAGGTGGAGCGCAGCGCAATGCCGACGCCGGCCAGCACCGCTTCGCGCACCACCTCGCTGGAATTGGTGCGCAAGGGAGCGTCCGTCTTGACGATTTCCAGGCCACGCGGCCCCATCAGCCGCCAGGGATCCTGCGCGGCAGCAGCAACCCGGACGTGGTTCTCGACGAGATCATCGATGCTCTTCGGCTCGCCATGCCGCTCGATATAGGAGGGAGAGGCACAGAGCACCCGGTGCACGGGCGCAAGGCGCCGGGCAACAAGGCTGGAATCGGACAGTTCGGCAATGCGGATGGCGAGATCATAGCCGTCACCGACGATGTCGACGAACTCGTCCGACAGGTCGAGGCTGACATAAAGGTCCGGATTGGCTTCGAGAAAACGGGCGAGATAAGGCGCCACGTGCATGCGGCCGAAGGATGTGGGCGCACTGACCTTCAGCGTGCCGCGCGCCTGCGCCGATCCCCGTGTCACAAAGGTTTCGGCTTCCTCGACCGAGGCAAGAATGGCGAGAACCCGGTCATAGAAGCCATGGCCGGCCTCTGTGAGGGCAATCTGCCGGGTGGTGCGTTGCAGAAGGCGGGTGCCGAGCTTGTCTTCCAGCCGGCGGATGCGTTTCGACACGACGGCAGGGGAAAGCCCCATCTCCCGTCCTGCGGCCGACATGCTGCCGGCTGTGACGACCCGGGCGAAGATTTCCATATCGGTCAGATTGCTCATTTTATTCCCGCCGGAAAGAGAGCTAGTAAGGGACCGGATATTCCGCTTGCGCCGGTTTTTTGCCAGACTGCCTTTCCGTAAGGCTGACAGAAGGCATTTCCGGGGCGGTGGAGCCGGTCCGTTTGCTGTCTTACGGGCAGGAGGGCAAGAATGGATCACATTTTTGCCGGAGAGGAGAGAAAATGGCCGGACTTGCCATGCCGCAGCCGGATGGCGCCGTTCTGGCGCGCCGGGCGGAGATCGTTTCCGCGCTTCAGGCCATCGTGCCGGGAGAGGGTGTGATTGCCGATGACACCGGCATGCGCCCCTATGAGACCGATGCGCTGACCGCCTACCGCCAGATGCCGCTGATCGTCGTGCTGCCGGAAACGGTGGAGCAGGTCGCGGCCGTCCTGCGCTACTGCTATGACAACGGCGTCAAGGTGGTGCCGCGCGGCGCCGGCACCTCGCTCTCCGGCGGTGCGCTGCCGGTGGCCGATGGCGTGCTGATGTCGATGATGAAGTTCAACCGCATCCTCGATATCGACTTTCCCAACCGTGCCGTCACTGTCCAGCCCGGCGTGACCAACCTTGGCATCACCCGCGCCGTGGAGCACGAGGGCTTCTATTACGCGCCGGACCCGTCCTCGCAGATCGCCTGTTCCATCGGCGGCAACATCGCGGAGAATTCCGGCGGCGTGCACAGCCTGAAATATGGCCTCACCACCAACAACGTGCTTGGTCTCGAAATGGTGCTGGTGACGGGTGAGGTCATCCGGCTTGGCGGCAAGCATCTGGATGCGGAAGGCTATGATTTTCTGGCCATGATGACAGGCTCCGAAGGGCTGCTGGGCGTGGTGACCGAAGTGACCGTTCGCATCCTGCAGAAGCCGGAAACGGCCCGTGCCGCGCTGGTCGGCTTCTCTGCTACCGAAGATGCCGGGCGCTGCGTGGCCGATATCATCGCCGCCGGCATTATCCCCGGCGGGCTGGAGATGATGGACAAGCTGGCGCTGGAAGCGGCGGAGGATTTCGTCCATGCCGGCTATCCGCGCGAGGCCGAGGCGCTGCTGATCGTGGAACTGGACGGCCCCGAGGCGGAGGTGGACTATCTGCTGGCCCGCGTGGAGGAAATCGCCCGCGCCAACAACTCCGGCTATCTGCGCGTTTCGACGAGCGAAGAGGAGCGGATGGTGTTCTGGGCCGGGCGCAAGGCGGCTTTCCCGGCGGTGGGGCGCATTTCGCCGGACTATCTGTGCATGGACGGCACCATTCCCCGGCGCGAGCTGCCGCGTGTGCTGGCCGGCATGCGGGCGCTGTCGGAGAAGCATGGGCTCAGGGTCGCCAACGTGTTCCACGCCGGAGACGGCAACCTGCATCCGCTGATCCTTTATGATGCCAATCTGCCGGGCGAACTGGAGGCTGCCGAGGCCTTCGGCGCCGACATCCTGCGGCTTTGCGTCGAGGTGGGGGGCGTGCTGACCGGCGAGCATGGCGTCGGCATCGAAAAACGCGACCTGATGCCGGAGATGTTCTCCGAGGATGACCTGCGCCAGCAGCAGAGGGTCAAATGCGCCTTTGACGAGCGCCAGCTTCTCAATCCCGGCAAGGTCTTCCCCGTGTTGCACCGTTGCGCCGAGCTTGGCCGCATGCATGTGCACAAGGGGCAGATGCCCTTCCCGGACATTCCGCGTTTCTGAGCAGGTGGAACAGATGACCCCAGACCAGACCACCTTGGCTCCCGGTGCCGCAGCGCTGAAGGCCGTGCGGCCGCGCAATGCGGGAGAATTACGCGATCTTGTGGCCCACGCGGCTGCGGAGGATCTGCCGCTTGAAATCATCGGGCAGGGCTCCAAGCGCGCGCTGGGCCGCCCGGTGCAGGCTGGACTTGTGGCCGACCTGTCAGCCCTGTCCGGCGTCCTCGTCTATGAGCCCGCCGAACTGGTGCTGACAGCGCTGGCGGGCACGCCGCTGGCGGAGATCGAGGCGGCGGTGGCCGCCGCCGGGCAGGAGCTCTCTTTCGAGCCCATGGATTATGGCCCGCTGCTGGGCGGCGTTTCCGCGCAAGGGACCCTGGGCGGAGCACTGGCTGCCAATCTCTCCGGCCCCCGCCGCATCAAGGCGGGCGCTGCCCGTGATCACGTGCTGGGGCTGGAGGCTGTCTCCGGGCGCGGCGAGATCTTCCGGGCCGGCGGCAAGGTGGTGAAGAACGTCACGGGTTACGATCTGCCGCGTGCGCTCTGCGGCTCCTGGGGCACGCTGGCGCTGTCCACCGAACTGACGCTCAAGGTCAATCCACGGGCGGAAATCAGCGTGAGCCTGCTGATCGAGGGACTGGACGATGCCACGGCAGTTGCCGCCCTCTGCCGGGCGATGGGAACGCCTGCCGAAGTGTCGGCGGCGGCGCATCTGCCCGAGGGGCTGTTTGCAAGGCTTGGCCTTGCCGGACAGGACCGGGGCCGGGCGGTGACGCTGATCCGGCTGGAGGGCTTCGGCCCCTCTGTCGATTACCGTTTTGCCGCGCTGTCCCGCCTGCTGGCTGAGGTCCTGCCGGGCGGGGCTGCCGTGGAGCGGCTGGAGGATTCAGCCTCCCGTGCCGCCTGGGCCGCGATCCGCGATTGCCAGCCTTTTGCGGGCGGCAGCCTGCCGGTCTGGCGCGTGTCGCTGCCGCCAGCTTCGGGGTCAAGATATCTCGCCAGCCTGAAGCAGAGCATTCCGGTGGAAGCCTTCTATGACTGGAGCGGCGGGCTGGTCTGGCTGCAGTGCCTGGATGGCAATCTGCATGACGTGCCCATCCGTGACGCTCTGGCGGACCACGGCGGCGGCCATGCCATGCTGGTGCGGGCGGATGCGGGCGCGCGCTCCAGCGTGCCTGTGTTCGAGCCGCAGGAGCCTGCGCTTGCGGCGCTGTCGCGCCGGCTCAAGGCCCAGTTCGACCCCAAAGGCATTCTCAATCCCGGCCGTATCGCGCCGGATCTGTGACCCTTGACCCTCAGGTGACGCATGCAGACGAATTTCACCGCCGAACAGCTCGCAGATCCGCATGTGGCCGAATCGGAGAAGATTCTGCGCAAATGCGTGCATTGCGGCTTCTGCACGGCCACTTGCCCCACCTTCACCCTGCTGGGGGATGAGCTGGATAGTCCGCGCGGGCGCATCTACATGATCAAGGACATGCTGGAAAACGGCCGTCCGGCGGATGAGCAGATCGTGCGCCACGTGGACCGCTGCCTGTCGTGCCTCTCCTGCATGACCACCTGTCCGTCTGGCGTGAATTACATGCATCTGGTGGACCATGCCCGTGCCCATATCGAGCAGACCTGGCGGCGCCCGCTGGCTGACCGGCTGATCCGCTCGCTGCTGGCCGCTGTCCTGCCCTATCCTGGCCGCTTCCGGCTGGCGCTGGTGGGGGCCTATATGGGCCGCCCGCTGGCAGGCGCCTTCAAGGCGCTGGGCGGACCCTTTGCCAAGCTGGGCGCGATGCTGTCGCTCGCTCCGGCCAAGGCGCCGGGGCGTGGTCTTTATGAGGCGCCGGGCAACTTCCTGCCGCAGGCGGCGGCGAAGAAGGGCCGGGTTGCCCTGTTGAACGGCTGCGCCCAGCCGGTGCTGGCCCCGTCCATCAACGATGCCACCATCCGCCTGCTGACGCGGGCCGGATATGAGGTGGTGCTGCCCAAGGGCGAAGGCTGCTGCGGCGCGCTGGTGCACCACATGGGCCGGGAGGAGGATGCGATCGCCAACGCCCGGCGCAATGTGGATGTGTGGATGCGCGAGGCAGACGGCGAGGGGCTCGACGCCATCCTCATCACCGCTTCCGGCTGCGGCACGACGATCAAGGACTATGGCTTCATGCTGCGCAATGATCCGGCCTATGCGGAGCGGGCGGCGCAGGTGTCCGGCCTCGCCAAGGACATTACCGAGTTCCTGACCGGCCTCGATCTTGGCGCGCCGGTGCGGCCCGGCGGGCTGACCATCGCCTATCACTCCGCCTGTTCCATGCAGCACGGGCAGAAGATCACCCGCCAGCCGAAGGATCTGCTGAAGGCTGCAGGCTTCACCGTGAAGGATGTGCCGGAGGGGCATCTGTGCTGCGGTTCGGCCGGCACCTACAACATTCTCCAGCCCGAAATCGCCACGCGCCTCAGGGACCGCAAGGTCGCCAACATCCGCAAGACGGTGCCGGATCTGGTGGCTACCGGCAATATCGGCTGCATGACGCAGATCGGAACCGGGATCGATATCCCTGTGGTGCATACGGCGGAATTGCTGGACTGGGCCTATGGCGGGCCCTGTCCGGAAGTGCTGCAGGAAAAGGCGGCAGCAGCCACGCACTGATACCAACTCTCGATGAGCTTGACTCATCGAGAGTTGGTCAAGCCCGTGCGGCGCCTGAGCAATTTCAAGGCATGATGCGTCAGCATCGAAAGCCTTGGTATGAGTCGGCTCAGCTTCCCGGAAGGCCGAGCTGGATGGGCGTGCGGTCCTTCTCCGCTGGCGGCGGCGTCTCGCCTGCAAGGCGGAGCGTGCGTTCCAGCAGCATTTCATAGATCGGCCGCCCGTTCAGTGCATGGGCGGCGAGCGTTGCGGCAGCGCAGGTGACGAGCACCGGCAGCAGCAGCGGATAGGCGCCCGTCAGCTCCAGAACAAGGACGACAGCCACCAGCGGCGCCCGCACAGATGCGGCAAAGAAACCGCCCATCGCGGCAATGGCAAAGGCCTGCACCGGAAGGTCCGCGCCGGGAAGCAGCAGGCTTGCCACAACGCCGAAGGCAAGGCCCGCACAGGTGGCGATGGAGAGCATCGGCGCGAAGATGCCCCCCGGCACACCGATGCTGTAGGACACCAGCGCCCCGGCAAAACGCAGCGCTGTCAGCAGCAGAAGCAGGCCAAGGCCCAGATGATCGGCCGTGACGAAGCTGACCAGCTGGTCACCGCCTCCCGTTGCAAGCGGAAAGGCAATCAGCAGGGCGCCGGTCAGGCCGCCCGCAGCAACAGGCGGCAGCCACCAGAGCCGTTTCGGCAGTTTCTGGATGGCATCGAGACTGGCGAGGACGGCGCTGTTGAAGCCGGTGCCAAGCGCACCCAGCAGCGCGCCGAGCAGGATGAACAGGGGAAAGCTCAGGACGGGGAGAGCGCCGGTTTCGATCTCCAGCGCCGGGCGGGTGCCCAGAAGGCCTTCCACCGTGAGGCCGCTGGCGATGCTGGCGAGGATCACCCCCATATAGGTGCGGTAGCCATAGGGGAACTGGCGGCGGGTTTCTTCCACAATGAAGAGGATGGCTGCGAGTGGGGCCGAGAAGGCCGCAGCAAGACCGGCCGCCGCACCTGCTGCGAGCAATCCGCGCCGGTCATCTGCGGTAAAGCCGAGGCCTTGCGAAATGCCGGCAGCGGCGGCGGCCGACATGTGGATCGTCGGGCCTTCCCGCCCGAGAACGAGCCCGGAGGACAGCGCCAGCAGCCCGCCGGTAAACTTCGCCACGAGAACCCGGAGCCAGCGCATGGGCCGCAAGCCCTCCATGGCCCCTTCCACTTCCTGAATGCCGCTGCCCGCAGCTTCCGGCGCGATGCGGCGCACGATCAGGGCGGCAAGGAGTGCGGCAAGGGCGGAGATGGCGGCCGTCATGAGGCCCGAGAGCAGCGGGGCCGTCACCGCCAGGCGCAGATCGCGGTACAGGCTGGAGAGGGCATCCACGCCGAGATGAAAGGCCGTGCCAGCCAGCCCGCCGGAGATGCCCGCAGCAACGGCTGCCAGCAGATAGACCGCGCCCGCATGGGGAGCGGCAGAGCGCCGGGATCTGGAGAAGGGGAACATGGCCGGGATCTTTCGCGTCAAACGGCAGCAGCCCCGTTCCCGGGGCCGCGCCGCCAGATCAGATGACGATCACCGTCGCACCGACGCCGACGCGCTCGTAAAGGTCGGTCACGTCCTCGTTGCGCATGCGGATACAGCCGGAGGACACCGCATGGCCGATGCTCCAGGGCTCGTTCGAGCCGTGAATGCGGTAGAGCGAAGAGCCCAGATAGAGCGCCCGGGCGCCCAGCGGGTTGTTTGGCCCGCCCGCCATGAAGGTGGGCAGTTCCGGGCGGCGCTTGCGCATGGAAGCTGGCGGGCGCCAGTCCGGCCATTCCGCCTTGCGGGTGACCTTGTGGGTGCCGGCCCACTCAAAGCCCGGCTTGCCGACGCCGATGCCATAGCGGCGTGCTGTCCCGCCCGCCTGCACCAGATAGAGATAGCGGGTGTTGGTATCCACCACGATCGTGCCCGGCTTGTGGGGGCCGGTGTAGTCCACCACGGCAGGCAGGAATTTCGGGTCGATCTGGCGGGTGGCCTGCGGTGCCTTGCGGGCAGGCTCGGTATGGGCCAGCTGCACGGGGGCAGGCTGCCTGCTGCTGAAGGAGAACCAGCTCTGCTGCGGCGGCTGCGGCCTTGGCGGCTGAATGCCGTGGGGGCGCAGCTGCAGCAGCCAGGGTTCTGCCAGATCCGGGCTCAGGATCACCGGCGGCGGGGTGGCACGGCCGGCACTCTGGGCCATGGCGCTTGGTGTGGCCGCGGGCACCAGTGCAAGGGCACTGAGAAGCCCGGCGGCAGTCAGGGTCCGTATCCGCTTCATTGGCGTTACTCGCAAACAGATAGCCTTCAAGCCGGAGACCGGCATTCGTTCAAATTTTAGGTATCTGACCGCGTGGAAAGGGTGAACGGCGCGCCAACCAGTCCGGCAATCTGGAATCAAGGTAAAGGAACGGTTTGCGGATATGGTGAACGGCTGGTTACCCGGCCGGATGCGAGGGGCCTGATGGCTCAGGGCTGGATCCGCCGCCGGGCGTCCCGCACGACCACCGGCAGCACCTTCTCTGCCTCGGAAGGGGACATGCCGGGCTTGATGCGCGGGTCATAGAGCATGTTCAGGATAAGCTGGTCGAAAACGGTGAAGCGGTTGTGGCGTGAGCTGTCGTTGAAGACCGAATGCACAAGCCGGTCATCATCATTCATGGGGCCGAGCCCCTGCAGCAGCTCTTCCACCAGACAGCGGCGGAACAGGAAGTCGCCCTCATCGGAAACAATGACGGCGCGGGAGTTCTTGATGCCCCGGCGCCCGGACTCCACCCGCACAAGGCAGCGGCCCGGCGCATCGGCAGTCATGTCCTTGTAGACCGACTGGCGCACCACGTCCTCATACTGGTGCCGGTCAACGATGTAGACGTCAAAGTTCGGCTCTTCGGTGGCGCTGGCCACCTGGATCGAAATGCCTGCGATCTTGCGGTCCATTTCGGCAATGAAGGCCTCGACTTCGGCCCGGCGGTCCTTGTGCGACAGGCTGAAGATGCGGAAACGGACGGGTTTGGCGAATTTCTTCACCAGGTAGGGCTGCCAGCTCCAGGTGCGGTATTCGAGGCCGAAGACGGTCGCGTTGAAGCCGGTCACAAGTTCCTCTGTGGTGAAGGTATCCGGCTGCGCCACTGCCTTGCCGGCGAGGCTGCCGGCAAGCAGAAGGGCAAGACATGTGATGGAAATGCGCGGCATCTGAAACTGCTTCACCGGGCTGCGGGACCTTCCTGACGCGGCGTTAACCATCCACGCCGGCGGACTTTAATCGTTTGCGCCACAGCTTGAAAACCAAAATCGCATCAATGGCCTGAATCCGTATCATCTGCGCGTTTCAACGGAACCCGGGAACATTTCCTTAAACATCGGCGGATATAAATCAGCCCCAGGATGGGCAATCTCCTACAGTATTTGCGTGATGGCAGGAGCAGTTATGGCGGCGGCAAAACGTGCATTCCGGGTTGAAAGTCTTTTCCGTGATGCGACGGCTGCAGCGCAGCCAGAAAGACTGGAGGAATACCGCCATCAGGAACTGATGGCGGAGATTCGGGCGCTCAAGTCGCTCGTGCAGGGCAACGAGCCTGCAGACAGCAAAACCATCAGCGATCAGGTGCTGAAGGAGTTCCGCAAGGAACTCAATGAAGCTGCCAAGCTGAAGGCTGAACTTGACGCGATCTATGAGGCGATCAACGCCACGAAGAAGGAAATCGCAGCCCTGCACCACACCACCGGGTCGGAAGGTGAGGAGATGGCGCGCGTTTCCAACGAGCTGGATGCCGTTGTCGAGGGCACCGAGGGTGCCACGGAAAGCATTCTGTCCGCTGCCGAGTTCATCGACGAGACCGCCAACACCCTGTCGGCCCGCGTGAGCGGCCATGACCGTGAAATGGCGCAGGATATCCAGGAAAAGGTCATCCTGATTTTTGAAGCCTGTAACTTCCAGGATCTGACCGGCCAGCGCATCACCAAGGTCATCAATACCCTGCGCTTCATTGAAGAGCGCATCATCGACATGATGAACATCTGGGGCGGTATCGAGAGCTTCAACGATCTTGAGGTCAAGATGCGGGCGCAGGCCGAGGGCGACGCCGCTCTACTCAACGGCCCCTCGCTCAAGTCCGACATGGATGTGGCCACCCAGGACGACATCGACGCCCTGTTCGCCTGATCCTTCCGGGCTTCACAAGATCACAAAGCCGGCCTTCGCGCCGGCTTTTCTGTTTGCGGCGCGGATGAAAAGCATATAGAACAAAAAAAGAACAAAAATCCCAGATGCGGGAGGCAGGAATGGATGGTCTGATCGAGGGGCCGGATGGCCAGCACCGCTGCAAGTGGTATGGCGGGCTGGAGGATTACCGCATCTATCACGATGAGGAATGGGGCTGGCCCGTCACGGATGATCACCGCCTGTTCGAGAAGATCTGCCTCGAAGGCTTCCAGTCCGGCCTGTCCTGGCTGACGATCCTGCGCAAGCGTGAAGGCTTCCGCGCGGCTTTTGCCGGGTTTGATTTCAACAAGGTGGCGGAGTTCGGCGATGAGGACATTGCCCGCTGCCTTGCCGACACCGGGATCGTGCGCCACCGTGGCAAGATCGTCTCCACGATCAACAACGCCCGGCGCGCCATCGAGCTGAAGTCCGAATTCGGTTCCCTTGCCGCCTATTTCTGGCGTTTCGAGCCGAAGCCGGAGGCGCGTCCCTTGCGCTGTGACCGGGCGACGCTGTCGCAGATCACCCAGTCAGCGGAAAGTGTGGCCCTGTCCAAGGATCTCAAGAAGCGCGGCTGGAGTTTTGTCGGGCCAACCACCGTCTATGCCTTCATGCAGGCGATGGGCCTTGTGAACGATCACCTCGAAGGCTGCTGCCGCCGTGCGCCGCTGGAAGCACACCGTGCCACATTCGCGCGGCCGGTTGCCATGCCAGCCTGATCCGCCGGGCAGCTTTCAGCGTACATCTCATACTGTGAAGCTGTTGCAGAAGCGGTTGCCGGTGCCGCAACCCCCCGCGCGGCGCACCGGTCTTCCCCCGATGAGACTGGCCGCCTTGCGCTCTCTAGCCCGCAAGGCGGCCATTTTTCAGGGTCTCACCTTTTCCGCCAGCGGATCGAACAGGCGGTTGGTGCTGCGGAAGATGTAGTCCGGCGTCTCGACGCTGACCGTCTGGGCGCCATGCTCGATCAGCTTCTGCGCACAGTCGGCCACCTGATCCTTGGGGCAGAGCAGGGCGAGAACCGTTTCGTCGGTCGGATGGCCGAAGGCCAGTTCAGCCCCCAGCGGCAGCACGGCCTTCACCGCGCCGCGCGGATCGGTGACGAGCGCCCGGACGATGCGCAGGCCCCTTGCGGTTTCTTCAGCCGCCACCCGGTCCAGAATGGTGCGGGCTGCTCCCAGTGCCGTGCCGCTCCAGTCCGCCTTCAGCGAAGCGACCAGATGGGCCTGGCTCTTCAGGATGACGCCGTCTTTCAGGATCTTCAGCGCGTTGGCTTCCAGCGTCGAGCCGGTGGTGGTGATATCGACGATGAGTTCCGCAGAGCCGGCCGCTGGCGCGCCTTCCGTGGCGCCGGCGCTTTCAACGATGCGGTAATCGGCGATGCCCTGACGGGCGAAGAAGGCGCGGGTCAGGTTCACATATTTGGTCGCCACCCGCAGGCTGCGGCCATGGCGGGCGCGGAAGTCGGAGGCCACATCGCCAAGGTCGGCCATGGTCTCCACGTCGATCCAGGCCTTGGGCACGGCGACGACAACATCCGCCGGGCCGAAGCCGAGCGGGGTGACGACATGCACGAGGCGCTCCGGCGCGGCGATGCTTTCATGCACCAGATCCAGCCCGGTGATGCCGAAGTGGATGGTGCCTTCCGCCAGTTCGCGGGCGATTTCGGAAGCGGAGAGGAAGGCGATTTCCGCATCCTCCAGCCCCTTGATGGCGCCGCGGTAATTGCGGTCGCCGCCCGGCTGGACGATGCGCAAGCCGCTGGCGGCGAAGAACTCGGAGGTCTTTTCCTGCAGGCGGCCCTTGGAGGGAATGCCGATGATCAGACGGGTCATGCGCGAGCCTCCACAACGGTCTGCAGCCGGTCCAGCCACAGCGAGAAGCCGACGGCGGGCACCTCGTGCGGGGCGCCCAGCAGGCGCAGCAGCTTGTCATAGCGCCCGCCGCCGACGATCTGCCCCGGCAGGTCATGGCCTGCAGCGGTCATCTCGAAGACGAAGCCGGTATAATAGTCGAGGCGGCGGCCGAAATCAGCGGCAAACTGCATGCGCGAGGCGGCAAGGCCGTGGGCGTTGATGGCCGCAAGCCGGGCCTCGAAGGCCGCCAGCGGGCCGGAAAGGTCCAGGCCATGACGGCTGGCGAAGGCCTTCAGCTCGCCAAGCGCCACATCCGGCTGGCCCTTGATGGCAAGATAGTCGCGCAAGGTGGCCGCCGCACCGGCATTGGCGCCCGAGCCGTTGGCAAGGGCGGCCTGCTCCAGAAAGCGCTCGGCAATCTCGCTGGCGCTGCGCCCGGCCACGGCGGTGATGCCGGCGATGGACAGAAGATCGGTGACCACCTGCTGCGCGGCTTCATGATTGGCGCCGTCGAGTGCGGCGAGGAAGCCGAGGCGGGTGGCGCTGTCATCCTGCACGCCTTCGCCGCCCATGCGGGCGATGGCCGCGTCCAGCCGGGCCGTCTCACCAAACAGGCCGCGCAGGCGGCGTTGCCACACCACGGGCAGGTTCAGCCCGGCAAGAACGGCGGTGAAGAGCGTTTCGTCGCCGATGCGGATCACCGGATCGCTGATGCCAAGGTCGGCCAGCACGCCGGTCGCCAGCGCCAGCATGGCGGCATCCGCCTGTTCCCGGTCGGAGCGGCCAAGGCTTTCGGCACCCACTTGCGGGATTTCGCCAATGCCGCCGGGGCGCTGGCGGAACACGGGGCCCGCGTAGCAATAGTCATCGCGCCGGTTGGCCGGTTCGCTTTCGAGGTGCTGGCGGCAAACGGGAATGGTGAAATCCGGGCGCAGGCACAGCTCCGGCCCATCGGCACCGTTTGTCAGGAACAGGCGGCGGCGGATGTCCTCGCCCACCAGATCCAGAAACGTGTCCGCAGGCTGCAGGATCGGCGGGTCGATGCGCGTATGCCCGGCGGCCTGCAGCCGCGCCAGTGCGGTTGCGGCCAGCCGTGCGGTGCCGGCATCAGCCCCTGATCCGTTTGCTGCGGTGCTTCCCGTCATCGTCCTGTCCTCAGCTTGCCGCGCGGGCGCGGTCTTCGGCCTGCCCGGCCAGCATGCGCTTCACGGTTTCCACCAGCTCGCCTGCTGCCACCGTCACCTGGGCCGGGCGGCTTTCGCGCCATGTTACATTGTCGGTTATTTCACCTGAAAGACGCTTGCCCTCGATCAGGTCCTTGATCTGGATTTCGCCATTGGCGCGCTCATCGGAACCTTGAATGATGGCCAGCGGACAGCCGCGCTTGTCGGCATATTTCAGCTGGTTGCCGAACTTCTTCCAGTTGCCCTGATACATCTCGGCGCGGATGCCTGCCTGCCGCAGCTGCTGGGTCATGGCCTGATAGCTGGCCATGGCGTCTGCATCGCCGTCCATGACGGTGACGAGAACCGGCGGCAGTGTCTCGCTGCCTTCCAGTTTGCCGAGGTTCTTCAGCGCGCTCATCAGGCGCGACACGCCGATGGAAAAGCCCGTGGCCGGAACATCGCGGCCGGTGAAGCGCTTCACCAGACCATCATAACGCCCGCCGCCGCCAACGGAGCCGAACTGCACCACCTCACCCTTTTCATTGGTGACGGGGAACAGCAGTTCCGCCTCATAGACGGGGCCGGTGTAATATTCGAGGCCGCGCACGACGGAGGTGTCGATCTTGATGCGCTCGGCACCATAGCCCGCAGCGCGGACGAGGCCGGAGATGGCGCGCAGCTCCGAGAAGCCATCGTGCAGCGCGGCATTGAAGGGCAGGGCCGCCAGAGCCGGGGTCTTGAAGGCGAGGTCCTCGCCATCAGCGAGCAGGGCTTCCAGCGAACCGCCTTCCAGAATTTCGAGGATGGCGGCGATGGCAGCATCCGCAAGCCCGGCGCCCTTGGTGAAGTCGCCGCTCTCGTCCTTGCGCCCGGCGCCCAGCAGCAGGCGCACGCCTTCGCTGCCGAACTTGTCGAACTTGTCCATGGCGCGCAGCACGGTCAGGCGCTGTTCGCCATCCGTCTCGCCGCCAAGGCCGATGGCTTCGAGCACACCGTCCAGAACCTTGCGGTTGTTGACGCGCACCACATACTGGCCCTTCAGCCCAAGGGCCTCCAGCGTGTCGGCGAACATCATGCACATTTCCGCGTCCGCCCCGACGCCCGGTGCGCCAACGCTGTCGGCGTCGAACTGCATGAATTGGCGGAAGCGGCCGGGGCCGGGCTTTTCGTTGCGGAACACCCAGCCCGCCCGGTAGCTGCGGAACGGCAGCTGGATCTCGTTGATGTGCTCGGCGACATGGCGCGCGAGCGGGGCCGTCAGGTCATAGCGCAGGCTCAGCCACTGCTCGTCGTCATCCTGCACGGAGAAGACGCCCGCATTCGGCCGGTCCGTATCGGGCAGGAACTTGCCGAGGCAGTCGGTGTATTCGAACATCGGCGTCTCGACCGGATCAAACCCGTAAAGCTCGTAGACCGCCTTGATCTTCGCGACCATTTCTTCCGTGGCGCGGATATCCGCTGCCGAACGGTCAACAAAGCCGCGCGGCAGCCGCGCCTTCAGTTTCTGGGTCTTCGGATTTGACATGGAACAGGCTGCTTTCCGGGATGCTGTGCAACAGGCTTGCGGTCATGTCCAGCGGCTTTCATGCCCCTGAAACGGCTGGCTGTTTCCTAGACGAAACCAGCCCGCCGGGCAAGGCATTGGGCGGGGAGGCGGGCGGTGCCTGTTTTCAGGCTGCACGCCCTATTCCTGTGGTGGGCGGCGTTTGAAATGGATGGCAGGGGAAAAAGGCTGTTTGCCCTGCACAGCACGGCGGTTCAGTTCCCCTCCCCCTTGAGGCTACCGGATTCACATATCAGGTTCGGACATCGTCCGCAGTGATGCATCTGCTCTGTGACAGGGTCTCCCCTTACCCCTCCCCCTCGTGGGGA
>NZ_JBVOUO010000008.1:0-223428 GCF_055685825.1 Pannonibacter sp. CBAS1226 | reverse complement strand
GGCCGGCAGCCCGGTTCAAACACTGCCGTCTGAGAGGTGCCCGCGGCCCTTGCCGTCTCACGTCCAGGGTATTTCGCGGACGTGAGCGCGGTCTGGTGAGACGGCGCGCCGGGGGGGCTGCCTCAGTCCTTGCTGCCGCTGATCGCGTCGAGCTTTTTCTGCATGGCGGCCAGCTGCTTCTTCATGTCGTCCAGATCCGATCCGGAGGAGGCGGCCTGCTTTTCCGGTGCTGCGGCAGGGGCTGCAGCCGTGCCGGGGGCGGCGGCGCCGGGCAGCGAGAAGGGCATGAACATCTTCATCGCCCGCTCGAACATCTCGGTGTTCCGCTTGACCTGCTCTTCCATCATCTCGAAGGCGCTGGCGCCGAAGGCTTCGCTCATCTGGGCGCGCAGCTTGTCCTGCTCCTTGGTCAGGGAGGAGATCGAGAATTCCAGGTAGCTCGGCACCAGGCCTTGCATGCTGTCGCCGTAGAAGCGGATCAGTTGGCGTAGGAAGGTGATCGGCAGCAGATTCTGCCCGCCCTTGCCTTCCTGCTCGAAAATGATCTGGGTGAGGACGGAGCGGGTGATGTCTTCGCCGGTCTTGGCGTCAAAAACCACAAAATCCTCTTCGCCCTTCACCATCACGGCCAGATCCTCCAGCGTCACATAGGTGCTGGTGCCCGTGTTGTAGAGGCGGCGGTTGGCGTATTTCTTGATGATCGTGGGCTCGGTCGTCTTGGCCATCTCGTCTGTCGCTCCCGGTTGCCTTTCCTGCCTGCCCGGACATGCGGGGCCGGTGGCGGCAAGTTCCTCTTTTGCTGCAACATCTTCCCCGTGTTGCAGCGTCCTCCGCGACAAGACTATGCCAAAGCCGGGCACCCATGCCAGCCTTTTCCTGCTGCGGGGCGAAAGCGGGTGTGCGGTGCACGCTATACGGGTTGTTGCGGGCGCGAAGGGCGGTTGACTTGTCGCGTTTCACAGTCTCTAGTCTGACGGAGCGGGGAGTGTGGTCCTGTCAGAAAAAACAAGCGGCGGACCCGCCATATCCCGGGAGGAATCAGTTTCAGGAGGTCTTCATGAGCGCTTCTACAGACGTCGTTATTGTCAGTGCCACCCGCACGGCCGTGGGTTCATTCAACGGGTCTTTCGCCAATACACCGGCCCATGAGCTGGGTGCCACCGTCATCAAGGCAGCGCTGGCAAAGGCTGGCGTGGATGCCGCCGACGTCAACGAACTGATCTTCGGCCAGGTGCTCACCGCCGGTCAGGGCCAGAACCCGGCCCGTCAGGCCGCCATTGCCGCCGGCCTCTCCCAGGATTCCACCGCCTGGCTGCTCAACCAGGTCTGCGGCTCCGGCCTGCGCACGGTGGCCATTGCTGCCCAGCAGATCATGTGCGGCGACGCCAGCATCGTGATTGCAGGCGGCCAGGAAAACATGTCGCTCTCGCCGCACTGCGCTCCGATGCGCGCTGGCTACAAGATGGGCGACTACAAGATGATCGACACCATGATCAAGGACGGCCTGTGGGATGCCTTCAACGGCTACCACATGGGCCAGACGGCCGAAAACGTCGCCCAGAAGTGGCAGATCAGCCGTGACGAGCAGGACGCCTTCGCCCTCGCCTCGCAGAACAAGGCGGAAGCTGCCCAGAAGGCCGGCCGCTTCAAGGACGAGATCACGCCCGTCACCATCGCCGACCGCAAGGGCGACAAGGTGATCGAGGATGACGAATACATCCGCCATGGCGCGACGCTGGAGAGCATGTCCAAGCTGCGCCCGGCCTTCAACAAGGAAGGCTCCGTCACCGCAGGCAATGCCTCGGGCATCAATGACGGCGCTGCGGCGCTGGTGGTGATGAGCGCGGCCGAAGCTGCCCGCCGCGGCCTTACCCCGCTCGCCCGCATTGCGTCGTGGGCAACGGCAGGCGTTGATCCGGCTGTCATGGGCTCCGGCCCGATCCCGGCCTCGCGCAAGGCGCTGGAGAAAGCCGGCTGGAGCGTTGCCGACCTCGATCTGGTGGAAGCCAACGAAGCCTTCGCGGCGCAGGCCTGTGCCGTCAACAAGGACATGGGCTGGAACCCGGACATCGTCAACGTCAACGGCGGTGCCATCGCCATCGGTCACCCGATCGGTGCATCGGGTGCGCGCGTTCTCGTCACGCTGCTGCACGAAATGGGCCGCCGCGACGCCAAGAAAGGCCTTGCGACGCTCTGCATCGGCGGCGGCATGGGCGTGGCGCTCTGCGTCGAGCGCTAAGCCTTTGCTGTGAAGCGGGCCGCAAGAGCCTGCATGTCCAGTTTCTTCCCGGCGGGCTATCTGCCGGGAAGTTCAATCGGGAACAGGGCTGAAGAAACAGGCCCGTAGTCTGGGGAGAGATGAATGAGCAAGGTTGCGTTGGTCACCGGTGGCACCCGCGGTATCGGTGAGGCCATTTCTCTGGGTTTGAAGGCCGCCGGTTACACGGTTGCCGCCACCTATGCCGGCAACACGGAAAAGGCCGAAGCCTTCAAGGCGGCCACGGGCATTCACGTCTACAAGTGGGACGTGGCCAATGAGCAGGAATGCGCCGAAGGCATTGCCAAGGTGGAAGCAGAGCTCGGCCCGGTCGAGATCCTCGTGAACAACGCCGGGATCACCCGTGACGGCATGTTCCACAAGATGACGTTCGACCAGTGGCGCGCGGTGATGTCCACCAACCTCGACAGCATGTTCACCATGACCCGTCCGGTCATCGAGGGCATGCGCAACCGGGGCTGGGGCCGCATCATCAACATTTCCTCGATCAACGGCCAGAAGGGCCAGATGGGCCAGGCCAACTACTCCGCCGCCAAGGCCGGTGTGATCGGCTTCAGCAAGGCGCTGGCGCAGGAAAATGCCTTCAAGGGCATCACCGTCAACACGGTCTGCCCGGGCTACATCAACACGGACATGGTTGCCGCCATGCCGGAAAAGGTGCTGCAGCAGATCGTCGCCGGCATCCCGGTCGGCCGTCTCGGCCACCCGGAGGAAATCGCCCAGACGGTGGTCTATCTCGCTTCCGACGCGGCTGCCTTCATGACCGGCGCGGTGATGACCATCAACGGCGGCCAGTACATCGCCAACGGCTGATAGAGCGTGATGTTTTGATTGAGCCCCGCCGTGGCCCTGAAGGCTGCGGCGGGGTTTCTATTCCGAAACTCGATCGGCAGGGCGCTGTGCCCTTGACCTTGGGGTCCCGCTGTCCCTATCTGCAGGCAAGTGTTGCTCGAGCCCGTGCGGCGCCGGAGCAATTTCAAGGCGTGATACGTCAGCATCGTAAAGCCTTGGCACAATGACAGCCTGCGGCTGGTGGAGTGAACATGGAATTTGAACGGGCCCCGAACGACCCTGCACACAAGGACATGGCGCCGCTGCTGAAGCTGGCGCTGGAACTGGGGCCGCTGGCGGTCTTCTTCCTGTTCAACACGCGCGGCGAGCAGATCGCGGCGGCCTTTCCGGCGCTCAGCGTCTTTGGCGCGCCGATCTTTCTGGCGACCGCCGCCTTCATGGTGGCCATTGCCATTTCGCTGGCTGTGTCGCTCTATCTGACGCGGCGCCTGCCGGTCATGCCGCTCGTCTCCGGCATCATCGTTTTCGTCTTTGGTGCGCTGACCCTGTGGCTGCATGATGATCTCTTCATCAAGCTGAAGCCGACGATCATCAATACCCTGTTCGGCGTCATCCTGCTGGGCGGGCTTTTCTTCGGCAAATCGCTGCTGGGTTATGTCTTCGACAGCGCCTTCCGCCTGACGGACGAGGGCTGGCGCATTCTCACCCTGCGTTGGGGGCTGTTCTTTCTGGCGCTGGCGGTGCTGAATGAAGTGATCTGGCGCAATTTCTCGACGGATTTCTGGGTCAGCTTCAAGGTGTTCGGCATGATGCCGATCACGCTGATCTTCACCATGACCCAGCTGCCGCTGATCCAGCGCCATGCCTTGCCCGAAGAGGGCAGCGGCAAGACGGACGCCTGACAGCCAGTCCGGAGCGCGTGCTGGCGGTTTATGCCAAGGCTCTGAGATGCTGACGCATCACGCCTTGAAAATGCTCAAACGCCGCACGGGCTTCACCAATGCTCGATAAGTCAAGCTCATCGAGCGTTGGTGTTAGTCCCGCCCGTCGAGGCTGATGTCCCGGCGGGCGCCGGTGAGACTGACCGTGAAGCCTGCAATCACGTCGATCATCGCGATCACCGTCAGGATGAAGAAAACCGAGCTGGCGGCCTGCGGCACGGTCAGGAACTCCACCAGATAGACGGCAAAGACCATCATCGACAGGATGTGGTCGGAGAGGGCTGCCGTGCCGGTACGGGTGGCCTTGAGGATTTCAAGGAACAGCACCACCAGCCCGCAGAGGATCATCAGGTCGCCCGAGACCAGCGAGAACCTTGCGCCCGATACCAGCTCCAGCGTCAGCATCGGCTGGAACCACGGATCCCCGGCAGGGCTTCCGAAGAAGCCGAAGGCGGTCAGATTGTAAAGCGCGAGGGGGATGAGCGTCAGGGGAAGGGACAGGAACCTGGACATGCGCCTCTCCTTGGAGACTCGATTCTGCAGTGATGCAGCCTGTCTTATACCAACTCTTTCGCTGCCGGCGCATCATGCCTTGCACTTGCGCAGGTGCTGCACCGGCCTGATCCGCTCTCCGGTGCACACGAAAAAGGCCGGTGTTGCCACCAGCCTTGATCTTGAGATCGCAGTCGCGATCCTTGCCTCAGACGTCGGCCTTCGGCTGCAGGATCTGACGGCCCCGGTACATGCCGGTCTTCAGGTCAACGTGATGCGGGCGGCGCAGTTCGCCCGAATCCTTGTCCTCGACGTAGGTCGGCTGCTTCAGGGCGTCCGCGGAACGGCGAAAACCGCGCTTCATGCGCGAGGTTTTTCTCTTCGGAACGGCCATTTTTTTGTTCTCCGTGGTCCATAGTCAGCGCGGCCCGGACCGGGATTGCCCGGGGCGTGGCATCACGCAGCGTGTAAGAATGGGCGGGGTTATACAGGCAACTGAAAGCTTTTGCCAGTCCATAACAGAATTTTTCTTCACCGCCTCAGCGGCTGGCCAGAACGCAGCCGAAAATGTTGCCCGCGTTCGCGATCCGGCGCTGATTCGTGTCGGCCAAGCGGGCGTGTCCCCGGCCGGGTCTGGCGGGATTCCTGAGGATCGGATTGGGCAGGGCCGTGGCAAGGCGCGAGGCCTCGGCCTGCGTCAGGTCTGCGGCTGACTTGCCGAACCAGGCCTGCGCCGCCGCTTCCGCCCCGAAGATGCCTTCGCCCCATTCGGCGACATTGAGATAAAGCTCCATGATCCGGCGCTTGGTCAGGATCTGGTCGATCATCAGCGCGGTGGGCAGTTCCAGCCCTTTGCGGATGAAGCTGCGGTCGCCCCAGAGAAACAGGTTCTTGGCCAGCTGCATGGTGATGGTGGAGGCCCCGCGTGCTTCCTGGCCGGCATTGAGCTTCTGGATCTGCCCATGCAGGGCATCCCAGTCCACGCCCCGGTGCTCGCAGAAGCGGGCGTCCTCGGAGGTGATCACAGCCCGCACCAGATGCGGGGAAATCTGATCGAGAGACCGCCATTGCCGGTCCACCCAGAGGCCTTGCGCATAGCGGCCGATCATCAGCGTGCTGATCGGGGGTACGACGGAATAAATGACTGTCAGCAGCGGCGGCGCCAGGACAAGCAGCAACAGCGTCCAGACGATGATCCGGGTGATCTTCAGGCTGTGTCTTGTCCGGTTGCGCGGCATTCTTGCGGCCTCATCCCCATCGCTGGTTCCGGGCGCGTCTGTCTCGCGCGCACCCGTGTCCAGCGTGCCCGGATGCCGCGTTTCCGGCGGACTGGTCGTGCTGCCTGGCAAGCCATCTTCCTGGGCCAAAGGAACGCTGCTCCTCACCATTGCGGCGGGTGCATGCCGCCTCGTGCCTTCCTGCCGTTTCTACATGCGGTTGGGTCCTGCGTCAAAGCCGGGCGGAAGATGTGCAAGCCGTCTTGACGGCGGACCGGTTTCGGGTGACGAGGGCATCCGGTTGGAGCCTTGCGTGAAGGGCAGATGCAATGACGTGGCTTGAGGACAGCCTGCGCCAGATGGTGCAGCAGATGGATGCGGTTCTGGGCAAGGTGCTGTCGGACGCACCGCGGCCGGGCGAGGTTCTGCGGCCGGAGCGCCTGCTTGCGGCCATGCGCCATGGCTCGCTCAACGGAGGCAAGCGTCTGCGTCCGCTGCTGGTTGCCGAAACCGCCGCTGCCTTCGGCCGCAGGGACGAGGGCGTTCTACTGGCGGCTGCCGCGCTGGAATGCGTCCATTGCTATTCACTGGTGCATGACGATCTTCCGGCGATGGATGATGACGACCTGCGCCGGGGCCAGCCGACCGTTCACAAGGCCTTTGACGAGGCAACCGCCATTCTGGCGGGCGATGCGCTGCTGACCCTGGCCTTTGATCTGATCGCGGAGCCGGAGGTCCATGCCGACCCGGCCGTGCGGCTGCAGCTGTCGCAGGAACTCGCGCGCGCGTCCGGTGTTGGCGGCATGGCGGGCGGGCAAATGCTGGATCTGGCGGCAGAGCACCGGCAGTTGTCCGAAGACGAGATCCGCACCCTGCAGGCGATGAAGACCGGCGCGCTGCTGCGCTATGCCTGCCGTGCCGGTGCCATTCTGGCCGGGGCTGCCCCTGACGATATGGCGCGCATGACCCGGTTCGGGGAGATCATCGGCCTGGCCTTCCAGCTGGCGGATGATCTTCTGGACCTGGAGGCCTCGCCGGAGGTGATGGGCAAGGCGACGGGCAAGGATGCCGAGGCGGGCAAGGCGACACTGGTCAGCCTCTACGGGCCCGAACGCACCCGTGCCATTCTCAAAGGCCTTGTCGCCGAGGCGGAGCAGCTGGTGGCGGGCGCCGGCGAGGGCGGCAGGCGTCTGGCGGAAATCGCAGCTTTCGTCGCCTTCCGCGACCGCTGATCGTCAGGCCTGAGCCGTGCCCGGCCCCCGCAGGTTGCGGGACCTCAGCTTGAGGCCGTTTTGGGGCAGGCTTTTGGGCCTGGCGTGGCGCTGGGGGCCGTATCCTGACCCGTGTTCATCGCCTTGGCCATGTCCCGCAGCATCACACCGGGAATTTCCGCTGCGGTGACGGGCTTGCCGAACAGGTAGCCCTGCACATTGTCGATCTCCAGATCCCGGATGACACGGGCCTGAAACACGGTCTCGATGCCTTCGATCGTCACTTGCATCTTCAACGCCCGGCCAAGGGCCACGATGGCCTTGAGGATCTGCTGGATGGTCTCGCCCGAATGGGAATAGGCCTCCATGAAGCTGCGGTCGATCTTGAGTTTGTCGAAGGGGAAGCGCCACAGATAGCTGAGGCTGGAATATCCGGTGCCGAAATCATCCATGACGATGCTGACACCGAGCGCTTTCAGATCGGTCAGCTGCTGCAGGATGGCGCCGGTGTCTTGCAGCAGGATGCCTTCGGTGATTTCCAGTTCCAGCCGGCTGGCCTGAAGCCCGGAGGCCTGAAGAGCGTCAGCCACCTTCTGCGGCAGGTTGCCAGAGGCAAACTGGGTGGGAGACAGGTTCACGGCGACGGCAATGTCACCGCCCCAGCCCACCGCTGCTCCGCAGGCCTGCCGCAGGGCCCACTCGCCAAACTCCGGCAGCAGGCCCAGTTCTTCTGCAACGGGAATGAAGAGTGCAGGCGAGACAGGGGCGCCGCTCCCGTCGCTCATCCGCATCAGGGCTTCAAAGCCTGAGATCCGGTTCTGCGACAGACTGAGGATCGGCTGGAAATTGAGGCTGAGGAGATTGTTCTGGATTGCGGAGCGCAACAGCTGCTCCAGCTGGCGGCGGCTGTTCAGCTCCTCTTCCATCGTGTCGCTGAAGAAGCCCGAGCCACGGCTGTCGGTGGACTTGACGAACTGCAGCGCCATGCTTGCCTTTGTCATCAGCTCATTGGCAACAGTCGTGTCCGCCGGGGCGAGGCTGGTTCCGGCGCTGACAGAGATCTGAACTTCACGGCCCTCCAGGGCGTAAACTTCAGAAAGCTGTTCAACGAGCCGCGCGGCCATGGCCTCTGCCTGTTGCGCCGACGTGATGCCGCATTGGGCCACGATCAGTTCATCACCGCCCAGACGGGCAACGAAGTCGCCCGGCCGCACCATTTCGCTCAGGCGCAGCGCCACCAGCCGGATCAGCCCATCGGCGCCATCTTCCCCCAGTTCGTCGTTGATCCGCTTGAACCGGTCGATGTCGAGATGATGCAGCGCGATTGAACGGCCCCGGTCCAGTTCCGACAAGGCTGTTTCCAGGCGGGCCTGGAAGGCCGTGCGGTTCAACAACCCGGTCAGCCGGTCGTGGCTGGCCAGGAATTCGGCCCGTTCTTCCGAGGCATTGCGGGCGCGCACCGCAGTCATGATCCAGGAAAAGCAGATGGCAAAGGCCAGCCCCAGCAGGCATGCCAGCACGAGGCTTGCAAGGATCAGATCCTTGCGGAAGCCTGCCGCCAGTTCGGATTCGTCGATGACTGTCTCAAGCAATGCAACCGTCCGGCCTTCCTGCTGAACGGGCAAGGTCGTTACCGCCGTGATCGATATCCGGCCTGCCAGCAAATTTCTTTCGACCGTTGTGTGAAGACGGTCCGGGGTATTGGCGGCCGTCAGCCGGGTCTCTGGCGCGGATGGGCCACGCAGAAGCTCGACCCGCCGGTCTTCGACCCGCAGGACAGGATCTCCATCCGGCGTTGCCAGAATGATACGTGTGGTCCGGCCGAGAGCCTGCATCAGCGCAAGGGCTTGAGTTTCCTGTTGTGAGGGTGCCGTGCCACTGACAATTCCGGCAAGATCAGGCAGCTTACCGGCCAGTGCTTCTGCAAGTGCTGCGCTCTGGATCCTGGCATCCTGCCGGACCCAGTGGCTGACCGCCGTTCCCAGCACAGACATCGCGATTGCGACAAAGATGAGTGCTATAAGTATAGACCCGCCAATCAGCTGAAAATCTGCAGATCTTTCCGGCTTTCTCATCATCACCCCCGCTCCACCCCGGAAGAAGCTAGACAGAAACTCCCTAATTTTCCCTATCCAGAGCGTGATGCCTAGAGTGGTAAATGCCGAGGCCTTCCTCTGCCCATGGTTGTAAAAAGTTAATGCTTTGTTAAGAATTGGATTGATACAATTCAAGATGGTTTCAGTTGCCGGGTTAGCGCAGATTTCTGCTGTTGCGCCGGAATTATGACTGGTCCTGCTTCCATCCTCCAGCCGCAGCCTTTGGATGAATGAACGCGGTTCCAAGGAGAAGACGCAATGCTTGCATCTCTCGCCGCCACTGCCAGCCCGGCGGCTGGGCTTTCTCAGCGGGCACCGTCCAGGCCTCAGTCCATGACGATCATGGAGCAAAAGGGCGGGACGTCCAGCAATGTGGCGCAAGGCCGTCTCGACAAGCAGGATGCAAAGCTCCTGTCGATCGCCAAGGATGGGATTCTTGGTGAGTTCTCCGAGGAATTCCTCAAGGAGGTCGAGGGCTCCCTGCAACTCGGCAACTCGCTGCAAGACGCCATGGCCAAGGCCAAGGACGACCAGCGTGCGGACAAGATCGCCCGATTGCAGCAGCGCATCGATGCCCTCAAGGAACGGCTGAAGTTTGCCAGCCCGGCGCAGGCCAAGGCCCTGATCCGCGAGTTGAAGAAACTGGGTCAGGATTTCAAACTGGCGGCCCAGTCGCTGTCGGATGGCGGCAGCAAGGCGGTGGCCGGACAGGCCACGGCCGGTTCTTCCATCACCCTGTCTGCATCCTCTTCTGAAGCTTCCTACTCCGAAGCATCGGCTTCAGCTGTCCTGCTGGAGGGCTCTGCCGCATTGGAAGTGGCGTCCGTTCTGACGGGAAAGCCCATAGAACAGAGTGCTTCTGCGAAGGCGCAATCCGGCACAGCTGCTGCAACCGGCAAACCGGCGGAGCAGGCAGATGCAGCATCCGGGCAGGACGCTCCGGCCACGGACAAGACCTCCGGCCCTGCCGCGGCTGGCCCGCAAGCCGCCGGGGAAGATTCTGCAGAAGATTCGGGAGAAGAGTCTGGCGCAGAACAGGAGCCCTCGGCCCGGCTTTTGCTGGAAGTGCGCGAGGCCATCGCCTCCTACAACAGCACGCAGGTGACGGTGAAGGCCTATGGCAGCGCCTATGACGGCAGCGCCCGCAAACAGGCCGACTATGACAAGCTGCGCGACATGGAAAAACAGATCGATCTTCTGGCGAAGCAGATCGAAGGCCTTGCCAACAAGAATGACAGGGAAGAGCGCAAGGAACTGGCCAAGGCCAAGCGCGAGATCGAGGAAGGCCGCAAGGCGCTGAACGAGTTCCGCGCGTCGCAGCTGCAGGAACAGGGCATGCCGGGCGTCGAGGGAAGCGCGGGCGGCCTTGCCAATCTCTTCCCCGGAATGGGCACACCTGCGGACAGTGCGATGCCGGCCGGAACGGTGGGCGTTTCGGTGTCCATCAACACGACGGCCGTCAGCCTGTCGTCCACATCCGTCAGCCTTGTGCTGCAGACGGATGTGACTGTCTGAGGAAGTGCCCTTAGACCAAGTCTGACGATGCTGACGCATCACGCCTTGAAATGCTCAAACGCCGCACGGGCTTGACCAAACCTGGATGAGACATCTCATCAAACCTTGGTCTTATTCGCCTGCGCCGGGGGCTGCGGCCTGACGGCCGAAGTCCGGCGCCGGGGTTTCCTGGCCGGCCTCGATGATCGAGCGGCGGATGCCGCGCGTGCGGGTGAACAGGTCGAACAGAGCCTGCCCGTCGCCCCAGCGGATCGCCCGCTGCAGGGCGGACAGATCCTCCGAAAACCGCGACAGCATTTCAAGGATTGCATCCTTGTTGTGCAGGCACACGTCGCGCCACATGGTCGGGTCGGACGCAGCCAGACGGGTGAAGTCGCGGAAGCCGGAAGCGGAATATTTGATCACTTCCGACTTGGTAACCGTCTGGAGATCATCGGCGGTGCCGACGATGTTGTAGGCGATGATATGCGGCAGGTGCGACACGATCGCGAGCACCAGGTCATGGTGCTGCGGGTCCATGGTGTCCACATTGGAGCCGCAGGCGGTCCAGAAGGCCGCGAGCTTTTCAATCGCCCCGGCATCCGTGTCCGGCATCGGCGTCAGAATGCACCAGCGGTTCTGGAACAGCGCGGCAAAGCCTGCATCCGGGCCGGAGTGCTCCGTACCTGCAATGGGGTGGCCGGGGATGAAATGCACACCCTCCGGCACATGCGGGGCCATCTGCGACACGACCGAGCCCTTGGTGGAGCCAACGTCCGTCAGGATCGCGCCCGGCTTCAGATGCGGCGCGATGGTTTTTGCCACCTCTTCCGAAGCGCCGACCGGCACGCTGACCACCACCAGATCCGCATCCTTCACCGCATCCGCTGCCGAGAGGCAGTATCGGTCCCCAAGCCCCAGCTCTTCCGCACGGGCCAGCGTCTGCGCCGAGCGGGTCGAGATGGTGATGGTCTCCGCCAGGCCCTTTTCGCGGATGACGCGGGCGAGGGAGGAGCCGATGAGGCCGATGCCGATCAGGGCAACGCGCTGAAAATGGGGATCTGACATGTCTCGTCTGGTGTCTTCAAATGGGTTTGGCCCGGCTGCCGCTGGGGCTGGGCCGGGCCATCAGGGGCTTGGCGCTTTCAGCGCGCCATGAAACCGGCAAGAGCGGCAACCACCGCCTTGTTGGCTTCCTCGGTGCCGATGGACAGGCGCAGCGCGCCCGGCAGGCCGTAATTGGCGACCATCCGCAGGATCAGGCCATGCTCCGACAGATAGGCATCTGCATCGGCGGCGCGCTTGCCGTCCTCATCCGGGAAGTGGATGAGCAGGAAGTTGCCGACGCTGGGCGTGGTCTTGAGGCCGAGCTTTTCGATCTCTGCCGCCGTCCAGGTCATCCAGGTCTCGTTGTGGGCGATGGCTGCGTCCACGAAGGAACGGTCGCGGATCGCGGCAATGCCGGCCGCCATGGCCGGTCCCGAGACGTTGAACGGCCCGCGGATGCGGTTCATGGCGTCGATCATCTCTGCCGGGCCGAAGCACCAGCCGAGGCGCAGGTTGGCGAGGCCGTAGATCTTGGAGAAGGTGCGCGTCATGATGACATTGTTCGAGGTCGCCACCAGTTCGATGCCGCTCTC
Source organism: Pannonibacter sp. CBAS1226 (assembly GCF_055685825.1). Classification (NCBI taxonomy): domain Bacteria; kingdom Pseudomonadati; phylum Pseudomonadota; class Alphaproteobacteria; order Hyphomicrobiales; family Stappiaceae; genus Pannonibacter; species Pannonibacter sp. CBAS1226. The sequence goes on along the minus strand of NZ_JBVOUO010000008.1, from coordinate 211,267 downwards.
GTAGTCATTGCGCCGCACATATTCCGCATAGGCCGCGTCCAGCACCAGCACCACATGGGAGGGCAGGCCCGCGTGCAGGCGGCGCACCTCGTCAAAGGGAATGTAGGTGCCAGTCGGATTGTTCGGGTTGGCGAGGAAGACCATCTTGGTCTTCTCCGTGACGCGGGCAAGGATCGCGTCCACATCCGTCGTCAGGTTCTTTTCCGGGGCGACAACGGGCGTTGCACCGGCAGCGCGGATGGCAATCGGATAGACGAGGAAGCCGAACTCGGAATAGATCGCCTCATCGCCCGGCGCCAGATAGGTGTTGGCGATGAGCGTCAGGATCTCGTCCGACCCGGCGCCGCAGATGATGCGCTCCGGATTGATGCCCACCACCTCGCCGATGGCGTCACGCAGGGCCGTGGACGCGCCATCCGGATAAAGCTCCAGCTTGGAGGCGACTTCCGCATAGGCCTTCTTTGCGGCTTCGCTGGCGCCCAGCGGGGATTCGTTCGAGGACAGCTTGTGCACCTTGCCGGTGCCCGAGGCCTTGGACTTGCCGGGAACGTAGGGGGCAATGTCGAGAATGCCTGCGCGCGGTTGGGGGCGGGATTTGCTGGCGCTGTCCATGGAAGTGTCTCTGTCTCTCGTGTGTTTGGCCGCTGTCTGTGAAAGGCCTGCGGGGCAGGATATCAGTCTGCGTCTTCGCTGAAATCGTCAAGCTCGTCCGCCTCGCCCTCATCGATGTCGATGGGAGCGGCATAGCCGCCGACGAAGCGCAGCACGTCTGGCTCGGCCCCGGCCTCGCGGCAGAGCGTCAGAACCTCGTCTTCGCTGATGTCGCCGGAGGCAGCCAGCAGGGCGTCAACGCCGTCAGCATGGCGGAAGAAACTCAGGATTTCGAGGCCCGAGTCCATCAGGCTGCCGGGCAGAACGCCGCGCCAGCGGGCATCATAGACCGCCGTGTCCGGCGTGCCGGAACCCGGAATGGGACGGCTGATGACCATGGAAGCCAGATCCGCCGGGCGCTCCTCGGCGACGAAGAAGGGCAGGCGGGCGATGATCTGCGCCCCGTCCTGTCCAAGACCGCGCCACCAGGGCAGTTCGGCCCGCTCGGTCAGGGCGATGACGCCAAGGTCCGAATGGGAGGCGGCAACCGTGCCGACCACATCGGCCGGATCGCCTGCCGTTTCCATCTCCACGGCAAAGCCGAAGTAGAAGCGCGCGGCATCGCGCATGGCGGCAATGTCGGCAGACCCGTCCAGATGCACTTGAAACTCGCCCTGAAGGCGGGTGCAGGCGGTGATGATCTCGCGCCACAGATGCTCGGCGCTGGTCAGCGGCAGGCTGCCTTCGTGCCGCTCGACCATGCGGCGCATCATGTCGGCTTCCCGGTCCGGGCGGAACATCACGCCATCTGCGCCGCTGGCGCGCTTGGCCGCAACGATGCCGTCGATGACGCGCACCCGCTCCATCAGCAGACGGTGCAGCTCGGCGTCGAGCACGTCGATGCGCTGGCGCAGGCTGTCGAGAGCGGTGCCTTGGGTGTGGTCACTGGCCATGGGCGGGAAATGCCTTCCTGAAACATGCGATGCATTCGGCGATAGTCATAGGCAGCAAGCGGGCGGAAAGCAAAAGAAAACGTTGACACCATGGCCCCGCGAACCCTAGCTAACAACCCCTTGAAGATGGTGGCGCGCTGTTGCCGCAGCGAGGCTTCCGCCGCCCGGCAGGGCAGGCCTCTCTCGGGAAAATGGCGCGTGAGAACGGCCCTTGAAGCGGCCAGTGAAAACGGGATGATGCGTCCGGCATGACCGATACACCTCAGACTTCGATCCCGCAGGACGGTGCAGCTGCCGGTGCTGCCGCCGTGGCCGCGAGCCTTGCCGATCTGGAAAAGGCACAGCGCCGGGAAATCGACACGCCCAGCAGCCAGTGCCTGCGTTTCGGGCCGGATCAGGCGCTGCCGCTGGATGCCGGCGGCACGCTGGCCAACTGGCAGATCGCCTATGAGACTTACGGCACGCTCAATGCGGACTGCAGCAACGCCATTCTCATCTGCCACGCGCTGACCGGTGACCAGTATGTCGCCTCGCGCAATCCGGTGACCGGCAAGCCCGGCTGGTGGACGATGCTGGTGGGTCCCGGCAAGCCGGTGGACACGGACCGCTTCTTCATCATCTGCGCCAATGTGCTGGGTGGCTGCATGGGCACCACGGGCCCGGCCTCCACCAATCCGGAAACCGGCCAGCCCTATGCGCTGACCATGCCGGTGGTGACCATCCGCGACATGGTGCGCGCGCAGGCCCGTCTGGTGGATCATCTGGGCATCGAAACCCTGTTTGCCGTGGTCGGCGGCTCCATGGGCGGCATGCAGGTGCTGCAATGGGCGGCGCTTTTCCCCGAGCGGGTCTTCTCCGCTGTGCCGATTGCCACCGGCGCCCGCCATTCTTCGCAGAACATCGCCTTCCACGAGGTGGGCCGTCAGGCCGTGATGGCCGATCCCGACTGGCGCGGCGGCAGCTACCTTGCTGATGGCACCCGCCCGAGCAAGGGGCTCGCCGTGGCGCGCATGGCCGCGCATATCACCTACATGTCCGACATGTCTCTGCATCAGAAATTCGGCCGTAACCTGCAGGACCGGGAAGCGCTGACCTTCGGCTTCGATGCGGATTTCCAGATCGAAAGCTACCTGCGCCATCAGGGCATGACCTTTGTCGACCGGTTCGATGCCAATTCCTATCTCTATGTGACAAGGGCGATGGATTACTTCGATCTGGCGGCCGAGCATGACGGCATTCTCAGCAAGGCCTTCCTGCACACGCCGACCCGCTTCTGCGTCATGTCCTTCACCTCGGACTGGCTGTTCCCGACATCGGAAAGCAAGGCGGTGGTGCGGGCGCTGAATGCGGCTGCGGCCAACGTCTCCTTCGTGGAGATCAGCAGCGATCGCGGCCATGATGCCTTCCTGCTGGATGAGCCGGAAATGTTCCGCACCGTGCGCGGCTTCCTGACGGGAGCAGCAGCGGCACGTGGCATTGCCGGACCGGGAGGAGCGTAAGATGGCAAACGGCAACACGGGCGGAACACTGAACCAGCCGCGCGGCGATCACCTCGTCATGTGCGACCTTGTGCCCGAGGGCGCGCGGGTGCTGGACGTGGGCTGTGAGGATGGGGCGCTGCTGCAGCTCCTGGCCGAGCGGCGGCGTGTCGACGGGCGCGGAATGGAATTGTCGCAGGGCGGCGTGAACAAGGCCGTGGCACGCGGGCTTTCCGTGGTGCAGGGCGATGCCGACACGGATCTTGCTGACTATCCGGACAATGCCTTCGATGTGGTGATCCTCAGCCAGACGCTGCAGGCCACCCGCGATCCGAAGGGCGTGATGGAGCAACTGCTGCGCATCGGCGGGCAGGTGGTCGTCTCGATCCCGAATTTTGCCTATTGGCGCAACCGCATGCAGCTTCTGCTGCGCGGGCGCATGCCGGTGACCAAGTATCTGTCCTACCAGTGGTATGACACGCCCAACATCCACTTCTGTTCCATCCGCGACTTCGTGGCGCTGGTGGAAGAGATGGATGCCACGGTGGTGAAGGCCGTTGCGCTCGACGGGCAGGGCGCGCGCATCACCTTCAATGCGCCCTGGTGGCTGTGGAATCTGGTGGGCGAGCAGGCGGTGTTCCTGCTGCGCCGCTGAGCTTCAGCGGGTGCGCGGCGGCGTTCTGTCGCGCCGGTGCGGGTTGAGGCCGGGGGTAACGCCGGCCTCCGGCACGAAGACGGGCCTCAGCACCCTGAGCACGCTGCGTTTGCCGCCATCGGCCTGGGCGGGCTTGTAGAGCCGTTTCTGCGCCTCGATCACCAGAAGACCTGCAAAGGCCGGCCAGAGCGCGCGGCCCACGGTTTCCCAGGTGCGGGCCGAGCGCAGGATGACCTTCGATTTCACCGGGGGAATGTAGAGCGTTTCTTCCTTCGAGATCACGTCGAACTGGCAGCTCTGCAGCAGCGCCTGGATCTGGCTCTTGGAGAAAGGGCGGCCATAGCCGAAGGGCGAGGTTTCCGCCCGTGCCCAGACACCGCGCCGGTTCGGCACGATGACGATCAGCTTGCCGCCCGGCACCAGCACGCGCCAGGCCTCGCGCAGCAGGGCGGCGGGATCGCCCGCCATGTCCAGCGCATGCACCATGATGGCGCGCTGGAAGAAACTGTCGGAAAAGGGCAGCTGATCCGCTTCCACCAGCACCGAGGCATTGGCCCGCTCGCGCGGCCAGTGGACGACGCCCTGCGCCGCCGGCATGGCCGCAACGCAGCGCTCCGCCTCATCCATGTAGGGGCGCAGGAATGGTCCCGCATAGCCGATGCCGAGCAGGCTTTCGCCTTTCGCGCTGGGCCAGAGAGAGCGCACGCGCGCGCCGATGAGGCTGCGCAGCAGGCGGCCAAGCGGCAGGTCGTAAAAGGTTCTGAGATCAGCAACGTCGAGATACATGGCCTGCCCGGTTCAATTCGGCGCGATTGAACCTTGCCTTGACCCAAGACGCAAGGGCTGATGACCCGATCGCCCTTGCCCCTGCCTGCGGCATTTGCCACTCTGCAGGCCGGATTCATCAACGGGAGAGACAAGATGGCGCGGCTTCAGATCAGGCAGTTTCCCTGCCTGTCCGACAATTACGGTGTGCTGGCACGCGATCCGGAGAGCGGATCGGTGATCGCCATCGATGTGCCGGATGCTGCGCCTTATCTGGCGGAACTGGCCGAAACCGGCTGGCGCCTCACGCATATTCTCATCACCCATCATCACTGGGACCATGTGCAGGGGCTGGTGCCGCTGAAGGAAGCCACGGGCGCGCGGGTCATTGGCCCCGGCCTGTCGCGCGACAAGATTTCCGGTCTCGATGAAGTGGTGGAAGACGGCGACATCTTCCACATCGCCGAGCTGAAGGTGGAGGCCATCTCGACGCCGGGCCATACGCTGGACCAGATCTCCTGGTGGTTCGAACAGGCGGGGGTCATCCACACGGGCGACACCCTGTTCTCGCTGGGCTGCGGGCGCGTCTTCGAGGGCGACATGGAAATGATGTGGGCCTCGCTCGACAAGCTGAACCGCCGCCTGCCGGATGATGCGGTTGTCTACTGCGGCCACGAGTATACTCTGTCCAATGCCCGTTTCGCGCTGAGTGTTGATCCGGATAACGCTGCGCTCAAGGAAAGGGTAGCAGAGGTCGAGCGGCTGCGGGCGGAGCACATGGCCACCCTGCCCACCACGATGGGGCGGGAGCGGGCCACCAATCCGTTCCTGCGGGCGGGTGATCCGGCCCTCGCCGCAGCCCTCGGCATGGCAGGGGCCAGCCCTGCCGAAGTCTTCGCGGAACTGCGGGGACGCAAGGACAGGTTCTGAGCCATGAGACCGCTGACCGGATTCACCGTCGCCGAAATCATCGAAACGCTGGGCATGCAGCCGCATCCCGAGGGCGGCTATTATGCCGAGACCTTCCGCGATCCGGTCTGTGATGCATCAGGCCGTCCGGCCTCGACGGCAATCTATTTCCTGCTGCCGGAGGGAGTCTTGTCGCGCTGGCACAAGGTGGATGCGGTGGAGGTGTGGCACTGGTACGGCGGCGCGCCGCTGGAGCTTCTGATCAGTGACGGAGAAGGGCCGGTTGAGCTTGTGACCCTCGGGTCCGATCTGGCCGCCGGGCAGCGCCCGCAGGCGGTGGTGCCGCGCCACGCCTGGCAGCAGGCGCAAAGCCTCGGTGACTTCACCCTCGTCGGCTGCACGGTCGCCCCCGGCTTCACCTTCGACGGCTTCGAAATGGCCCCGGAAGGCTGGCAGCCGTGAGGGGGTGACAGATTCTACATGCCGTTCCTTCCGGCATGAAGCCCCTCCATCGTCATCCCGGACGCGCCTTGCGCGATCCGGGACCGGTGAGCCAAGGCCTGTCGGCTCTGGCTCTTGGGACAACCAACTTACACCCCGGCTCACCGGTCCCGGATCTCCGCTTCGCTGCGTCCGGGATGACGATTGAGAGGGGGAGAAAAGTGGCGTGCCCGGCTCACACGCCCGCTTCAAAGGCCTCGACCAGATCGATGATCTGCGAGCCGTAGCGGTCGAGTTTCGACTGGCCGACGCCGGAGACGGCGAGCAGCGCATGGGAGGTCACGGGCCGGGCGATGGCGATGCCGGCAAGGGTCGCGTCCGGAAACACCACATAGGGCGGTACTTCGTTTTCCCGGGCGATCTGGGTGCGCAGGCGGCGCAGGCGCTCGAACAGCAGCCGGTCTTCCGGATCAAGATCATCGGCCAGACTGGCCGACCGTTCCCCGCGCGAGGCTCTGAGGCTGGCGGCGGCGCGGTCACGGCGCAGCAGCACCTTGCGCTCGTTGCGGAATACGGCGCGGCATTCGTCCGTCAGCACCAGCGCGCCGTAATTGGCATGATCGACGCCGACAAGGCCCATGGCGACCAGCTGGCGCGCCACCGACTGCCAGGTCTTGGGTGAAAGCTCCTTGCCGATGCCATAAACCGACAGCTTGTCGTGGCCGAAGCGGGAGATCTTGTCGTTTTCCTTGCCCAGCAGCACGTCGATCACATGGCCTGCGCCAAAGCGCTGGCCGGTGCGGTAGATGGCGGAGAGGAACTTGGCGGCAGCTTCCGTTCCATCCCAGGTTTCCACCGGTGACAGGCAGGTGTCGCAGTTGCCGCAAGGCTTGGGATAGGTCTCGCCGAAATGGGCCAGCAGCGCCTGACGGCGGCATCCGGCGGTTTCGCAGATGCCGACAAGGGCGTTGAGCTTGGCGGTTTCCGCCCGCTTCACCTCTTCCGGCGCTTCGCCTTCGGCAATCATGCGCCGGCGCTGCACCATGTCAGCCATGCCATAGGCCATCCAGGCTTCGGCCGGCGCGCCATCACGGCCGGCACGTCCGGTTTCCTGATAATAGGCCTCGACGGAAGACGGCAGGTCGAGATGGGCGACGAAACGCACATCCGGCTTGTCGATGCCCATGCCGAAAGCAACGGTCGCCACCAGCACGAGGTTTTCTTCCAGCAGGAAAGCGTCCTGATTGGCTTCGCGGATCTCCCGGTCGAGCCCCGCATGATAGGGCAGGGCGCGGATGCCCTTTTCGTTCAGCCAGCCGGCGATGTCCTCCACCTTGGCGCGGGACAGGCAATAGACGATGCCGCTCTCGCCCTTGTGGCGCTTGAGGAAATCCAGCAGCTGCTGGCGCTGGTTCACCCGCTCGACAATCTCGTAGCGGATGTTGGGCCGGTCGAAGGAAGTGGTGAAGACCTGCGCCGTCTCCAGCTTCAGGCGGACACGGATATCTTCCTGCGTATGCGGATCGGCGGTGGCGGTCAGGGCCACACGCGGCACGCCGGGATAGCGGTCCGCAAGGCTCGCCAGCTGCAGATATTCGGGCCGGAAATCATGCCCCCACTGGCTGACGCAATGGGCCTCGTCGATGGCAAAGAGCGAGATGGCCGCACCATCCAGGAGGCGGGAGAAACCGGCCGTCGCCACCCGTTCAGGCGTCACATAGAGGAAATCCAGCGTGCCGTTGCGCAGCTCTGCGGCAATGCGCGCCTGCTCCTCCGGCGGAACGGAGGAATTGAGCGCGGCTGCGCGTACGCCCGCACCCGTCAGCGCACCGACCTGATCCTTCATCAGCGCAATGAGGGGAGAGATCACCACACCCGTTCCGGGGCGGCAGAGCGCGGGAATCTGGAAGCACATGGATTTGCCGGCCCCCGTGGGGAACAGCACCACCGCATCGTCCCCGGCGATCAGCGTGTCCACCACCTCGCGCTGGCGGCCGCGGAAGCTCGGATAGCCGAACACATCCGCCAGAACCTGTGCAGGATCCTTCGCTGCGGGCCTTGCGGTGCCCTCAGACGCTGCTGTGTACTCTGTCCCGGCGAGACGAGGCTGTGCTTGCGGCATGAACAGGTGATTCCTTCGTCGCCGCACCATCCCCTATTCGCCCGCCCCGGGCAATGTCAGCCTGTGGATGACCTGTGCAAGACCGCGAGGTTTTTTGCAGCGGGAGGGGCTTCACAGGCTGAACCGCGCATCCGGGTCCTGCGCCAGCGTCTCGGCGCAGTGGATGCGGAGTTTGTTGGTGACTTCGGCAAGGTCGCCGTCCAGCTGGCCGGGTGCCAGCGGCTCGCCCACGTGGAAGCGGAAGTGCGCGCCCTTCTTGTTCAGAAGCTCGTTGAAGACGGTCATGTCGCGCAGTTCGATCGAGACCTTTGCAAGGAAGTAGAACAGGCGGGAGTTGCGCGCGCCCATGTGAATGGGAATGACCGGCACCTGATGGCGGCGGGCCAGAGCCAGTGCCGACGTCATCCACGGCCGCTCCGTCAGCTTGCCATCCTTCATGTAGGCAAGGCGGCCGGAGGGGAACAGCACCACGGCGCGGTTGCGCTCGAAGGCGGAGGCGGCGTTCTTCAGGGTTTCACGCGTTTTTTCGCGGGTCTTGAAGCCTGCGCGCCATTCCACCGGCACGATCATGTCGGCAAGGCGCGGGTTGACGCGCACCGCATCCCGGTTGGCGAAGATGGAAATGTCCCTGCGGCGGCTCTTCACCGCGTCATAGAGCGCCACACCATCGGCGATGCCTGTCGGGTGGTTGGAGACGAGGATACAGGGCCCTTCTGCCGGAATGCGGTCCAGTCCCTCAACGGTCAGCTTCACCTGCAACAGATTGGACAGATAAACGAAGACCTCTTCCGCCGGCAGGTTGGAGATGGCGTCTGCCATTTCCAGCGCATCGAAGTAGCGCAGCATGCGGTAGGCGAGGGGCCGGAACAGCGGCCACCAGGGGGCGGCCATCACGTGCTTGCCCCGTTCGGCAATCAGCACATCGACGATATGGCGGGCGGAGCCGCTGGTCTCATCTGTGTGGCTCTGTGTCAGGAGGGCCGAATCAGGGTGCTGGAAACGCGGCACGGGCACAATCCTCAAGGCGGGCGAAATATGCCCTTAACGGCCTGATGGTTACAGATCCAGACGGCAACCTGCAATGGCCATGAACCGTCAGCCTCGCAGAGCCCTGTGACAGCATTCTGTCACAAAGCGGGCATTTTTTGTCGCGGTGGGCGCCCGTCCGCCCATCAGCTCCAGACGGGACTGGTGAAGATGGCAACTGCACAGGCTGTTGCCGCAATCCATACGAGCGAGCGCAGGGTGGCCTTGTCCATCCAGTAACAAAGCACATAAAGGACGCGCAGCCCGATGAAGGCTGCCGCCAGCACATCGATCCAGAACGGGTCGCCGCCCTGCTGATAAGCCACGAGTACGGCAACGGCAAAGAGTGGAAAGGCCTCGAAGCCATTGGCTTGCGCGCCTTGCGCCCGTGCCCTGAAGCCTTCTGCCCAGAAGGCCGGGTCACGCGGGCGGGCATTGCTGAAGTCTCTGGTGAGCTTGGCGGGAAACACCGACAGGATGGGCAGGAATGCGGCAACGAGCACGCACCAGATTGCGACGGGCATGGGATGATCCTTTTGGCGTTTGCTGGAATTTCTGTGTGGAGAGGTAACGTTTTAAGCGGCCCGGTCAATCTCTCAAGGTGTCACGCAGCACATCGCCAATGAACCCGGCGAAGGCGCGAACCTTGGCCGGGACGTGGCGGCGCGAGGGATAGACGGCGTTGATCGTTACCTCGCTCATGCCCCACTCCGGCAGCAGCCGGACAAGCGTTCCCGCTGCCAGGTCCGCCGCCACATAGGCCTGCGGAATGAGGCTGAGGCCGAAGCCGGCGCGCAGGGCATCCATGACGGCTAGGCTGGAGGAAACCTTGTAGCGCCCGGCCACCCGCTGCCGGTGCTCCTTGCCATTGCGGAAGAAGGTCCATTCGTCCGCGTGGCCGGACAAGGTGAAACGGATGCACTCGTGCCGGGCAAGGTCGGCAGGCTCTTGCGGCGTGCCGGCGCGGGCAAGGTATGCGGGCGAAGCGCAGAGAACGTGTTTCAGCGCCCCGAGCCTCTTGACGATCAGCTCCCGGTCCTCATCCCGGCGTCCGCCGCGCAGGGCCATGTCAAAGCCGTCTCGGACAAGGTCCACGCGCCGGTCGTCCAGGTCAAGGTCGAGCGAGACTTTCGGGTAGCGTGCCAGAAACTCCGGGATGCGGCTGGTGATGAGGACAAGGCTGGATGTCATGGGCGCACTCACTCGCAGCAGGCCAGAAGGTTCTGAACTGAGATTGCCGACAGACTGCTGCGCCTCTTCCAGATCCTCCAGCACCCGGCGGATCTGGTCGAGATAGAGCGTGCCCGCCTCCGTCAGGCTGAGGCGGCGGGTGGTGCGGTGGAAGAGCCTTGCGCCAAGATCGCCCTCCAGCTCCGACATGGCCTTGCTGACGGCGGCCGGAGACAGGCCGTGGCTGCGCGCAGCGGCGGCAAAGCTGCCGAGTGTGGCAATGCTGCGGAACAGGCGGAGGCGGAGAATGCCATCCATTGATTATTCACTTCAGGTTACGGATGAATGGTTCAACTTGCATATTATCATCTTCTGCCGGGTGAATTACCACTGATCTCCAGCGGCGGCCATCCCGGGCCGGGCCGCTCTGCACTGGACCTGACATGATTTCCCGCCTGAACTCACGCCTGAACGCCCACATGACGCTGCTCCTCACCGCGCTTGCCCCGGCCATCTGGGGCAGCAGCTATATCGTCATCACCGAGATGCTGCCGCTGGACCGGCCCCTGACGCTGGCGCTGCTCAGGGCGCTGCCCGCGGCTCTTCTTCTGCTGCTGATCGTCCGGCAGCTGCCGCGCGGGCGCTGGATCTTCCGGGTGCTGGTGCTGGGGGCGCTCAACTTCTCCATCTTCTGGGCGCTGATGAATGTGGGGGCCTACCGCCTGCCGGGCGGTGTGGCGGCAACGCTTGGGGCGATGCAGCCGCTCATCGTGCTGGTGCTGGCGCGCTTCCTGCTCAACGGGCGGCTGACCTTTCTGGCCGTGCTGGCGGGTGTTGCCGGGGTTGTCGGCGTCGGCATGCTGATGCTGAAGCCTGCGGCGGCGCTTGATCCCATCGGCCTTCTGGCGGCAGGCGCCGCCGCGGTCTCTATGGCGCTGGGCACGGTGATGACCCGCTACTGGAAGCCGGAGGTGAGCCCGCTGACCCTGACTGCCTGGCAGCTGGCTGCCGGTGCCCTGCTGCTTGCTCCTGCAGCGCTCCTGACGGAACCTGCATTGCCGCCGCTGACGGGCTGGAACATTGCGGGCTTTGCCTACATGACCTTCATTGGCGCAGGCCTGACCTATCTTCTGTGGTTCCGGGGCATTGGCCTGCTTGGCCCTTCGGCAATCGCGCCGCTGGGCCTGCTCAGTCCGCTGATGGCGGTGATCCTCGGCTGGGCCATTTTGGACCAGACGCTCAGTGCGGTGCAGATCGCCGGCATGGTGCTGGTGCTGGGCAGCGTTCTGGTGGGCCAGCATGCCGGGCAGCTTGCCCAGCGGCGTCCGGTTTCCCGTCCTGAGGGTACGCCTGCAAACGAGCGAGGCTGAGGGTCAACCCGGCAGCTGGCTTTCGCGGCTGGTGCGGGAGATGCGCGCTTCCTCGTGCAGCCAGGCGCGGAAGGCGGCGACGACCGGGCGCAGGGTGCGGTCCTGCGGATAGACGAAGTGATAGGCGGTCTTCTGGTCCAGCGGCTGGCCAAACAGGCGCACCAGCCGGCCGCTCGCCAGTTCTTCGTCGATGAAGAGCCGGGGCATCAGCGCCACGCCCAGATGATGGGCGGCGGCTTCCGCGATCATGCCGAACTGCTCGAAGCGCGGGCCCTGATAGGCGCTGTCCGTCTCCACCCCCATGGCGGCGAACCAGTCGCGCCAGGCCATGGGCCGCGTGGAGAGCTGCAGGCGCGGCACCTTCAGCAGGTCTCGCGGCTCGCTGATCATGTGCCGGTCGCGAAAGGCGCGCGAGGCCACGACCACGGATTCCTCCGGGAACAGCGGCTCGACAATGGCCCCTGCCCAGATCGGGTCACCATGGTGGATCGCGCCGTCGAAGGGCTCTTCGGCAAAGTCGAAAGGCCGCAGCCGGATGGAGAAATTGAGCGCCGCCTTTGGCGTGCGCCGCAGGAATTCGGCCAGGCGCGGGGCAAGCCAGCGGGCCCCGAAAGTGGGCAGAACCGCCAGATTGAGCACATCGGCGCTGCCGGCAAAGGACATGACCTGCCGTGTGGCATCGCCCAGCTGGTCCAGTGCGCCGCGGACTTCATGCAGGTAAAGCCGCCCAGCATCGGTCAGCACCACACGCTGGCGGATGCGCGCAAACAGCGGCACACCCAGCCGCTGCTCCAGATGGCGGATCTGCTTGGAAATCGCGCCCTGCGTCAGATGCAGCTCTTCCGCCGCGCGGGTGAAGCTTTCATGCCGGGCGGCGCATTCGAAGGCGATGAGGGCATCGGCGGGCGGCAGAAAGGCGCGTTTGACCATCAGGTTCATTCCACTGGCTCATGACTTGCGGAGAACTTATCTCTTCCCGTGTCTCCTGTCAGCAGGCATAGTCCGCGCAATTCCGGCGTTTATCTTGTTCCAAGATGTGGCGCCGTTGGCTTGCACATGAGACGGAGGAATGTGATGGCAGCTCTCAAGTCCGATCCCACCGGTGGCGGTACCTTTGCCTGGGACGATCCCTTCCTGCTGCGCGAGCAGCTGAGCGAGGACGAGATCCTCATCATGGAAACCGCCCGCGCCTATGCACAGGACAAGCTGCAGCCGCGCGTGCTGGAAGCCTATGCCCACGAGAAGACCGACCGCGAGATCTTCAACGAGATGGGTGAGCTTGGCCTGCTCGGTGTCACCCTGCCGGAAGAATATGGCTGCGCCGGTGCATCCTACGTTTCCTACGGTCTCGTTGCCCGCGAGATCGAGCGCGTCGACAGCGGCTACCGCTCGATGAACTCGGTGCAGTCCTCGCTGGTGATGTACCCGATCTATGCCTATGGCTCGGAAGAGCAGCGCAAGAAGTATCTGCCCAAGCTCGCGTCCGGTGAGTTCGTCGGTTGCTTCGGCCTGACCGAGCCGGATGCAGGGTCTGATCCGGCCGGCATGCGCACCCGCGCCGAAAAGATCGACGGCGGCTACCGGCTCAAGGGCTCCAAGATGTGGATCTCCAACTCGCCGATCGCCGATGTCTTCGTGGTCTGGGCCAAGTCCGAAGCCCATGACGGGGCCATCCGCGGCTTTGTGCTGGAGAGGGGCATGAAAGGGCTGTCCGCGCCGAAGATCGGCGGCAAGCTCTCCCTGCGCGCCTCGATCACTGGCGAAATCGTCATGGACGGGGTGGAAGTCTCGGAAGATGCACTGCTGCCGAATGTCTCGGGCCTCAAGGGGCCGTTCGGCTGCCTCAACCGGGCCCGCTACGGCATTTCATGGGGGGCGATGGGGGCCGCCGAAGACTGCTGGCACCGCGCCCGCCAGTATGGCCTCGACCGCAAGCAGTTCGGCCGTCCGCTGGCCCAGACGCAGCTGTTCCAGAAGAAGCTCGCCGACATGCAGACGGAAATCTCCCTCGGCCTGCTGGGCTCGCTGCGGGTCGGGCGTCTGTTTGACGAGGGCAAGGTGGCGCCGGAGATGATCTCCATCATCAAGCGCAACAACTGCGGCAAGGCGCTGGATATCGCCCGTCAGGCCCGCGACATGCACGGCGGCAACGGCATTCAGGAAGAATATCACGTGATGCGTCACGCGCAGAACCTGGAAACCGTCAATACCTATGAAGGCACGCATGATGTGCATGCCCTCATCCTGGGCCGCGCCCAGACCGGTCTTCAGGCTTTCTTCTGAGGGCTGGTCTCAGAATTCACACGGAGAGCGGCACTTTCCGTGCCGCTTGCCTCGTTCCGGCCGGACGGCCCTGTGTTCTGGTCCCCACCACCGGAACCCGGACTGCTCCGGCCGGAAGCTTTTCCCGTTCACGGACCGGCCGGGCTTTCAGTCCTCTAGAAGGTCCGGCAGATGGTCCAGCAGCACGCGGGCGGGGGCCTTGCGCTTGCCATTGGCCCATTCGATCAGCTTCTGGCAGAAATTGCGCAGGGCAAGGCGGGTCTGGCGGCAGCGTTCCCTGTCCATCTCGAAGGGCGGGTTTTCGTGGCGGATATAGGACCGGAGCGCCAGCGCCAGCGTCAGCACATGCACGCCGTCCGAGGGGTTGCCATAGGTCTGGGCGATATAGCCGCCGCCCACGGCGTCATTTTCCGAGAATGTCTTGTCGGTGAAGTCATGCAGCATGGTCATGCTGAGGCTGGCCACATCCTCGTGGCAGCTGCGGCCATGCAGGGTGCCGATGTTGACCAGCGGCAGATCGCCCGGATAACGCCCCTTGATGCGGCTGCGCATGGATTGCAGGCTGATCACCGTGATGCGGCCATGGATGGCGCGCAGCCGCCGGATCTGGGCGCTGAGCGCATCGTGGAACGGGGCATGATAGAGCCGCCGCCGCTCGTCCATCTCGAAGCGGCCCGGATCTTCGTCAGGCAGATAGACGCGCTTGCCCTCCAGTGTCAGCACCGGGCAGATGGACAGGGCGCCATCCTCGAACGGGCGGCCAAAGCTGGCCGGGTCGCCATCCACGTCCGCAACAAGCCGGGAAATGGGGGTCGAGATCACCGTCGCCTGAATGTCTTCGGCAAAATCCAACAGCTGGTCCATGTGCCAGGAGGCATCCGCCTGCAGCCGTCCCGTTGCCGAAAGGCGCTTGTCGATAGCCGACGGAATCCGCAGGCCGGAATGGCCAATGCAGAGGATCAGCGGTGCAGAACGTTCCTTTACGGCAATCATGGGTGATGGGCCTGCCGGGATGGGGTCACCACAGCGCCGTGATGCGCGGGGCACTGCGGGCAAGGGTGTTTATTTTAAGCTTTTTTTAACTTTTGCCACGTCTGCCGCAAACCGTCGCAGGTGAGCTTGATTTCCCGCAGCGTAATCCCCAGAAACTTCGCGCGCGGCAGATCTGTATGATTTTACCGGTCTCTCGCCGGACGGATGACATGCAGCTTGAGTTCGCCGGGCGGAAAGTTATTCTGCCTGTCTCACCTTCCGGATAATTTCTTCAAGGCAAATAAAAATGACGCTGCGTTATGGCAAGGAATTCCTCATGATCCCGGGCCCGACAAACGTGCCGGATGAAGTTCTGAGGGCCATGCACCGCCCGGCCGTCGATATCTATGAAGGCCCGCTGCTGCAGACGACGGATGACTGCCTGAAGGGCATCTCCCGCGTGTTCCGCAGCACCACCGGCAAGCCCTATATCTACATCGCCAACGGCCACGGCACCTGGGATGCGGCGCTGTCCAACACCCTGTCGCGCGGTGACAAGGTGCTGGTGCTCGAATCGGGCCGCTTTGCCATCGGCTGGGGCGAGGCGGCAGAGCTGATCGGCATCGAGGTTGAAATCCTGCCGGGAAACTGGCGCAAGGCGGTTGACCCGGCGGCGCTCGAAGCCCGGCTGCGGGCTGATACGGAAGGCGCGATCAAGGCCGTTCTGGTGGTGCAGGTGGATACGGCATCCGGCGTGCTCAACGACATTCCGGCTCTGCGCCGTGCCATGGACGCCAGCGGCCACGGCGCTCTTCTGATGGTGGACTGCATGGCCTCGCTCGGCTGCGTGCCGTTTGAAATGGAAGAATGGGGCGTGGATGTCGCCATGGCCGGTTCGCAGAAGGGCCTGATGTCGCCTCCGGGCCTTGCCTTCGTGGTGGCTGGGCAGAAGGCGCTGGCCGCCCACAAGACGGCAGGGCTGCGCAATGCCTATATGGACTGGACATTCCGGGACGGTCCGGAACATTACATGAAATATTGCGGCACGCCGCCGGAGCATCTGCTCTTCGCCTTCCAGAAGTCGCTGGAGCTGATCGAGGAGGAAACGCTGGAAGGCGTCTGGCGCCGCCATGCGATCCTCGCCGAAGCGGTGCGTGCCGCTGTCGAGGTCTGGGGCCGCAAGGGCGTGCTCGAGATGAATATTCTCAAGCCTGAAGAGCGTTCGGACAGCGTGTCGGTCATCTGCTTCAACGACGTCGATCCGGCGCCGTTGCGCAGTTTCGTCAAGGACGTCTGCGGCATCACCATCGGCATCGCCATTGGCGATCTCGCCGGCAAGGGCATCCGCATCGGCCACATGGGCCATGTGAATGCGGCGATGGTGCTGGGCACGCTTTCCGCCATGGAACTGGGGCTGCGGCGCCTCGGCATCCCGCATGAAAGCGGTGGTGTGGAGGCCGCCATTGCCGTGATCGACAGGGTGCTGGGCGCAAACTGACCTCTTCCACTCCTGTAAGTTATTGTCCGGAAAGGATATATTTCTTTCCGGACACGAAGTTTGCCCCTTTGGCATATGAGGCCTTGCCAAAGGGGCGTGTGCTTCTGATATAAGGGGCTCGGGAGGTTGGTGGTGGACGAGCCACTCGCCAACCGGGTCAGGTCCGGAAGGAAGCAGCCCCAACGAGTTCCGGCACGGGTCGCCGTGCCAGCCTCCCACCCTTTTCCCCCGCGCAGATGCACCACGGCGTCGCGTCGCGTGCCTCAGGCGCGGCGGGGCTTCCGGCTGTCGTTCGTGAAGGCGCCGGTTCCATGAATTCAAGACGGGGACAGGCGGGCTGGATGAGCGGCATGGACGGTGACAGCCCCGGAGGCAACGGCCTTGATCAGGTTGCTGAGCATGAGCGGGATGATCTTACGATCTCCATGTTCGGCGATGCTCCGGCTGAACCTGCCCCTTCTGCTCCCGCACCTGCGCCTGCTGGCGAAGGGAAGCAGTCTGGCGCCTACCGGGTGCTGGCGCGCAAGTACCGCCCCCAGACCTTTGACGATCTCGTCGGTCAGGAGCCGATGGTCCAGACGCTGGAAAACGCCTTTGCCACCGGGCGCATTGCGCAGGCCTGGATGCTGACCGGCGTGCGCGGTGTCGGCAAGACGACGACCGCCCGTATTCTGGCGCGCGGCCTCAATTATGAGATCCCCGGTGAGGTGGAGCGCCCGACGGTGCAGCTCACCCGCGAAGGCACTCATTGCCGCGCCATCATGGAAGGCCGCCATGTCGATGTGATCGAGATGGACGCCGCCTCGCACACTGGCATCAACGATATCCGCGAGATCACGGATGCAGCGCGCTACCGCCCCGCTTCGGCGCGCTACAAGGTCTACATCATCGACGAAGTGCACATGCTCTCCAACGCGGCTTTCAACGGCCTGCTGAAGACGCTGGAAGAGCCGCCGGAGCATGTGAAGTTCATCTTCGCCACCACGGAAATCCGCAAGGTTCCGGTGACGGTGCTCTCCCGCTGCCAGCGCTTTGACCTGCGCCGCATCGAGCAGCCCAAGCTCGTTGGCCTGCTGCGGCGCATTTCCAACGCCGAATCCATCGATATTTCCGATGATGCGCTGACGCTGATTGCCCGTGCGGGCGAAGGCTCGGCGCGTGACAGCCTGTCGCTGCTGGATCAGGCGATTGCCCATGGCGGCGGTCACATTGATGCAGGGCAGGTGCGGCAGATGCTGGGCCTTGCCGACCGGGCGCGGGTGATCGACCTCTTCGGTCATCTCATGTCAGGCCGGATTGCCGAAGCGATGGAAGAGCTGGCCGGGCAATATGCCATTGGCGCAGACCCCGCCGTCGTGCTGACGGATCTGGCCGATTTCACCCATCTCGTGACCCGGCTGAAGATTGTGCCCAAGGCGGGTGAGGAAGTCTCCGTCACCGAAACCGAGCGCCTGCGCGGGCGGGAATTTGCTGAAAAGCTGTCGATGCGCGCCCTGTCGCGGGCCTGGCAGATCCTGCTGAAGGGCATTTCCGAGGTACAGGCCGCGCCCAAGCCGCTGGCGGCTGCCGACATGGTGCTGGTGCGCCTTGCCTATGCGGCGGATCTGCCGGACCCGGAAGAGGCGCTGAAGCTGCTGAAGAGCGGCGGCTTCCCGTCCCTGTCCGCAGGCGGCGCGCCGCAGGGAGCAGGTCAGCAAGGTTCTGGCCAAAGTGGTGGCCAAAATGGCGGCATGCAGCCGCAGGCCGGTGGCCAGATGGGGCAGCCGGGCGGCCAGAGTGGGCCTGCAGGGCAGGGCGGCTATGCCGGCCCCACGATGAGCGGCAACGGCCCGCGCCTTTCGGCCATTGCCGGAGGCGCTGCCCAATCCGTGGCCCAGTCTGCGCCGCAGCCCGCCCAGCAGCCTGCCGTGCAGCAGGCGCCTGCCGTTCAGCTGCGCTCGCTGGCCGACTGTGCGGCGCTTGCCTCCGAGCGGCGTGACATTCCGCTGAAGGTCTCCATCGAGCGGCAGATGCGGCTGGTGAAGTTCGAGCCGGGGCGGATCGAAATCCAGCCAACAAAGGACGCAGGCGCGGATCTGGCCGGTGAATTCGGCCGCAAGCTGACCGAATGGACCGGCATGCGCTGGATCGTTTCCGTCAGCCGCGAGCAGGGCCGGCCGACGATCCACGAGGAGCGCGAGGCAACGCAGGCCCAGCTTCTCTCCGACGCCCGCTCGCATCCGACTGTCGCTGCGCTCCTGGCCGAGTTCCCCGGCGCCCGCGTCGTCGATGTGCGCGTCAACGAGGAAGAGGAAAGCATCGACGATCCGCTTCTGGCCGAAGCCCTCGGCACGGATGACGACGACCTGTGATAGGGGACATCGCGCCGGTGCCGCAGCAGACCCAAGCTCTGCCGGGTATTGACGAAGCCGGGCTGTCGGTCTTCCCCGTCACGCAGGCGACACGGGCGACCTTCACCGGCCTGTATTTCAGGCTGACGTTCCTCTTCTTCATTCAGGCCGGCTCGAAACGGGTCATCTGTCCCCGGAACGGCGAGCTGACCGGCGAGGCGGGTGACGTGATGATCTTTCCGGCCGGTTCCGTGGTCAACATGGAGAACCGGCCGGTTGCGGATGCGGACTACCGGGCCGAGGGCGTCAGCATCGCCCGCGATCTGGTGGACACGGTTTTCGGGGAGCATCCGGCGCGCAATGCTGCGCCCGGCATTCAGGTGCTGCGGGCGGTTCCCCATCATCCCTCGGACATGCTTGCGCTGATCAAGGATACGCTCTCCCGCGAGAGGCTGCCGGAACCGCTGCGCGCGCACAGGCTTTTGGAACCGCTGCTCTGGCTGCGCCACAACGGTGTGGAGCTTCCGGCAGGGGATGAGGAGCAGCCCTGGAGCAAGGTGCGCCACCTGATCGAGGGCGATATCAGTTACCCTTGGCGGCTTCCCGAGGTGGCCCGGCATTTCGCCATGAGCGAGGCAACGTTCCGGCGCTGGCTGGCAAGGTCCGGGCCCGGCTTCGCGCAGCTGCTGCTGCACACGCGGCTCGAGAGAGGTCTCTCCCTGTTGCAGGGAACGGACCTTCCGGTATCGCGCATCGCGCTCGACTGCGGCTTCCAGACGCCCTCGCATTTTTCCGATGCCTTTCGGAAAAGATTCGGAATCAAGCCGAGACAGATCCGTCAGCGCGAGGATTGATCGTTTTTCGATAGTTTTTGAGCGTGAGCCGGAAGCTGGCAGGGCTTCGCGGGGCTACTCCTGTTCACATGATCAACCGTCAAGAAAGGACACCGGATCATGTTTGCCAAGCTTTCTCTTTCCGGCCTGATGCTGGCCGCCGCCATGGTGACCGCCGCCAGCGCGCAGGATTTCAAGCTCACGAGCACGTCCATTGCCGAAGGTGCGCAACTGGCGCCCGCACATGTCTTCGCCGGTTTCGGCTGCGAAGGCGGCAACACCTCCCCGCAACTGTCCTGGACCGGTGCGCCGGCTGGCACGAAGAGCTTTGCCATCACCGTCTATGATCCGGACGCACCGACCGGATCGGGCTGGTGGCACTGGACTGCGGTGAACATTCCCGCCTCCGTCACCTCGCTTGAGGCTGGCGCAAGTGGCGCCGGCAAGATGCCAGCGGGCGCCACCGAGCTTGCCAATGACTATGGCGCGGCGGGATTTGGCGGCGCCTGCCCGCCTCCCGGCGAAGTGCACCGCTATATCTTCACCGTTCATGCCCTGCCGGTGGAACGGCTTGATCTGCCGGAAAACGCCAGCAACGCCCTGGCCGGCTTCATGATCCGCGCCAACGCGATTGCATCGGCAAAGATCACGGCTGTCTATAACCGGTGATGCGATAATCGCCCGCCGGGCCATGAAAACGAAAAGGGCAGCCGATGAAGGCTGCCCTTTGCTATTTTGAATGGCTGAAAGGCTCAGCTGCCCTTGGATGCAGCACGCTCGGCGCGCTTGCGGTCGTTCGGGTCCAGCAGGGCCTTGCGCAGGCGGATGTTCTTCGGCGTCACTTCCACCAGCTCGTCGTCGGCGATGTAGGACAGCGCCGCTTCGAGGGACAGGCGGATCGGGGTGGTCAGCTTGACGGCTTCATCCTTGCCGGCGGCGCGGATGTTGGTCAGCTGCTTGCCCTTCAGCACGTTCACTTCCAGGTCGTTGCCACGGGTGTGCTCGCCGATGATCATGCCCTGATACACCTTGACGCCCGGATCGATCATCATCGGGCCGCGGTCTTCCAGGTTGAACATGGCATAGGCCACGGCTTCACCGTCGCCGTTGGAGATCAGCACGCCGGTGTGACGGGTCGGAATGTCGCCCTTGTAGGGGGCGTATTCGTGGAACACGCGGTTGAAGATCGCCGTGCCGCGGGTGTCGGACAGCAGCTCGCCCTGATAGCCGATGAGGCCACGGGTGGGGGCGAAGAACTGCAGACGGGTGCGGCCGCCGCCGGAGGGGCGCATTTCGCGCAGCTCGGCCTTGCGCTCGGACAGCTTCTGCACCACGACGCCGGAATGCTCCTCATCCACGTCGATGGTGACTTCCTCGATCGGCTCCAGGCGGTTGCCCTTCTCGTCGAACTGGAAGACCACGCGCGGACGGCCGACGCAGATCTCGAAGCCTTCGCGGCGCATGTTTTCGATCAGGATGGCGAGCTGCAGTTCGCCACGGCCGGACACGATGAAGGCGTCGCCCTCCGGGGTGTCCTCGATCTTCAGCGCAACGTTGCCTTCCGCCTCGTCCATCAGACGCTTGCGGATGACGCGCGACTGCACCTTGTCGCCCTCGGTGCCGGCCAGCGGACTGTCGTTGACGAAGAAGGTCATGGAGAGGGTAGGCGGATCGATCGGCTGAGCCATGATCGGGGTGTTCACGTCCATGGAGCAGAGCGTGTCGGCGACGGTTGCTTCCTGCAGGCCTGCGATGGAGACGATGTCACCGGCCTCACCCTTTTCGATGGGCTGGCGCTCGAGGCCCCGGAAGGCAAGCACCTTGGAGATGCGGCCGCTCTCAACCACCTTGCCTTCACGCGACAGGGCCTTGATGGGCATGTTCGGAATGGCTTCACCGGCAACGATGCGGCCCGTCAGGATGCGGCCCAGGAACGGGTTGCTTTCGATGGTGGTCGCCAGCATGCGGAAGGAGCCTTCCTCTGCCGTCGGTGCCGGAACGTGGCTGATGATCAGGTCGAACAGCGGGCCCATGGATTCAGCCGGACCGGCCGGGTCATTGGCCATCCATTCCTGCTTGGCAGAGCCATAGACAACCGGGAAGTCGAGCTGCTCTTCGTTGGCGTCGAGGGCGGCGAAGAGGTCGAACACTTCGTCCAGCACTTCTTCGGCGCGCTGCTCCGGCTTGTCGATCTTGTTGATGGCGACGATCGGCTTGAGGCCGAGCTTCAGGGCCTTGCCGAGCACGAACTTGGTCTGCGGCATCGGGCCTTCGGCGGCGTCCACCAGCAGAACCACACCGTCCACCATGTGCAGGATGCGCTCGACTTCACCGCCGAAGTCGGCGTGGCCCGGGGTGTCCACGATGTTGATGCGGGTGTCGCCCCACACCAGCGAAGTCACCTTCGCCAGAATGGTGATGCCGCGCTCACGCTCCAGGTCGTTGGAGTCCATCATGCGCTCTTCCGTGCGCTGGTTCTCGCGGAAGGAGCCCGACTTCTTCAGAAGGACGTCGATTAGGGTTGTCTTGCCATGGTCGACGTGGGCGATGATGGCGATATTGCGCAGCTTCATTAAGGGCTCCAAAAGACACTGCGGGCAGGGTGCCCGCAGTGCTTGTCTTCAAATTGTGGCTGACGCCCGCTGGTGCTCACGGGCGGAAATTCGCGCCCTGTATAGTCTGCGGCGGCCATTTGTGCAACGCGGCAGCGCATCTTGACGCAAATCAGCTGCCGCTCTAATTGTAAGGTAGCCTTACTATATGTCTTTCTTATGAAATCTGCGTGGTGCCTTGCGTGGCTGATCCGACCCTTGGTTTTCTTGTCGCCGACGTCGGCCGGCTGATCCGTCAGCGCTTCGAGGCGGCGCTGAGCGGCGTGGACTGCGGTCTGACGGCGGCGGAGGCCCGGACGCTTAACATGGTGCGGCAATTGCCAGATCAGCGCCAGAGCGTGCTGGCAGGCATCCTCGGCATCGAGCCGATGACGCTGGTGGGGCATCTCGACCGGCTGGAACAGGCGGGCCTGATCTGCCGGGAGGCCGACCCGCAGGACAGGCGCGCCAAGATCATCGTTCTGGGCGAAGCGGCGCAGAGTGTGCTGGCCAAGATTGACGAGGCGCTTTTGCAAGTGCGCGCGGAAATCAGCCACGGCATGACCCCGGAGGAAACCGCAGCCGCGGTGCGGGTCCTGCTTCAGGTGCGCAGCAATCTGGCGGAGGCTGCAGACCGGGCCTGAGGCCAGAAGCCTGCAGCCAGAAGCCTGCAGCCAGAAGCCTGCAGCCAGAAGCCTGCAGCCAGAAGCCAGAAGGATGGAATTCGGATTTCCCGGGCAGGGAGGGGCCCGCACAACGGATGGATCAGATGCGGGACAGCGTGACACCTCCCATGAGCGAAAGGCGCACCGCCCTGATCGGCGCGGCGCTGGTGGCCATCGGGCCAATTTCCATGGCGCTTTATACACCGGCCATGCCGGTGCTGGCGGATGCTTTCGAGACGACGCGCTCGATGATCAAGCTGACGCTGACGGCCTATTTCACCGGCTTTGCCCTGACGCAGCTGATCTGCGGACCGCTGACGGATGCCTTCGGCCGCCGTCCGGTCACCATTGCCTTCCTGCTGCTGTATCTCGCCTCCACCCTGCTGGCGGCCTTCGCGCCAAGTGTCGAGGGCATGATTGCCGCCCGCGCGCTGCAAGGGATTGGCGCGGCCATCGGCGTTTCCGTGTCCCGCGCCATCGTGCGCGACCAGTTCACCGGGCAGACCTCGGCGCGGATCATGAACACGGTGGCGATGATGCTGGCTATCGGCCCGGCCATCTCGCCCACCATCGGCGGGTTGACGCTGGAGTTCTTCGGCTGGCGTGAGATCTTCTATTTCATGATCGTCTATGGCGCGGTCCTGCTGGCGGCGGTGTGGATCTTCATGACGGAGACCAACCGCTACATCGACCGGGCCAATCTTCAGCCTGCGCGGCTTGTCATCAACTATCTGACGCTGCTGAAAACCCCCTCCTTTCTGCGGCCCAGTCTGCTGGTGGGGTTTGGCATCGGCACCATCTACACGCTGGCCACCATCCTGCCCTTCGTGCTGATCGACCACGTGAAGCTGACGCCCAGCGAATTCGGCCTCGGCATGATCGTCCAGTCCGGTTCCTTCATGGCGGCAACCATTGTCGCCTCGCGGGTGCTGCGGCGGCATGATGCGGGCCTGCTGGTGCCGCCCGCGCTCTGCGGCATGGCGCTGGCTGCCGCGGCGATCATCGTCTCCCACGCGCTGTTTGCGCCGGGCTTTCTCAGCGTGATGCTGCCGGTGGGCCTGTTCTCCTTCTCGCTGGCCTGCCTTCTGCCCGCTGCCACCACGGCGGCGCTGCAGGGCTTTCCGCAGCTCGCGGGCTCTGCCTCCTCGCTGACCGGGTTTCTGCAGTTCGGCACCGGAATTCTCGGCAGTCTGGTGGCGGCGTGGCTGGGGGATCCGGTGCTGGCGCTGATCATCGTCGCGCCGGGCATGATGCTGCTGGGGGCGGGGCTCTACCTGGCTCTGACGCCGCTGGCGAGGGCGAAGGACGGTGAGGGCGAAAGCTGACCGGCGTCTTTGCGGCGTTTTCTGTGCCGCAACCGTCCTGCAGCTTGACCTCTCCCCGGCAAAGCGCGACATAGCGCCTTCGATCTTGCGGGAGCTTCCTCAATGACACAGGCTGCCTATCAGCTGCCGGACCTTGCCGGTCCTGCCCGCCCGCATGTGATGGGCATTCTCAATGTCACGCCGGACAGTTTCTCCGACGGCGGGCAGCACACGGCAGCGGAAGCGGCCATCGCCCATGCCCGGCAGATGATTGCCGAAGGCGCCGATATCATCGACATCGGCGGCGAAAGCACGCGGCCGGGGGCGGCTCCTGTTTCGCTCGACGACGAGTGGGCCCGCCTTGCTCCGGTTCTCGAGCCCGTCGTGGCGCTGGGCTGCCCGGTCTCCATCGACACCTACAAGGCGGAAACCGCCCGCCGCGCCTGCCGCGCCGGTGCGGTCATCGTCAATGACGTCTGGGGCCTGCAGAAAGATCCGGCCATGGCAGATGTTGTGGCCGAAGCGGGCGTCCATGTGGTGATGATGCACAACCGCGAGGCCGCAGATCCCGCCATCGACATTCTCGCCGACATCGACCGCTTCTTCGAACGCTCGATGGAGCTGGCAGAGCGCGCCGGGATTGCGAGGGAAAAGATGATCCTCGATCCGGGCTTCGGCTTCGGCAAGACGGTGGACCAGAATTTCCTCGTCCTCAACCGCTTCGCAAGCCTGCGCAAGCATGGCCTGCCGCTGCTGAGCGGCGCCTCGCGCAAGCGCATGATCGGCGCGGTGCTGGATGTGCTGCCACAGGAGCGGCTTTACGGCTCGCTGGCGGTGCATCTTCTGTCGCTGGAACGGGGCGCGGCGATCCTGCGCGCCCACGATGTCCGCCCGCATGTGGAGGCGGCGAAGATCTTTGCTGCCATGAAAAGGGAAGCCGTCTGAATGAGCCTTGCTGACAACGCGGTGCGCGCGGCGCTGGGCCTCGGCTCCAATATGGGCGATCCGAAGGCCAATCTGGCCGCCGCCATCGCCCGGCTTGATGCGAGCGAGGGCATCTCCGTCCGCGCCGTTTCGTCTGCCTACCGCACACCGCCGTGGGGGCCGATCCCGCAGGATGACTACCGCAACATCTGCCTCGTCATCGAAACAGTGCTGAGCCCGCGTGACCTGCTGGGCCGGTGCCTTGAGATCGAACGGGAACTGGGCCGGGTGCGGGACGTGCGCTGGGGCCCGCGCATCATCGATATCGACGTGCTGATCTATGGCGGTGAACAGGTGGAGGAGGAGCATCTCTCCATTCCCCATCCGCGCATGGGCGAAAGGGCCTTCGTGCTGGTGCCGCTGGCCGAAATCTGGCCGGATGCTCCGATCGGCGGCGGCCGCACCGCCGTGCAGGCCCTCGCCACCTGCGAAGGCCGCGAGGAAATTGTCCTGCTGGCGGATTGAGCCTATGCGGCGCGGGGACTGATCTGAGCCAGATCTTCTGCGATTTCACGGCGCCGCTGCATCAGGTCATAGTCTGCCTGAAGGCCAAGGAAAAACCCTTCCGAGACGCCGAAATAGCGCGCAAGCCGCAGATCCGTGTCAGCGCTGATGGACCGTTTGCCGAGCACGATTTCATTGATGCGCCGCGGCGGCACATCCAGCGCGCGCGCAAGGGCATTCTGGCTGAGATCCATCGGCTTGAGAAAGTCCTCAAGCAGAACCTCGCCCGGATGCGGGTTCGGCAAAAGATCAGCTGTGGTAGCCGGTGATGGTGACATGTGCCGGACCTCCTTCCTGCCAGACAAAACAGATGCGCCACTGATCATTGATGCGGATGCTGAACTGGCCGGTTCTATCGCCCTTCAGGGCCTCCAGACGATTGCCCGGTGGCACGCGCAGGTCATTGATGACCCTTGCCTGATTCAGCATGCGGAGCTTGCGCAATGCAACGGACTGTATGGCGGACGGAAGGCGCCGGCTCACGCGCCCCGACCAGATGAGTTCCGTTTCAGGATCGGCAAAGCTCTGGATCATGGGTAACTATAACGCATGACGTTATATGGCGCCATGCGTTATTTCAGGCTGCGATCACTTGCGCCGCAGTTCGCCACGCAGCCACTGCTGCCATTGGGACCGGGTGCCGAAGAAGACATTGCGGTCGACGGGGCCCTTGATGCCCTTGATGGTGCCTTGCGCGGTGTATTGCCAGAAGACCCAGTTGTCGCGCCGGTCGTATTTGTAGCTCGGATGGCTGGCGACCGACCTGAGCCAGAAGTCGTGGGCGGTGTATTTGCCGACCAGAACGTCCCGGTGGAAGTCGATGGTGGTGTAGACGATCGGGCGCTTGCCGTAATGGGCTTCGACGGCATCCAGGAACACGCCAACATCTGCGGCAATCTTGTCGGCCGGGGGCGGTTTCGGGCAGTTTTTCGAGATGTGGTTCCACTCCATGTCGAGCACCGGCGGCAGGGCCTGCGGATCGCGCGGAACATTCTGGATGAACCAGGCGATCTGTTCTTCGACAGGGCGGCAGAAATAATAGAAGTGGTAGGCACCGCGCGGCACACCGGCCTCCTTGGCCGCATACCAGTTGGTCACGAACATCGGGTCGATGAAATCACCGCCCTCGGTCGCCTTGATGAAGGCAAATTCGACACCGTCCCGTTTGACCTCATGCCAGTTGATCTCCGCCTGCCAGCGGGACACGTCGATGCCGTGGACAGGGAAGTCCTGCGGCATGGGATCGCGGTACTCCACCCCCGAACAGGAGGACAGAAGCGCGGTAAGGGCAAGCATGGCAAGGAAGCGCGGGCGCCGGAACACGTGTTCCTCCGGGTTAACGAATTACAAACACCTAGCGTCAAATTGCGCGAAAAGTCCTAACGGATCGTAGAAAAATCGTGGCGGGAATGGGGCATTTGCGGTTACCCCGCCTGTGGTGCACCGTCTTTGCGCTCTGAAACCGGCTTGACGGGCGGGGCAACACCGGGTCACGTGCTTGTCCAGACTTGTCACGCCCGCCGCACAGCCTGTCCCGGCTCACACCTACGGACCTCTTCATGACCGACCGCCTGACCCTTGCCACCTGGAACATCAACTCCGTCCGGCTGCGCATGCCGATTGTCGAAACCTTTCTCAGCACCCACGCGCCGGATGTGCTGTGCCTGCAGGAAACCAAGTGCCCGGATGCCAATTTCCCGTTCGGCGCGTTCCGCAAGCTGGGCTATGAGCATGTGGAGATCAGTGGCCAGAAGGGCTACCACGGCGTTGCCATTGTCTCGCGCCGCCCTCTGGAGGCTGTCGAGCGGCGGGATTTCTGCGGCAAGGGCGATGCCCGGCACATTGCCGCCAGCGTGCCGTTCAATGGCGGTTCGTTCCGCCTGCATAACTTCTACGTGCCGGCAGGCGGCGACGAGCCGGACCGGACGATCAACGAGAAATTCGGCCACAAGCTCGACTTCATGGCCGAGATGAAGGCAATGCTGGCCGGGGACGAGGCGTCACGCCCGGGCGTTGTCGTGGGGGATCTCAACGTCGCGCCTTATGAGCATGATGTCTGGTCGCACAAGGCGCTGCTGAAGATCGTCAGCCATACGCCGGTGGAGACGGAACTGCTGGAAGCCATCCGCACCGGCGGCAACTGGGTGGATGTGATGCGCCAGCACGTGCCCATGTCCGACAAGCTCTACACCTGGTGGAGCTACCGGGCGAAGGACTGGGATGCTGCCGACAAGGGCCGCCGTCTCGATCACATCTGGATGACCCAGAGCCTTGCCCCGCACGCCCGCGGCATCGAAGTGCTGCGTGCTGCGAGAGGCTGGGAAAAGCCCTCCGACCACGTTCCGGTGATTGCGCGGCTGGAGGTCTGACGCCGGATAGAAGATCCGGCCTTGGCATAATCTTAAGTCCGCCGTGGCAGGATCGTGCGGTCAATGGATGTGCAATGGGGCAGGGGCAGGGGCTGGGGGCTGGATCTGGTGCAGGCGCAAGACGGCGGCGGAAAGGCCGGGCAACAGGCAACGGGTCTTCAGCGGCTCTGGCTGCGCCTTGCAGGCGGGGGCGCCCGCAAGGCCGCGCTGGTGACGCTGGCCATCCGCGTTGCCGGTGCTGCGCTCGCCTATGTGGCACAAGTGCTGATGGCCCGCTGGATGGGCGCATTTGACTACGGCATCTATTCGGTCGTCTGGACCGTGGTGATGATCCTCGCCCTGTTCGCCTGCCTCGGCTTTTCCTCGTCACCCGGCCGTTTCATCCCGCTTTACCGGGGTGAGGGCGCGCTGGCGCTGTTGCGCGGTTATCTCACGGCCAGCCGGGTGATTGTCTTTCTGGTGGCCTGCGTCATCGGCGCGGCCGTGGCGCTGATGGTGCTGCTGCTGCGTCCCATTCTCGATCCGGCCTATGTGCAGCCCCTCATGCTGGCAATGCTGGCCCTGCCGTCCTTTGCGCTCGCAGGTGTGCAGGATGGCATTGCAAGAGTGCATGACCGGCCGGATCTGGGCCTGATGCCCAGCTTCATCTGGCGGCCCTTGCTGATCCTGCTGCTGCTGTTCCTCGCCCTTCAGGCGGGGCTTGCGGTGAATGCCGCCACCGCGGTGCTGGCCGGGGCCGTTGCCAGTGCTCTGGTGGCACTGGACCAGCTGTGGCGGCTGAACCGGGTGATTGGCCGGCAGCTGCCCGCGGGCCCGCGGGCCCATGCGCCGCGCCTGTGGCTGGCGGTTTCCCTGCCCATGCTGCTGGTGGAGGGCTTTCTACAGCTCGTCACCAGCGCCGATGTGATCATGGTCAGCTTCTGGCAGAGCCCCGACGAAGTGGCGGTTTATTTTGCTGCCTCAAAAACACTGGCGCTGGTGCATTTCATCTATTTCGCCGTGCGTGCCGCCTCCGCCCACCGCTTCGCCGCCCTGCATGGCGCCTCTCATGAGGCCGCGGGCCGCAGCGCCTTTGAGGCCTATGTGCGCCGGGCCGGGTTCTGGACCTTCTGGCCCTCGGTTGGGGCTGCCGGCGTGCTGATCGCCGCCGCGCCCTTTCTGCTGGCCTTGTTCGGGCCGGGGTTCGAGGCGGGCACGCCGCTGATCGCCGTGCTGCTCATCGGCGTGCTGGCGCGGGCCAGCGCCGGGCCTGCGGATGTGCTGCTCACCATGTGCGGCCTGCAGAAGGCCTGTGCGGCCATCTATTCCGGCGTCTTCGTGCTCAATGTGGGGCTGAACCTGCTGCTGATCCCGCCTTTCGGGCTGATGGGCGCGGCTGTTGCAACATCCCTTGCCATCACCGGCGAGGCGCTGGCGCTGATCTTTGTGGCCCGCCGCCGCCTTGGCGTGCTGCCCTTTGCGCCCTTCGCCTTCTCCCTCGCGCTGCGCCGGGAGGGGCGCAATGGTTGAAACGGCTGAAAAACTGGAAGGCTTGCTGCTGCCGGTGGCCGATGCGCCGGAATGGGAAGCACTTGCCGGCGAGGCGCTGAGCCCCAACCCCTTCTTCTCCCCGGCCTTTCTTGTGCCTTATGCCGCCCATCTCGGGCCGTCTGACCTGAGGCTTGCCGTGGTGCGCGAAAGGGGTGGCGGGCACTGGCTGGCAGCGGCTCCCGTTGCGCTACGGCGCTGCGGTTTCCTCTTCCGGGAGCGGACGTTCTGGGCGGCAGAATATGGCCCGCTTGGTGTTCCTCTGGTGCATCCGCAGGCGCCGGATGAAGCGCTGGCCTTGCTGCTGGAGACAGCTGCCGCCGGGTCTCCGGTCCTGCGCCTGCCGTTTCTGCCCGTGGCCGGTGCCGTGACGGAGCGGCTGACGGCGGCCGCCGTCAGTTGGCGCTGGCTGGAAGGGCCTGTGGAAGAGCGCGCGTCCCACGATGGCGGTGCAGAGGGCGAGGCCCAGCTTGCCGCCGCCCTGACCACCAAGCGCCGCAAGGAGATGGAGCGGCTGAAGCGCCGCCTCTCGGAAGAGGGTGAACTGGTCTTCGACAGCCTGATCGGCGCTGAAGCCTTGGCCGCAATGGCAGAGTTTCTGGCGCTGGAGCGTTCCGGCTGGAAGGGCAGGGGCGCGACGGCGCTGGCGAGCCGCGAGGCGACGCGCCGCTTTGCGGAAGGATTTGCCGCCCGGCTCGCGGGCCTGGATGGATTGCGGCTGGACCGGATGCGGCTCGATGGCAAGCCGCTGGCCCTGCTCGCGGTTATCACGTCAGGCGGGCGTGCCTTTGCCTGGAAGATTGCCTTTGACGAAGGCTTTGCCCGCTTTTCGCCCGGCCAGCATCTGGCGCTGCATGCCATGCGGACGACGCTTGCCGATCCGGCGCTGCCGCTCGGCGGGGATTCGCTGGCCGTGCCCGGCCATCCGATGATCGAGCCCCTGTGGCGCGGGCGCATGGCCTATGCCCATCCCGTGCTGATGCGCGGTGCGGCGGGCGCTCTGCTGCACCGGCTGCACAAGCTGGATGCCTTCGCCTTCCGCGCCGCCAAGGCGCTGGCGCGGCGGGTTTTGCGGCGGCGTTAGAGCATCCGGAAAGCGGACCTGAAATATGGATCATAAGCCGGCAAAATATATGCTGGCGGACGTCACATGCGCTGTGCCGCGGCATGCACCTGCCTGAACAGGGCGGCCATCTCCAGAAAGATTGCCGAATGGGGAGAGCCGGGCCGCCATGCCAGCACCACCTGACGCGGGCAGGTGCCGGGCAATGGAAGCAATGCAAGCTCATGGCCCTGTGTCACTCCGGCATCAACCGCCAGATTGGGCAGCAGGGTGATGCCGAGCCCTTCCTCGACCATTGAGACCAGCGTGGGCAGACTGGTTGCCGCGAAGCTTTCGTCCGGCCGCAGATCGATGCCGGGAAAGGCTGAAAGTGCATGGCGCTGCAGGCAGTGGCCGCGCTCGAGCAGCAGCAGCGGAGTTTGGGACAGATCCTCTGGGCTGGCCGGTCCTTGCGCCGCCAGAGGATGGCTTGTGCTGACTGCAAGCTGATAGCCGTCCTGGAACAGGGGCTCGACAACCGCATCACCGAGATCGTGTGGAAGGGCAGCCAGGATCACGTCAAGCCGGCCGTCTGCAAGCCCTGCTGCAAGGCTCTCCGTGAGTTCTTCGCGCAGGAAAACCCTCAAGTCCGGCCATTTGCGCCGGATCTGCGGCAAGGCGCGGGGCAGAAGAAAAGGACCGACCGTCGGGATCGCACCCAGATGGACTTCTCCCTGCAGGGCGCCGCTGCGCTGCTGTGCCGCGGTCTCGATATCCTTGATCCCGGCGAGCACGATCCTCGCCCGGGCTGCAATGTCTTTGCCTGCGGGCGTCAGCATCACGGACTGGCGGGTCCGTTCGGCCAGGACCACGCCAAGGCGTCCTTCAAGCTCCTTCAGGCCCGTGGACAGGGTTGGCTGCGTGACGTGGCACATTTCAGCTGCACGCGAGAAATTCAGCGTATCAGCAAGAGCGGTCAGGAAGCGGAGCTGGCGAAGGCTGGGCATATCATTGAAAATCTCAATAAGACTTAGTCATATAATCAATTTCATATATTATTGGGGGCCGTCTACCTCTTTGTCACCGACAGCATGAAACAGAGAGGTTCCCAGATGTCTTCCACCACCACGACGCAAGGCCTGCCCCGTCTCAACGAGCCTGCCCCGGATTTTGATGCCCCGACGACCCACGGGCGCAAGACGCTGGCGGATTTCCGGGGCAAGTGGCTGGTTCTGTTCTCGCATCCGGCCGATTTCACGCCGGTCTGCACCACCGAGTTCATTGGCTTTGCCAAACTGCAGGACCAGTTCGACGCGATTGACACCCAGCTCCTAGGCCTGTCCATCGACAGCACTCATTCGCACATCGCCTGGACGCGCAACATCAAGCAGAACTTCGGCACGGATATCGGGTTTCCCATCATTGCCGATCTCAGCATGAAGGTTGCCCATGACTACGGCATGATCATGCCGGGGGCCTCTGACACGGCGGCGGTGCGGGCCACCTTCGTGATCGACCCCGAGGGCATCCTGCGGGCCATGCTGTATTACCCGATGAACGCGGGCCGCGCGGTCGCGGAAATTCACCGCCTTGTCGTGGCCCTGCAGACGGCCGATGCCAACAGCTGCGCCGTGCCCGAGGGCTGGGTGCCGGGACAGCCGGTCATCGTGCCTGCCCCAAAAACGCCGGAAGAAGCCGAAGCCCGCGCTGGCGAAGGCTACAACACCGTCGACTGGTACTTCTCGACCCGCAGCCTTTGACCGGTATGCGGAGGCGGTTCCGCCTCCGCCAGCCAACCGCCCTTCCGTGAGAACCAGCAAAATGACCCCAATCCGCATCACCAGCAAATTGTCTGTTACAGGCCAGATCTCTGCCGCAGACATCCCCGAAATCCGGCGCCTCGGGTTTGTTGCCATAGTCAACAACCGGCCGGACGGTGAAGAAGCCGGTCAGCCCGCACAGGACGAAATTGGCCGTGCAGGCACGGCAGCCGGGCTTGGCTATGTCTACCTGCCGGTGACGGACGCCACCTTGAGCGCAGAAGCGGCGCTTGGTTTTGGCGCCGCGCTCGACACTGCATCCGGTCCTGTGCTGGCGCATTGCCGCTCAGGCGCAAGGTCCTTCACCCTTTGGGCCATCGGCGAAGTCCTGTCCGGACGCATGAGCGCCGGAGAACTGACGGATCTGGCGGGCCGCGCTGGCTGCGATTCGACTGGCGCCTTGAACTGGCTTGCCGCCAGCACCGCCGCCCATCCCTGAGCTTTTCCCGAAAGGAGCCTTTCCATGACCGCAAAACCCGAAGTGACCGGCTTTTTCGATCCCCGGACCTGGTCAGTGCAATATGTCGCCGCAGATCCCATCACAAAAGACTGCGTCATCATCGACCCGGTCTATGACTATGACGAAAAGTCCGGCCAGACCGGCACAGACCATGCCGATGAGATCCTGCGCTTTGTGGCTGACAAGGGCTACCGCGTAACCTGGATCCTCGACACTCATCCGCATGCTGACCATTTTTCTGCCGCCCATTATCTCAAGCAAAAGACCGGAGCGCCCACCGCCATCGGCGAAAAGGTGACCGCGGTGCAGAACCTCTGGAAAGGCTTCTACAACTGGCCGGATTTCCCTGCCGATGGCCATCAGTGGGACAGGCTGTTTGCTGATGGGGACACATTCATGGTGGGCTCAATCCCGGCCAGAGTGATGTTCTCGCCGGGGCATACGCTGGCTTCGGTCACCTATGTGATCGGGGATGCAGCCTTCGTGCATGACACGCTGTTCCAGCCGGACAGCGGCACCGCACGGGCCGATTTCCCCGGTGGCAACGCGGAGGCGCTGTGGGACACGATCCAGGCAATTCTGGCGCTTCCGGACGAGATGCGGATATTCACCGGCCATGACTATCAGCCGGGTGGGCGTGAGCCGCAGTGGGAGTCCACGGTGGCAGCGCAGAAGGCCGCGAATATTCACATGGCCAAGTACCGGTCCAAGGCCGGGTTCGTGGCTGCCCGTGAAGCGCGGGATGCAACATTGCCGATGCCCAAGCTGATCCTGCATGCCTTGCAGGTCAACATGAATGGCGGGCGCCTGCCCGAGCCGGAAGCAAACGGCCGACGCTACATGAAACTGCCGCTTGATGTGCTTTCGGGCGCAGACTGGGGCTGATACCGGCCTTCAATGAGCCTGACACATCGCGCCTTGACCTTGCTTAACCGCCGTTCCTTGCCAGATCCCGCAGGGTGCGGCGGATGATCTTGCCGGTGGTGGTCATCGGCAATTCCTTGATGAAGGCGATCTCGCGCGGATATTCATGCGCCGAGAGGCGGTCACGCACGTGGATGCGGATGGCCTCTTCCAGCTCTGGCGACGGCTTGTGGCCATCTGCCAGCACCACATAGGCCTTGACGATTTCCGTGCGCAGCGGATCCGGCTTGCCGATGACGGCAGCCAGCGCCACCGCCGGATGGGTCAACAGGCAATCCTCGATCTCGCCGGGGCCGATGCGGTAGCTGGCGGAGGTGATGAGGTCATCATCGCGCCCGGTGAAATGGACATAGCCATCGGCGTCCATCTCGCCCTGATCGCCGGTCGTCATCCAGTCGCCGATGAACTTTTCCGCCGTGGCCTCCGGCTTGTTCCAGTAGCTGAGGAACATCACCGGATCGGGCCGGCGGATGGCGATCTGCCCCAGCGTGCCGGGCGGCAGGGGATTGCCCGCCTCATCGATCACCGCCACCTCGTGGCCGGGAATGGCAACGCCGATGGCGCCCGCCCGGCTGATGCCGAGCCCCGCGCAAGAGCCGAGCACCGCGTTGCATTCGGTCTGGCCGTAGAATTCATTCACCGGCAGGCCCAGCTCAGCCTTCGCCCAGTCATAGGCCTCACGGCCCAGTGACTCGCCCGCAGACCCGATGCTGCGCAGGGCAAGGCGGAAGCGCTTGGCGGGGCTGTCCACCGCCCGCAGCATCTTCAGCGCCGTGGGCGGGATGAAGGCATTGCGCACGCCCTCCCGCTCCATCAGGGCGAAGGCGGCCTCCGGGTCAAACTTGCGCGCAGCATTCGCAATCACCGGCACGCCCAGATGCAGGGCCGGGAACAGTGCATTCAGCAGCCCGCCCGCCCAGGCCCAGTCGGCCGGCGTCCACAGCAGGTCGCCCGGCTGGCCGAGAAATTCCTGTGACAGCTCGATGCCCGGCAGATGGCCCAAGAGCACCCGGTGGCCATGCAGCACGCCCTTGGGCTGGCCGGTGGTGCCGGAGGTGTAGATCATCAGTGCCGGATCATGGAGGCTGGTGTCCAGGGTTGCGAAACTGTCCCGTGCCCTGGCGCAAAGGGCGGAGAGGTTCTCGCTGCCGCCGTCCGGCGCGCCGGTGGTGATCAGCAGTTCCAGCCCCGGCAGATCTGCCTTGAGCGGCAGCACCTTGGCAAGGCCCTGATCATTGGTGATCAGCGCCCGCGCACCGGAATCGCCCAGCCGGTAGCGCAGGGCCTCGGGGCCGAACAGGGCCGCCAGCGGCACGGCAATGCCACCCATGCGGTAGATGGCGAGATGGGCAATCGCCGTCCAGGCGCATTGCGGCAGCAGCAGGGCCACCCGGTCGCCCTGCGATATGCCTTTTGCAGACAGCGCGTTGGCAAGCTGTGCAGAGGCGCGCTCAAGCGCCGAATAGCTCCAGTCCGTGGCCTTGCCGTCCTCGCCAATCTCGCGGATGGCCAGCCGCTCTGGTTCAGCGGCGGCCCATGCCTCGCAGGTGGAAGATGCGATGTTGTAGCGCTCGGGCAGCTGCCAGGTGAACTGGCGCCGCAAGCTGCCGAAATCTGCTGCCCGCTGAAGCATGGCCTTGTCCCGTCACAAACCGGAGGCGGAGCCTATCCCCCTCCGTGCTGCGGTGCAATAACCTTGGTAAAGCTGACAGTCCATCCAGCCAAAGGCGGGGTCAGTTCAGCTGCACCAGCGCAAGATTGAGCGCCGTGGCAAAGCCGACCCAGGCGGCATAGGGCACGAAGAGCAGGGCCGCCAGCCTGTCACGACGCCAGCCCACCGCAATGAAGGCGAGGATCGCCGCCAGCAGCGCCAGGATGATGCCGAGCCCCGCATCCAGCCGGTGCAGGGTGAAGACGGTGGGGCTCCAGGCGAAGTTCAGCACCATCTGCAGCGCCCACAGCCGGAACAGGGTGGAGCCTGCACAGGCCCCAAAGCTGCGCCAGCCGGCAATGCCGATGAGGATGTAGAGCACGGTCCAGGCCGGGCCGAAGAGCCAGTTGGGCGGGGTGAAGGAGGGTTTGGTGAGACCGGCATACCAGTCGCCGGGCAGGTTCGTGGCGCCGATCAGAAGTCCGCCGCCGACGCTGATGAGAAGGAAGACGGTGAGAAGGGGGAGCGGTGGCTTGCGTGTCATTACGTGTCTCCAGAGGTTTGGAAATGGGGTTCGCGTCCCGTTCCGTCTGTTCCCTCAGATCAGTCAGCACCGGCGTGGCGAGTTGCCGCGCTCATGTCTCCTCCATGGCGTCGACATAGTACCAGCGGCCGGATTTCTTGCGGAAACGGCTGAGTTCCCGGTGGATGTGCAATTGTGCACAAGACAGATACCGCGCCTCGAACAGCACCGTTCCATCCCGGTCATCCGGTCCGCCGCCGGTGGTCTTCAGCACCTTGAGGCCCGTCCACCGGCTCTCCGATGCCCAGCGGGCGGTGGCCGCCTCATCAAAGCCCGGCTGATATTTCGGCCAGAGCGTTTCCTTCAGATAGGCAATGTCCTGCATCACATAGGCGCTATAGCGCGAACGCATCAGCGCCTCCGCCGTCCCCGCCACAACCTTGCGCGCCAGCACCGGCCCGCAGCACAGCGCAAGGGCCTGGCCAGAACCGCAGGGGCAGGGGGATGCATCAGTCATGAGGGGAGGCCCGCAATGGAAAGGATCAAGGGCTGATATCTAGCGCGGATGGGAGGGGGCGTCGAGGTGGGAGGTGTTACACTGCTCCCGTGAAGCGAAGGAGTGGTTCCATATCCATCGCATCTGCGGCCCGTAATGCTGAAATATAGGCGGTGCGGCGCAGGTTGTCTGCTTGCAGGTCGAAGCCGTTGGCCCACTCGACCGGGGGATGACCGAAACGCTTTTCCAGGTAGACATCTGTAGAGATGCGGGCGTGGCGGCCGTTGCCATTTGGAAAGGGATGGATCTGCACCAGCCGGTGGTGAAACCGCGATGCGGCTTCGAGTGGGCTGAATGTCGCATTTTCCGCCCAGTAAGCGGCGTCATCGAGCAGATAGCGCAGTTGCACGGCAATCTGCACCGGATCGATTCCAATGTTCTTCTCGCGAAGCCGGTAGGTTCCGGCCCATGACCAGACCTCCCCAAACAACCGCTTGTGAAGCGTGCGCTGGAAGTCATCGGTCAGCACATCGCCGCCGCGCCTGCGCGAAAGCCAGCGCAGGCCCTGGATGATGTTGGCCTGCTCCAGTTCATCCAGCTCTCCACGCGTTGTGATATGCGTGAATTTGAGCCCTTCCATCTCGTCCGGATCGAGAGGTGTTGCGCCTTCAGGCTCCCTGAACATCAGGGTTTCTCCCAGAAGTCCGAAGGCCTTTCACGCAAGATCTCGCTGCTCAGCCGGCCGATCTCGGCCTGAATCTGATCTTGGGTGAGGGATTGCTGTTCCAGTGCCATATGCGCACTGGCGCGGCGGATGATGCTTTCCGCCTTGCTGCGGGCCTGGGCTTCGAGCATCTCTTCCACGCTGCCCTCCGGCACGATGGCATAGACGAAGCGCCCGCCCAGAGCCTCGGCCAGCTTCTCCATGTGCTGCAGGGTTACGCCGCCCTCCAGTTCCTTGCGTTCTGCCTGATAGACCGCCGCCTTTGTCACGCCCAGCCGCCGTGCCAGCGCCGGAGCGGACATGCCGAGAGCCTTGCGCATGGCCGCAATCCAGCCGCCGGCAGGAGGGGTCACTTGCCCGAGTTGCTCTCCCGCCCGGTCCAGAAGCCTTGCATACTGGCGCATCGCGGTGTCTTTGACGCTTGGCACGGTATATTCATCCATATTCTTTCTGATGCTGAAAGAGTATGGATTGATATCCATTTTGTGTCAAAGGGGATATATATCGATATATGAACGGTGATTGCGCCGTGCTTGGGCGTCAGAGAGCAATCAGATTTGCCTGTGAGCGCTTATGGCAGGCCGCGCAGAATGGGCGTGCAGGTGGCTGGACCTGCCGCGTCACAGATTTGAAACTGAAGGGAAAATCAAAATAAAAAACCTGCTGGTGGAGCCGAGGGGAATCGAACCCCTGACCTCTGCAGTGCGATTGCAGCGCTCTCCCATCTGAGCTACGGCCCCTGAGCAGGTGGCGGAATTTAGGAGGGGCTCCGAAGATCTGTCAAGCACGTGGTTTTACGCCCTGCCGCGTCCTGCTGGTGCGGGTGGGAGCGCGGTGCTGTCTGGTGCCTCTGGCGCGCAAGCCAGGGGCAGCGCAAGTGCCCGTCACTTAATCCTGTTCAACATGATGCCTTGCGGCGGCACCTGTGCGCCGCTACATCATGGAGAACGGAACGCCATCACAAAGCGGAACTCATTCATGCGTGCAATTCTGGACGTGCTCATGCTGGTCCTTCAGCTTTATACCTACGTGATCATCGCCAGCGCGATCTTCTCGTGGCTCTATGCCTTCAATGTGGTGAACATGAGCAACCAGTTCGTGGCGACCATCGGCCAGACGCTCTATGCCCTCACCGAGCCGCTGCTGCGCCCGATCCGCCGCGTGGTGCCTTCGGTCGGCGGGCTGGACCTTTCGGCCATCGTGCTGCTGCTGCTGATCTTCCTGCTGCAGAACGTCATCATCCGCTACATCTACCCCGCCGTCTTCTGATGACGGGGCCGGATAGGCCCTGGCGTCCGGTCAAAGGCGGGGTCAGCGTCGATGTGCGCCTGACGCCGCGTTCCGGTCATGACCGGGTGGATGGCCTGTCCGCCCTGTCCGATGGCCGCCAGGTGCTGGCGGCGCGTGTGCGGGCCGTGCCGGAAAAGGGCGCGGCCAATGCCGCGCTTGAGGTGCTGATGGCCAAAACCCTTGGCCTGCCCAAATCCGCCGTATCCCTCGCGGCAGGCTCCACCGCCCGCATCAAGACACTGCATGTGACCGGCGAGCCGGACACGCTGATGGCCGCACTTGAGGCGGTATGTGGCGGTTAAGCTATTCTCGCCGAGCGGTG
The DNA here is from genome assembly GCF_055685825.1 of Pannonibacter sp. CBAS1226. Taxonomy (NCBI): domain Bacteria; kingdom Pseudomonadati; phylum Pseudomonadota; class Alphaproteobacteria; order Hyphomicrobiales; family Stappiaceae; genus Pannonibacter; species Pannonibacter sp. CBAS1226. Next base: position 172,675 of record NZ_JBVOUO010000008.1, on the reverse strand, counting down.
GTCAGTCTTCGATCTTGCGCGCTTCGTCCGGCAGCATGATCGGAATGCCATCCTTGATCGGATAGGCCAGCTTGGCGGCGCGGGAGATCAGTTCCTGCGCATTCGCATCATATTCCAGCGTGGTCTTGGTCAGCGGGCAGACCAGAAGCTCCAGCATCTTGCGGTCGATCTGTCTGGCACTGTGTGAAGCGGCGGTTTCCGTCATCTGGGCGTTCCGGTCTTTCGGGTCTTATTGAAGGGTCGGGCCACCCTCATGGCCTGCACTGCGCGCCAGGTCAATCTCGGTGATGGCGACCAGCGTCTCGGCGCGGGTCTTGAGGTCGGCGGCTTCCAGCATGGCCTGCTTTTCCGCCGGGCCGTAGGGGCTCATCATGCACAGGGCATTGACGAGCACTTCCGTCTCGGCCCGCTCCACGCTGTCCCAGTCCGCTTCCATGTCATGGGCGTCGAGATAGGCGCGGAAGGCGCGCAGCAGGCCTTCCCGGTCCACCTCGCCTTCGCCGCGGCCGGTCTCCAGATCGGGCAGATAGGGCAGGAAGTCACAGGCCACCTGCCGGAAGGGCGTCATCGCCGGAAGCTCTTCGGTGATGCGGAAGCGGGCGATACCCTGAAGCGAGATCAGGTAACGGCCGTCGCCGCTTTCCTGAAACGAGGTGATCCGCCCGGCGCAGCCGACGCGGGACAGCGCGGGCTTTGATCCGTCCTGCACGTCAGTGATGGATGGCTGCACCATGCCGATGAGCCGCTGGCCGGCAAGGGCCGCATCCACCATGGCCAGATAGCGCGGCTCGAAGATGTTCAGCGGCAGCTGGGTGCGCGGCAGCAGCAGGGCGCCGGGCAGCGGAAAGACGGGCAGCGTCGCGGGCAGGTCCTTGATACTCGTGTAGCTCGCGTTTCCCGCCTTCATCGTGTCACCTCGCATGGATTGTCCCTGGGCGGACAAACGCCCGCCAAGGGACATATAGGTCAGGAGAACAGCACTGACGACAGCTTGCGGCGGCCATAATTGGTGGCCGGCTCCTTCGGGCCCCAGGCCTCGAAGAACTGCAGCAGCTGCTTGCGCGCGCCGTCCTCGTTCCAGCTGCGGTCGCGGCGGATGATGCCGATCAGCTGATCGACGGCACCCTGATGATCACCGCGCCCGTTCAGCGCCAGCGCCAGATCGAAGCGGGCCTGATGGTCGTCGGGGTTTGCCTCCACCTTCGCCTGCAGCCCGGCAAGATCGCCCAGCTGTTCGGCCTGTTCGGCCAGTTCCAGCGCGGCAAAGGCAGCTGCGACCGTCGCGTCCTTGCGGGCCTCTTCCGGGATCATCTCCAGCGCCTGCCGGGCGCGGGCCAGATCCCCGGCACCCAGATAGCAGCGGGCAAGACCGGCAAGGGCGCGGGTGTTGGCGCTGTCCATCTGCAGCACGCCGCCGAACATCTGGGCGGCCTGTCCGTAATCCTTGGCTTCCAGCAGGGCCTCGCCCTCGGCCAGATAGGTGTCCACCGGCGAGGCAGGGGCAGGGCCCGCCACACGCTCGATGAAGGCCTTGATCTGGCCTTCCGGCTGGGCGCCCATGAAGCCATCGACCGGCTGGCCGTTCTTGAAGGCAATGACGGCCGGGATCGACTGGATGCCGAGCTGGCCCGCCACTTCCGGATGGTCGTCAATGTTCATCTTGGCCAGCAGCACGGCGCCCTTGGCGGCCTTGACGGCGGCTTCCAGCGCCGGGGTCAGCTGGCGGCAGGGGCCGCACCAGGGGGCCCAGAAGTCCACCAGCACCGTCTGGTTGCGCGAGGCCTCCAGAACGGCCTTTGCAAAGGTGGGGGTGGTGACGTCGAAGATCAGATTGTCTGCACCTGCCGCCGGAGCCGGGGTCTGAGGCTGCTGGCTGCCATAACCGGAACTGCCGTAGCTGCCGCCAAAGGAGCCGCCGGCCTGACCGCCCATGCTGAAGTTTCCACCGCTCATCGTCGTTTTCCCTTGTCGTCACAAGGACGGCTCAACAGCATGGCGCGTGAGCCGTCAGGAGTTCGCTTTGTCTTTAACATGGCGCGGCGGCGGGGGAATTACAAACCCTGCGCCTTCGCCTCTTCCGTTACCGCCAGCACCTGCGGCTCATGCCCGCAGGCGCGGGCAAAGGCCAGCAGGCCGTCACGGGAAATGGTGGTGGTGGCATCGTTCGACAGCGGGTGGAAGTTCAGCACCTCGTGCTGCATCATCGCCGCGTCGAAAATGGGCGTCACGCGCTGCGCTTCCCGGTCGTTGTAGAGGCCAAAAGGCGTGACGGAGCCCGGCACCACACCAAGGCATTCCATCAGCTGGTCAGCATTGCCGAAGGAGACGCGGCCCTGTCCGCCGATCAGCGTATGGATCTGCTTCAGATCCACCGTGGCATCATGCAGCACCACCACCAGAAAGATGCGGCCCTTCTTGTCCTTCAGGAAGAGGTTGCGCGTGTGGGCGCCGGGGATCATGGCATGCACGTCTTCGGATTCCGCCACCGTGAACACCGGCCGGTGATCCGTGGTGCTGGTTTCGAGCCCAAGATCATCCAGAAATGCCAGCAGCTCGCTGCGTGTTGCCATCATGCCGTCTCCCGCTTCCCGCCCGCCGCTTAGGCCGCAAAATCTCTCTCTTTCCATGCTTCTAGCTGATCAGGGTCTTGCGCGGCAAGGCTTCCCGCGGGCAGGCAAAGGGCGCGTTGCGGCCTTCTGTCCACAGCTCGTCCACACGGCGGAAAAAGCCGTAGCCGGGTCAAAAAAGCCTGTTGCATTCGCAGGCCGCTTGGTTCATATACAGCCCACCTCAGCGGCGGGCCTTCGCAAGACGGCTTTCTGCAGCGCTTAAGCGGGCGTAGCTCAGGGGTAGAGCACAACCTTGCCAAGGTTGGGGTCGTGGGTTCGAATCCCATCGCCCGCTCCAGTTTCCGGTCAATCGGCAATCTGGTCCAGCGTCATTGAGGATACCCATCCGGCTTGCCGGATTTGTGCGGGCGTAGCTCAGGGGTAGAGCACAACCTTGCCAAGGTTGGGGTCGTGGGTTCGAATCCCATCGCCCGCTCCAGTTTCGAAAAAGGCTGCCGCAAGGCGGCCTTTTTTAATGTCTGCAGAGCGGGTTGCAAATCCGTGCGGTGCTCATTGGCAACAGCTCGTTAAAATTACCCTTTTGTTAAACTCTTTATCGCAATTTGCCTTAAGATCCGTCCCACTCAGTAGTTCGTTCAGGACAGACCCCACCCATGATGCGCAAGTTCGCTCTTCTCGCCTTGACCTCCGCTCTTGCCGGTGCCTCCCTTCCGGCGGCCGCGCAGGATTATTCCTATGGTTCCTCCAGCGGCACCTCCGGCCATCAGTATGTGCTGGATCTGGGTGTCGGTGCCCTGGTCAAGCCGCGTTACGACGGCGCGGATACCTATCTGGTGTCACCGGTTCCGCTGATCTACGTCAGCCGCTTCTATCTGCCGATTCTGGGGCAGGTGGCTGACGGCCAGGCGCGCACGGGCATCTATTTCTACCCGTCCTTCAACTTCATCGGACAGCGCCGTCCGACCGATACATCGAAGCTCAGCGGCACCCGCAAGGTGGACTGGGCGCTGGAAGCAGGGCTGGGTGCCGGTTTCCAGGGCGATGGGTTCCGGGTGTTCGGCGAGCTGCGCCAGGGCTTCAACGGTCACAAGGGGCAGACCGGTCAGATCGGCGCTGACCTGATCATGAAGCCGATGCCGAAGCTGGAGCTCAGCGCCGGTCCGCGCCTCGGTTTTGCCTCCAGCCGCTACATGGACACCTACTTCAGCGTTTCGCCGTCAGAGGCCCAGGCCAGCGGGCTCAACGAGTTCCGCGCCAGCGGCGGCTTCAAGAGCATCGGCGTTGCGTCCCGCGCCAGCTATGATCTGACGGATCAGGTGAAGCTGCATGTGGAAGGCGGTTATGACCGGCTGATCGGCGATGCGGCCCGCAGCCCGATCGTCCGCAACCGCGGCAGCCGCAACCAGTACACCATCGGCACCGGCGTGACCTACCGGTTCTCCTTCGACGCGTTCTGAGTTGCGTTATACCAAGGCTTTCGATGCTGACGCATCACGCCTTGAAAATGCTCAAGCGCCGCACGGGCTTAACCAATGCTCGATCAGTCAAGCTCATGGAGCATTGGTATTACCCGCTGACAGACATGAAAAAAGGGCCGTCCGGTGGGGCGGCCCTTTTGATTCTATCCCTGCCACTCACGAGCAAGGCTTCAGCGGCTCGAAGCCGGCAGGCAATTCGGTGCGCGCGTCGCCGCACAGGTTGATCATGCGCTTGGGGTCAAGCCCGCGCACATCCTTCAGCTTTGCGCCGGGCAGGCGGGTGTTGCGCAGCAGTGCGCCGGTCATGTTGGCGCCCGAGAGGTCGGCATCGGTGAGGTCGCCGCTGGTGATGCGGGTGCCGCTGAGGTCCGCATTGCGGAAACTGGCATCCACCGCGATGATCCGGTCGAGACCGGCATAGGGCAGGCGGGCATTGTCCAGCATGGCACTGCTCAGGTCCGCCCGTTCCAGACTTGCTCCGTCCATCTTGCTGCCGGAGAAATTGGCGCCGATGGCTATGCTGCGGGTCAGTTTGGCGTTGCGCAGATCCGTGTTGTCCAGCTTGGCGCTGGTCAGCACTGCGTCATTCAGATCCGCGTCCCGCATGTCTGAGCCGGACAGCCTTGCCTTGATCAGGGATGCCTTCTCCAGATCCACGCCGCGCATGGAACTGCGGGTCATGTCCGCCCCATCGAGGTTGGCGCGCTCCAGTTCCGTGCGGCGCAGGTCAGCGCCGGCGAGCCTGGCGCCGGTGAGAATGGCTTCCTTCAGATCGGCCTCGCGCAGGTTGACGCCGGTGAAATCCGGCATGTCCAGCTTCAATGTGCGCAGGCTCTCCAGCTTCAGGTCGCAGCCGGGGCAGCCATTCTGTGCGGTGATCTGGTCGAATGTGCCTTGCGGGGCCGCCGTCTGTGCAAAGGCGCGCCGCGAGCCCTGCGGCAGCAATGCGAGGGCCGTCAGGATGAGCGCTCCTGCAAGTTTCGATGTCAATCGCAGTGCCATGTCCAACCTCCTGCGCCCCCGCGCCTCTTTTAGCCCTCACCGGGCCGGGCGGAAAGCACAGAGTTGCACAGCCGGACATCTTGTCCCGGTCTGCATTTCAAAGATGGAGGGGAAGAGTGCTGCGGGCCGGAAGGAAGTAGCGGGTCGCAGTGCCACTTCCTTCCGTCCGCAATCGCTGACGACGCACAACCTGACAATCAGCTTCCCGACATTAGGATTGGAGTGGTTTCCAAAAGGTTTTCTTTGTCGATAAAACTGATCTTCGTGCGTTTTATTTGGTTTAATGATGTTTATCTTTGTTATTGATTTTATTATGCATGGCAGAATGCAAATTCCGGTTAATTTCTATTAATCACTGGAACTCCGAGCGCAGATCGACGGTCGAGCGCTCGCCAACGGCATCGTAATTGCGCTCCACCCAGCCGGCTGCGGTCTTGCGGCCGATGGAGAACAGCTCCTCGATGAAGGCCCATTCCGCATTGGACTTGGAGGAGGCCTGAAGCGGCTTCAGGGCTTCTCCGTCGATGCGGTGGAAATTGACCTTCTTGTAGTCCTCTTCATTCAGCTTGCCTTCGTTGAGAAGGCGCAGCACGAATTCGATGGACCGCATTTCGCGCAACAGCGTGGAATTGAAGGTGATCTCGTTCATCCGGTTCTGGATTTCGCGGGCCGTCTTCGGGGTTTCCTTGCGCTCGATCGGGTTGATCTGCACCAGCAGCAGGTCCTGCGTGCCGGTCTCGTAGAACAGCGGATAGAGCGGCGGGTTGCCCATGTAGCCGCCGTCCCAGTAGGGCACGCCGTCAATCTCCACCGCCTGGAACACCTGCGGCAGGCAAGCGGAGGCCATCACGGCATCGGCCGTCAGCTCGTCTCCGCTGAAAACCTTGATCTTGCCGGTGTGCACATTGGTGGCCGACACGAACACCCGCACACGCCCGCAGGCGCGGACGGAGTCAAAGTCGATGATCTCCTTCAGCACCTCATGCAGCGGATTGATGTTGAGCGGATTGAACTCGTAGGGCGAGGCGAAGCGGGAGATGAGATCCATGGCAATGTAGCTCGGCGAGAAGTCGAGGCTCCACTGGCCAAGGGCCATGTCCAGCGGTGAGCGCCGGATCGGGCTGAGATAGGCGTGCTGGCTGACCTTCTTCCAGAAGGTCCGCAGACGCTCCCGGGCTCCCTCCACTCCGCCCTCGTGCAGGCCGCAGGCCAGGGCCACCGCATTCATCGCGCCGGCCGAGGTGCCGCTGATGCCGTCGATCTCGAAGCGGTCATCTTCCAGAAGATAATCCAGCACCCCCCAGGTGAAGGCGCCATGGGCGCCGCCCCCCTGAAGGGCCAGATTGATGACCTTGCGCCCCGGTGCGGATTTGCGCGGCGGGACGTTCCGCTTTCTGGCCTCTGTCATTACTGGGCCGTCCAGCCGCCATCGACGGGCAGCAGCGTGCCTGTGATGGACTTGGCTGCATCCGAGCACAGGAAGACGGCAACAGCCGCGACTTCTTCCACGGTGACGAATTCCTTGGTGGGCTGAGCCTTCAGCAGCACCTCGCGCTTGACCTCGTCCTCGGTCATGTTGCGCGCCTTCATCGTGTCGGGGATCTGGGCCTCGACCAGCGGCGTCCAGACATAGCCCGGGCAGATGGCGTTGACGGTGACGCCATTTTCGGCAGCTTCCAGCGCAACCGTCTTGGTCAGGCCTGCAATGCCGTGTTTGGCGGCCACATAGGCGGATTTGAAGGGGGAGGCGACCAGCGCGTGAGCGGAGGCGGTGTTGATGATCCGTCCCCAGCCGCGCGCCTTCATGCCCGGCAGGGCGGCGCGGATGGTGTGGAAGGCCGAAGACAGGTTGATGGCGATGATCGCGTTCCACTTGTCGACGGGGAACTCGTCGATGGGCGAGACATGCTGGATGCCGGCGTTGTTGATCAGGATGTCGACGCTGCCGAATTCCTTCTCCGCCGTGGCGATCATGGCGGCGATCTCGTCGCCCTTGGTCATGTCGGCGGGCGAATAGAGGCAGCGGACGCCGAAGTCCTTTTCGATGCCGGAGCGCTCGGCCTCGATCTTGTCCTTGTCGCCAAAGCCGTTGATCATCACATTGGCGCCTTCGGCTGCCAGCGCCCGTGCATAGGCAAGGCCGATGCCGGAGGTGGATCCGGTGATGACGGCGTTTCTGTTCTTCAGCATGTCTTTCAGGCTCCCTGACCGAATTCCGGCCGCAGCTTCACATGAAGCTGCCTTGCACTGCAACAACGCAGTTGCGCTGATGCGGTTGCGTGACAAATCGGTAATGAAAGCCTGAGCTTTTGCAGGGCGCTGCCCCGCCTGCTTGCAGCTGTCCGTCAGTGCTGGGCGAACATCGGATTGTCCGGGTTTTCAGCCCAGAGTTTTTCCGCGACGTCCTTGTAGGCCACGGTCACGACAGCAAGGCCAATGGTGGTGGTGATGATCTGCAGCAGCGTGCCGAAGACGGCCAGAACCACGAAGCCGAGGATGATCGAGCCACCGGCGAGGATCTGATATCCGCCTGCAATGGCAAGGCCGAGGACCAGGATCACCGGAATGCTGAGCAGAAGCGTTGTCACGAACATCGGCCCGGCATAGCCCTTGCTGATGCGGAAGGCTTCTGCCACCGGCAGGTGGTGGCCAACGGCAGAGGCCGGGACGATGAAGCTGATGCGGTACATCAGCGCAATGGTCAGGACCGTCAGCCCGGCAAGCAGCACCACCATGATGATATGCGGCACGAAAGCGTTGAACATCATGGCAACGAGGATGATGCCGATGATCGGCCCCATCAGGATCAGGGCCGTCTGCACCATGCGCCAGAGTACCCGCCGCTCATACAGTCCAAAGCGCAGGTGGATGAGGCCGGGCTGTTCCTGCAGCAGGCCAAACCGGTGCCAGCCGCTGGCGATGGAGGCGCCGCTGACCAGTGACAGCACGAAACCGGCCAGGGCCAGAATGATATTCAGGCCCGGGATGCCTTCGCTTGCATCGGTCAGGGCATTGATGACCAGCATGATCACCATCCACGATCCGGCAATACGGAAGGCGATGTTGATGTTCTGGCGGATCAGGGTCGCTGACTGATGCAGGATATCCGAATACATGGGGGCTCCAGGCTGGTCTTGTCACTTGCAGGAAATGCCAAGTGCAATCATCAGGTCTATAGGCCGGTCCGGCGGGGCGGCGCAAGTGCTCCGGATCACAGTTTGCCGCGCTGATGCGCTGCATCGCGCCTTGCGTGCGGTTCTTGATTGCCCTTATGTGAGAGCCAATTTAATCAGGCCATGAAAAGCGCCCGTCCCCGGTGCGGGCGGAGGGTGAATACGAGGTTGGCTGATCTGATGAGCGAGTATGTCCCGATGCGCCTGCCCCGGCGCCGGTCGGTTGCCGTGCAGGTGGGTTCCGTGATGGTGGGCGGCGATGCGCCCGTCGTCGTGCAATCCATGACCAACACGGACACGGCGGATGCCGATGCCACCGTGGCGCAGGTCGCCGCGCTGGCGCGGGCCGGGTCCGAGCTGGTGCGCATCACGGTGGACAGGGACGAGTCCGCCGCGGCCGTGCCGCGCATCCGCGAGCGGCTGGAGCGCATCGGCATCAATGTGCCGCTGATCGGCGATTTCCATTACATCGGCCACAAGCTGCTGGCTGACCATCCGGCCTGTGCCGAGGCTTTGGCCAAGTACCGCATCAATCCGGGCAACGTGGGCTTCAAGGCCAAGCGCGACACCCAGTTCTCGCAGATCATCGACATCGCCCAGAAATATGACAAGCCGGTGCGCATTGGCGTCAACTGGGGCTCGCTCGATCAGGAGCTTCTGACGAAGCTGATGGACGAGAACGCCTCCAGCGCCAATCCGATTGCGGCGTCTGCCGTCATGCGCGAGGCGATCATCCAGTCCGGGCTTCTCTCGGCCGAGCGGGCCGAAGGCCTCGGCATGGCCCGCAACAAGATCATCCTGTCCGCCAAGGTCAGCAATGTGCAGGACCTCATTGCCGTTTATGCGGATCTGGCGGCGCGCTGCGACTATGCGCTGCATCTGGGCCTCACCGAGGCGGGCATGGGCACCAAGGGCATCGTCGCCTCAGCGGCGTCCATGGGCATTCTGCTGCAGCAGGGCATTGGCGACACCATCCGCGTGTCGCTGACGCCGGAGCCGGGCGGTGACCGCTCGCGCGAGGTGCAGGTGGCGCAGGAGCTGCTGCAGGTGATGGGCTTCCGCGCCTTCGTGCCGGTGGTGGCGGCCTGTCCGGGGTGCGGGCGCACCACGTCGACCGTGTTCCAGGAGCTGGCCAGCGACATTCAGGAGCATATCCGCGTGTCGATGCCGGTCTGGCGCGAGCAGTATCCGGGGGTGGAGAACCTCAACGTCGCGGTGATGGGCTGCATCGTCAACGGGCCGGGCGAGTCCAAATTCGCCGACATCGGCATCTCGCTGCCGGGCACGGGCGAATCGCCTTCCGCCCCTGTGTTCATCGACGGCGAGAAGGTCATGACCCTGCGCGGCCCCTCTATCGCGGACGACTTCAAGGCCATGGTGCTGGGCTATATCGAGCAGAAATACGGTTCGGGCAAGCCGCTGGAATTGCCCTCCGCTGCGCAGGAGTGAGTTCGCCCTCCCGGCCGCAGTGCTGAAACAGGAGTTGCCGGAATGCTGAATGCGGTGAAGGACGGCGGTGCAAAGCCGGCCATTCTGGTGATCACATCACAGGTGGTGCGTGGCAGTGTGGGCGGGCGCGGTGCGGTCTTCGCGCTGGAGCGTCTGGGCTTCCCGGTGTGGTATCTGCCGACCATCCTGTTGCCCTGGCAGCCGCTGGTCGGGCGCGGTCAGCGCATCGTTGCGCCGATGACGGATTTCGACGCCATCACGGCGGATCTGGCAGCTTCCCCCTTCCTGCCGGAGATCGGTGCGGTCATCACCGGCTACCTTGGCTCGCCGGAACAGGCCACAGCGGTTGCGCGGCTGATCAAGGCGCTGCGCAAGCTGCGGCCCGAAGTGACCTATCTCTGCGATCCGGTGATCGGCGATCTGGAAGGCCTCTATGTGCCGGAGGCAACCGCTGCCGCCATCCGCGACGAGTTGGTGCCGCTGGCGGATATCTCGACGCCGAACCGTTACGAGCTGGCCTGGCTGACCGGGCGGCCAACCGATTCGGAGCTGCAGGCCCTGTCCGCTGCGCGGCATCTGGGGCCGGAACGGGTGGTTGTCACCTCTGCCCCGGCGCTGCGGCGCAATTCCATCTCCAACCTTCTGGTGGGCCGGCGCGGCGCCGTTGCGGCCGAACACGCGGCCATCGACAATCCGCCCCATGGCACGGGCGATTTCTTCTCCGCCCTGTTCATGGCCCGTCTGCTGGAAGGCATGGACGAGGACGAGGCGCTGGTGCGGGCGGCCGCTTCCGTGTTCGAGCTGGTTGCCCGCACGGTGAAGCAGGGCGCCAACGAGCTGCTTTACGCCGCCGAACAGCAGACGCTCTGCCGCCCCATGGCGCTGGTCAGCACCCGCCGGGTGATGGAGAGCGCCGGCGCGCGATGACCGGGCCGGGCTCCATGTCTCAGGCCAGACGGGTTGCCGGAGTTGATGGCTGCCCGGCGGGCTGGATTGCGGTGATTCTTGACGAAAGCCTGACCGCGCAGCCGCAGGTGCTGGTGACGCCCCGCTTTGCGGATCTTCTGGCGCTTCAGTCCCGGCTTGAGGTTCTGGCCGTGGACATGCCCATCGGCCTGCCGGACCGGATCGGCCCAGAGGGGCGCGGGCCGGAACGGCATGTGCGCCCGCTTCTGGGCATGCGCCAGTCCTCGGTGTTTTCCGTGCCTTCCCGTGCCGCGGTCTATTGCGAAGACTACCGGGAAGCCTGCCGCATCGCGCAGGAAACGTCAGAGCCGCCGCGCAAGGTGTCGAAACAGGCCTTCCATCTCTTCCCGAAAATCCGCGAGCTGGACAAGGCGCTGGCTGATGAGAGGCAAGAGCGCGTGTTCGAGGTGCACCCGGAAGTGGCCTTCTGGCGGCTCAATGGCGGCGCGCCCATGAGCCTGCCGAAGAAGGTCAAGAGCCGCATCAACCCGGCGGGCATGGACGAGCGCCGCGCCTGTCTGGCCGCTCACGGGCTTGAGCCCGCGTTCCTGTCACAAAAGCCGCCGCGCGGGGCAGCGGCGGATGATTTCCTCGATGCCTGCGTCAATGCCGTCATGGCCCTGCGCATCCTGGCAGGCGGGGCGGAGCCCTTCCCGAAGGATTTCTCCCGCGACAGCCGCGGCCACCGCATCGCCATCTGGGCCTAAGGTTCCGCGAGGTTCAGGGCTTCACCCTCGGCGCCGTGGTGACGGTGGTCAGGTCGACCTGGGGCGGGGTGGCGTCATCGTCTTGCGAGCCGCTGAAACTCAGCCAGCGTTTGAAGAAGCCGGGCTTCTGTTCACCAGCCTGAGCGTCCGGAGCGAAGGCCGTTGCCGTCACCTCCGCTGCGGGCTGCGGCTTTGCTGCGGCAGGGGTGGCTGCCTGAGAGGCTGCCTGAGAGGCCGCAGGTGATGCCGCGCCGGCGGCGGTCTGCCCGGGCTCGCCAGGTGCTGTCTCTGCCGGCTGGCCGGCTTTCGAGGCAAAAAGGCTGGCGAAGACGCCGCCGGTGGACGCCGGTGTTGCTGGAGCCTCTTCGGCAGACGTTGCGGCAGCCGCCTGTTCGCCTGCCTCTTCCGGCTTGTCATCGCTGCCGAACTTCGGGTTGACGATGGAGGCGATCAGGGCAGCGCGTTCCTTGGCGCGCTTTTCGCGCTCCGCCTCTTCCCGGATATTGGCCATCGCCACTTCGAAGGCCTGCGCGTCCTTCTTCTGCTTGGCTTCCACGGCAACACGGATGGCCTGCGGGACTTCATAGGCCGGGCATTTGGCCGTGGCGCGGAAGGGCACATTGGCCATCAGCGGCGTGGCGTTGAACACATACTGCTTTTCGCAGACATCGATCTTCGGCGCCTGCTTCGTCACCTCGAAGTGGTCATAGCCCACCTTCAGCATGCGCCAGAAATCCATGTGCGGGCTGTCATTGTGCCGCGCCATGTTTTCCGCCGTCATGCGGAAGGGGAACGCCTGCACCTGGAACGACCGCTGCCCGCCCTTGAAGCTGTCCCGGGCCAGCGCATAGATGTCCTCGATCTGCGGATCGGTCATGGCATAGCAGCCGCGCGAGGAGCAGGCGCCATGCACCATCAGATGCGTGCCGGTGCGGTTGTGCGACCGGTCATAGGCATTGGGAAAGCCCATGTTGAAGGCAAGGTGGTAGCTGGAGTTGGGGTTCATCAGCCCCGGCGTGATTTCGTAGAAACCCTCCGGTGCCTGCCGGTCGCCTTCCTTGACCTTGGGACCCAGCTCACCGGACCACTTGCAGATCTCGAAGGTTTCGAGCAGGGCAAAGCGGCCCTCCCGGTTCTGCTTCCAGACCTCAAGCGTGCTTTCTTCCTTGAAGATGCGGATCAGGATGGGCGAGCGCGCATCCATCTTCAGTTCGGTGAACTTCGCCTTGATGGCCGGGCGCACCTCGCGCAGGTGCTTGGGGCCGAAGGAAACGTATTCATCCCCCGACTGGCAGCCGGCAAGAAGCGTGGCCACAGCCAGGGCGCCAGCCAGGCGGATCACCTTGCGGCCCGGAATTTTCGGAAAGGCAATCACGCCCATCTGCCGTCACACCTGAAAGAAAAACTGCCCGCCTTCCCGCTGAGGACAGGCAAAGCCATCACCGGCACAAGGGTAAGGTGCCGTCTCTTCTTCCGCAAGATGGCAGTACCACGCTGGATCATAAATCACCGTAGAGAAAACGGGCGGATGGAGGGGATGAACCGGTCAAAACAAAAACCGGCGCAGGCATCCCTGCACCGGTTTCAGAAGGTTACATCCGCGCAGCTCTCAGAGGCTGCGGCCGATGGCGAGGAACTTGTCGCGGCGCAGCTTGCGGACCTCATCGGCGGACAGGCCCTCGAAGGACTTCAGCGCCTCGTCGATCGCCTTGCCGGCGCGGTCGATGGCCGTCTCGCGGGCGCGGTGGGCGCCGCCCGCCGGTTCCTCGATGATGCCGTCGATGATGCCGAGTTTCAGGAGGTCCTGTGCGGTGATCTTCATGTTGGTCGCCGCTTCCTGCGCCCTTGCGCTGTCGCGCCACAGGATCGAGGCTGCGCCTTCCGGCGAGATCACGCTGTAGATGGCGTGTTCCAGCATCAGCACCTTGCTGGTGGCGGCAATGGCGATGGCGCCGCCCGAGCCGCCTTCACCGATGACGGTGGCGATGTTCGGCACGCCGAGGCTGAGGCAGCGGTCGGTGGAGCGGGCAATGGCTTCCGCCTGGCCGCGCTCTTCCGCGCCAAGGCCCGGATAGGCGCCGGCCGTGTCGACGAAGGACAGCACCGGAATGCCGAACTGGTCGGCCAGATCCATGATGCGCACCGACTTGCGGTAGCCTTCCGGACGGGCCATGCCGAAATTGTGCTTGAGGCGGGTTTCCGTATCCGAGCCCTTTTCCTGCGCCAGAATGGCGACAGACTGGCCCCGGAAGCGGCCGAAACCGGCAATGATGGCCTGATCGTCGGAGAACTTGCGGTCGCCGGCCAGCGGCGTGAAGTCCTCGATGAGGCCCTGGATGTAATGGGCCGCATGCGGGCGGTCCGGATGGCGGGCCACCAGCGTCTTCTGCCAGGGGGTCAGCTTGGAATAGAGGTCGTTGAGGGTCTGGCTGGCCTTGGCTTCAAGGCGGCCGACTTCCTCATCCACGTTCACCGCTTCGCCGGTCGCTGCCAGCGCGCGCAGTTCCTGGGCCTTGCCGATGATGTCGGCGACGGGTTTTTCAAATTCCAGATAGCTGTGCATGAACCGTTTACCTGATGGCCGCTGCAGTCCCGCCCGCAGAGGGCTGGACCTTTCGCGCGCCGTGTGTCCCGGGTCTAATGTTGTGGCGCGACACTGGAGAGCAAGACCCCATGAGTCAAGCGGGGCTGTATCAGGAGGTTAAGGATGGTGCAAGCGATCCCCGGCAAAACCGCCGGGGCCTGTTTTGAAAAGGCCGGAAATCCGTGCCTTCAACGGGCAGCCTGATCCTGTCCGGGGCCGTTGATGTTCAGCTTCGTGGCTTCCACAACCATCTGGCCGCTCGCTGTGGGCATGACGATCCGGTAGGGAATGAGCACGTCATTACGGCCCATTGGCGCCAGCCAGGCTTCCATCTGGGCTTCTTCCATCAGCTTGACGGATTCCTTGCCCGGACGGTGGCCGGCAATCGCCTTCCAGCGCGCCCCGCAGACGACGACAGGCCCGTCATAGCCGCGGCCGGAGACTTCCTTGATCTCCTTGTATTCCATCTGGATGTCGAAGCGGGTCCAGCCGTCAAACACGGGCAGCTTGCGCTTGCAGGCGGCGGGCCCCAGCGCGTCCTTGCCCGTGGCGACCGGCATCACAGCGGCGCTCAGCGGGTCCATGGCGTTCTGCTGGTGCTTCTTGGTGATTTCGACGCGGTCCGGCACCGGCTTGAAGGGGGGCGCGGCCTCCGCTTCGCGGATATTGCCGGAGCCCTGCGTCATCAGCACGTAGAAATCGCGGTTGGCGGCCTGCGAGGCCATGGAATATTTGGACGGCACCACTTTGCCGCCCACCAGCCAGCCGGTGGCCTCCGCGCCGCCGCGTCCGGTGGAAAACAGGCTGCCGATGCCGGCGGGCTCAAGCCCGACCTTGGCCGAATAGGCATTGCCCTGCAGCACGATGGACATGCTGCCCTTGCCGATGACAAGTCCCGCGACCGTGATGTCATAGAGCCCGCCGATGCGGGCGGTCTTGGCACCGGCGTCAGCGGAAGCCATCGAAACGGGCAGGGCGGTGGCGCAGGTCAGGGCGAGCGCACGAAGGGTGGCGGGCAAGGTTCCGGCCTTTCTGCTCAATACGTATCTCGACACGTCGAACCTCCTCGGCACCTTGTCCGGTGCCTGGTGACAACTTTTCCTGGCAGGAGCCGCCGCCCCATTGCTGCCTGCCTGGCGAACTCTTTCATGTCCTTCCGGCGCGGCTGGCGCGCAGCGAACGGCATCATCATGCCAATTGTTCGGCGGTATGGTAACCGCTTGGTTAATTTCCGGCATCCTGCATCGGATTTTGCAGCTTTCGCTTTCCTGAGGCGGTGAAGCCTTGACGCTGACCGCCAAGGCCAGTATAGGGAGCCAGATTTTTCCGAAATGAGCCGGTTTTGATGTTGCCGGACCTCGCGGTCCGCTCCATACCGGCTGTAACCGTACCGGGTCCCAGCGGCCCCGGCCAGTAGAAAAAGGGTGATCCAATGGCACGCCGTTGCGAGCTTTCCGGCAAGGACGTCATGTCCGGGAACAACGTTTCCCACGCCAACAACAAGACCCGTCGCCGGTTCCTGCCGAACCTGTGCAACGTTTCCCTCATCAGCGACACGCTGGGTGAGTCGTTCAAGCTGCGCATCAGCGCCCATGCCCTGCGCTCGGTCGAGCACCGCGGCGGCCTGGATGCCTTCCTTCTGAAGGCTGCTGACTGCGAGCTGTCCAACAAGGCACGGCTGATCAAGGCAGAAGTCAAGCGCCGTCAGACCGCAGCTGCTGCGGCCTGACGGCCCGCTGCCGGATGAGCAAGACAAACGCCATTTCCAATGGTGATATCGCCATCGCAGTGCTTGCGATGGCGATTGTCGTTGTGGCCTCCAATTTTCTGGTCCAGTTCCCCGTCGAGGGAACGGTGGGCGGCCTTCAGCTGGCCGACCTGCTGACCTGGGGTGCCTTCACCTATCCGGCTGCCTTCCTTGTCACCGATCTCACCAACCGGCGCTTCGGTCCTGCCGCTGCGCGCCGGGTGGTTTATGCCGGCTTTGTGCTGGCGGTGCTGCTTTCGGTGGTTCTGGCAACGCCGCGCCTTGCGGTGGCTTCCGGCTCGGCTTTCCTGATTGCCCAGCTTCTCGATGTGACGCTGTTCAACCGGCTGCGCCGCGCGGCCTGGTGGAAGGCGCCGCTCGTCTCGTCGGTCATCGGCTCGGTGGTCGATACGCTGATCTTCTTCTCGATTGCCTTTTCGCCGCTCTTTACCGGCCTGCTCGGCTATCACGATGACTTCGCCGTCGAAAACGCGCCGCTTTTCGGCATCTTCGCCGCGGAACTGCCGCGCTGGATTTCCTGGGCCCTGGGCGATCTGACGGTGAAGCTTTCCGTCGCCCTGTTCCTGCTGGCGCCCTACCGCATTCTCTTTGCGTTCATCCGGCCGATGCAGGACACAGGTTCCGCACCGCTCTCCCGCTGATCTGCCTTCAATCATCAAGCCTGAACCGTAGCAGCAGCGTGCGCTGCAGCAGCGAGCGGTTGTTGTCCGACATCAGCGTCAGGATCACGCGCCCGGCCGCATCCTTGTGGATGCCGAGCGCTTCCATATTGTCGATCTCATGTGAGGGACCTGCCTCCAGCAGGATTTCCCCCTTCAGTTTTGCGCCGGGGCGGATCTCGCTGCCCTTGAAGCGGCGCAGGCGCATGCCGATCCAGTCCTGCATGTTGAAGCGCCGCTCCAGCAGCAGAAGATCGCCACCCGGCAGGAACTCGGCCTCCGTGGCATCGAACTCGCCGGAGCGCTCGATCTCGAAACTGCCCGCCAATGGCCCGCCGATGATGAAGCCGGGCAGGGTGTTCTTCGCCGCATCCGGATTGCGTTCGCCAATGGCGACGAGACCGCCCTTCAGCGGGCTGGACAGGGCCGAGCCTGCCAGTGCCTCCGGCCCCTTGTTGCCGCGCAGTTTGCGGAAGCCTTCCGGCGTTTCCACCTGCGACAGGGCCCTGGCCTTGCCTGACGTCAGCGGCCAGGCAAAGCGGTAGATGCGGTTGACCCGCTCCACGCTGACGAACAGCTCCGTCCGCTTGCCGTTGATGCCAAGCGTCATGCCTTCCGTGTCCCAGGCCTTGCTGTTTTGCAGGACGGCGCCCTTCGGATCGAGTGCAAGGGCGGTGCGGGCAGACGTGATGCCCAGCGGGCGGCCGTTGGCGTCCTGTTGCAGCTCGAAGGCGATCCAGCGGGCGTCATCGGTCACCGCCAGATGGGACGCGCCGCCCTCCAGCGTGATCAGGGCGGAGATGCCGCCATATTTCTTGGCAGGCAAGGACAGGTCCAGCCCGCCCAGAAAGGTGAGCTTGCCAAAGCGGGTTGCATCGCTGCCGCGCTGAAACTGGGTGATTGGCCGCGTGCGGATGGAGAGGCTTTCCCCGTCCTGCAGCACCGGTGCGGCATGGGCCTCCGGAAGGCCTGCCGCACCGGTGAAGGCCAGCAGGATGGCGGCTGCCGCCGCCAGCCAGGCCTTCCTCATGCGCGCTTGCGCCGCCCGCGCTGGGGCACTGCGCCCACATTGGTGTCCTGGAACAGGTCGGCGAGCTGATCGGTCATGGCGCCGGCCAGTTCCTCCGCATCGACGATCGTCACCGCGCGCGAATAGTAGCGCGTCACGTCATGGCCAATGCCGATGGCGATCAGTTCCACGGGCGACCGGTTCTCGATTTCATCAATGACGAAACGCAGGTGCCGCTCCAGATAGTTGCCCGGATTGACCGACAGGGTGCAGTCGTCCACGGGCGCGCCATCGGAGATCATCATCAGGATGCGGCGGTTTTCGGTCCGCGCCAGCAGGCGGCGGTGCGCCCAGTCCAGCGCCTCGCCGTCGATGTTTTCCTTCAAGAGGCCCTCGCGCATCATCAGGCCGAGATTGCGCCGTGCCCGCCGCCAAGGGGCATCCGCCGCCTTGTAGATGATATGGCGCAGATCGTTGAGGCGGCCCGGCTGAGCCGGCTTTCCGGCGGCAAGCCAGGCCTCGCGGGACTGGCCGCCCTTCCAGGCCTTGGTGGTGAAGCCGAGGATCTCCACCTTCACGCCGCAGCGCTCCAGCGTGCGGGCCAGAATATCGGCGCAGGCGGCAGCCACCGTGATCGGGCGGCCGCGCATGGAGCCGGAATTGTCGAGGAGCAGCGTCACCACCGTGTCGCGGAAATTGGTGTCGCGCTCCTGCTTGAAGGCGAGCGGCTGCATCGGGTCCGTCACCGCGCGCGTCAGGCGGGCGGTGTCGAGGATGCCTTCCTCAAGATCGAAGTCCCAGGAGCGGTTCTGCTGGGCCATCAGCTTGCGCTGCAGGCGGTTGGCAAGCCGGGCCACGGCGCTCTGCAGGTTGACGAGCTGCTTGTCGAGGAAGGCGCGCAGGCGGTCCAGTTCGGCCGCGTCGCACAGGTCTTCCGCCGTCACCACCTCGTCGAAGCGGGGCGTGTAGATGCGGTAATCGGAGACCGGGCGGTTGCTCAGCGGGGCTTCGCGGCGCTGGTTCTCGCCCGGCTCCTCAGCGTCGGCATCGAGGTCTTCCTGATCCATTTCCATGGAATCGGATTCGGAGGCTTCGGTGTCGCCGGCCTCCATTTCCTCGCCGGTCATCTCCGTTTCCTGCGGCATGCTTTCGTCGCCGCCGGTGTCTTCTTCCGCCTCGCCGCCGGTTTCCGCGTCCTCGTTGCGGCCCTGCTCGTCGCTCTCCTCCGGATCGTCGTGCTCGTCATTCTCGTCGCCGGCCTCATCGGCCATGTCGAGCGCCTTCAGCACGTTGCGCATCTGGCCGGCAAAGGCGGCCTGATCTTCAAACCGGGTGACGAGCCGGTCGAGATCGTGTCCGGCCTTCTGCTCGATCCAGCCGCGCCACATGTCGACAAGCTTGCCTGCGCTTGGCGGGGGCGGGGCGCCGGTCAGGCGCTCGCGGATCATCAGCGACAGGGCATCGACCAGCGGTGCTTCCTCGCGGCTGGCCACATCGGCAGAGCCGAGGCGGACGTATTTGTCGTCCAGCATGGCGGCAAGGTTGCTGGCAACGCCGGGCATGCGGGCCGCGCCCACCGCCTCGCAGCGGGCCTGCTCGACCGCATCATAGATCTGCCGCGCATCGGGGGCCTTCGGCGCGTGGCGCTGATGCACCTTCACGTCGTGGCAGGCCATGCGCAGGGCCATGGAATCACCCAGCCCGCGGGTGATCGTCAGCTCCCGCAGACCCGGCTTGCGCGCCGGTTCGGGCAGGCGCGCCGCATTGGGGGCAAGGCCCGGGCGGTCACCGGAGAAGATGACCTCCAGTTCCGGATTGCCCGCAATGGCACGCATGGTGCCGGTGAGGGCCTGCTTGAAGGGCTCGGTGGGCGACTGCCCCTTGCCCCCGGCTCCGCTGTTGCTGCCCGGACCTGCCATTGCCTCAGCTCATGACCATGTTGACGGAAGATTCCGGCAGCTCTTCACCGAAGCAGCGCTGATAGAACTCGCTCACCAGCGTGCGCTCGGTCTCGTCGCACTTGTTGAGGAAGGTCAGGCGGAAGGAGAAGCCGACGTCGCCGAAGATCTCGCAGTTCTCGGCCCAGGTGATGACCGTACGCGGGCTCATCACGGTGGAGAGGTCGCCGTTGACGAAGGCGCTGCGGGTCATGTCGGCAAGGCGGACCATGCGCGACACGGTGTTGCGGCCTTCCGCGCCCTGGAAGTGCTTGGCCTTGGCCAGCACGATCTCCACCTCGTTGTCATGCGGCAGATAGTTCAGGGTCGTGACGATGGACCAGCGGTCCATCTGCGCCTGATTGAGCTGCTGCGTGCCGTGGTAGAGGCCGGAGGTGTCGCCAAGGCCGATGGTGTTGGCGGTGGCGAACAGGCGGAAATAGGGGTGCGGGCGCAGGACGCGGTTCTGGTCGAGCAGCGTCAGGCGGCCGGAGGACTCCAGCACGCGCTGGATCACGAACATCACGTCCGGGCGGCCTGCGTCATATTCGTCGAACACGAGGGCGACGTTGTTCTGGTAGGCCCAGGGCAGGATGCCATCGCGGAATTCGGTCACCTGCTTGCCGTCACGCAGCACGATGGCGTCCTTGCCGATGAGGTCGATACGGCTGATGTGGCTGTCGAGGTTGACGCGCACGCAAGGCCAGTTGAGGCGGGCGGCGACCTGCTCGATGTGGGTCGACTTGCCTGTGCCGTGGTAGCCGGTCACCATCACGCGGCGGTTGCGGGCAAAGCCGGCAAGGATCGCGAGGGTCGTCACGCGGTCGAACAGGTAGTCCGGATCAGCTTCCGGCACATATTCGTTGGCCGTCTTGTAGGCCGGCACGCGCAGGGTGCTCTGGAAGCCGAAGACTTCCTCGACGGAGATTTCGGTGTCAGGCGTGTTTTCAGCCACGGTCTTCGTATCAGTCATCGGTCCTCCGCTGCCACGGCCGGGCCGGGGTCAGGGTCGTTGGGGGGATGCCCGCGGAACGGCGGGCTAACAGAAACCGGCTTTCTTCAGGACGTTGTAGGCCTGAATGATTTCCCGCAGGCGGTCCTCGGAAGAACGATCCCCGCCATTGGCATCCGGATGATGCAATTTCACCAATTCCTTGTAGCGCGCCTTGATTTCGTCTCCGCGTGCCTCTCCGGGAAGATTGAGCACATCAAAGGACCGCTTTTCAAGGGCCAGTAGCTTTCTTGCGCGCGACACATGTTCGGCATTTTGCCGCGCATGGGCGCGCTGGCGGCCCGTGGCCCTCGGATCGAACCCGTCCGGCCCGTCCGCCGCCTGCCGGTTGACGCCCATTTTCCACGTGGGACGATGGCCGGTGAGCGAATCCTTCTGATAGGCGCGCACCGCATCGTCGCTCATGCCGGAGAAATAATTGTAGGACTTGTTGTACTCGCGCACATGGTCGACGCAAAAATTGAAGAACATGCCTTCCCGGTCGCGGCCTTGCGGCGCACGGTGGGTTCCGGGGCGGTTGCACCCCGGGAACTGGCAGGTGGGATAGGTGTCCTCTTCGAGCCGGTCCCTGTCCGGCTTGACGCGTATGCGGTCGAAGATTTTGGAATCCAGTTTCATGCGGCGATTATGGACAGGGCTTGTGCCCGGAACAAGGTTGACCCGGACAATAAAGGGGAGGAATGAGTATCGGAACAGGCCTTGCGGTCCGGCGCGTGGTGCCGGTGCCACAGGGCATGAAGCCCATAACTCACACGGGATGCCATGAGTATCAAGACCCGCATGGCCGAAAGGCTGACTTCGATCTTTTCCCCCGCTGCGCTGGACGTTCTGGACGAATCAGACCGGCACAAGGGGCACGGCGGCTGGCGGGAGGGCGGAGAGACCCATTTCCGCATCCGTATCGTGGCCGAGGCTTTCTCCGGAATGAGCCGTGTGGCCCGCCACCGCGCCATCAATGAGGCGGCTGCGGAGTTCTTTGCCGAAGGGCTGCATGCCCTGGCCATCGAGGCCCGCACGCCGGATGAACCGGACCCGCGCGCCCGTCAGGTCAGCCAGCCGGCCGGCTGAGCTGCATTCAGCCCGAAGCGCTGCCGGAGGCCGCCTTTGTCTCGCGCTTCTGCGGCGCAGGGCGCTGATCCTTGGCCGACAGCGGCATGACCCTGAGGCGGGTGATGCGGTTCTTTTCCCGCCGCAGCACGGTGAAGCGGAAGCCGTGGAAGGTGAAGATCTGGCGCTCCTCGGGGATCATCCGCGCTTCATGGATGACAAGCCCGGCGATGGTTGTCGCCTCGTCATCCGGCAGGGCCCAGTCATTGGCGCGGTTGAGGTCGCGGATCGGCACTGAGCCATCCACGATCACGGATCCATCCGCCTGCGGGCGCACGCCGCTCAGTTCGACATCGTGCTCATCGGCAATTTCGCCGACGATTTCTTCGATGATGTCTTCCAGCGTGACGATACCCATCACCTCGCCATACTCGTCGATGACGAAGGCGAAGTGGGATTTCCGCTTCAGGAAGGCGTTGAGCTGGTCCTGCAGGCTTGTTGTGTCCGGCACGAACCAGGGCGGCGTGGCGATTTTCATCACGTCCAGCTTGCCGAAGTCACCGTCAGCCGCCTTCAGGGCGCGCAGCAGGTCCTTGGCATGCAGCACGCCGACGAAGTTGTCACTCTCCCCGCGCCACAGCGGCATGCGGGTGTAGGGCGCGGCCAGAGCAGCATCGACGATCTTGGATACATCCTCGTCGACATTCAGCGCCATCATGCTCGTGCGGTGGACCATGACGTCGGAGACTTCCAGCTCGGCAAGGTCGAGAAGGCCGCCCAGCCGGTCGCGGTCGGCCTTCACCAGCCCGCCTTCCAGATGCTGCAGGTCTACGGCGCCGCGCAGTTCCTCATGAGCGGAAAGGATCGAGGCATTGTCATCGACCCGGATGCCGATGGCCCGCATCAGAAGGCGGACAATCGCCTCGATTCCGATCACGATGGGACCGAAGACCGCAACGATGATTCGCACCGCGGGAGCAACCGCAAGGGCGAAGCGGTCCGGGTTGGAGATGGCCCAGGTCTTGGGCATCACTTCCGAGAGAACCACGACGAGCACGGTCATGACCAGCGTCGCCAGCGCAACGCCCGCCTCGCCGAAAAGGCTGAGGAACAGGCTGGTGGCCAGCGACGAGGCCAGAATGTTGACGATGTTGTTGCCCAGAAGCAGCGCGCCGATGAGACGCTCCCGGGCAGCGATGAGCTTGGCGACGACGCTTGCGCGGCTGTCGCCCGCCTTCTCCAGCTGGTGCATGCGCGCGCGAGACGCGGCCGTCAGCGCCGTTTCGGAACCGGAAAAGAAGCCGGACATGACGAGCAGGCACAGGATTGCGCCGCCGGTGAACCAGAGGGTGGTGTCGTTCATCGCTGAAGTTTCTCCTTCAGGAATTCAAGCACGGTGGCCGGGTCCACGCCCTTTTCCACGAAGGCCTGGCCGATGCCCCGGGTCAGGATGAAGGTCAGGGCGCCGCGGCTGACCTTCTTGTCCTGGGCGATGCTGTCGAGGAGGGTTTCGGCCGGCGGCAGCTGGCCGGGGATCTGATGCATGCGGACGGGCAGACCGACCTTGACGAGATGGGTTTCGACCCGCTCCACATCCGTCTGCGCCAGCAGGCCGAGGCGGGCGGAGAATTCATGCGCCAGCATCATGCCGATGGACACGCCTTCGCCATGCACGAGCCGGGTGCCGTCGTATTCGACCGCTGATTCCAGGGCGTGGCCGAAGGTGTGGCCAAGGTTCAGCAGCGCCCGCTGGCCGCTTTCCCGCTCGTCGGCGCCGACAACGGCTGCCTTGGCGGCGCAGGAGCGCGCCACGGCTTCCTCACGGGCGTTGGTGCCGTCGAAGATGCCCCTCCAGTTGAGGTCGAGCCATTCGAAGAAGTCTGCATCGCCCAGAAGGCCGTATTTCACCACTTCGGCATAGCCGGCGCGGAATTCGCGGTCCGAAAGCGTGTCGAGAATGGCCGTATCGGCCAGCACCAGGGCGGGCTGGTGGAAGGCGCCGATCAGGTTCTTGCCGTGGCGGGAGTTGATGCCGGTCTTGCCGCCGACGGAGGAATCCACCTGGGACAGCAGCGTGGTCGGCATCTGGATGAAGGTCATGCCCCGGCGCACGGAAGCCGACACGAAGCCTGCCAGATCCCCGACGACACCGCCGCCAAAGGCGAGAACCGCATCGCCGCGCTCCAGCCGTGCAGCCAGAATCTCGTCGCACAGACGCTCGAACTGGGCATAGCATTTGGTCTGCTCACCCGGTGGCACGGTGATGACCGTGTGTTCCAGTCCTGCGGCCTTCAGGCTGGCCGACAGCGCGGGCAGATGGGTGCGGGCGACGGTTTCGTCGGTGATGACGGCGAGCCTTGCGCCCGGCATGAGGGTGGCAATGCGCGCACCGGCGCCCGTCAGCACATCGCGGCCGATGACGATGTCATAGGAGCGCTCGCCCAGGTTCACCGGCACGGTTACCGGCTCTGCCGTGGTCTCAAGTCTGTCAGCCATTTTGGCCCTCTTCGCTGTTCGTCCCGCCTGTGCGCAGGTTCAGATGGCTTTCGACAGCCGAAATCACGTCTTCCATCACCACTTCATGCGGCACTTCCCGGGACCAGACGGTGGTGTCCGCCAGGGCATAGACCGGCTCGCGCTTTTCCAGCAGCTGGCGCATGGTGCCTTCCGGATCGGCGTTTTGCAGCAGCGGCCGCGTCGGGCGCTTGCGGACCCTCACCATCACTGTGGCAAGATCGGCTCTCAGCCAGACAGAAACACCGTTTGCCTTGATCGCGTTGCGTGTCGCCTCGCTCATGAAAGCGCCGCCGCCGGTGGCCAGCACCTGCGGACCCTGCTGCAGCAGGCGGGCGATCACCTTTTCCTCGCCGCGGCGGAATTCCGGCTCGCCGTGCAGGGCGAAAATTTCGGAGATCGTCATGTTGGCTGCCGTCTCGATTTCGGTATCGGCATCGACGAAATCAAGGCCCAGGCGCTGGGCAAGGCGGCGCCCGACGCTGGATTTGCCGCAGCCCATGATGCCGACAAGCACGATGGAGCGGTTTCCAAGGGCGGTGACGATCCGGGCCGCACGTGCGTCCTTCACCTGTGTGCCCGATGCGGCTGCGTTCACCTTGGCCCTCCCTGAACGGTTCATGAAGCGCCTTTTAACATATTCCGGCAAAAAACAAGCGGCTTGCTAGGGGAGCCTGCCTGCCGCAAAAAGAAAGGCGAGCCGCCGCCGATTCTCCTTGCCGGTTCTCTGGGGTTTTTTGCCGTGCCGACCTTGACCCGACTGATCCTGGTTCTGGCCCTTCTGGGGGCTGCTGGCTATGGCATCGTCTTTTCGCTGGCGAATTTTGTCCATCCGAGCGAGCGGGAGATCACCGTGCGGGTGCAGAAGGATGGCTTTGCCCGCTGACGGGCGGCTACAAGGGTGCAGCCAGCATGAACAGCAGCATCGAAGCCTTTCTGGAAATGATCGCGGCCGAGCGCGGCGCGGCGCTCAACACGCTGGAAAGCTACCGGCGCGATCTGGAGGATTTTTCAGACTTTCTGGGCTCCACCGCGCCGCAGTTGGCGGGCCAGGACGATATCTCCGCCTATCTCGGCGATCTGGCAGGGCGCGGTTTTGCGCCGTCCTCGCAGGCGCGGCGGCTTTCGGCCCTGCGCCAGTATTTCAAGTTTCTCTATGCCGAGGGCATGCGCACGGACGATCCGACCCGCACGCAAGGGGCGCCGAAGCGCCGCCAGTCCCTGCCCAAGGTTCTCTCCGAAGACGAGGTGGACCGGCTGATCGAGGCCGCGCGCAGCTCTGCTGATGCGGTGCAGGCGGGGGACGATGAGGATTTGCAGACGGCCGCCAGCCGCCGCCTCAGGGCCGCGCGGCTCTATACGCTGCTCGAAGTGCTTTACGCCACGGGCCTGCGTGTGTCCGAACTGGTGGCACTGCCGGTGAAGGCGGCGCAGCGCGATGCCCGGCTCATCGAAATCAAGGGCAAGGGCGGCAAGGAGCGGCTCGTGCCACTGAGCTCAAGGGCGCAGGCGGCGATGAAGGACTATGTGGCCTTGCGCAACGCTGCGGGGGCCTTCACCGCCAGCCCTTGGCTGTTTCCGTCCTATGGCGAAAGCGGTCACTTCACCCGTCAGGCCTTTGCCCGCGATCTCAAGGCTCTGGCCGCCTCCATCGGCCTGGATGTGCAGAAGGTCTCGCCGCACGTGCTGCGCCATGCTTTCGCTTCTCATCTTCTGCAGAACGGCGCTGACCTGCGCGTCGTGCAGCAGCTGCTGGGCCATGCGGATATTTCGACAACGCAGATCTACACCCACGTCCTCGACGAGCGCCTGCAGGCCCTCGTCGAAGCCCATCACCCGCTGGCGAAGCGGTAAGGGGTTGGCAGGTCACTTCGGCATCAAGGCCCAGTAGTCGAAGTCCAGCACCACATTGTCCGCATAGACGCCATCTTCCGTGGCATAGGGAAAGTCCGCGCAAGGGGTGTTTCTGGTGGCAACGAGCCGCAGGCGCAGCGCGCCCACGTCTTCCCGGCCCTCGATCGTTGCCGTATCGATCACTTCCGACCAGGCATAGACCGTGTCGCCTGCAAACAGCGGTGCCACGTGGCGGCCGGCGTTGATGGCGGCGATGTGGAAGGCGGAGCCCAGCCCGTTGAAGGAGAGGGCGCGGGCCAGTGAGATCACGTGGCCGCCATAGATCAGCCGCTTGCCGAACCGGCCCTTGCCTTCGGTGTGCTGGTTGAAATGCACCTTGGCCGTGTTCTGGTAGAGCCGTGTGGCAAGCTGGTGCTCGGCCTCTTCCACCGTCATGCCATCCACATGGTCGATGCGCTCGCCGGACACATAGTCATCAAAGCGGAAGCGGCTGCCGGCCAGGTCATTGTCCCAATTGGCCGTATCGAGCAGCGGCACAGCATCGCCAAGAGCATCCGGCGCAATGCTCTCCGGCAAGGTCGGGATGACAGGGGCAGGCGCCGGATTGCCGGGGTCCCGCTTGTTGACCATGACCCAGCGCACGTAATCGAGAACCTCGGTGCCATCGGACTTGTAGCCGGTGGAGCGCACATAGACGACGCCGGTCTTGCCGTTGGAGTTTTCCTTGAGGCCGATCACTTCCGATACGGCGGACAGGGTGTCGCCGGGATAGACGGGGGCAAGGAAGCGCCCGCCCGCATAGCCGAGGTTGGCCACAGCATTGAGGGAAATGTCCGGCACGGTCTTGCCGAAGACGATGTGGAAGGTCAGCAGGTCGTCGATGGGCGCGGCCGGATAGCCCAGTTCCTGCGCGAAGGCATTCGAACTTTGCACCGCGAAACGCGGGCCGTAGATGGCGGTGTAGAGCGCTACGTCACCAGCGGTCACCGTGCGCGGGGTTGCATGCCGGATCACCTGGCCGATCCGGAAGTCCTCGAAGAAATTGCCCGCGCTGGTCTTGCTCACGTTCCGCCTCCCAAATCGTTGCATCTGCGGATGATTAAGACCGCTGCCCGGCTCCGGGGCAAGGGGAACCTTGGTTGAAGGCCTTGGGACAAGCCGGCGCAAGGGAGGACAGGTGCAGGGCAGGGAAGGCGCGGGGTTGGCGGCAGCGTCCCCTGCCTTTATAACCGCCTTCCGCGCCGCATACTGGGGCCTGCCGGATGGCAAGGAGCATGACTGACATGGCAAACGAGTTTCCGCAGGACCTGATCGACGGTTATGGCCGCTATCTCCAGAAGGGCTATGTCCGCTTCCGCGAGCAGCAGGAGCAGCTGGCGATTTATGGCCAGAAGCCCGAGGTGCTGGTCATTTCCTGCTGCGACAGCCGGGTCGCGCCGGAAGGTGTGTTCCATGCAGGTCCCGGCGAGCTTTTCGTGGTGCGCAACGTTGCCAATCTGGTGCCGCCCTTTGAGCAGACCGAAGGCCAGCACGGCACCAGTGCTGCGCTGGAATATGCCGTGCGCGTTCTCAAGGTGAAGCATATCGTTGTCATGGGCCATGCCAAGTGCGGCGGTGTGCAGGCATTCCGGCAGAATGCCAATGCACCGCTGGCGACGGGCGAGTTCATCGGCCGCTGGATCAAGCTGCTGGAGCCTGCCGCCATCGCCATGGCCTGCATGCCGGTGGACCGGCTGGATGACCCGCAGCTGGCGATGGAATATGCCGGTGTGCGCCAGTCGCTGAAGAACCTGCGCACCTTCCCTTTCATCGATCAGGCCTGCACCGACGGCTCTCTCAAGGTTCACGGCGCCTGGTTCGATATCGGCAGCGGCGAGCTGCGGGTGATGGACCCCGAGACCGAGCGGTTCGAAACCTGCCCCGGCTACGAGATTATTGCGGCGCCGCAAGGCTGATGCAGCTGGAAAGAGAACGGGAAAGGGCAGGGGTGGAGAAGCCGCCGCCTGCCCTTCTGTCTTTGTGCCGTCCTGAGGTCAGCCCCTGGGCGAGACGAGCACGAGGCTCCAGAACACCTTGTACTTGGAGGAGGGGCTGTAGGCGGTGGCAATGCCCATGCGGGTCACGCGCTCATCCAGCATCACCTTGTTATGGGTGGGCGACTCGCGCCAGCCGGAGAAGGCCTCAGCCAGCGTGCGGTAACCGGCGCTGACGTTCTCGACGCCATAGGACTTGCTCTCGCCGATGGCATCCAGCCGGTTCTTCAGCTGGTTCTGCGGGTAGAGCGAGGCACGGATATCATCCGCCGCTGCGATGACCCTTGCCTGCTGCTGGGCAAGGGTGATCAGGGCCGGGTCCGCCACGACGCGGCCGCGCCCGTTGTTCTCCCGGTACTGGGAAATCATCTGCTGGGCCGTCGCCTGATCGATAACGGCGTTCACACGTGCCAGATCCCGGTAATAGGGCGGGACGTCGGCCGGTGTCTTGCTCTGGCAGCCAGCCAGCAGCAGCGCGCCGCCCAGCATCACGGAACCTGTCAGGATCTCGCGCCTGGAAGCGATGGCTTCCTCATCAAAGTGCATGTTGTCGTCGCCTCTTGTCCGGTCGCCCCGCAACCCGCCGAATCGTATGTGCACATTAGGCCGGAAATCCGGCGCCGGGCGATAGACGGCGCGTGGAATTCCCACGGCAAATGTATCTTGGGTTGAGGTATTGTTATTTTTTCCTACCTCTCCGCGGAATTCATGAAATTTCTGCTGGATGGTTCTGGAAAATTAAGCAAATCATGCGTTCTAAATGCGATGAATACCGGCAGAAAAAAAGACCGGCAGGTAAAATTCGACATCGGGCAATCGCGGGGCAGCTTTTTGGGATCGTCAGCTGAAGAGCCAATCAGGGTGCTGGTTGCAGACGACAGTGCAACTGTGCGCAAGTTTATTGAGCGGGCACTGCAATATTCAGGTTATGACGTTGCCATCACCGCTGCGGCTGATGGAAAGGAAGCGGTCGAGCTTCTGAGCAAGAACGCATTTCAGATTGCCTTCCTCGACATCAACATGCCGCAGCTGAACGGCGTCGAGGTCATGGCGGCCATTCAGGTCATGGGTTCGAAGACTTTCGCCGTCTCCATGTCCGATGGTCTCGATGAGGCGGCAGAGTCCAAGCTCAAGAACTTCGGTGCCTACGACTTTCTGGCCAAGCCTTTCACGGCTGCACAGGTCAAGCATATCCTCGATGTCTTTCAGGCCATCAGCACGCCCTTTGACGTTCTGATCGTGGATGACTCGACGACTGTCCGCAAGATCGTGCGCAAGGTG
This sequence comes from Pannonibacter sp. CBAS1226, assembly GCF_055685825.1. NCBI lineage: Bacteria > Pseudomonadati > Pseudomonadota > Alphaproteobacteria > Hyphomicrobiales > Stappiaceae > Pannonibacter > Pannonibacter sp. CBAS1226. Next base: position 143,632 of record NZ_JBVOUO010000008.1, on the reverse strand, counting down.
CTGGAGCGGTCGATCTTCAAATTGAACATCGTGGAAGCTGGGGACGGCGCGGCTGCCATCAAGCTGGTCAGCGAGAAACCCTACCGGGTGATCTTCACCGATTTCAACATGCCGAACATGACGGGTCTGGAACTGGCCGAGCGGTTGTCGACCGTGGCGCGCGGCTCGGATGTGATCCTGATGTCGACCGAATACAATGACACACTGGATTCAGCTGCCGAGAAGGTGCGGGCGCGCGCTTTCCTGCGCAAGCCCTTCTATCCGGCGGACGTGGACAGCATCCTGCATCACCTCTTCGGTCTGCGCCATTCGCGCTTCTCCAAACAGGTGCGCATGTTCGCGATGACGTGATGCGGGCCGCCGGAGGGCCGCCCGCTCACTGATGACCACCTTCAGCGCTTGCCCGCCTCCAGCACATCTTCAAAGGTCCGCAGGCCCGGCAGCGGCGAGTTGACCAGAACGGCCATGTTGCCCGGCGCATGCTGGTTCTTCCACATCTTGGTGTGGGCCTTGGGGATCTGGTCCCAGCCGAACACTTCCGACATGCACGGATCGATGCGCCGGTCGATGACGAACTTGTTCGCCTCGGACGCCTGCTTCAGATGGGCGAAGTGCGAGCCCTGAATGCGCTTCTGCCGCATCCAGACGTAACGGGCGTCAAAGGTGATGTTGAAGCCTGTCGTGCCCGCGCAGAAAACCACCATGCCGCCGCGCTTGACCACCAGAGCCGAGACCGGGAAGGTCTGCTCGCCCGGATGCTCGAACACCATGTCCACGTCATTGCCCTTGCCGGTGATGTCCCAGATGGCCTTGCCGAACTTGCGCGCTTCCTGCGTCCAGGTGTTGAACTCGGGGGAGTTGACCTTGGGCAGCTGGCCCCAGCAGTTGAAATCCTTGCGGTTGATCACGCCCTTGGCGCCCAGCGACATGACGTAGTCACGCTTGTCCTCATCCGAGATGACGCCGATGGCATTGGCCCCGGCGGCGGCTGCAAGCTGCACGCCGAAGACGCCAAGGCCGCCCGAGGCGCCCCAGACCAGCACGTTCTGGCCCGGCCGCAGCTGGTGCGGTGCATGGCCGAACAGCATGCGGTAGGCGGTCGCAAGCGTCAGCGTGTAGCAGGCGGCCTCTTCCCAGGTCAGGTGCTTGGGGCGCGGCATCAGCTGCTGCGACTGGACGCGGGCGAACTGGGCGAAGGAGCCATCCGGCGTCTCGTAGCCCCAGATCCGCTGGGTGGGCGAGAACATCGGGTCGCCGCCATTGCACTCCTCGTCGTCGCCGTCATCCTGATTGCAATGGATGACGACTTCATCGCCCACCTTCCAGCGCTTCACCTTGGAGCCGACGGCCCAGACAATGCCCGAGGCATCGGAACCGGCGATATGATAGGCGCTCTTGTGGCTGCCGAAGACGGAGATGGGCTCGCCAAGCGCGGCCCAGATGCCGTTGTAGTTGACGCCTGCGGCCATGACGAGAACCAGAACCTCGTGGCTGTCGAGCGTCCAGGTCGGCACCACTTCCAGCTTCATGGCCTCTTCCGGCGGGCCGTGGCGGTCTTGCCGGATTGCCCAGGCATACATCTTCTCCGGCACATGGCCGAGGGGCGGGATTTCGCCGATTTCGTAAAGATCCTTCAAGGGTGTGTCCCCCTTCGTCAGATTGTCATTCGCCTCGGATGCGGCCTGCGATGCTGCCTGTGCCACGGTCGCCATGGGTGTCCTCCTCCACTCCGGCATGAAACTGCCAGCCCGGCTCTTGCACGCCTCCCTGCGGCGCAGGGCTATTGCAGCGCAGCAGCGGTTGGGTGCGAAAGACCCGCTATCGCGCAACTATCCGTCTAAAATTGCGTTTGATCTATACGACTATTGCTTAACTTGCGTTACGGCAGTCTGCCCTGTTTTGCGGTGCACAGAAGGCCAGGGCGGCGGGTGCAGGGCAGGATCAGGTGAGCGGACGCGTTCCGGTCACCTTCTCCACGATGGCCCGGGCAATCTCATGCTCGCCCATGATGATGGTGCCGACACCAAGGCCGGCGAGATGGTCCACCTCCGCATCGAAATGGGCGCGGGCGATGATGTCGATCTCCGGATTGGCGGCCTTGGCCTGCATGACGATCTGCCCCGCCTCGAAGGCGTTGGGAATGGCAATGATCAGCCGCCGGGCTTCTGCGATGTTGGCCGCCTGCAGCACGTCCTGACGGGCGCCATTGCCAACGATCACCTCGATGCCGGCTTCCTTCAGCGCAGCCAGGGATTTGTCCGCATCCTCGATCACCAGCAGCGGTTCGCCTGCAGCCTGCAGCTCCCGCCCGGTGAGGCTGCCGACCCGGCCGAAGCCGACGAGAATGGTATGCCCGGTCTGGCTGGTCGCCTGCACGACCGGCGTCTTCGCCTGCTTCTCAGCCGGTTGGGCCGCCGGTGCAGCGGCGGCACCTTCCTCCTGTGCTTCCGTCTTGGGCTTCAGCCAGTCGATGGCGGCAAAGAACAGCGGGTTGAGCAGGATGGACAGGATGGCACCGGCAAGGATGAGATCGCGGCCCTGATCCGGCAGGAGGTTCAGCTTGCCGCCAAGCTCGGCGAGAATGAAGGAGAACTCGCCGATCTGGGCAAGACTCGCGGCAATGGTCAGCGCGGTCTCCCGCGAATGCCCGAAGAACCGGACAATGACAAAGGCCGCAACAGACTTGCCGGCGACGATGATGAAGACCGTTGCCATGACCGGCAGCGGGTCCTCGATGATGCTGGCCGGGTCGAACAGCATGCCGACCGAGACGAAGAACAGCACGGCGAAGGCATCGCGCAGGGGCAGGGATTCCTCGGCGGCCCTGTGGCTGAGCTGGGATTCGCTCAGGATCATGCCGGCGAAGAAGGCCCCCAGCGCCAGCGACACGCCGAAAAGCTTGGCCGCGCCAAAGGCGACACCCAGAGCGATGGACAGCACCGCAAGGCGGAACAGTTCGCGCGAGCCGGTGTGGGCGATGTAATGCAGGATCCAGGGGATCACCCGCCGCCCGATGATCAGCATCAGCGCCACAAAGGCCGCGACCTTGACCAGTGTCAGACCCAGGACGCCCCAGATGCCAAGGCCGAAACGGGCGGCCAGCGGATCGGGCGCGATGTTGCTTTCCCCGCCGATGACGCTGGCAATCGCGGGCAGGATGACAAGCGCCAGCACCATGGCCAGATCTTCGACGATCAGCCAGCCGACCGCGATGCGCCCTTGTTCTGTCGCAACGAGGCGGCGTTCCTGCAGGGCGCGCAGCAGCACCACGGTGCTGGCAACCGACAGGGCAAGGCCGAAGACGAGCCCGGAACGCAGCGGCCAGTCCATCATCCAGGCAAGGCCAGCCCCCATCAGCGTCGCGGCGAGGATCTGCACCAGTGCGCCCGGCACGGCAATCGCCCGCACCGACAAAAGGTCCTTCAGCGAGAAATGCAGGCCGACGCCGAACATCAGCAGGATGACGCCGATTTCTGCAAGTTCAGGCGCCAGATTCTGGTCGGCCACGAAGCCCGGTGTGTGCGGCCCCACCAGCACGCCCGCGATCAGGTAGCCCGCCAGCGGCGGCAGCCTCAGGCGGTTCGCAATTGCCCCCAGAATGAATGCGATGCCAAGTCCGGCAACGATGGTGGCAATCAGCGGCGTGTCATGGGGCATATGGCTGTTATCCTTCTGGAACTTTCTTTTTGATTGAGTTCGTCCGTGCGGTGCAAGTGCCCCGCCGGCAAAAAGCGGCGGGGCAGGTTGTTTTTATAGGCTCAGGCTTGCGCCGCCGGTTCGGCGGGCAGTACCTGCGCCTTTTTCTGGCGGCGTTTGCGCCAGTCGCCGAGGAAGAGGAGGATCGGTGCGGCGATGAACACCGATGAACTGGCTGCCACCACGATGCCGAACACCATCGGCACGGCGAAGCTCTCCACCGCGCTGCCGCCCCAGATGGCCATGGGCAGCATGGCCAGGAAGGCGGTGATCGAGGTGTAGAGGCTGCGGCCGAGGGTTTCGTTGATCGACTTGTCGATCATCTCCCGCAGCGGCATCTGCTTGTAGAGGCGCATGTTCTCGCGCATGCGGTCATAGACCACCACCTTGTCATTGACCGAGTAGCCGACGAGCGTCAGCAGCGCGGCAATGGCCGTGAGGTTGAAGTCGATGCCGGTGAGTGCGAAGAAGCCGGCCGTCTTGGTCACGTCCAGCACCAGTGTGGCGATGGCGCCGACCGCAAACGGCCATTCGAAGCGGGCCCAGATGTAGAGCAGCATGGCAAGGCTCGCCAGAATGACGGCAAGGATGCCCGCTGCCGCCAGTTCGCCGCTGACCTTCGGTCCCACCACTTCCGTACGCTCGACCTGGGAGCCGGATGCAATCTGCGCAAGGCTGCTGCGGATGGTGTTGACGGCTGCCGTCTGTGCCTCCTCGCCGCCCGGCTGACGCTCGGCCCGCAGGAGGACGTGGGTGGGATCGCCGAATTGCTGCAGGGCGATCTCGCCAAGGCCCAGCCCGCCCAGTCCGCTGCGCAGGCCGGCAAGATCGGCGGGCCCTTGCGTTGTCACCTCCATCTGGATGCCGCCCCGGAAGTCGACGCCGAGGTTGAGGCCCGGCTTGATCAGCAGAGCCACCGAGGCAAGCGACAGGAAGATGGACATGCCGATGCCGATGAAGCGCCCGCGCATGAAGCGGATGCTGGTGCCGTCGGGGATCAGGCGGAAGCCGAAGGGCGGTTCGATGACCAGCTTCTTCAGCCGCCACCTGCGCACGATGGCCGTCATGATGACCCGGACGATCGACACGGCGGTGAACATGGAAATGGCGATGCCGAGGCCCATGGTGACGGCAAAGCCGCGCACCGGGCCGGTGCCGAACCAGAACAGCAGGACGGTTGCGATCAGTGCCGTGACGTTGGAATCCACAATCGTCGCATAGGCGCGCCTGAAGCCGGCATCGAGCGCCGCATGGGCACTGAGCCCCTTGCGTGTTTCCTCGCGGATGCGCTCGTTGATCAGCACGTTGGCATCCACCGCAAGGCCGATGCCGAGCACGATACCGGCAATGCCGGGCAGCGTCAGCGTTGCGCCCATCAGGCTGAGGGCGCCCAGCGTCAGCAGCACGTTCAGCGCCAGCGCGAAATTGGCGACAAGGCCCCAGCGGCCGTAGAGCACCATCATGAAGGCAAACACCAGGCCGAAGCCTGCGATGCCGGTTTCAACGCCCCTTGCAATGGCATCGGCTCCCAGATCCGCGCCGACGGTCCGCTCCTCGATGACGGTGAGCGGGGCAGGCAGGGCGCCAGCACGCAGCAGGGCGGCAAGGTCTGCAGCTTCCGCGATGGTGAAGTTGCCGCTGATCTGGCCCGAGCCGCCGGTGATCGGCTGCTGGATGACCGGTGCGCTCAAGACCTTGCCATCCAGCACGATGGCGAAGGGCTTGCCGGTGTTGGTCTTCGTGATTTCGGCAAACTGCCTTGCGCCGCTGCTGTCAAAGCGGAACAGCACCAGCGGAGCGCGGGTCTGCGGGTCAAAGCCTGCCCTTGCATCGGCCAGCCGCTCGCCTGACAGGGCCACACGGTTTTCGACCGGATATTGCGTGCCGCCTTTGACGGCGGGGAGCAGACTGACGCCGGCCGGCAGGCGTGCGCCCGGTGCGGCATCGGCCAGCATATGGAACGAGAGCTTGGCGGTGCTGCCGAGAAGCTCGCGGATGCGGGCCGGGTCCTGCACGCCGGGCAATTGCACCATGATGCGGTCCCCGCCCGCCCGCTGGATCACGGGCTCGGCGACACCGGCCTGATCGATGCGCATGCGGATGATCTCGAGGCTCTGGGCCACGGCCGCACTGATGCGGTCGCGGATGCCTTCTTCCGTCAGCTTCATCTCCAGCGTGCCGCTGCCCGTGCGGGTGATGGTCATGTCCGGCGCTCCGGCCATGCCGGGCATCAGTCCGCCTGCGGCGTTGATCAGCGGGCGCAGCGCTTCCACGGCGGCGTCCGTCTGCCCTTCATCCTTGAGGGCTATGGTGACGGTGCCGTCCCTGGCGTGCAGGGACGTCGTGGCAATGCCGGCGCTGGTCAGGCTCTGACGGGCCTGCCGCTGCAGGTCGTCGATCCGGTCCTTCAGCAGGGCCTTCGTGTCCGTTTCCAGCACGAGATGCGATCCGCCGCGAAGATCGAGGCCCAGCGTGACGGGCTGTTTCGGCAGCCAGCCGGGCAGGCTGGCCAGTTGTGAGGGGGACAGGAAATTGGGCATTGCCGCCAGCAGCCCGAAGATGATGACAGCCAGATAGGCTGCAAGCACCCAGCGTGATTTGCGCATGGTGTGATGATCCATGGAACGGCACGCCCGCGCGGAGCCAGTCCTGCGCAAGCGTCAGCCGTGGAGAAAAACAGGGAAAGTCAGGTCAGAAAGGGAGCAATGCTCCGTCAGGCCGCAGCCGGAGGGGCGCGGGCATCAAAATCGCGCGGCAGTGCCAGTGCGGGCAGGGCAGGGGAAACTGCTGCCTGTGCCAGCCGTCCGGCCTGCGGAAGGTGCTCTGTGCCTGAGGGGGCAAGGCCAGCCGGATCAGACCCTTGCGGAGGCGGGGAGAGGTGACGGTCCGGCCCGGACTTGCGCCATTCCGCCGTGGCATTGCGCCAGGCGTCTCTGGCGCGCTGGGCCGCTTGCGCGGCCTGTCCGGCGCTGGCAAGTCCGGCCTCGGCCCTTTGCAGATCCGGCCGGGAGATTTGTCCCGGCAGGGCCGTCCATTGCAGGGCGGCCAGAAAAGCCAGCAGCAGCAATTTGAACAGGGCCGGTGCAAGGTGCGATGCACCTGCGGTCCTGTCTTCTGTGTCTTGTCTGCTGTGTGCCGGTGTCATGCCATGTCCGGGGTGCGCCGCCATCTCGGGCGCTCTACCCGGGCAATGTGGCCAACATAGGGGCTCATGCTGCCGTTTGCCAGCCATTGCGGCCGGAAAACCGGTATTTCGCCGGGGCCCTCACATGAAGACAGCCCCGCGCGGGGGCTGTCCTTGTCTTGCAGTGGTGGCGGTGGCTGTCAGCCGGCGCGGACGCGGCGGACGAAGCCTTCCACCTTGCCCTTCAGTTCCTCGGCCTGGCTGGAAATGCCGTTGGAGGCGCTGACCACATCGCGGGCGATGTGGCCGGTCAGTTCTGCGGCTTCGTTCACATCGGTGATGTTGCGGGACACTTCCACGGTGCCGGTCGCCGCTTCCTCGACATTGTGCAGGATTTCGGTGGTGGCCTTGTACTGCTCGTCGATGGAGCCGGAGATCATGCCGGCAATGTCGGAAATCTCGCCCACGACCGAGCGGATGCCCTGAATGGCGCCCACCACATTCGAGGTGCCCGACTGCACGTCGGAAACCAGCGAGGCGATTTCTTCCGTGGCCTTGGCGGTCTGGGCCGCAAGGTCCTTCACTTCCGTCGCCACCACGGCAAAGCCGCGTCCGGCCTCTCCGGCACGGGCTGCCTCGATGGTGGCATTGAGGGCGAGGAGGTTGGTCTGGGAGGCGATCTGGTTGATGAGGTTCACGATCTCACCAATCTTCTGGGCTGCCTGAGCCAGCCCCTCGGCCATGGACCCGGCCCGCGCTGCTTCGGTGTTGGCCTTGACGGTGATCTCGGCCGATACCTGCACCTGACGGCTGATCTCGCGGGTCGAGTTCGACATTTCCTCGGTCGCTGCGGCTACGGTGCGGACGTTGGCAGAAGCCTGTTCGGACGCTGCGGCCACGGCTCCGGCGCGGCTGGAGGTACGCTCGGCCTGGGTGCCCATCTGCCCGGCATTGCGCTCCAGATTGAGGGCAGCTTCTGCCAGCGCCTGGGCCACGCCCATGACATCGGCTTCAAAGCCGGAGGCAAGCGCATCGAGCTCCTGGCGCCGCATCGCTTCTGCCCGGGCCTTCATCTCTTCCTTTTCCTGCTCCGCGCTGCGGATCTGGATGGCATTGTCGCGGAAGATGGTCACGGCCTTGGCCATTTCGCCGATCTCGTCCTCACGCCCGGAGCTGGGGATCGGAATGTCGAGGTTGCCATGGGCAATCTGGCTCATGGCGCCGGTCATGGCACTCATCGGGCGGATGACCTTGGCCGCAATGATCCAGAAGGCAGCCGCTGCGGTCAGCAGCACGAAGGCCATCAGGGCCAGCGTCGAGTAAAGGCTGCTGGCAGCATCCGCCCGCAGGATTTCGATGCGCTGCAGGGCTGCTTCGAAGGCAGCGTCGCGGACAGCCAGAACGGCGGGCCACAGGGCGACACCGCGCTGGCGGTAGGCGTTGCCATCAATCTTGAACTCACCCGTGGCAAAGCCCGGCTGCACATCCACCTTCAGGGCGGCGAAGGCATCCACATAGTTGGCCTTGGCGCCGGCAATGGCCGCCTTCACGGCCGGATTGGCACCGGGCTTGTCTGCCTCCTTGACAATCTCGCTCCAGATCTGGCGGACTTCGCCATCAAGGCGGGTAAAGGTCTCAAGCTGCTCGGGCGTGAGCGCCTGGCCGCTGACGACGAAGCCCTGCATCATGCCGGCCTGACGGCCACCGGTATCACGCAGCTGCCAGACGGTGCGGGCCAGCTTGCTGTAGTTGAGCGCAACGCCATCGACTTCGGCAAGGATCTCCATCTCGCGGTCGATGGTGTCCAGCACCGACTTGTTCATGTTCGCCGAGGCTGCGAAAGTCTCCTGCGAGGCCTTGCGGCGCTGCTCCAGCGGAGCGGAGAACACCAGCCGGTCATTGGCTGCGCGCATCTGGAGCCAGTCTGCCTGGCTCTTCTTCACGATGTCTGCGGCGGCGGCACTTGCGGGCTCAAGCGCGGCAAGCTCTGCCGCTGCGTCCAAGGCCTTGGTGAAGGCAACATCCGTCGGCTGGCGGCTCTTGGCAACGTCGGCCTCACGCGAGCGTTCGGCCGCGTTTTCGGAATCCAGAAGAAGAGTGATCAGGCCCCGCTCCGCGTTCGCATTTGCGGGAATGTCAGACAGGGCCTGCATCGTCTTAACGCGCGCACTTGCAAGGCTATATTTCTGAAGCCTCGAGTTCGATTCAATACTTATCCATCCTGTGATCAGGCATGCCGTTGCGGCAAGTGTTCCGACAACGGCTCTAAGGATAAATGACAATCTCATGTGACTGAGTTCCTGATTTCAACCTAACTATACTAGAGGTAAGTGCGTGTTAATTTTTTATTATTTGACGTTACGGCAAATTTGTACGGCGCGGTATTTTTCTTATGAAAATTATTTCGTTTGGTGAAATTATATTGCGTCGCAGCAGGGCGACTTTTGGCGAATTTATCCGGTGCCGCTGAGGCCTTATCGTGCTGGGATGGATGACGGCCGACAGGCCGGGTGGAGGGTGTCCGCATGAGTGATGACAAGACGATGGGCGAGGGCGGCCGGAAGCGGGATGAGCCCTGGATCTTCCGCACCTATGCGGGCCATTCCACGGCGGCCGATTCCAACAGGCTCTACCGGGCCAATCTGGCCAAGGGCCAGACCGGTCTTTCCATCGCCTTCGATCTGCCGACCCAGACGGGCTATGATCCCGATGACCTGCTGTCGCGGGGCGAGGTCGGCAAGGTGGGCGTGCCGGTGGCGCATCTGGGCGACATGCGCACCCTGTTTCAGGACATTCCGCTGGAGCGGATGAACACGTCCATGACGATCAACGCCACCGCCCCCTGGCTGCTGGCGCTCTATGTGGCTGCGGCAGATGAGCAGGGGGCAGACCGCAAGCGGCTGGCCGGCACCACCCAGAACGACATCATCAAGGAATATCTTTCGCGCGGCACTTACGTTTTCCCGCCTGCACCCTCGCTGCGGCTGACCACGGACGTGATCGCCTGGACCTACAGCGAGATGCCGAAGTGGAATCCGATGAATGTCTGCTCCTACCATCTGCAGGAGGCGGGGGCGACGCCGGTGCAGGAGCTGTCCTTCGCGCTGGCAACGGCCATCGCCATTCTGGATGGCATGAAGGCAAGCGGGGCCATTCCGGAAGCGGAGTTTCCGCAGGCGGTGGGCCGCATTTCCTTCTTCGTCAATGCCGGCATGCGCTTCATCACCGAGATGTGCAAGATGCGCGCCTTCACCGAGCTCTGGGACGAGATCTGCCGCGACCGCTATGGCATCGCCGATCCGCGCTACCGCCGCTTCCGCTACGGGGTGCAGGTCAACTCGCTGGGTCTGACCGAGCCGCAGCCGGAGAACAACGTCTACCGCATTCTGATCGAGATGCTGGCCGTGGTTCTGTCGAAGAATGCCCGCGCCCGCGCCGTGCAGCTTCCAGCCTGGAACGAGGCGCTGGGCCTGCCCCGGCCGTTCGATCAGCAATGGTCCCTGCGCATGCAGCAGATCCTCGCCTATGAGACGGACCTGCTCGACTATGACGATATTTTCGACGGCTCCTCCGTCATCACCGCAAGGGTGGAAGAGCTGAAGGCCGAAGCGCGGGCGGAACTGGCCCGGATCGATGCCATGGGCGGGGCCGTCGCTGCCGTCGAGACCAGTTACATGAAGCAGCAGCTGGTGGAGGCGAACAGCCGCCGCCTTGCAGGCATCGAGAGCGGCGAGCAGATCGTCGTCGGCGTCAACCGCTGGACCGAGAGCGAGCCTTCGCCGCTGGCGGCCGGGGAAGATGGCGGCATCCTGACCGTTTCTGCCCATGTGGAAGATGAAGCCATCGAGCGCATCAAGGCCTGGCGTTCCGCCCGTGACGGGGCCGCTGCGGAGGCGGCGATTGCCGGGCTCAAGGCGGCGGCGCGCGAAGGGCGCAACATCATGGAACCCTCGATTGCCGCAGCCAAGGCCGGGGTCACCACCGGTGAGTGGGGCGCAGCGCTGCGCGAGGTCTTCGGCGAGTACCGCGCCCCCACCGGCGTTGGCCGTGCCGCACGGGATGATGCAGGCGATGTGGCGGCGGTGCGCGAAAGCGTTGAAGCCGTCTCGCGCAAGCTGGGCCGCAGGCTGAAGTTCCTTGTCGGCAAGCCGGGGCTCGATGGCCATTCCAACGGCGCGGAGCAGATTGCCGTGCGTGCCCGCGACTGCGGCATGGAAGTGGTCTACGAGGGCATCCGCCTCACCCCGGCGCAGATCGTCAACGCGGCGCTGGAGGAGAGCGTGCATGTCATCGGCCTGTCGATCCTCTCCGGCTCCCATCTGGCGCTGGTGCGCGACGTGCTGGAACGGCTCCGGGCGGCAGGCATTGCCGATATTCCCGTCGTTGTTGGCGGCATCATTCCGGATGAGGACGCCCGGACGCTGAAGGCCATGGGCGTTGCTGCGGTCTACACCCCGAAGGACTTCCAGCTCACCGGCATCATGGCCGATGTGGTGCGCATTGCCGGCGAGCAGGGAGAGCGGGCGGCCTGAAAGCGGCTATACCCCGAACATCAGCCCGCAGCCGAAGACGACCAGTGCGGCGCCGATCCAGGCGCCAGGGGCCGGCATTTCGCCGGTGCGCCACCACAGGAGCGGCAGCTGCAGGGCTGGCGTCGTGGCGGACAGGGTGGAGATGATGCCCACCTTGCCGCCGGACAGCGCGAACAGCACCAGGGTCATGCCGACACCCATGCCGATGAAGCCGGACAGAGCCGTCCAGCCGGCAATCCTGAGCGTGAGCGGGTTCGCCGGTTTCAGATAGGAAAAGGGCAGGGCGCCGAGGCAGACAAGGCCGAGCGCGGCGATGCCGATGCGCACGGCCGAGGCCACGACCGGATCAACGCCCGTTTCCATCACCGGACGGGCAATGAGCGAGCCGATGGACTGGGACAGTGCAGCGGCCAGCCCCAGCAGAAGGCCGATCCACACGGGCCCCTTGATGCTCTCCCATGTGTGCAGCTGCGACCGGCGCTTGCCGAAGGCGATGGACAGCATCACCCCGGCGAAGCAGATGACGACACCGGCCAGCACCTGTCCGCTCAGCGCTTCGCCCAGCACCAGCCAGCCGAGTACCGCAGACATGGGGGCGTTCAGCGAGAACAGCATGGCGGTGCGGCGCGGACCCATGCGGTTGAGCGTCAGGAACAGGGCCGTATCGCCGATGAAGATGCCGATGAGGCCGGAGAGCACCAGCGCGCCCATGTGCTCATAGCCGAGCGAGCTCCATCCGGGGCCAATAGTCACCGCAGCAGCCAGCATGGCAAAGACCATCAGCATGCGCAGCCGGTTGAAGGCAATTGCACCCAGATGGGAGGACGGGGTGGCGGAGATGATGCCGCCATAGGCCCAGAGGGCCGCCGCCGCGAGTGCGGCGATTTCATAGATGGGCATGATGGTGGGGGTCAGGCCGGTTGGGCCGCTCCTGCTGGGCCGTTCCAGGCCGCGTCGAAGAAGGATTTCTCCAGTGCGCACATGTGCACAAACCGCTCCGTGGCCCGGTTTCTCTCGGTTTCCGTGAGGCGGGCGGCGGTCCGGTCCATCTCATCGCGCAGGAACGAGACGAAGCCTTCGAAGCCGGGACCGGCGTGCAGATCAATCCATTCGGCCAGCCAGAAATCGGCCGGGCGCGGCTTTCGGGCCTCGCGTTCGCCCCAGGTCAGATAGACCCATTCGGCGCAGAGCAGGCACGCAAGCCCTTCCTCGTAGCTCGCCTCGGCGGCCTCCAGCAGCAGGCTGGCGAAGGCACGTGTGACGGGGCCCTGTGCGGCCTCAAGATAGATCTCCGGCGCCACATCGAGCGCTGCAAAGGAGCGGATGAAATAGTCGTTCTCGTTGGAGGTCAGCAGCGCCAGAAATGCCGCGAACGGGCGCTTTGCCGCCATGTCCGGGGCCTTGGCCACCAGATAGCCGATCACGGAGGCCAGATCCGTGATGAACGTATAGTCCTCGATGAGATAGCGGACATAGGCGTCCCGGGGCATGGTGCCGCTGCCGATGGCATGGGTGAAGGGATGTTCGGTGGCAGCGGTCCAGTTCGCTCCGGCGGCCTGCACCAGCTGGTCCGAAAAGCGCGTGGCGGCATGGCCTCTAGCGGCTGCGCCCAAGATGCCCGTCATCTGTTTCCTCCATGGCCGCAGGCTGCCTGTCCGGCGCGCGGCGTTCTGTTCTGGCGGGCATGTTAAAGCTGAAAAGCCCCGGAGGTTCAATCCGGGGCTTTTGCTGACGGGATCTGTTCAGTGCAGAAGGATCAGGCGGCCTGCTTCTTCGGCTTGATCAGGCCGCGGTTCACCAGAACCTCGGCGATCTGCACGGCGTTGAGGGCTGCACCCTTGCGCAGGTTGTCGGCCACAACCCAGATGTTGAGGCCGTTTTCCACCGTGGCATCTTCGCGGATGCGCGAGATGTAGGTGGCGTCTTCACCGGCGGTCTCGTAAGGCGTGATGTAGCCGCCGTCCTCGCGCTTGTCGATGACGAGGCAGCCCGGCGCCTCGCGCAGGATGTCGCGTGCTTCATCGGCCGAAATCGGCTTCTCGAACTCGATGTTGACGCTTTCCGAGTGGCTGATGAACACCGGAACGCGCACGGCGGTGCAGGTGACCTTGATCTTCGGATCGAGGATCTTCTTGGTCTCGGCCAGAACCTTCCACTCTTCCTTCGTGTAGCCGTCTTCCATGAACACGTCGATGTGCGGGATGACGTTGAAGGCGATGCGCTTGGTGAACTTCTGGTTTTCGACCGGATCATTCACGAAGATGGCGCGGGTCTGGTTGAACAGCTCTTCCATCGCCTCCTTGCCGGCGCCCGAAACGGACTGGTAAGTGGAGATGACGACGCGCTTGATGGTGGCCGCGTCATGCAGCGGCTTCAGCGCCACGACGAGCTGCGCGGTGGAGCAGTTCGGGTTGGCGATGATGTTCTTCTTGGAAAAGCCTGCAACTGCGTCGGCATTCACTTCCGGCACGATCAGCGGCACGTCCGCGTCGTAGCGCCAGGCGGACGAGTTGTCGATGACGACGCAGCCCTGCGCGCCGACCTTCGGAGCCCATTCCTTGGCAACGCTGCCACCGGCGGACATCAGGCAGATGTCGGTGTCGGAGAAATCATAGTTTTCCAGCGCCTGCACCTTCAGCGTCTTGTCGCCGAAGGAGACTTCGGTGCCCTGCGACCGGCGCGAGGCCAGCGGCACGACTTCAGCTGCCGGGAAGCCGCGCTCGGCCAGAATGTCCAGCATTTCGCGGCCCACATTGCCCGTGGCACCAACAATGGCGATCTTGTAGCCCATGAATTCCTCTCTCATCCGTCTCCCCGCTTGCCCGGCGGGCCCGCACACGCGGCACCTGCCCGGCTCTCCGGCGCCCGCCCATCCCGGGGGAGCGCGGGACGAGAGGCACCGTCAAACGGTGGTTTTAGCGGTGGTTTTAGTGAGTTTGGTCGCGGTGGTCATAAGACGAGCGGCAGCAGCGCTGGCCGGAGCCATCGCCTCAATGCCCATGTCTGCGGCAGCAAGCCGGAACATCATCGTCTCAATCCACACTTTCTAACGGCAGGACCGGCCACGCTTTTGGCGGGAATTGCGGCAGTTGTCAATGTTTGATTGGCTGGAGGCCGCTCCACCTCAGGGGTGGAGCGGTGCCGGCCGGTTGCGCCCCAGGGTGGGGACGGCGATGATGAAGGCGCAGGCTGCACAGGTGGCGATGGCGCCCACCATGGGCAGCACGCTTCCGTCGAAGAACGGGCTGGCCAGCACCAGCATCAGGGCACCCGCCAGCATCTGCAGCGTGCCGCCGAGGGAGGAGGCAAGGCCTGCGTTCTCGCCATGATCGTCCAGCGCCATCACCATGGTGGGCGCAATGACGAGGCCAAGGCAGGCATTGCCGAGGAACAGCAGCACCATCACCACGGGAAGGGCATCAAAGCCGAAGGCCACCAGCGTCACCAGCACCCCGTTGCACAGGGCAAAGCCGGTGACGGCCAGAAAGGCGACGCGCGCCATGCCATGCTTGCGCCCGAGCCCGGCCGCGAGCTGCGACGTGCCGAAAAAGCCGATGGCATTCAGCGCGAAGGCAAGGCTGAAGCCCACCGGGCTCATGCCATAGTGGCCGGTGTAGACAAACGAGGCCGCGCCGATGAAGACGAAGAAGCTCGCCATGCCGAAACCGCCCGTCATCGTCAGCCCGAGGAAGCGGGCATCGCGCATCAGGTCAAGGCAGCCTCTGAGAATGGCTTTCGGCCGCAGCGGCACGCGCCGCTCCGGCGGCAGGGTTTCGGGCAGCTGCCAGGCGGTGAGGGCCATGGCCAGTGCTGCGGCAAGGCCCAGGGCCACGAACAGGAAGCGCCAGCTCCCCACCGCAATGATGGCCGAGCCGGTGAGCGGTGCCAGCATCGGCGAGATGCTGATCACCAGCATCACCAGCGCCATCAATCGAGTAGCTTCTGTGCCGGTGTGCATGTCGCGCACGATGGCGCGCGGAATGACCATGGCAGCCGCAGCACCCAGGGCCTGGACGAAGCGGCCAAAGACCAGCCAGTTGATATCAGGGGCCATTGCGCAGATGGCGGATCCGGCGATGAACACGGCAAGGCCCGCATAGATCGGCGGCTTGCGCCCCAGCCAGTCCGCCATCGGGCCGAAGATCAGCTGGGCAAGGCCAAAGGCGAGGAAATAGGCGGTGAAGGTCATCTGCGCAGCGCTGGCCGTCGTGCCAAGGCTTGCCGTGATCTGCGGCAGGGCAGGCAGATAGAGATCGACCGCAAAGGGGCCGACGCAGGAAAGCAGGCCAAGCACAAGGGCAAGGCGCGAGAAGGCGCTTGTCATCCTGGGTATCCGCGAAAGGAGAGCGTGAAAATGGCTGGCCGTACTCAAGTGGCCAGCCGGCGGACGTTGGGCCATCCGCATGTGAGCCTGAGTAAAGACCCGGCGGGGGCATCTGTCCAGAATTTATGTGATGTGCCGCCGCTCAAGCGCTTCAGGCTGTTGCGCAATTGCCGCAGTCCAAGGCCCTGCGTCACGAAAGCTTCACGCTTCTGTCACCGCGGCTTCGCCGGCGTTGCCTAGCGTGTCCCGTCTTTTCATCAAACGTCCCGTTTCGGGGAGGCATCATGATTTCTCTGCGCAGCCAGCTTCTGGCTGGTTTTTCCGTTCTGGCCGCTGTCTCACAGGCATCTGCTGCCGACACCTATTTCACCCGCATCGCCACCATGCCGGTCTACAAGACGCTTGGCGAAGGCATTGATCCGGCGACGCAGACCTCGGCCGAGATCATCGCCGTGACGAAGGATGGCCAGACGCTGGTCTTTTCCGACAGCCCCGGTGAGGCCGTGGTCTTCGTTGACATTGCCAATCCGGCCGAGCCGAAACCGGCGGGCCGCATCGCCATGGGCGGTGAGCCCACGTCGGTAACGGCAGCGCAGAAGTTCATCCTCGCCGGTGTCAACACCAGCCCGAACTACACCGAGCCGTCGGGCCATCTGGCGGTGATCAGCCTTGCGGACCAGTCCATCGCCGCCACCTGCGACGTGAAGGGCCAGCCGGATTCGGTCGCCATTTCGCCGGACGGCAAGTTCCTGGCCGTTGCCATCGAGAACGAGCGCGATGAAGAGCTGAATGAAGGCAAGCTGCCGCAGATGCCCGCCGGCCATGTCGCCATCTTCGATCTGGATGCCGATGGCATGCCCGTCAATTGCGAGGCGGCCCGCATCGTTGACGTGACCGGTCTTGCCGAAATCGCGCCGGAAGATCCGGAGCCGGAATTCGTCTCGATCAACGAAGACAACGTCGCGGTCCTGACGCTGCAGGAAAACAACCATCTGGCCCTCATCGATCTGGCCTCTGGCACGGTGACGGCACATTTCTCCGCAGGCACCGCCAGCGCGGAAGCTGTTCCGGTCGCCAAGGGCGCCAGCTCCGACGCCTCGGGCAACACCGAGAACGTCAAGCGCGAGCCCGATGCCGTGGCCTGGCTCGACAATGACCGCTTCATCACCGCCAACGAAGGCGACTATGAAGGCGGCTCGCGCGGCTTCACCATCTGGAACACCAAGGGTGACGTGCTCTACGACAGCGGCAACAAGCTCGAGCACATTGCCATGATGACCGGCCACTATCCGGCCAAGCGCGCGTCCAAGAAGGGCACGGAGCCGGAAGGCGTCGCCATTGGCGAGTTTGGCGGCCAGAAGCTGATCTTCGTGAACTCCGAGCGCGCCAACATGGTGTCGGTGTTCAAGGACACGGGCGGTGAGCCTCAGCTCCTGCAGATGCTGCCCACCCATGTGGCCCCGGAAGGCGTTCTGGTCATCCCGTCCCGCAATCTCTTCGTTGTCGCCAATGAGGCCGACAAGCCGAAGGACGGTCTGCGCTCGCAGGTCGGCATCTATGAATTTGGTGCAGACAAGCCGGCCTATCCGGTGCTGACCTCCGCCTTTGATCCGGAGACCCGTGCTCCGATCGGCTGGGGTGCGCTCTCCGGTCTTGCGGCTGACAAGACTGACCCGAACAAGCTCTATGCGGTTTCGGACAGCTTCTATGATCAGGCCCGGATCTACACGCTCGATCTGTCGATGAGCCCGGTGGAGATCACGTCCTATGTGAACATCACCGGCGGCTCGCCGAAGAAGTTCGACATGGAAGGTATTTCGCTGGCTAAGGATGGTGGTTTCTGGCTTGTCAGCGAAGGCAACCCGGAGAAGGAAGGCGTGCCGCATCTCCTGGTCAAGGCCGATGCCAACGGCAAGGTGACGGAAGAAATCAGCCTGCCGGAAGCTCTTGTTGCCCAGTCCAAGCGTTTCGGTTTTGAAGGCGTTGCCGAGTTCGAGCGCGGCGGCAAGACGCTGGTCGTGACCGCGATCCAGCGCGAGTGGGGCGATGATGCCAAGGGCCTCGTCAAGCTCGGCATCTATAACCCGGCGGACAAGTCCTGGGGCTTCGTCCACTATCCGCTCGACGCTCCGAAGAGCTCTGCCGGCGGCTGGGTTGGCCTGTCCGAAATCACCCATCTGGGCGGGGAGCGCTTCGCCGTGCTGGAGCGTGACAATCAGGGCGGCGAATTGGCTGCCATCAAGCAGATCACCGTGATCGATCTTGCCGGCATCGAGCCGGTTGCCCTCGGTGGCACCCTGCCGGTGGTGGAAAAGACCGTGAAGCTGGATCTGATCCCGGCGCTGGCCTCGTCCAAGGGCTGGCTGCTCGACAAGCCGGAAGGCTTCACCGTCACCGCCGACGGCCGGATGATCCTCGTCACCGACAACGACGGCGTCGACGACGCTCCGGGCGAGACGCAGATCTTCACCCTCGGTTCGGTGGACAAGCTGAACTGATCTGTTCCCCCGATGCCATGACCGGAGTCCGGGCCCCAAGCCCGGGCTCTTTTCGTTTCTAACGGCAGGCGCGCGAAGAGCCTCGGCAGCCCGGTCAGGGCGTCAGGATCACTTTGCCCATGACCTTGCGGTCTGCGATTTCCTGGATGGCCTTTGCGGCTTCCTCCAGCGGGTAGACCGCGTGGATCTGCGGCTTCAGCCGGCCCTGGCGCACCCAGTCGAGAATCTGGCTCATGTTCGCCCAGTGGCCCTCGGGGTCGCGGATGATCGATTCGCCCCAGAAGACGCCGAGGACATCACAGCCCTTCAGCATCACCAGATTGAGCGGGATCTTCGGTATTTCGCCGGCCGCAAAGCCGATGACCAGATAACGGCCTTCCCAGCCGGTGGCCCGCAGCGCCTGCTCGGCCAGATCGCCGCCCACCGGATCATAGACCACATCGGCCCCGGCGCCGTCCGTCAGCTCCTTGATCCGCGCCTTCAGGTTCTCTTTCTCGTAATTGATGGTCAGCACCGCGCCGAGCTGGCGGGCGCGGTTGAGCTTTTCTTCCGAGGAGGCGCAGGCGATGACGCGTGCGCCCATCAGGGAGGCGATCTCCACCGCAGCCTGCCCAACGCCGCCGGAAGCCCCCAGCACTACCACGGTTTCGCCTTCCTGGAGCCTTGCCCGGTCGCGGAAGGCGTGCAGGGTGGTGCCATAGGTGACGGAAACCCCGGCAGCTTCCTCGAAGGAAATCCCCTCGGGCATGAGGATAAGGTCATCCTCGCTGGCCACCACCAGTTCCCGCGCCGCGCCGAAGCGGATGTAGCCGATGACCCTGTCGCCGGGCCGCAGGCGTTCCACGCCCTCGCCGGTGCGCTCCACGATGCCTGCAAATTCGGCGCTGGGGGAGAAGGGCATTTCCGGCCGCAGCTGGTATTTGCCCTGAATGATCAGCGTGTCGAAGAAGTTCAGCGCGCAGGCTTTGACGCGGACCAGCACTTCGCCCGGGCCAACGGAGGGCGCAGGCAGATTTTCAACGGTCAGCGACGAGGCCGGGCCGTAGGAGTGACAAAGGATGGCTTTCACGCAGGGGCCCCCGCTCCACACATGTTGTGAACCATGGTTAATCTGCGGTCCGCAGTGCTGCACTGCAAGAGAAATCTCGTTACGGAAAGCGCTGCGCGATGGGGCCCCATGAACGTCGAAGCGCGTTGACGGGTTGAGGCGGCCAGTCCCAGCGTCTATGAGCCCCTAGAGGCATGATGGAAGAAGGGAGTGGAAGATGCGCGGCTATTTCGGTGTGGGGGCTGAGGGCCTGTCCAAGCGGATGAACCTTGGCAACCTGATGCGTTCGGCGCATGCCTTCGGGGCGAGCTTCTTCTTTACCGTGGATGCCGGGCCTGCCATCCGCCGGGCGCCGCGCTCCGACACCTCCAAGAGCCCGGATCATCTGCCGCTGTTCGAATGGGACACGGTGGACACCATGGATCTGCCCGCGGGCTGTCAGCTGGTCGGCATCGAGCTGACGGACGAGGCCATCGATCTGCCGAGCTTCATGCATCCGCTGCGTGCTGCCTATGTGCTGGGGCCGGAGCGCGGCTCCCTGTCCTCCGCCATGCTGGCGCGCTGCGACCATGTGGTGAAGATCCCGGCCAAGTTCTGCATCAACGTCGCCACCGCCGGGGCCATCGTGCTCTATGACCGGCACCGGGCGCTGGGCCGCTATGCTGATCGTCCGGTCACGGCAGGCGGGCCGAAGCAGGACAAGACCCCGCACCGCCACGGCGGGCCCATCATGCGGCAGGGGCGGCAGATTCCGGGCTGGGAAGACTAACTTCAACTTCCGGTGAGTCTGATTCACCGGAAGTTGATGAAGCCCGTGCGGCGCTTGAGCAATTTTCAGGTGTGATGCGCCAGCATCATCAGCCGTGTTCAGTCGATGTCGACCGCCGCATCTGCCTCCAGCACCTGCCGCAGGCGGGCAAAGGCAAGGCGGATGCGGGATTTGACGGTGCCGAGCGGCAGGCCGGTGCTTTCGGCGATCTCGTTATGTGACAGCCCGAGGAAAAAGGCCTGGCGCACCACCTCGCGCTGAGCCTCGGGAAGCTCCTCGAGAGCTGCGCGGATGCGCTCCTCCCGCAATCCTGTGTCGAGAATGACATCTGGATCTTCCGGCGCGGAGGGCTGCAGGGCGGGGTCTTCCGCATCCAGATCGCCGTTCTTCAGGCGGCGCAGGGAGTCGATGCGCCGGTTGCGGGCAATGCGGAACAGCCAGGTGCTGGCAGAGGCCTTGGTCTTGTCGAAAAGGGCGGCCTTGCGCCACAGGATGACCATCACTTCCTGCGCCAGTTCCTCGGCGCTGGCGCTGTCGGTGCCCTGCTGCATCAGGTAGCCTTTGATGCGCGGAGCGAAGTGATCGAATAATTCGATGAACGCAGCCTTATCCTGCGTTGCGGCGACCTTCTCGATCAGTTCTGAAAAATACTGCGCCTGACTCACCGCAGACTTCACTCCCAATGCGCCGGGTTTTAACCCGGTCATAATCCGGTAATCCCGGAACGTATGTCACACTCTCGCCCGATTTATCCAGCCAGCGTGCGCATGACGCGAGCCGATAATAGCGGGAATGGCGGCGAGCGCCACGCGATTGATTGGCTTTCAACCCTTTCGTAACCGGCTTTAAGGTAGCCTTAATCCAAGGTTTATATGCCGGACGACACTTGAGTAAAATCTGAAGCGTTTGACGCGCAAGCAAAACGGTGTGGAGATGATGCAAGCACGAACCCTGGTAACCGCCGGTCTGTTCCTCGCTCTGTCCGGAGCTGCCGCCGTCGCCCAGGCTCCGACGCTGCTGAAGCAGCAGAGGGATTGGGCGGCCTATACCCACGCGAGCGGTGGCGGCAAGGTCTGCTTCGCCCTGACCAAGCCCACGCAGATGCTGCCGACGGACCGTAATCACGGAGATGTGTTCTTCTTCGTGTCGACCCGTCCTTCGGAAGGCGTGAACAGCGAGCCGAGCCTGCAGGTCGGCTATCCGCTGCGGGAAGGATCGCAGGTGACTGTCGATATCGACGGCAAGCCCTTCACCATGTTCACCAAGAACGATGGGGCATGGGTGGAGAACGCGGCCGCCGAACAGCAGCTCGTTGCCGCCATGAAGGCGGGCAGCAAGATGAGTGTAAAGGCTGTTTCGGGCCGCGGCACGGAAACATCCTATGCCTTCTCGCTCTCGGGCGTGACGGCGGCCATCGACACGGCCAACCAGGCCTGCCGCTGAGCCTGAAGGCAGCCGGTTGTACCGGCCGCCTGGCACTCCGCGGACCAGCGCCTTGAACACGGCGCGCAGGGGGCAGCCTCCGGGCTGCACCCCTTGCCGCACGGCATTTGCCGCCTCTCATCGCATCGGCAGTTGATTTTCCGGCGCTCCTGTGGTTTTTCAGGCGCCAATGGACGCGGCTCCTGCGGGAGGCTGCGCCTTTTCTGTTTTCAAAGCGCTGAAGCAGCGGACTGGTCCGTTCCGGCGCATGGCCTTTGCGGCCTCTCAACCTTCGGGTTTTGACCCTCGGATCTGGATACTGGACGCCATGGCGATCTCGCTTGACCTTGCGCATCGTTCCGCCGCGCAGACACCTGCAGCTGCACAGCCGGCGGCTCCGGCCCCGGCGCTTGTTGCTGCGGCGGAAAAGCCCACGCTCATCGGTCTCGACAGGGCCGGGCTCGCCGAAGCCATGGCCTCCATCGATATCCCCGAGCGCCAGCGCAAGATGCGCGCCCAGCAGCTGTGGCACTGGCTCTATGTGCGCGGCGTGTCTGACTTTGGCCAGATGAGCAACATCGCCAAGGATCTGCGCTACACGCTGCAGGACCATTTCTCCATTGCGCGGCCGGAAATCGTCTCGGAGCAGATCTCCGTCGACGGCACCCGCAAGTGGCTGTTCCGCTTTCCCCCGCGCGGCGCCGGCCGTCCGGTGGAGATCGAGACTGTCTATATTCCGGAAGAAGGGCGCGGCACGCTCTGCGTTTCCTCGCAGGTGGGCTGCACGCTGACTTGCACCTTCTGCCACACGGGCACCCAGAAGATGGTGCGCAACCTCACCTCGGAAGAGATTCTCTCGCAGATCCTGATCGCGCGCGACCGGCTGGGCGATTTTCCTGACGCCGCAACGCCGCAAGGCGCCATCGTGCCGTCCGAAGGCCGCCTCGTCACCAATGTGGTGATGATGGGCATGGGCGAGCCGCTCTACAATTTCGACAATGTGAAGCAGGCGCTGCTGATCGCGTCCGATGGTGACGGCCTGTCGCTGTCCAAGCGCCGCATCACCCTGTCCACCTCCGGCGTGGTTCCGGAAATCGCCCGCACGGGCGACGAGATCGGCTGCATGCTGGCGATCTCCCTGCATGCGGTGCGCGATGATCTGCGCGACGTGCTGGTGCCGATCAACAAGAAGTGGCCGATCCAGGAGCTTCTGGAGGCCTGCCGCCGCTATCCGGGCCTGTCCAATGCCAAGCGCATCACCTTCGAATATGTGATGCTGAAGGGCGTGAACGACAGCGATGCGGATGCGCGGGAACTGGTGCGCCTGCTCGCGGGCATTCCGGCGAAGATCAACCTCATCCCCTTCAACCCCTGGCCGGGCTCGGACTACGAGTGCTCGGACTGGGAACGGATCGAGGAATTCGCTGACATCGTCAACCGCGCCGGCTATGCCTCGCCTATCCGCACCCCGCGCGGCCGCGACATTTTCGCCGCCTGCGGCCAGCTCAAGTCCGCCTCCGAGCGCATGCGCAAGAAGGACCGGGACGCGCTGGAAGGCGCGGCCTGATACCTCAGAATGGTCCGCACAGGCGTGTTGCCTGCGCGGAGCTTTTCGTCTTCACACCGGATTTTCGTTGCGGCGGTAAACGCGCAGCCGGTGCCCGTCCGGGTCTGCGGCGGTGAAGGTGTAGCCGAAGTCTCTCTGCTCGGGCTTCTGCAGGATGACGGCGCCGATCCCGGTCCAGGCGCGGTGGGTGGCCTCGAGCTCTTCATTGCTCGCGCATTCGAACATCACTTCGGTGCCGCCAATCTGGCCGTCCGAGGGCGGGATGACACTCTGCCCCTGCCACAGGCCGAGCTTGAACCCTTCAGGCGTTACGAACATGGCAAAGCCCGGCATCTGCTCCACCGGGCCCATGCCCAGCAGCCTGGCATAGAAAGCCGCGCTTGCGGCGGTATCCTGCACATAGAAAATCACGAAATTGGACGGCTTCATCTGTCTCTCTCCTTCCGGTGTTGGACAGGAAGAGATTAGACAATGATGCTGCCAGAAAATGGCAGTATCAATTCACCTCTGTGCGGGTTTTCAGCAGCTCCCACCATTCCTTCATCATCACCTGTCTGCGGCGGGGGTAGCGCTTGCCTGTTTCCTCAAGACTGAGGATGCGGTCAGTCCGGAAATGGCGGTAGTCCTGGCGCAGCTCGCACCAGGCGGAAATGACGCGCACCTTGTCGAAAAACCCCAGCGCAAAGGGCCAGATGCTGCGCGCCGTGGTGCGCCCGGCCGCGTCTTCATAGGCAATTTGCAGGATGTGCTCGCGGCGGATGGCGAGCCGGATGACGGTCAGATCCGCTTCCGGCCGCTGCGGCGGCTCGCCCGGCCCGGCCAGAAGATTGGTGGCATCCAGCTGTTCGCGCAGATCTTTCGGAAGCACTGCGGCAATCTTGGCGAGCGCATTTTCAGCCGCCTGTCCCAGTGCTCCGCCCGCCCGCTTGGAGACCCAGCGTGAGCCGAGCACAAGGGCTTCCAGCTCGTCTTCTGTGAACATCAGGGGCGGCAGCATGAAGCCTGGCTGCAGCACATAGCCGACGCCCGGCTCTCCGGTGATGCCGGCCCCTTGCGCCTGAAGCGTGGCGATGTCCCGGTAAAGGGTGCGGATGGAAATGCCAAGCTCTCGCGCCAGGCTTTCGCCGCTGACGGGCCTGCGGTGGCGCCGCAGGATCTGGATGAGATCGAGCAATCGGGCAGAACGGGACATGCCTCATCTTGCCACAGTCTGCTGCCGGAATCTGTCATCATGTTGCAAGACCGGATGGTTCTTTGTGCCTTTTCGGGCGCGGCTATCCCGCCGGATGACTGGCGGCAAAGAAAGGGCCCGGACGGGATGCCGTCCGGGCCCTTGATGCGGGTCTTTGCGATGCAGCTTTGCACCGAGTGCCGCCGTGCCGGCGGCTCCGGCGCCTTTGAGGGTCAGGCCAGTCCGTGCTTGCTGAAGGGCAGCACTGTCACATAGTCACCCCTTGCTGCTGCAATGGCATTGGCCACTGCCGGTCCGATCGGCGGTGTGCCGGGCTCACCGATGCCGGTCGGGGCTTCTTCGGATGGCACGATATGCACCTCGATGACAGGCATGTCGGACATGCGCAGGGGCAGGTAGGTGTCGAAGTTCGACTGGTCCACCTCGCCGTCCGTGAGCGTGATCTCGTTGCGCAGCACGGCGCCAAGCCCATAGCCAATGGCACCTTCGACCTGAGCCCGGATATTGTCCGGATTGACCGGGATGCCGCAGTCCACGGCGCAGACGACCTTTTCCACCTTCACCGTGCCGTCTTCGCGGAAGGAGATTTCCGCAACTTCGGCCACATAGCTGCTGAAGGAAGTGTGGACCGCAACGCCGCGGTAACGGCCCTCGGGAAGCGGGGTATCCCAGCCTGCCTTTTCTGCGGCCAGCCGCAGAACGCCCAGCTTGCGCGGATCATCCTTGATCAGGCTTTCGCGGAAGGCGACCGGATCGGCGCCGGTTTCCCGGGCGATGCGGTCGATCATGGTCTCCATCACATAGGCCGTGTGGGTGTGCCCGACCGACCGCCACCACAGCACCGGCACCGGCGTTGCGGTCATGTGCGCTTCCAACTGGAAGCCGGGGATGTCGTAGGTCGTGCCATGCACGCCTTCCACCATGGTGTCATCGATGCCGTTTTTGATCATGAAGGCTTCGAACCCCGTGCCCTTCATGATGGACTTGCCCGCGATGCGATGCAGCCAGCCGGTGATCCGGCCTGCCTCGTCCAGGCCCACCTTCACCTTGTGGGCCGTCATCGGGCGGTAATAGCCGCCGCGAATGTCGTCCTCACGGGTCCAGACAATCTTCAGCGGCTGGGGGGCATGGCCTGCCTCGTGCCGTGCCTTGGCAATCAGTGCGGCTTCGGCGAAATAGTGGCTGTCCGGCTGGGCGCGCCGGCCGAAGGAGCCGCCGGCCCAGAGCGTGTTGATCGCTACCTTGTCCGGTGTCAGGCCAAGGATGGCGGCGCTGACGGCCTGATCCGTCGTCTGGAATTGCGAGCCGGTCCAGAAGGTGGCGCTGCTGCCGTCGTAAAGCACGGTGATGTCCAGCGGCTCCATCGGTGCATGCGCCAGGAAGGGGAACATGTAATCCGCTTCGATGACCCGCGCTGCCCCGGCCAGCAGGGGCTCTGCATCGGCATTGCCTTCCGCGGCTGCGCCCGGTGTGCCGGTCAGGTCTCTCAGTTCGGCTTCCATGTCCGCAGTCGAGCGCATTTCGGCGGCGCTGTCGTCCCAGGTGACGGAGAGGGCATCGCGCCCCTGCATGGCCTGCCAGGTGCCGCTTGCCAGAACCGCAACACCACTGGACCTGGACACGGTGATCACATCCACCACGCCCGCAATGGCGCGGGTGGCGCCGTCATCGACGCTGGCAACCGTGCTGCCGAAGCGCGGAGGGCGGGCGAGAACGGCGGTCAGCATGTTGTCGAAACGCTGGTCCATGCCATAGACGCCGGCAGCCCCGGCGGATTTGCGCGCAGTGTCGACCCGCTTGAATGACTTGCCGATATAGACCCATTCGTCCGGGGTTTTCAGCCGTGGCTCGGCTGGAACGGCCTCGGCCGCCGCAAGCCCGGCCATCTCGCCGAAACTCGCTGATTTGCCGGAAGGATGAGAGATCCGGCCCGCGCTGACCGTGACCTCAGCTGCGGGAACCGACCAGGCCTTGGCGGCAGCCTGAACCAGCATGCTGCGCGCGGCAGCACCGGCCGTGCGGTATTGCATGAAGGAATTGGCAATGGCGGTGGAGCCGCCCGTGCCCTGGAGGCCGAAGAGCAGGTTCTTGTAGAGCGCGGCGTCGGCCGGGGCGAAATCGACCCGGACCTGGGCCCAGTCTGCGTCCATTTCGTCTGCAACCAGTGTCGCAAGACCCGTGGCCACACCCTGTCCCTTGTCGAGATGTTTGGACAGGACAACAACGGTGTTGTCCGGCAGCACATGCACGAAAGGCTGGAGTATGCCTTCAGACGTTGCGGCAGCCGCTGTTCTTGCGCTGCCCGGCAGGTTGAGGCCGATCAGCAGCCCGCCGGCAGCGCCTGCGGAAAGCTTGAGGAAGCCGCGGCGGCTGGGCGCTGCAGCGGTGAGGGGAGAGAAAATCCTGTGCAGCATTCTATCAGCCCTCCAGCTTGTCTGCAGCCGCATGAATGGCTGTCTTGATCCGGGCATAGGTGGCACAGCGGCAGACGTTGCCATCCATGGCCGCCTCGATATCGGCGTCGGTGGGTTTCGGTGTTTCCATCAGCAGGGCCGTTGCGGCCATGATCTGCCCGGACTGGCAATAGCCGCACTGCGGCACGTCAAGTTCCGTCCAGGCCGCCTGAATGGCCTTGGCGGCCGGGCTTTCAAGCCCTTCGATCGTGGTGATGCTGGTTCCTTCCACATCGCCCAGATAGGTCTGGCAGGAGCGGACCGGGGTGCCGTCCAGATGCACCGTGCAGGCGCCGCACTGGGCAACGCCGCAACCAAACTTGGTGCCGGTGAGGCCGAGGGTGTCGCGAAGGACCCAGAGCAGGGGCGTGTCCGGGTCGGCGTCGATCACCTGTTCCTTACCGTTGAGTGTCAGGGTAACTGGCATGAAGGGCTCCCGTGGCTAGCTTGTGTTGGCTAGGGGTAAACTACACGGTGCAGTTTACATCAGGGAACGGCGTTATGTAAACTCCCGAGTTTACATGGGGGCCGGTTTCTGGAAAGAAAGGGGCATGACCGAGGAAAGAGAGCTTTCGCTCAGCGAGCAGAAGCGCAAACAGATCATTGAAGCCGCCGTGGCCGAGTTTCAGGAGCGCGGATTTGCCGGGGCCAGCATGGACCGCATCTCCGGCCGCGCAGGTGTTTCCAAACGCACGGTCTACAATCACTTCGACAGCAAGGAAGCGCTGTTCCGTGCCATCACGGATTGCCTCGCTTCCTGGATGACCGCTGCCCTCAATGTGACGTTCCGCCCGGACCTGCCGGTTGCCGGGCAGCTTGAAGCCCTTGGCTGGGCCGAGGGCGAACTTCTGGTCAATCCCTGCTTCCTGCGGATGGCGCGCATGATCTTTGGCGAGGCGTTCCGTGATCCGGTTCTGTCTGCCGAAGTTGCCGCGCGCATGGACAAGTTCCGTGTTTTCGAAAGCTTCATGCAGGATGCTTTCGCAGCCGGTGCCCTGCAAAGGGGAAAGCCGGAAGTGGCCGCCGCCCAGTTCCTGGGGCTGCTGAAGTCGCGCGGCTTCTATCCCTATTTCTTCTCGGG
Source organism: Pannonibacter sp. CBAS1226 (assembly GCF_055685825.1). NCBI lineage: Bacteria > Pseudomonadati > Pseudomonadota > Alphaproteobacteria > Hyphomicrobiales > Stappiaceae > Pannonibacter > Pannonibacter sp. CBAS1226. The sequence goes on along the minus strand of NZ_JBVOUO010000008.1, from coordinate 115,926 downwards.
CAGCGCGGTCGGCCGGGAGGAGATGGGCGCGATCATCTCCGAGACCGTGGACATGATGCTGCGGGCCTATGGCCCGGCTTCCGGGGCCGGCGCCTGAAGGCTGCCTGACAGACGGCCTGGTCCTGCAAGAGCGAAAAAAAGGCCCGGACGGGGATGCCGTCCGGGCCCTTTCTGTTTGCGTTACTAGCCCTTACTGCGGGCGGGCGACCAGTTCGTGGCTGATCTGGCCAAGCCAGGTTTCGGTCACCACGTCATCGCCGTGCTTGAGGAAGGCCCGGGCTTCGATCGGGTCATGATCTTCCACCTTGGCGTCGAAGATCAGGCGCCAGCGGTCCGTGCCGACGACCGGCAGGACGTAGGGGTTGATCGGCTCGCCGCGCGACAGTTCCACCACCGCCGTCACACCATCCTGCTGGCCGAGACCCTTGAGGGCCGGGCCCTCGAAGTCGATGGACAGCTTGATCTGGTCTGCCGGGCGCGGCTGGCCGGGAACACCGCCCTGACCGGCACGGGTGGCTACGGTGCGGGCGCCGGAGCCGGGCAGCGGATGGGCGTCCTTCCAGTGCATCCGGTAGGAGAAGCTGCGCTCCTCACCGGCGGCCGGCAGGTTGCTGGGGATGAAATAGGCGACGATGTTGTCGTAGATCTCGTCATCGGTCGGGATCTCGATCAGCTGCACCGCGCCTTCGCCAAACGGCGTCAGCGGCTCCAGCCAGACGGACGGGCGCTTTTCATAAAACACGCCGTCATCTTCATAGTTGGTGTAGGCGCGGTCACGCTGGGCCAGGCCGAAGCCCTTCAGGTTGGAGGCCTGGAAGGTGGAGGTGCGCACGCTCTTCGGGTTGTTCAGCGGACGCCAGATCTGCTCGCCGTTTTCCATGACGATGGCAAGGCCGTCCGTGTCATGCACTTCCGGGCGCCAGTCGAGGCCCGTGGAGCGGTTCGTCTCCGAATACCAGTACATGCTGGTCAGCGGCGCGATGCCGAGACGCTCCACCGGCTTGCGGAAGAACAGGCGGCTTTCCACGTCGATGGTCTGGCCCGCACCGTCCTTGTTGCGCATGGTCATCTTGTAGGCCCCGGCAACGCTGGGGCTGTCCATCAGCGCGTAGAGCACCATGGTTTCTTCCGGAGCTTCGCCCGGCGCCAGCCAGAAGGACGTGAAGCGCGGGAATTCCTCCGGTTCGGACATGCCCGAGTTGATGGCAAGGCCGCGGGCCGACTGGCCATACTGATGCGACTGGCCGTCGGTGCGGAAATAGGAGGCGCCGAGGAAGGAGATCCAGTCCGTCTTCAGGTCCGGACGCATGATGCGGAAACCGGCGAAGCCGATATCGGCAGGCAGCTTGCGCGCCGGGCTGTCCTTGGGGCTGTCGAAATAGCCCGGATCATAGAGGATTTCGCGGCTGACACCGCTCTCCACCTGATAGATCTTCACCGGATCCTTGAAATACCGTCCGAGGTGAAAGAACTGGACCGGTGCGTCCGGACTGATCGAAACCGTTTCTTCCGGGTCAAACCGGATCTTCCAGTGCGCATCGTAGTCGATCGCCTCAAGCGTGTCCGCAGCGCGGGTCTTGGGCGCAGCATAGGGCTTGGCCGCCAGCGCCTTGGCTTGGCCGGTCACGGTGTCGAAGCTGAAAGGCGCAGCCGGGCCGCGCCGGGCCGAAAGGTCACTGGCGAGAGCTGGCACGGCGTTTGCCGCAGTCAGCCCCAGAACAAGCAGGCAGGAAGCAAAGAAATTCATGTCTCATCCCTGATGGAAAAACCGCCAGCTGGGAACAGGCCCGGCAAATCTGCCCATTTCAGGGCGGCGGCGGAAAATACATCTGCAACGATATACCTGCAAGCGGCGTATTTGCTTGGCTGGCGGCCTTTTGGGCCGGCAGGCGCATGGCGCAGAAAAAGGCTTTGCAGTCAGCTTTGCCGCCACTAGAGTGCGCGCGGTTTTCCAAGGCATCCGGCGGCGCAGCCGGAATGCCTTAACACGCCAAATGTGACGTCAAAAAGAACAGCGAACGGACATATCTCCATGGCCCATGGCGACATCAAGAAGGTCGTGCTTGCCTATTCCGGCGGCCTCGACACCTCCATCATCCTGAAGTGGCTCCAGACCGAACTGGGCGCCGAAGTGGTGACCTTCACCGCTGACCTCGGCCAGGGCGAGGAGCTGGAGCCGGCCCGCAAGAAGGCCGAGATGCTGGGCATCAAGGAAATCTTCATCGAGGACGTGCGCGAGGAATTCGTCCGCGATTTCGTCTTCCCGATGTTCCGCGCCAATGCCGTCTACGAAGGCGTCTATCTGCTGGGCACCTCCATCGCCCGTCCGCTGATCTCCAAGCACCTGATCGAAATCGCCCGCAAGACCGGGGCGGATGCCATCGCCCATGGCGCCACCGGCAAGGGCAATGATCAGGTCCGCTTCGAACTGTCCGCCTATGCGCTGAACCCGGACATCAAGATCATCGCCCCGTGGCGCGACTGGACCTTCAAGAGCCGCACCGACCTGCTGGACTTTGCCGAGAAGCACCAGATCCCGGTCGCCAAGGACAAGAAGGGCGAGGCCCCGTTCTCCGTGGACGCCAACCTGCTGCACTCCTCGTCCGAGGGCAAGGTGCTGGAAGACCCGGCGGTCGAGGCTCCCGAATATGTGCATATGCGCACCATTTCCCCGGAATCGGCGCCCGACACCCCGACGATCATCAAGATCGGCTTCGAGCGCGGTGACGCGGTCTCCATCAACGGCGAGCGCCTGTCCCCGGCAACCCTGCTGGCCAAGCTCAACGACTATGGCCGCGACAATGGCATCGGCCGTCTCGACCTCGTCGAGAACCGCTTCGTCGGCATGAAGAGCCGCGGCGTCTATGAAACGCCGGGCGGCACCATCCTGCTCACCGCACACCGCGCGATGGAATCCATCACGCTGGACCGCGGCGCGGCGCACCTGAAGGACGAGATCATGCCGCGCTATGCGGAGCTGATCTATTACGGCTTCTGGTTCTCGCCGGAGCGCGAAATGCTGCAGGCCCTGATCGACAAGAGCCAGGAGCATGTGGAAGGCGAAGTGACGCTGAAGCTCTACAAGGGCAACGTCATGGTCACCGGCCGCGAAAGCCCGAAGTCGCTCTATTCCGACAAGCTGGTTACCTTCGAAGACGACCAGGGCGCCTATGACCAGAAGGACGCTGCCGGCTTCATCAAGCTCAACGCCCTGCGCCTGCGCACCCTCGCCAAGCGCAACCAGAGCCGCTGAGCATTTCTCAGGGCGATAAGTTCAGACCGGGGCGCCGCGCAATCGGCGCCCCGGTTGTTTTTGGTACAGACAGGCGGAGCCAAAACCCAGCAGGCAGCACCAGCATGCGCCGCATCAATGGATCCGCCGTTATCACTGGCCATGCCGCTGGTGGAGCGCTTGCACAAGCTGCCTGCCGCCTGCCCATAGCACATGCGTTCACGGCGAATTTCCAAAATGCCCGGCCGCCCGCCTTTCCGGCCCGAGGCGCTGGGCGGAAAGGCGGAGCAGAAGGCGAGCGCCAAGGCACCCGGGGCAGGATGCGTGCGCTGTTGCCTGCTGCGTCTGCGGGCAGGTGCGGCATGGTCTGCGGCACTCGTGCAGGCGGGGATCCTGCCAGCATGCCTGACTGTGCCCGGCTGTGTGCCGGGCGCAAACCATGTGCGGATAGGGAGCCTCCCTCCAGATTGGCGTTGAATGTGCCGGTTGGCGTTCCGGCCCGTCACCTGGATTTTGTTCTTCCTATGTTCCTATTGATTCCAGAAGAGTTTGATCCAGTCAAGCGGCGGTTTGACTGTATTTTCACTTTTTGTTCTGAGCTGCGCCAGCTTTAATACCAAGGCTTTCGATGCTGACGCATCACGCCTTGAAAATGCTCAAGCGTCGCACGGGCTTAACCAATGCTCGATGAGAAAAGCTCATCGAGCATTGGTATAACACCCCTCAATGAGTGAGCCTCATTAAGGGGTGGCTTTACTGCGAGCGGCGGTAGACGGAGATGTTGCGGCTGGTGACGGCGCCGGGCAGCAGGACAGTCTGGGTGACGGTCAGCGTGCGGCCATCTTCCGAGAGTTCGCGCTCCGCCTTCATCAGCGTGACGCCGTCGCGCTGGGCTTCGGAGACGAGATTGCGCTCGGTCGCAAAGCCGAGGCGCATGGAATCGGCCAGCCCGCTCTTGCCAAGGCGGATCGGAGGGCCGTCCGGCATGGCGGTGAAGCTGTCGTTGGTGACCACGCCGCTGGCCGATACGGTGTTCATCGTGAAGGTCAGCACCCCGAAATCGTCTTCGATGCGCAAGGTGGCCGAGCGTGGCGGCTCGCCCTGCTCGAAGTCGCTTTCCTCCACATCGAGGATCCAGGTGCCGAGAAACGGTTTTTCCTTGGCCATGTTGCCGTGCCTTTCGACTGGAGTGTGCCCCCGGTTGGGCCGCAATGCATAAGGCCGCCGCCTGCGCATGGCAAGCGGCGGCCTCGTGATCGGATCGTATTCAGATCAGGCGCTGAGCGCGTTCAGCTCGGCCACGATGGCATCGCCCATGGCGGAGGTGCCGATGACGGTGGTGCCTTCCGAGGCGATGTCGCGGGTGCGCAGGCCCTTGTCCAGCGCGTTGGCGATGGCCTTGTCCAGCATGTCCGCTTCCGCCACCTTCTCGAAGGAGTAGCGCAGGGCCATGGCGAAGGAGGCGATCATGGCGATCGGGTTGGCAGCGCCCGTGCCGGCGATGTCCGGGGCAGAGCCATGCACCGGCTCATACAGTGCCTTGCGCTTGCCGGTGGCCGCATCGGGAGCGCCGAGCGAGGCGGACGGCAGCATGCCGAGCGAGCCGGTCAGCATGGCGGCAACGTCGGACAGCATGTCGCCGAACAGGTTGTCGGTGACGATCACGTCGAACTGCTTCGGCCAGCGGACGAGCTGCATGCCGCCGGCGTCTGCCAGCATGTGCTCCAGCTGAACGTCTTCATAGCCGTTCTTGTGGGTGGCGGTGACCACCTCGTTCCAGAGCACGCCCGACTTCATGACGTTGCGCTTTTCCATCGAGGTGACCTTGCCCTTGCGGGTGCGGGCCAGCTCGAAGGCCGCCTTGGCGATGCGCTCGATCTCGTAGGTGTCATAGACCTGCGTGTCGATGGCGCGCTTCTGGCCGTTGCCGAGGTCGGTGATGGTCTTCGGCTCGCCGAAATAGACGCCGCCCGTCAGCTCGCGCAGGATCAGGATGTCGAGGCCCTCGATCACTTCCCGCTTCAGCGAGGAAGCGCCGGCCAGCGCCGGATAGCAGATGGCCGGACGCAGGTTGGCGAAAAGCTGCATGTCCTTGCGCAGGCGCAGAAGGCCCGCTTCCGGGCGAACTTCGTAAGGCACCTTGTCCCACTTCGGGCCACCGACGGCGCCGAAGATCACGGCATCGGCGGCCATGGCCTTGGCCATGTCGCCTTCGGAAATGGACTGGCCATGCGCATCATAGGCGCAGCCGCCGACGAGTCCTTCCTCGGTCTCGAACGTGTCCGTGCCGCGTGCGTTGAACCAGGCGATGATCTTCTTCACCTCGGGCATGATTTCCGGGCCGATGCCGTCGCCGGGCAGAAGAAGAAGCTTGTGAGTTGCCATGGGTGTCCATCCCGTTTTTGAAATTGCTCTGGCCCTTGGGTTAGCGGCTTGAGGCCGCCTTTTCAAGGCGAAGGCGCGCGGCAAGAGTTCAAGCGAGGCTGGGCATTTGATCAAGTGAGAGAGGCGCGTACATCAGTGGGCGGTCAGTCCCGCAGGATCCATGTTGCCGCCGCACAGAAGGATGCCGGTGCGCTCACCGCGCTGGGGCACATAGGCACCGCACAGGAGCGCGGCGAAAGCCGCGGCGCCGCCAGGTTCTGCCACCAGCTGCAGCCCCTGCCAGAGCCGCTGCTGTGCGGCCATCACCTCTTTGTCGCTGACGGTGACGATCCGCTCGACGCAGCGTGCGGAAATGGCATAGGTGAGGTCGGACGCCCGCCGCGCACCGAGACTGTCGACGGCTATGCCGGAGACCGGCACATCGACCGGCTGTCCGGCTTCCAGTGCGCATTTCATGGTCTGGCAGCCTTCGGTCTCAACGCCGATGATGCGGGTTTTTCCGGCAAACCACGTGGCTATGCCGGAAATCAGGCCGCCACCGCCCACGGCGATGAGCAATGTATCCAGTCCCCGGGTCTGGCTTTCCCACTCCAGCGCCAGGGTCCCCTGTCCGACGATTGTTTCGGCTGCGGCATAGGCGTGAATGTCCATTGCGCCGGTCTGGGCCTGATAGGCGCCGCAAGCGTCACGCGCTTCGGCATAGGTTTCCCCGCCAATTTCAAGCTCCGCTCCGTAGCTGCGGATCTTGGCTGTCTTGAACGGGGTTGCCAGTTCAGGCACAAAAATTCTGGCCTGGATGCCAAGGCTGCGGGCAGCATAGGCGACGGCCGCCCCATGATTGCCGCCCGAGGCGGCGGCGACGCCAGCGGCCGGAATATCCTTGCTCAACAGCATGTTGAAGGCCCCGCGGGCCTTGAAGGAGCCGCTGTGCTGCAGGGATTCCAGCTTCAGGGAAACGCCCGACGGAAGATTGAGATCTCCGGATCTGAGCTGCAGAGCTGGCGTGACGCGGATATGGGGCGTAATTCGGTCATAGGCAGCCTCAATGGCTGCAGCAGTCACGAGCATGATGGGCCCCGATGTTCTATTATCTCTCGCCACCATAAAAAACTCTTTGGCCGCCTGCCAGAAGAGAATGAAAGCATGATCCCTAAGGATGATGCAGGAAGCTTTTCCGAAGCTTTCTGAGAGGGTGGCATGAGCGGTCAGCACATGAAACCCTGCTTCGCACATGGCCACTCACCGGCTCCGGTGGCGTTCCGGAGCCGGGGCAGGCGATGTCAGATGCGCGGCAGGATCAGGCGGCGAGCGCTTTTTCCACCAGCCGCACGAAATAGGAGCTTCCGGACGGGATCAGCCCGTCATTGAAGTTGTAGCGCGGGTGATGCAGGCTGGCGCTGTCGCCGTTTCCGGCGAAAATATAGGCGCCCGGGCGCTCCAGCAGCATGTAGGAGAAGTCCTCGCCGCCCATCATCGGCTCGGTCTCGCGCTGCACCCGCTCAGGCCCGGCGATTTCCTCGGCGACGCTGACGGCAAAGTCCGTCTGGTCATCGTGGTTGGCGGTGACCGGATAGCCGCGGCGGAATTCGATCTCGGCCGTGGCGCCATAGGCGGCGCACAGGGCGTTGACGATCTCGTTCAGGCGTTTCTCCGCGAGATCGCGGGTGGCATCGGTCAGGCTGCGAATGGTGCCGCGCAGGGTTGCTGTTTCGGGAATGACGTTGAAGGCTGTGCCTGCCTCGAAGATCGTGACGGAGACGACCACCGAATCGAGCGGATTGACCGCGCGGCTGGCGATGGTCTGCAAGGCGCTGACGATCTGCGTGCCGGTAATGATCGGATCGACCGTTTCGTGGGGCTTGGCCGCATGGCCGCCGCGCCCGGTGATGGTGATGCGGAACTCATCGGTTGCAGCCATGATCGGCCCCTTGCGGATGGCAAATTCACCCACCGGCAGGCCGGGCAGATTGTGCAGGCTGTAGACCTCGTCAATGGCCCAGCGGGTCATCAGCCCGTCGTCGATCATCGCCTTGGCACCTGCGCCGCCCTCTTCGGCCGGCTGGAAGATGACCACCGCCGTGCCGTTGAAGTTGCGGGTTTCGGCGAGGTATTTCGCAGCGCCCAGCAGCATGGAGGTGTGGCCGTCATGGCCGCAGGCATGCATCTTGCCCGGCGTCTTCGAAGCATAGGGCAGGCCGGTCATCTCCGCGATGGGCAGGGCGTCCATGTCGGCGCGCAGGCCAATGACCCTGCCCGCGCCACCGTTCTTGCCCCGGATCACGCCGACGACGCCGGTCCTGCCAATGCCGGTCACCACCTCGTCCAGCCCGAAGCTGCGCAGCAGGTCAGCCACCTTGGCGGCCGTGCGGACAGTCTCATACATGATTTCCGGGTTCTCATGGAAATCACGGCGCCAGCTGGCGATTTCATCGGCAAGATCGGCAATACGGTTGACGACCGGCATGGAAGGCTCCTCGGGGGACTTGATGCTGCCGGTTCTGGCCGGCAAAGCAGGTTTTCTTGCCAGAATGGTCTGGCGGAAAGGGATCTCTATAGGAGGGGTTGCCTGCAAAAAGCGCAAGCTGCTTTATGCGGCGCTGCAGCAGAAGACCGTCAACGGCCCCGGTGAATCAACCACCCGGAACTGGCCGGAAGCGGTAAACGCTGGTTTTCTTCACTTCCGAATCTTCGAGGCTGCGGATCACCGGCACCGTATAGGTGGCCAGATGCTCCAGCCTTTCCTTCGGCAGATAGGACCGGCCCGGATCACCGACGAGAATCAGGGTGCGGGCCTCGTCCAGCTGGTCGAGCCAGGCAATCAGCTTGCGCGACATGGGCAGCTCGTAGAACACATCGCCGCAGATCATCAGGTCCGTCTGCGGCGGCGGAGTGCCGGTGATGTCGCCCAGCTTCGTGGCCAGCGTGACGCCGTTGAGCGCCGCATTGAGGCGGATGGCTTCGATGGCAAAGCGGTCGATTTCCACGGCCGACACCGATGCGGCCCCTGCCATCATCGCGGCGATGCCGACAATGCCGGAGCCGGCGGCAAAATCCGTCACCGTCTTGCCCCGCACCAGATCCGGATTGTCGAGGAGATAGCGCGCCAGCGCCTGTCCGCCTGCCCAGGCAAAGGCCCAGAAGGGCGGAGGCAGGCCGATTTCGCCCAGCTCATCCTCGGTTTTCTGCCACAGGTCCATGGCTTCGCTGGCGAGGTGGAGCCGGATTTCGCTGGCATGCGGGACGGCGAGCACTTCCGTGTTCGTCTCGATGAAGTGCTTCGGGTCTGCAATGCCGGTCAATCCGGTCTCCTGAACTGCGGGAAAAGGGAATCAGACGTTCGGATCGAGCCCGCCCATCTCGCACACCACTTTCCATTCCTCTTCCGTCACCGGCTGCACCGACAGGCGCATGGAGGTGACGAGGGCCATCTGGGCAAGGCGCGGCTCGGCCTTGACGGCGGCCAGCGTCACTGGCTTCGGCACGTCGCAGACGGCGCGGAAATGCACGCAGTCCCAGCGCGGATCATCCGTCGTGCTATCCTGCGCAGTGCCGCTGCACACTTCCGCCACGCCGACAATCTCCTTGCCGATGTTGGAATGGTAGAAGAAGGCCCGGTCGCCCAGCGACATGGCGCGCATGTTGTTGCGGGCCAGATAATTGCGCACGCCCGTCCATTCCTCGCCCGCAGCGCCCTTGGCTTTCTGCATTTCCCAGGACCAGACGTCCGGCTCGGACTTGATCAGCCAGTATTTCACGGTCACTGCGCCTCCGGGTTCTTGATCACCCAGTTCCACGGGCGGATCTCGACGGAAGCAAAAAGTCCGGCGCGGGCATAGGGGTCTTCCTGCGAAACGGCGAGGGCTTCGTCCCGGTTCTCCGCTTCGATGATGACGAGGCTGCCGGTCATGTTGCCGGCGTCATCGAGAAAGGGGCCGGCCGCCTTCAGGCGGCTGCCCATGGCCTTGAGAAATTCCACATGCGCCGGGCGGTTGTCGAGGCGCGTCTGCAGGGCGCCGGGCTTGTCGGTGCAGATCAGGGCATAAAGCATGGAAGAACCTCCTGTTTGTGCCGCAGGTTAGAACATTTGACGGTGGAATGAAGCGGCAAAATCGCCGGGGCTCACGCAAATCTTGCGGCAGCCTGCATCAGGCTCCGGCCTCGCGCCGCAGCGGGCGGCTCATCAGCTGGTTCAGCGCCTCGTCAATGGTCAGCCGGGCGGCGATCACATCGGCCACCACCTTGCAGACCGGCAGATCGACCCCGTGCCGCTCGCCCAGTTCCACGGCGATTTCAGCCGAGAATACGCCTTCGGCCAGCTTCTCGCCCGCATTCAGCAGGTCTTCCGCCGTGCGGCCCTCGCCCAGCTTGTAGCCGAAGCTGAAGTTACGGGACTGGGTGGAGGAGCAGCTGAGCACCAGATCGCCAAGGCCGGAAAGGCCCGTCAGCGTCTCCGGCCTTGCGCCAAGGGCAAGGCCCAGCCGCGTCAGTTCGGCAAAGCCGCGGGCGGTGAGGGCGGCCTGCGCCGAGGCGCCGAGCTTGCGCCCCGCCACCGCGCCGCAGGCGATGGCCAGCACGTTCTTCAGCGCCCCGCCCACCTGCGTGCCGATGAGGTCACTCGAGGCATAGGGCCGGAAGCTGGCGGAGGCGAGCGCCAGCGCCAATGCATCGGCCATTGCGCCGTCACGGGCGGCAACCGTTACGGCCGTCGGCAGGCCGCGCGCCACATCGGCGGCAAAGCTCGGGCCGGACAGCACAGCCGGATGGGCCTGCGGCAGCACCTCGGCCAGCGTGTCGGTGAGAAGGTTGCCGGTGCCCTTTTCGATGCCCTTGGAGCAGAGCATCACGGGTGTGCCGGGGCGCAAAAGCCCTGCCAGCGGCGTCAGCACGGCCCGGGTGGTCTGGGCCGGTGTCACCAGCAGGATGGCATCGGCCTTTGCCGCTTCGGTGATATCGCCGGTGGCCGTCAGCGGCTCGTCGAAGGTGACGCCCGGCAGATAGGCGCTGTTGGTCTGGCGGGCGCGGATTTCTGAAACAAGGGCGGGATCGCGCGCCCACAGCAGGACGGACCGGCCCGCGCGGGCGGCAGAAAGCGCCAGCGCCGTGCCCCAGGCACCGCCGCCCAGAACGGCAATGGTCTCGATCCCAGCCATGGTCTATCTCCCTTGCAAGCGCTGCCGCAGCAGGCCGATCTGTGCGCCGAAGCCCTCGTAGAACACGGCAGGGTCCACCTCGGTGAACAGATCCTGCCAGAACAGGCGGAAGCGGATCGGATCGCCGCCGCCGCTCGGCGTCATTTCATAGTGTTCCCACGCGTCCTTGAGAATCACCGGCACCGTGGCGTGAAAATGGCGGCGCTTGTGCAGATCTCGCCCCCGGCCATTGTCGAACACGTGGTCCTGGTCAGCGAGGTGATCAAGAACGCCGTCCAGCGTCAGCCCCGTTTCCTCGAAGAATTCACGCCTCGCGCCGATGAGGTGGCTCTCGCCCGGATCCAGCGTGCCGCCGGGCACTTGCAGGCCGACCTCCGGCTGATCCGGCTGAGCAAAAACCAGCAGCTTGCGCCCGCAGGTGAGGTAGACATAGGCCTTGTGGCGCACATGCATGGCAGCATCCATCCTTCGAAACCGCCCCTGCCTAGCAAGTCCAGGCAGCGAAGGGAACCGGGTTTTGAAGGCGCACTTCATCTTCGATGGGGGCTGGTGACCTGCGTTGGTGAGGCCAGGGTGCCCTTAAACCTTCGCGCCCTTTTTCCCCGCGCCGAGCAGACCGGCGGAGGTCTCGTCGAGAGGCCAGCGGGGGCGGGGGGAAAAGGACATGCCGTCGAGGGCCGCGCCCGTGCGGCGGGCTTCCACCATGTGCTCTATCCCGGCCCAGGCGATCATGGCGGCGTTGTCCGTGCACAGCCGGGCCGGAGGGGCGATGAAGCGGGCCCCGGCCGCATCGGCTGCGGATGTCAGCGCACGGCGGATTTCGCCATTGGCGGCAACACCGCCCGCGACGACGATCACGGGTTCAACCCCGGCAAACCGCTCACGGAACAGGGCAAAGGCGGCGCGGGTGCGGATGGCGAGCACGTCGGCAACCGCCTTCTGGAATCCGGCGCAAAGGTCGCAGACGGTCTGCTCGTCCACCGGCTGCAGTTTTTGCGCGGTGGTGCGCAGCGCCGTCTTCAGTCCGGCAAAGGACATGTCGAGGCCGGGCCGGTCCATCAGCGGGCGGGGCAGGGCAAAGCGGCCGGCATCGCCGCGCGCGGCCATGCGCTCCACCGCCGGGCCGCCCGGATAGGGCAGGCCGAGCAGCTTGGCGGTCTTGTCGAAGGCCTCGCCGATGGCATCATCAATGGTGCTGCCCAGCCGCTCATAGGCACCAATGCCGGTGACCAGCAGGAACTGGGTGTGCCCGCCCGAAACAAGCAGCAGCAGATAGGGGAAGTCCAGCTGGTCGGTGAGGCGCGCCGTCAGCGCATGTCCCTCCAGATGATTGACGGCGATGAGCGGTTTTCCGGCCGCCATGGCGATGGACTTGGCCGTCATCAGCCCGACGATGACCCCGCCGATGAGGCCGGGGCCCGCGGTGGCTGCCACCGCGTCGATGTCATCGAAGCTGACGCGGGCTTCCGCCATGGCCTCGGCCACGATCCGGTCCAGCACGGCGATATGGGCGCGGGCGGCGATTTCCGGCACCACGCCGCCGAATTCGGTGTGCTCGTCAATCTGAGAGCGGATGACGTTGGAGAGGATTTCCGGCGTCTGCGGCCCGCGCACCACGGAGGCGGCGGTTTCGTCGCAGCTGGTTTCGATGCCAAGAACTGTCAGCATGGGGTCCTGCCCGCCGTCGCGGCTGCCGTGGTTTCACGGGCGTTGCCGGTGTCTCAAAAGGTGCTCCGGTGCCCCAATCCGGCCCGCCCCGTATAATCCGGGATTGTGCCGCCTTGGACAATGGCGCTAGAGAACCTATTGTCATCATGAATTCAATGGTCAGCCCCTAGCACCCGGATCCTTCGTCTTGCAATCGAAACCTTTGCGCATCGGAACGCGTGGCAGTGCCCTCGCACTCGCCCAGGCCCATGAAACCCGTGACCGGCTCGCCGCCGCCCATGGCCTCAAGGAGGACGACTTCGAGATTGTCGTGATCAAGACCTCCGGCGACCAGATCCAGGACCGGCCTCTTTCGGAAGCGGGCGGCAAGGGCCTGTTCACCAAGGAAATCGAAGAGGCCCTGATCGAGCGGCGCATCGATCTGGCCGTGCATTCCTCCAAGGACATGCCGACCGTGCTGCCGCAGGGGCTGGCGCTGACGGCCTTTCTGCCGCGCGAGGATGTGCGCGATGCCTTCATCTCGCCCAAGGCCAAGCACCTCATGGATCTGCCGCAGGGCGCGGTGGTGGGCTCGTCCTCCCTGCGCCGTCAGGCGATGATCAAGCGCCTGCGCCCGGACATCGAGGTGGTGATGTACCGGGGCAACGTGCAGACGCGGCTGAAGCGCCTGGAGGAGGGGCAGGTGGATGCCACGCTTCTGGCCCATGCCGGCCTGCGCCGCCTTGGCCTTGCGCATATCATTACCAGCCTGCTCGATACGGAAGACTTCCTCCCCGCAGTGGGGCAGGGCGCCATCGGCATCGAAAGCCGCATCGATGACGAGGCGACGCTGAAGCTGCTCGCCCCCATTCATGACCGTGACACGGAAATCCGGCTCACTGCCGAGCGCGCTTTCCTGGCGGTGCTGGATGGCTCCTGCCGCACGCCGATCGGCGGGCTGGCGGAAGTTGACGGGAACCGCCTGCGCTTCCGGGGCATTATCCTGCGCCCGGATGGAAGCGAGCACCATGCCGTCACCCGCGAGGGCGGACTTGACGATGCCTTCGAGCTTGGCTGCGAGGCAGGTCAGATTCTGCAGTCTCTCGGTGGTCCTGCCTTCTTCCGGTACTGAGGTTCCTCATGCGCATTCTCGTCACCCGGCCCTATCCCCATTGTGCCCGAACCGCCGCGCGTCTGCGCGACATGGGGCATGAGGTGATCGAGGCGCCCGCGCTGGATATCGTGCGCCGTACGCCGGACGAGATTGATCTCGGCGGTGTCGATGCGCTGGCGATCACCAGTTCGCAGGCCATCGGCGCGCTGGTGGGTCACCGCCAGCTGCCGGAACTGGCGCGCCTTGCCGTCTATACGGTGGGCGCACGCACGGCGGCAGCGGCGCGGGAGCTCGGCTTCACCTCGGTGCTGAGCGCCGACGGCGATGCCAGGGATCTGTCGCGCCTGATCGAGGCCTGCCACGGCAGCGGCGATATTCTCTATTTCGGCGCGCGGGACCGCTCGGGCGATCTGGAAAAGCACCTGGCCGCCGCCGGGATCGGCTGCCGTCTGATCGAGGTCTATCAGGCCGATCCGGTCGCCAGCTGGCCGCATGAGGTCAACGAGGCACTGGTGAAGGGCGAGATCGACATTCTGCTCGCCTATTCCACCCGTTCCGCCGAGGTCTGTGCCAATCTGCTGCGCGGCCTTGCGCCTGCCATGCTGCCGCGCATGGTGGCTCTGTCGGCCAAGGCCGGGGCGCCGCTGACGGCGCTGGGGCCTGTGGAATGGGCGGAGACGCCGGACGAGGAGGCTCTGTTCCTGCGCGCCTTAAATCGCTGTTAACCGGCTGGGTGGCCTGCTCGCGCCGGTTAGACATCATGTCACGCCGGGTCAGCGGTTCCTGCCCTGCCGGTATTGTGTATAGTTGATGGCCCTGAAGCCGGTCATGCCACAGGAGGAAGAGGTCATGGTTTCCGAAAAGGACAAGCCCGGTCAGGGCGCCAAAGGCTCCGAATCTGCAACCGGCGCTTCTTCATCCGGCGCGGCAGGCGGCTCCCGCCGCCCGGTGACCATCGATCTGGTGCCGGAGAAGGTGGAGGCCAAGGGCGAGGCGAAGGCGGAAGCAGCCAAGACCGAATCTGCCAGGACCGGGGCAAAATCCGGAACCACACCCGAAACGCCCAAGACAGATGCACCGGAAACGCCCAAGGCGCCTGCAAAGGCGGCCGGGCCCACACCGGAAATCCGGTCTTCCACGGCTGCCGCAGAGAAGCCTGCCGCTGAAGCTGCCGCCGGTTCTGCCAATGAGCCCGCAGGCACAGGCAAATCCGGGGCGGGCAAGGACACCTCTCCGGCCAAGCCAGCCGCTGCATCCGCAGCCTCTGCCGCACAGGCGGGCCCGGCTGCTGCCAGCCAGAGCGCGGCCGGTGCCGCCAAGCCGTCGACCGCTTCCGCAGCTTCGCAGAGCCCGGCAAGCCAGAATCCGGCAGGCCAGAAGCCTGCAGGCCCCAGCGCTTCCGGGCAAGGCGCTGAGTCGGCCGCTGCATCCGCCTCGTCTTCTGCCACGGCTCAGGCCGAGCGGGCGCCGTCCTCATCGCAGCCGCGCCGCCCGGCGGCTGCCTCCATCGGCTTCGGTGGTGCGCTGGCGGCTTCGCTGCTTGTCAGTGCCGCCGTGTTCGGCGCCGGCTACGGGCTCAATCTGGCAGGCTACCTGCCGCTGCGCGCCGGGCTCAGTGCAGAGGTTGCCGAACAGGCGGCGCTGGACGCCACCCGTCTCGACACGCTGGAGCGCCGTCTTGCCGAATTACAGGCTGCGGCTCCGGCTGAAGGTCAGGCACAGGGCGATGCCCAGCCTCCCGTCCCGGAGGAACTGGCGAGCCTCGATACACGCCTGACCCAGACCATTGACGCCCTGCGCGGTGATACGTCCTCGCGCCTTGCCGATCTGACCGGCCAGCTGGATGCCCTGCGCGGCAGGGTGGATGGCATGGCCACCACCGCACCTGCGGAAGGGGATGGCGCTTCCCCGGCTGCAGCCGCTCCGGCAGGCAATGCGGAGCTGACCGCACGGCTCGACAGCATGCAGCAGGCGATCGACGCTCTGTCTGCCTCTCTGGCCGCGCTGCAATCGGCTGCCACCAGCACGGAAGCGGCAATCCGCATGGTCTCCGACGCGCAGGGGCGCAATGCCGGCACGCTGACCAGCCTGTCTGCCGATCTGACTGCTGCTACGGAAGACAGCCGTAAATCCCTGGACGCGCTGAAGGCTGAGGCCGGGGAGCTGACCCAGCGCCTTGCTGCCGTGGAAAGCACCATGGGCGATGCCACCGCCCGCGAAATGGCAGCGCGCGCCGTTGCCGTCTCCGCGCTCAAGACGGCGGTGGATGCGGGCAAGCCCTTCGAGACGGAACTGGCCGCCCTGCGCGCCAGCCTGCCTGAGGGCGCGGACATTGCCCTGCTGGAGAGCCATGCGGCACAGGGCATTGCCCCGCAGCAGAAGCTGATGGCGGAATTTGCCCCCGTGGCCCGCGCCATCCACGCCACCTTCGCCAAGCCTGCGGAAGACGGGTCGATTCTTGGCAGCCTGACCTCCAGCGCCGCCTCCATCTTCACCGTGCGCGGACCGGGCGATGCCAGCGGGCAGGGGCCTGAGGCTGCTCTGCGGTGCATGGAAAATGCCGTTGCTGCCGGGGACTTGCCTGCCGCGCTGGCCGCTTATGACGAACTGCCGGAGGCGGGCAAGGCAACCGGTGCGGACTGGGCAGCTTCTGCCCGCGCCCGTGTGGCCGTTGATGAGCTTACGGAAAAGACTTCGAAGGACGTTCTCTCCAGCCTCGCCCGCAAGGGCAGCTGACCCGACCCGCAGCCCGGAGGACTGGCATGATCCGCGTTTTCGTCTTCTTCGCCGCCCTGTTCGCCGCCGCGCTCGGGTTCGCCTGGCTCGCCGATCTGCCGGGCATGGTTGCCGTCACCTGGAATGGCTACATCTGGGAACAGCCGCCCGCCACCGTGGCGCTGGTCGTCATTGTGGGCCTTGCGCTGTTCCTCGGTGCCGTCTGGCTCGTGCTCACCGTGCTGCGCTCGCCGAAGATCGCCAGCCGCTTCTTCCGCCGCCGCCGCCGCGACAGGGGTTATCAGGCCCTGTCCTCCGGCCTGCTGGCGCTGGGCACGGGCAACGCAAAGCTTGCCCGCAAGCATGGCCTTGAGGCCGGCAAGCTGCTGCCCGGCGAGCCGGCCGCCCAGCTGCTGATCGCGCAGGCCGCGCAGATGTCCGGGGACCGGGACGAGGCACGCCGCCGCTTCGAGACCATGCTGGAAGACCCGCGCACCCGCGTTCTCGGCCTGCATGGCCTCTTCATCGAGGCTGAGCGCGAAGGGGCTCCTGCCGCTGCCCGCCACTATGCCGAGGAGGCGCTGCGGGCGCAGCCCGGCCTGGACTGGGCCGGCAAGGCCGTGCTGGGCTATCAGGCGGTTGCTTCTGATTGGGAAGCCGCCATCGCCACGCTGGAAAAGAACTACACCGCCCGCCTCATCGACAAGCCGGCCTACCGCCGTCAGCGCGCCGTGCTGCTGACGGCAAGGGCGCTGGAACTGGAGGACAGCGATCCCGATCAGGCCATGCAACTCGCCCGCGAGGCCCATGGGCTGGCCGGAGATCTGGTGCCAGCTGCGGCCGTCACCGCCCGTCTTGCCACCCGCAAGGGCGATGTGCGCAAGGCGGCCAAGGTGCTGGAAGCCACCTGGCGCCTGTCGCCGCATCCCGATCTGGCCGAGGCCTATGCCCATGCTCGCATTGGTGATGCTGCTGCCGACCGGCTGAAGCGGGTGAAGACGCTGGCAGCCCTGCGCCCCAACACGGCGGAAGGCGCGCTCGCCATTGCCCGTGTGGCGCTGGATGCCCGCGAATTCGCCGAGGCCCGCACCCAGCTGAAAAAGGTGCTGCGCTCCGAGCCCACCCGCAACGCTTTCCTGCTGATGGCGGATCTGGAAGAAGCCGAAAGCGGCGACAAGGGCCGCATGCGCGAGTGGCTCGCCCGCGCCGTGCGCGCGCCGCTCGACAAGGCATGGATTGCCGATGGCATGGTGTCCTCCGTCTGGTCACCGGTTTCGCCGGTCACGGGGCGTCTTGACGCCTTCGTCTGGGAGACGCCGCCTGCGCCGTCCGGTGCGCTGGCGCTGGACCTGCCCGATGAGGCCCTGTTCGACCGCCCCGGCCTTGCCGCGCCGCAGGAGGCAGCCGCAGAGGCTGCCAAAGAGGCGGCCCGCCCGGCTGGCCCCTTCGATATGCCCGTGCGTTCGCCCAAGCCGGAGGCCGGCGGAGAGCCGGTTATGGACCTGACGCCGGAACCTGCTGCAACGCCTGCCGCAACACCTGCCACAACACCGGCGGAAGCGCCCGGCGAAAAGCCTGCCGTCAAGCCGGGCGGGGCTGCTGCGGCAACCGTCAACGGCGCTGCTGTCCCCCAGCCGGGCAAGCCTGCCGCCGCCCCGGCTTCTGCTGCAGCCGTGGCGCCGGTTGATGTGATCAACCCGGCGGCAAGCCAGCCGGTGGATGCACCGGCGCCGGACAATGCGGGCAGCCCCGTCCGCCACGCCGCCGCCTATCCCTTCCCCCGGCTGCCGGATGATCCGGGCCCGGACGCCGCCGACGACGTGCCTCTGCCCAAGCCGAAGTTCGTAAACTGAGGCGGGGGGCGGTCCTTGAGGCAGCAGCGCCGCCCCGGACAGCCGGAAGACGCGCAACGCCTCCCCACGCACCGTCCCGGCCTCTCTGTTGACCTCTGCGCTGACCTCCGTGCCGGGACCTGTGAGGGACGCTCTGCTGCGCCGTTGCATGGCTGCTGCCCGGCCCGCGCTGCGTTTGCCGGGGCAGTGCCAGAGGCGCTGCCGTGCTCCCCGCATTTCCGGCAGCAACCCGCCGGGTCTTCTGGATGCTTATCCTGCCACAGGCCGTCAAACGCCGCCCGCAGCCGTGCGGATGCTGAAGCATCCACAGGCGGGAAGGGCGGTGACAATCTTGCAAGAAACCCTCTTGCATCCCCGCCCCGCCTCCGCTATCAAGCGCGCACCACCGCACCAAGCGGTGCCGGTCTCCGCGCCTCGCGCCGGACACCATCCGCAAGAGCTTCAAGGCTCCCGCCGGATAAGCCGCTTTAGCTCAGTTGGTAGAGCACATCATTCGTAATGATGGGGTCGCAGGTTCGAGTCCTGCAAGCGGCACCAGCTACCCGCGGAATTTATAGCCGGTTCAAATTAGCCTCACTCGCGCCGGACAGCTGAGTCTAGTCAGCAAACAGCGGCAAAGTTCTCTGGCCGAACAAGCCAAAAGTACTGGCATCCTTGTTGAAACGTAGGGGGTCTTTACAAATGAGCCCCAATACGTGTGAAAACATGGGATCTTTTGCAAATACAACTTCCCCTGATTTTCCGGTTTGGACGTACAATCCGAATCTTTCCAAGCTTTCGAATCCGGCAGCGAAATTCTCATACGTAAAATGCTCGTCTTCGTATTTTTGAATGTAATCAACGATGCCGTCGACGTTGTGCACGCCATTTGCACCCATCTGGAATATAGCCTTCAGGACAAGCCTAAATTCGACCCCATTTCGAAGCTCCTTTTCAACTTTTCTAACATCTCTGTTGCATCTGCTGAGGTTTTCTCGACTCATGTTGGAGCACTCGCTTAGAATTAGCGCGCTGGAAATATTTACAGGCCCTTCTAGTTTATTCTCTTCACCGAGAACTTTATTGCATATCCGAAGCGCAATTTCATTTATGTACTTTGGCATTCCATCGGCAGCCTCGAATATGGCTAACTCAATTTGGTCCGCCTCGACCTTTGTAATCAGCTTGGCGCTAAGTTTCTCTCGAGGCGTGTGAAAACCTAATCTTGCGAATCCATCATTTATATAGTGCCAAACATCCCTTGGACTTCCAAAAGAGGCTACAGTTAGCTCGGCCAGCCTTCCGTCTAAACTTTCGTCAGATAAATACAGCCTAGAAAACGTCCGTCCCGTGCCAATAATAATGCACTTTGGAGACTGGCTAAATGTCAAATTTTTACATAAATCCGCCACTTTATGAACTAGATCATCGCTGGCCTTCTCAAAATCATCAATGAGAAGGCAAATATCATTCTGCTTAAGCAACTCGGAGATATCCAGTATCTTCCATTTTTTGGCATGCTCGCGAAGTTCCGGAAGACTCATTTTATCTGAATCAACTTGAAGCTTAATCCTTTTCAACAAAGTCCACGGTAACATAATATCTGTGGCTGTTATTGCTTCGCCCGCATTTACTGAAAGAGAAACCTTCGGGTTTTTCATGTCGTGAGCAACTTTGAAGCTCGAGTTTATTTTATAAACCTCTACAGCAAAAGCTTCGCAGAATTCACTCCAATCCATGTCTCGCGTCACAGGAATCCAAACAAATAGCTGTTTATTTCTATTCAATACCGTTAGGGCCAATGAAGTTTTTCCACTTCCAGTTGGCCCGTCGATGCAAACATTTTGCGATTTGGCGGCTAATATCTGAGATAGTTTGCGCTCTATTTCATCTCGCTTGCGCCAAAGGACCAATTTATCGGCCCCATTACGCGGGCGGCTACTGAAGGTGATTTCAATTTGAGCGTTAAGCTTGGTATCAGACAAAATGAATCCCCCAAAATCACCAATAATGCCAACCAATAAAATAGCTATCGTCTGAGTTGCTTCGCGACAACACTCCAACCTGTTCAGTGGAATTAACCGATACAATTTGCTGTGGAAAATCTATTGCAGATAGCACTTTCGCCGGCCACCGTTTCCCATTATGGTTCGCCCCAAGATCGATCAAAGCGGATTGGGCCTGGGGCATCGAACCCTCTGTCGTGAGCGTCGGCGACAGCTATGACAATGCGCTGGCTGAGACGATCAACGGTCTTTTCAAAGCCGAGGTCATCCACCCCGTGGCGTAGCGTCGAGGCGGTGGAATACGCAACCCTCGAATGGGTGGACTGGTTCAACAACCGCCGCCTCCTCGAGCCCATCGGGAACATCCCGCCCGCAGAAGCCGAAGCCAACTTCTACGCAGCTCTGGAAGCCGAGCCCATGGCCGCGTAACTAACGAAAATCAGCCTCCGGCAAACCCGGCGCGGTTCAGTATGAGTGTGCTGCCCGGTCACGGAGTGGATGCCATGGTCGAGCCATGGCAAGACGGAAACAACAGGGTTTCGTGAAGGAAGGGATCACCGATGCGGGAGAAGGCGGAGCTGAGGCTTTCTCTTGCTCCGGGCCGGGATATCTGATTGACCTTTGGGGGAAGCGTCATCCCCTATCCCGCCAAACACCACCGCCCATTTGCGCCGCAATCTTGACCTTGCTGCCTTGACAAGGCCATGGTTAACGCCTGTGTGCGGGGTGTGATTCGGCAGGGCTTTCAGGACTGCCGGGCGGAGGGGTGTTTGGGCGAGACGGGAACCATTGAGCTTGCGCGGCGTGCGGGGGCCATGGGGCTGGCGGTTCTGGGGCTCGCCGGGGGGCTGACCGTGTTCAGTGCCTTCACGGTGCTTGTCTGCCTTGGCGGGGCAGTCGGGCTCTACACGTCGCTGCCGCGCCGCAAGCCGCCCACGGGGGCGGTGCAGCCGCGCTGGCGCCCTTCGATCTTCACCTCTGATCTCATTGGATTTTCCGTCGGAGTTCCTCTGTTCACGGCGGCTTTTGCCGGTGCGGGGCTGATGCCCGGCAGCGCCGGGCTGTGGTTTCTGCTGCTGCTTCTTCCCGCCGGTCTGTCGATCCCGGTCTTCATGATTGCTGTGCGGCAGGAAACTTCCTGGATCCGCTTCTTCGGCAATGGCTTCGAGGTGACGGAACTCGGCCGTGTCATTCGGGTGCGTTACACGGATCTTGCCCGTGTCGAGCTGAAGCTGCGCAACGTGCGCGGTACGCTGGACTGGGCGGCGGCCATGCTGGGGGCCGAAAAGGCCGTGGTGCTGCTGGGCGGCTCCGGCGCATCCACGGCGCTGACCTTCCGCCGCAAGGATGGGTCCACCTTCATCATCTCCACCGAGGCAATCCCGGATCTGGAGCGCATTTTCATCGACATGGACCGTGCCGGCATTGACCTGCCTGCAGGCCTGTCCGAGCGCGGCAAGCGGCGCATCCGGCGGGTGCGCGAAAAGCTGTATGGCAAGGTTGCCCCGAAGGAAAGCTTCATGCCGCTGCCGCCGGAGATGCCGCGCACCGTGCGCGAGGGGCTGGAGCTTCTGGCCCGTCAGCGTTCTGGTCAACGTTCCGGGCAGCACGCCTTGCAGCAGGCCGGTGCTTCCGGGACGCAGGGGCAGACCCGTTCGCGGGCGGGCTTTTGAAGAGGGCGGCGGTTTCCTTGCGCCAGCGGAGAACCGCATTCTCCGGGAACCGCCCGCCGTGGCATGGCATTGCTATTCCTGTGAAACAGTTGTCCGGCGGTTGCTTCATCGCAAGCGCTGCCGGTGCTAGGCTCCGCCGTCGAACCTGCGGCTCTGAAAGGCGCGTTGTCCGAACATGACACTTGACCAGTTTATCGTCTTCGCCCTTCTTGGCCTCGTTTTCTTCAGTTTTTTCAAGGAAATATATCCGCCGGAGGTGACCGCCCTGGCAGGCACGGCCGTGCTTCTGGCGGTTGGCATCATCGACACCAAGGAGTTTCTGTCGGTCTTCAGTTCCGGCGCACCGATCACCATCGCCATGATGTTCATCCTCAGTGCAGCTCTGGAGCGAACCGGCGTTCTGCAGGTGATGGGCGACTGGCTCGGCGCATCGGCCAAGGGCTCCTATCTCAGGGCCGTCTTCATCATGATGGTGATGGCCATCATCGCCTCGGCCTTCATGAACAACACGCCGGTGGTCATTCTGCTGGCGCCGGTGATGATCGCGGTTTCGGCGCAGCTGGGCTCTGCCCCGTCGAAGTTTCTCATTCCGCTGTCCTATGCGGCCATTCTCGGCGGCACGCTGACACTGGTGGGCACGTCGACCAACATTCTGATGAGCGGCATCACGACAAAGGCCGGGCTGCCGGCCATTGGCATGTTCGAGATGACGGGTATCGGCCTTGTCTTCGCCGCTGTCGGCCTTCTCTACATGCTCTTTGCCGTGCGCTATCTCCTGCCCGAGCGCCAGTCCATGGCTGGCGTCCTGGGGCAGGGCGGCTCGCGCCGCTTCATGGCGCGGCTGCTGGTGCCGGCGGGCTCACGCTATGTGGGCAAGACACTGAGTGAACTGCCTTTCACCAACAGCCAGAGCCGGGTGGTAGACGTTCTGCGCGGCGAACAGTCGCTGCGCAACAGGCTGGACGGCATCACCCTGCAGGCCGGTGACCGCATCGTGGTGAAGACCGGCACGGGCGAGATTCTGGCGCTGAAGGAAGACGGGCAGATCGAATTCCGCGATGTGTCCGACCAGGGCTTCGAGCCGGTCGCCGCCGATCAGAGCATCACGCTGGAGGCCAGTGTCGGCCCCAATTCACGCCTGATCGGGCGGCTGCTCAATTCGCTGGACCTGCGCCGCACCTATGGCGTCTATGTGATGGCCGTGCACCGGCAGGACCGCAATATCTCCAAGGAGATCAACACGCTCCGCCTGCATTTCGCCGATACTCTGCTGCTGGAAGGCCCGGCCGAAGGCCTGCAGCGGCTGGCCCAGAGCGAAGGGCTGATCAATCTCTCTGCCCCGCAGGAAAGCCCGATCCGGCGTCAGAAGGCCCCCATCGCCATTGCGTCCATTCTGGGTGTCATGGTTCTGGCCGCGCTCAATGTGATGCCCATCGAGGGGCTGGCGCTGATCGGGGCGGTCCTCGTGATGATGACACGCTGCATCGAGCCGCAGGATGCCTTCGATTCCATCGACTGGAACATCCTTTTTCTCATCTACGGCATGCTCGGCTTCAGTATCGGCATGGAAAAGACCGGCGCAGTGCAGCTGGTGGTGGATGGGGTGATGCATGTGCTGGGCCATGCCAATCCGATCGTCATTCTGGCCATGGTCTATGTGCTGACTTCGGCGCTGACGGAGATGGTCAGCAACAATGCGGTGGCGGTGCTGGTCGGGCCACTGGCCATTTCGCTGGCGCAACAGCTGGGGCTTGATCCCCGGCCCTTCATCATGGCCGTGATGTTCGCCGCCAGCGCCAGCTTCGCAACCCCCATCGGCTATCAGACGAACACCTTCGTCTACAGCGCCGGCGGCTACAAGTTCCGCGACTTCATCACCGTGGGGCTGCCGCTGAACATCATCTTTGTCTTTGTGGCCATGGTGGCCATCCCGCTGTTCTTCCCGTTCTGACGTGAAGAGCAGCGGGAAGGTCAGGCCCACGCCGGTTTGCGCTTTTCGAAGAAGGCGGAGATGCCCTCGTGGGCTTCGGGGTCTTCCCAGCAGTCGGCCAGCTGGCGGATCGTGTCTTCGATCACCGCACCGGTGATGGGCGTGCCGAGCGAGCGGGCGAGGCGTTTGGCGCGGGCAACGGCGCCGGGTGCTGCGGAGAGATAGGGCTTCACCTCGCGCTCGATGGCGGTGTCCAGATCCTCCGGCGCAACGGCCCGGCCGGCGAGATCCAGCGCCACGGCCTCCTGCGCATCGAACAGCCGGGCGGACATGAACACGCGGCGCGCCTTGCCCTCGCCCATGCGGGCCAGCACATAGGGGCTGATGGTGGCCGGGATCAGGCCGAGGCGGGTCTCGGTCAGGCCGAATTTCGCGCCTTCCACTGCAATGGCCACGTCGCAGACGCTCATCATGCCGATGCCGCCGCCGAAGGCCTGGCCCTGCACACGGCCAATGAGGGGCTTGGGCAACTCGTTCAGCGCCTTCAGCATCAGCGCCAGCTTGCGTGCCTCGGCCATGCGGGTGGCGCGGTCAGCGGTAAACTGCTCGCGCATCCAGTCGAGATCACCGCCCGCGCAAAAGCTGGCGCCCTTGCCGGTGAGGATCACCACGCGCACGGCGCTGTCTGCGGCAAGCTGCGCGGCAGCTTCCGTGAGTTCGGCAATCATCTGCGCCGACAGGGCGTTGTGCTTGTCCGGACGGGCGAGCGTCAGCGTGGCAACGCCGCGGGCGTCCGTATCGAGGCGGATGGTCTCGTAATTGCCGCTCATTCTATGCGTCCTTTCTGAGCGTGCGGGCAAAGGCGGCGGCTTCAGCCAACCTGTCCTTGTCCAGTCCGGTCTCGAAGCCCTTGTCTGCCAGCAGAGCAGCAACTGCTTCCGTCGCCACATTGCCCTTCGCGCCGGGGGCATAGGGGCAGCCGCCGAGCCCGCCAACGGCGGCATCGAACACGCGCAGGCCTTTCTCAAGGCTCACCTCGATATTGGCGAGGGCCAGCCCCTTGGTGTCGTGGTAATGCCCGGCGAGCTTCTGCGCGGGCACCTGTTCCAGCACCGCATCCAGCATCCGGCCGATGGTCTCCGGTGTGCCTGCGCCGATGGTGTCGCCGAAGGAAATCTCGTAGCAGCCCATGGCCAGCAGCTTGGCGGCGACATCGGCCACGTTTTCCGGCGGGGTGGGGCCGTCATAGGGGCAGTCTGTGACGCAGGAGATGTAGCCGCGCACCGGGATGCCGTCTTCCAGCGCCTTGTCCACCAGCGGGCGGAAGCGTTCGAGGCTTTCGGCTATGGAGCAGTTGATGTTCTTGCGCGAAAAGCCCTCCGAGGCCGAGCCGAACACGGCCACCTCATCCGCCCCGGCCGCGCGGGCGGCCTCGTAGCCCTTCACGTTGGGGGTGAGGGCCGTATAGGCGGTCTGCGGCCGCCGGTGGATGCCCGCCAGCACATCGGCGGCATCGGCCATTTGTGGCACCCATTTGGGGCTGACGAAGCTGGTGACCTCGATCTTGGCAAAGCCGCAGGCGCTCAGCATGTCGACAAGGCGGATCTTGTCTGCGGTGGCAATCAGCGTCTTCTCATTCTGCAGCCCGTCGCGCGGGCCCATTTCGAACAGGGTGACGAAACCGCTCATGGGTTTTCTCCGGAGGTTTCCCCGCTTGCGC
Organism: Pannonibacter sp. CBAS1226; assembly: GCF_055685825.1. Taxonomy (NCBI): domain Bacteria; kingdom Pseudomonadati; phylum Pseudomonadota; class Alphaproteobacteria; order Hyphomicrobiales; family Stappiaceae; genus Pannonibacter; species Pannonibacter sp. CBAS1226. The sequence continues at coordinate 90,522 of NZ_JBVOUO010000008.1, read as the reverse complement.
GCTGGCGCAGCTCCCGGCGGATCACCTTGCCGGTGGTTGTCATGGGCAGGGCGTCCACAAACTCCACTTCACGGGGGTATTCGTGGGCGGCAAGGCGGGTCTTGACGAATTGGGCAATGTCACCGGCGAGGCTGTCCGAAGGCTCCACCCCGGCCTTCAGCACGACGTAAGCCTTGACGATTTCCGTGCGCTGGGCGTCCGGCTTGCCGACAACGCCGGCCATGGCAACGGCGGGGTGGCGCAGCAGGCAGTCCTCGATCTCGCCCGGCCCGATGCGGTAGCCGGAGGAGGTGATCACGTCGTCATCGCGGCCGACGAAGCGCAGCCAGCCCTCCGCATCGCGCACGCCCGTGTCGCCGGTCAGCATCCAGCCGTTGAGGAACTTGGCGCGGGTGGCGGCCTCGTTGTTCCAGTAGCCGAGGAACATCACCGGGTCAGGTCCGCGCACGGCGATCAGCCCTTGCTCGCCATCGGCGGCAAGTTCGCCTTTCTCCGTCACCACGTCCACATCATGGCCGGGTACGGCGCGGCCCATGATGCCGGGGCGCGCCTCCATGACGGCGGCGCAGCTCGACACGATCATGTTGCACTCGGTCTGGCCGTAGAACTCGTTGATGGTGAGGCCAAAGACCTTGCGGCCCCAGGCGATCAGCTTGGCCCCCAGCGTCTCCCCGCCCGAGGCGACGGAGCGCAGAGCCAGTTTGTAGCGGGTCTGCGGGCTTTCCACCTGCCGCATCATCTTCAGCGCGGTTGGGGGCAGGAAGGCGTTGCGGATGTTCTGTTTTTCCATCAGCTCGAAGGCCGCTTCCCCGGTGAACTTGCGGAAGCGGCAGGCGACCACAGGGATGCCGTGATAGAGCGCGGGCATCAGCACATCGAGCAGGCCGCCGATCCAGGCCCAGTCCGCCGGGGTCCAGAACCGGTCACCGGGGCGGGGCAGGAAATCGTGGCTCATTTCCACGCCGGGCAGATGGCCCAGCAGCACCCGGTGCCCATGCAGCGCGCCCTTGGGCTGGCCGGTTGTGCCGGAGGTGTAGATGATGATGGCCGGATCTTCGGCGGCGGTGTCCACCGGGGTGAAAGCCGTCTCGTGGCCGGTCAGGGAGTGTGCGAGATCTTCCGCACCGTGGTGGGCGCCGTCGATGCAGAACACGGTGGTGAGGGCGGGAAGCCTGTCCCGCAGGTGCTCCAGCTTCGCCGCGCCGCCTGCATCGGTGACGAGGATCTTCACCCCCGCATTGCCCAGCCGGTATTCCAGCGCCTCTTCGCCGAAGAGGGTGAAGAGTGGAATGGTGACCGCCCCGCATTTCAGCGCGGCGATATGGGCAGCGGCGGTCTCCACGCTCTGCGGCAGCAGCACGCCCACCCGGTCACCGCGCTCAAGGCCCCGGGCGCGGAACAGGTTGGCCATGCGGTTGGACAGGGCTTTCAGCTCACCATAGCTGACACGGGTGGCGGTACCGTCCTCGGCCACATAGGTGATGGCCTCGCGGTCCGGTTCTGCGTCCGCCCAGCGGTCGCAGATGGCGGTGCCGATGTTGAAGCGCTCGGGGATCTGCCAGCGGAAGGCCGCTCGCATCGCCTCATAGCTGTCAGCTTCAGGCAGCATCGGCGCTCTCCTGTGCAAGGGCCAGCAGCAGCGTGCCGTCGGTCACCTGTTCGCCTTCGCTTACGAAGACATCGCCGATCACCCCGTCACGCGGGGCGGTGAGCGTGTGCTCCATCTTCATGGCTTCCAGGATCAGCAGCGGTTCGCCGCGTGTCACGGCCTGCCCCTTGGTGGCGGTCAGCACCTTCACCAATCCCGGCATCGGGGCAATCAGCCGGTCACCGGCAGCATCGCCCTCGTCTTCGCCGGACAGCATGTCGGCTCGGGTGAATTCGAAGGCTTCGCCGCCGTGGAAGACGGAGATGGCCGCGCCCATATCGGCAATGCGCGCCTTGTCCCGGTGGCCGCCCATGCCGAAACGGATGGTGCCATCTTCCACATGGGTGATCTCGATCTCCAGAACGCTTCCCGCCACATGGGCGGCAAAGCGGCTGCGGCCAAGGCTGTGCACCTCGACTTCAAGCCGCGTGCCCTTGTGGTCGAGCACGGCAAACTGGCGCGCTGCGCTCCAGGCCCGCCAGCCGCTCAGCCGCTCCCACGGGTCCTGCCCGGTGGCAGGGCGCGTCAGGCCAAGGCTGGTGAGGGCGGCAAGCGCCAGAACGACGGGAGGCGTGCCGGGCCTTGCGGTCAGCGCCTCCTGATCGCGGCCAATGAGGCCGGTGTCCACGTCTCCGGCGGCAAAGCCTTCGTGGCGGCACAGGGCGGCGAGGAAGGCGGCATTGGTGACGGAGCCCGCCACTTCCGTTGCCTCAAGCGCTGCCAGCAGCCGCGCCAGCGCCGTCTTGCGGTCCGGGCCGTGGACGATGATCTTGGCGATCATCGGATCATACCATGGGGTGATCGTGTCGCCCTGCCGCACGCCGGAATCAACGCGGGCCATCTCTTCCGGCAGGCGCAGATGGGTCAGCGTGCCGGTTGCCGGCAGGAAGCCGCGTTCCGCATCCTCCGCATAAAGCCGCGCCTCGAAGGCCCAGCCGTGGATGGTCAGCTGGTCCTGCGTCAGGGGCAGGGGCTCGCCATTGGCCACCTTCAGCTGCCATTCCACCAGATCCTGCCCGGTAATCAGTTCCGTCACCGGATGCTCCACCTGCAGGCGGGTGTTCATCTCCATGAAGTAGAACCGGTCCTGCGACAGGCCTTCCGACACATCGACGATGAACTCGATCGTGCCCGCCCCGCAATAGCCGATGGCCTGCGCGGCCTTGACGGCGGCAGCGCCCATGGCGGCGCGCATTTCCTGCGGCATGCCGGGGGCAGGGGCTTCCTCGATCACCTTCTGGTGGCGGCGCTGCAGCGAGCAGTCGCGCTCGAACAGATGCACCACATTGCCCTGGCTGTCGCCGAAGACCTGAATTTCGATGTGGCGGGGCCTGGTCAGATATTTCTCGATCAGCACGCGCGGATCGCCGAAGCTCGCCGCGCCTTCGCGCTGCGCGCCCTCCAGAGCGGCGCGGAAATCCTCGCGCCGGTCCACCCGGCGCATACCCTTGCCGCCGCCGCCTGCGCGCGCCTTGATCAGTACGGGATAGCCGATTTCATCGGCGCGCTCCTGAAGGAAATCCGCATCCTGATTGTCGCCGTGATAGCCCGGCACCACCGGCACCCCGGCCCGTTCCATCAGCGCCTTTGCGGCATCCTTCAGCCCCATGGCGCGGATGGCGCTGGCGCTGGGACCGATGAAGGCAATGCCGGCCGCTTCCAGCGCTTCGACGAAATCCGGGTTCTCCGACAGGAAGCCATAGCCCGGATGCACCGCTTCTGCGCCCGACTGGCGGCAGATCTCGATGATGCGTTCCGCCTTGAGATAGCTTTCAGCCACCGGTGCCGGCCCCAGCCGCCAGGCCTCGTCCGCCATGGCCACATGCTGCGCGCCCGCATCCGCATCCGAATAGACCGCGACAGTGCGGACACCAAGCCTGCGCGCCGTCTTGATCACCCGGCAGGCAATTTCACCACGGTTGGCGATGAGGATTTTTCTGAACATCACTGTGCCTCCCCGGCGAGATCTTCAACGACACGGAACCGCTCGCAGACGAGTTCCATCTCCGGCGAAAAGCCGCCGTTGCGCTCGAAATAGGCCCCATGATCCCGCTGCCAGCCGGCCAGATCATCATTTTCCCCCTCGCTGAGGGCGAATTCGGCCTCAACATCGCAGAAGCGCCGGATCGTGACGGAGCTGGTTTCGATGACGAGGGCAGGCGTGCCGTCCCAGTTGAGGACAATGTCGCGGCGTCCGGCCACCGGCAAAGCCTCTCCGCCTTCTGTGAAGTCCCGCAGCGCGCCGCAGGTTCCTGTTTTGCGGCCGCTGCGCACGAGGGCAATCAGCTCTGCCGAAAGTCGCTCACTGTCGCCGAACTTGAATGTCACGGCGCCGGGATACTTGGCTTGCAGATCATCCAGTGTCTGGGTCATGGCATCACATCCGGAACAGGCCGAAGCGGGTGTCTTCGATCGGGGCGTTGAGGGCGGCGGAGAGGGAGAGGGCGAGGATCTCGCGGGTCTTGCGCGGATCGATGATGCCGTCGTCCCACAGCCGTGCCGAGGCATAGAGCGGGTGGCCCTGCGCCTCGAACTGGTCGATGACCGGCTGCTTGAAGGCCTTTTCCTCGTCCGCCGACCAGCTGCCGCCCTTGCGCTCGATGCCATCGCGCCGGACGGTGGCCAGCACGCCTGCGGCCTGCTCGCCGCCCATCACCGAAATGCGGGAGTTGGGCCAGGTCCACAGGAAGCGGGGCGAATAGGCGCGTCCGCACATGCCGTAATTGCCCGCCCCGAAGGAGCCGCCGACCAGCATGGTGATCTTCGGCACGGAGGTGGTGGCCACAGCCGTCACCAGTTTGGCGCCATCCTTGGCGATGCCGCCGCTTTCATACTTCCGGCCAACCATGAAGCCGGTGATGTTCTGCAGGAACACGAGCGGGATCTTGCGCTGGGAGCAAAGCTCGACGAAATGCGCGCCCTTGACCGCGCTTTCGGAGAAGAGCACGCCATTGTTGGCGATGATGCCAACGGGCATGCCGTAGATATGGGCAAAGCCGCAGACCAGCGTCGTGCCGTAGCGGGCCTTGAATTCATCGAAGCGCGAGCCGTCGGTGATGCGGGCGATCACCTCGCGGATGTCATAGGGCGTCTTCAGATCCGCCGGAACCACGCCGAAGATTTCCTCCGGATCATAAAGCGGATCTTCCGGGCTCTGCAGGTCGAGGTGCACCCGTTTGGTGCGGTTGAGATTGGCCACCGCCCGGCGGGCCAGGGCCAGCGCATGGGCGTCGTCCCGGGCGAGGTGATCGGCCACACCGGAGAGGCGCGTGTGCACGTCGCCCCCGCCAAGGTCTTCCGCGCTCACCTCCTCACCCGTCGCCGCCTTCACCAGCGGGGGGCCTGCGAGGAAGATGGTGCCCTGATTGCGCACGATGATGGTTTCATCGCTCATGGCCGGGACATAGGCCCCGCCAGCGGTGCAGGAGCCCATCACCACGGCGATCTGCGCAATGCCGCGTGCGGACATGTTGGCCTGATTGAAGAAGATGCGGCCGAAATGGTCGCGGTCGGGGAACACTTCGTCCTGGTTCGGCAGGTTGGCGCCGCCCGAATCCACCAGATAGACGCACGGCAGGTTGTTCTCGGCGGCAATCTCCTGCGCCCTCAGGTGCTTCTTCACCGTCATGGGATAGTAGGTGCCGCCCTTCACCGTCGCGTCATTGGCGACGATCATCACTTCCCGGCCCTCGACACGGCCAATGCCGGCGATGACGCCGGCCGAAGGGGAGGCGTTGTCATAGAGCCCATGGGCGGCGAAAAGGCCGACTTCCAGAAAGGGCGAGCCGGGATCGAGCAGGCGCGAGACGCGTTCACGCGGCAGGATCTTGCCACGGGAGGCATGGCGGGCGCGGGCTTCAGCTCCGCCGCCTTCAAAGGCCGCTTCCGCTGCCCGGCGCACCTCTTCAAGGGCCGCTTCATGCGCCTTGCGGTTCTTCTCGAAAACCTCGCCGCGCGTGGCCGCGTTCGATTTCAGGATGCCCATTGTCTCCCGGCTCCTCTCCCTCCGGTGACGCTTGCGGTCACCATGTCCAGATAAATGGTTTCGATGTCAGCCTTGGAGAGCCTGCCGCCCTCCCGGTACCAGGTGCCAAGGCCGGTCAGCATGGCGATGATGGCGCGGGTGGCCACCTGCGGCTCGCTGACGGCAAAGCTGCCCGCCTGCGCACCGCGCTTCAGAATGTCCGTCAGGATTGCCTCATAGCGCTGGCGCAGATGCTCGACGGCCTGAAAATTCTGCGGCTCCAGATTGCGCAGCTCCATGTAGGAGACAAACACCGCATCGGTGCGCGCCAGATGATAGCGGATGTGAAACCGGGTGAAGCGCTCCAGCGCCGCGTCCGGGCCTTCGCCGGGGTCTGCGGCGGCGCAGGTCGCGCCCCAGGCATCCAGCAGCGCCTGCATGTGGCTGACCATCAGGTCGCGCAGGATGTCCTGCTTGGTGGGGAAATGATTGTAGAGCGCACCGGGCTGGACGCCGACGGCAGCCGCGATCTGGCGCATGGAAACGGCGGCATAGCCCTCGCGCGCAAACAGCCGCAGCGCAGCCTCGCGCACGCGCTCTGCCGTTTCCTCGCCCCTGGCTCCCACCGTGCGTGCCATGCCTGTTTCCTCCTGTCTTTCAAAATAAATGAACGATCATTCATTTGCAAGTGCAGCTGATGGAGGGCACGACCATGGCGTCTGCAGGAAATGATGGGGGCGTGAAACTTGGTATAAGGCAGGGTTTTCCGTAGTTTTCCGCAGGTGTTGCAATTTTTTCGCGCGCGCTTAATGCATTGAAGTTCAATTAAAAATCCGGACACGCAACCGCGTGTATAATCTCAGGTTGCTGCGGGAAGACTTGTTTTGGTCCGGTTGCCCTTGTCTGTTTTGCCGATTGCCGCTAGGCCGTGGCCGTTTTCACAAGCCATGCGTGCAGACTTGCCGCGATAACGGAGGCAAACCTTGAAGAAGATACTGACTGCGCTTGTTGTAGGCCTGACCCTTGCCGGCTGCGCATCTTCCGGCAATCAGAGCCTCAGGAACGAGACGGAGGCGAGCGTCTCCGCCAAGCTCACCGAAGGCAAGACGACGCGCAGCGAGGTGCAGCAGATGTTCGGCTCGCCCTATCAGACGAGCTTTACCTCCGAGGGCGAAGAGATCTGGACCTACCAGCTCGACAACCTGCAGGCTGATGCGGTGAACTTCATCCCCGTGGTCGGTGCGCTCGGCACGTCCCACTCGGGCAAGCGCAAGCAGCTTGTCGTCCTGTTCAACAGCAAGAACATCGTCCGCCGCTATTCGATGACCGATTCCGACGTCTCGGTGAAGACGGGCGTCTTCCGGTAAGACTATGCCCTGAAGTCAAAAGTCACGGCAGGAGTGAACTGAACCCATGAATTTGGATGGTTCATAGACTGGGCCGATTTAAGGACTGGGTCCTGTACTGCAAAGGGCTCAGTCCTTCGAGTTTCGTCTTGCCATGGCCCGGCCAGGGCATCCATTCCGTGACCGTGCAGCCGCTCTGAATGCTCGCGTCCTTTCACTGCTCCGGTGTCTGGAGATGCAAGGGTATGGATGCCATGGTCAAGTCATGGCATGACGGAAGAGGGCATATGAAACCCAAAGGGCGCGCCCATCCGGCACGCCCTCAGACTGCTGACAAACCTCCGGCCTCTCCATCGTCATCCTCGGCCTTGTGCCGAGGATCTATACAAATCAATGGCTTGTAGATGACCGGGACAAGCCCGGCCATGACGAAAGAGGAGAACACTTGCTTTGTCATCGGCCTCAGGGCGCCCCCATCCGGCGCGCCCTTCTTTTCATTCCACCAGCTGTTCAGCCATCACGCCGATAGTCTGGACATAGACCTCGGCCTTGTTCCATTCCCGCAGAACCTCGTGGTTCGGCGTGCCGGGGGCCCAGCTTTCGCCGGCGCGCCAGCCCTTCTGCTTCAGGTAGTTGGCGGTGGAGGCCAGCACGTCCGGGATGGAGCGGATCAGGTCGCGCTTGCCGTCCCGGTCATAGTCGACGGCGTAGTTGAGATAGGAGCTGGCGAGGAACTGGGTCTGGCCGAGTTCTCCCGCCCAGGCGCCGCGCATGTCCTCGCGCACCTTGTCGCCGTTTTCGATGATCTTGAGGGCCGAGACCAGCTCGCGGGTGAAGAATTCCGAACGGCGGCAGTCATAGGATAGGGTCGCCAGCGAGCGCACCACATCCATCTTGCCCGAGTTGGCACCATAGCCCGTTTCGAGGCCCCAGATGGCGATGATGATCTGCGGCGGCACGCCGAAGTCCTGCTGGATGCGCTCGAACAGCCCGGCATATTGGGCATGCAGCTGCCGGCCCCGCTTGATCAGCGCCTTGTTGACGCGGCGCTGGTAGAATTCCTCGAAGCTGAGCTTGAAGGACCGCTGCCCCCGGTCGAGCTTGATCACCTGCGGATCATAGGTCACGCCCTCAAGGGCATTTGCCACCGTGTAGGCCTTCAGCCCATGACGGGCCGGGGCTTCCTGCTTGAAGGCTGCAATCCAGGCATTGAAACCGGAGGCATCATTGCCGCAGGCGGCCGCCCGGGCGGGCGTCGCCGTCAGGGCGGGGGCGAAGGATGCAGTCAGGGAAAGGGCAAGAGCGCAAAGCAGCTTGCGCATGGCGGGCACTCCCGGATGACCCGGCGGCACAGAAGCCGGGCATGTGTGATGGGTAAAACCGAAGGGTGGATGATTCGTGATGACTCCTGCCCTTCGAGTTAGCTGGCTTGCCTTCGTTTCCCCCGGTTCGTCAAGGGAAAGCGGGCGTTAAATGCCGTTTCAGCCGGCGGTCCCACGCGGTTGTGACCGGACGTGAACCTTCAGAGGCTTCAGGCGGCAGGATGTGATAGCGCAAGCCAATCGGCCGGAATGTGATGCAGACCACGGTTTTGGTCCGGCAACAGGCGCATGCCATCTCCATGGGGGCGGGCTGCAGGGCCGTGAAGGCGCTGGAGCGGCTTTGGATCAAGGAACAGACCCATGCGAGGCATTTCCTTCTGGTTCTTCATTTCCGCCATGTTCTATGGCGTGGGCAGCATCATCTTCGGCATTCAGATGTCCGCAGGTCAGGGGGCAGGCTTTGCCACCGCCAATGTGCAGCTGACCCTGCTCGGCTTTCTGACGATGACGCTCTTCGGGCTCTACTACAACGCCGTGCCGCAGGCGGCCCATTCCCGGCTGGCGCGGCTGCATTTTGTCGCAGCAACCATCGGCATGTGGCTGATGATCCCCGGCGTTGCGATTGCCATCGAGGATGGCAATCTCTTGCTGGCGATGACAGGCTCGGCCGTCATGGCCCTCTCCATGGTGCCTTTTGTCATGATTCTGCGCCGCCTGCGCCGGATTGCGGCTCATGCGGCCGGTTGAGGCGCTGCGCCGTCAGCCTCAAGCAAGGCAGAAATCTTAACTCAAGGCCGGGGTCCGGCTGTCCCCGGCCTTCCGCATCGGCGCTCCGGAGCAGAGAGTCAGGCAGGCAGAATGTCTCCCCCGCTGCCAATGATTTGACCTTGCAGCCTATTTGGGCTTTTCATCGCAGCGCAGGCTGTGTAGCCATGAAGGCCGTTGACCGTGGAGCGTGACAGATGTCCCTGGATGCCGAAGCCATAACCGACCGCCGGAGGCTCCGCCGCAAGCTCGTGTTCTGGCGCGTTGCAGCCTTTCTCATCCTGGCGGCCGCCCTCATCTCAGGCCTCATTGCTCTTGGCGGCGGTTTCAATGCGGAGCGCAGCAAGCCGCACATTGCGCGCATTCCCATCGAAGGCGTGATCATGGAGGACCGCGACCAGCTCAAGCTGATCCGGGAAATCGGCGAGAACAAGAGAGTCGCCGGTGTGATCATTTCCATCAATTCGCCCGGCGGCAGCACCACGGGCGGCGAGGCGCTTTATCAGGCGCTCCATGAGCTGTCCAAGAAGAAGCCGGTGGTCGCGGAAATCCGCACGGTTGGCGCCTCGGCCGGATACATGGTGGCTCTGGCCAGCGATCACATCGTCGCGCGGCACAATTCCATTACCGGTTCCATCGGCGTGCTGTTCCAGTTCGGCAATGCAGAGAAACTGCTGGATATGGTCGGGGTGAAGATGGATGCGGTGAAAAGCGCGCCGATGAAGGCCGAGCCCGATTTCTATTCCGATCCCTCGCCCGAAACCCGTGACATGCTGGCGCTTCTGGTGGGCGACAGCTACGACTGGTTCGTCAAGCTGGTGGCTGAGCGGCGCAAGCTGAGCCCGGAGGCGGCCCGTGCCGTGGCCGATGGCAGCATCGTCACCGGCTTCCGGGCGCAGGAGCGCAAGCTGGTGGATGCGATCGGCGGCGAGGCGGCAGCCATCGCCTGGCTGGAGAAGGAAAAGGGTGTCGCCAGGGATCTTCCGGTCGTCACCTGGAAGGTGCCCGATGAGCGCAGCCGCCTGCCGTTTGCGGCACGGATGTCGCAAGGTATCGGTGAAGGGGCCGCCAAGGCGCTGATTGAGGGCGTTTCAGAGGCTAAGGGATTGATTTCTCCAAGCCTTACGCTTGACGGGCTCGTGTCTGTTTGGCAGGCTCCCGGGGGTATGCCGGGTGGTCAGGAACAAGGGAGCGGGGAATGATCAAGTCCGAGCTTGTGCAGCGCATCGCGGAACAGAACCCGCATCTCTATCAGCGCGACGTCGAGAACATCGTCAACGCGATCCTTGACGAGATCACCGAGGCGCTGATGCGCGGTGACCGTGTGGAATTGCGCGGCTTTGGCGCCTTTTCCGTCAAGAACCGCCCGGCCCGTGTCGGCCGCAATCCGCGCACGGGGCAGAAGGTCGAGGTGGACGAGAAATACGTTCCCTTCTTCAAGACGGGCAAGGAAATGCGTGAGCGCCTGAATGATGGCGTCGATCACGGCGAAGATAGCGACGACGAAGACTGACCGCCGCGCAGCCAAGGCAGTTCCAGCAAAGGCGGAGACCGGTTTTGTGTCCGCACTTGCGTGAAGACAAAGACCCAAGAGCATTGCAGGCGGAGCCGTTTGCGCCGGACATGCTCTAGAAAAAGGCAGGGCCCGTGACCCGGTTTCTCAAGAACCTGATCCTTGTTGCCATCGCCCTTGTGGTGGTGCCGCTGTCTGTGGCCAACCGGCACGGGGTCGATCTTTCGCTGAACCCCTTTGATCCGCAGGATCCGCGCCTGACGCTGACCGGCGTGCCGCTGTTCTGGGTGATTTTTGCCGCCATTCTGGTGGGCATCGTCATCGGCGGGCTTGGGGCCTGGGCAAAGCAGGGCCGCTGGCGCCGCGAGGCGCGCGTCAAGCGCTCCGAGGCCGACAAGTGGCACAAGGAAGCCGACAAGCTGCGGGCCGAGGCCGAGCAGTCCTCGCCGTCCCGCGCCCTTCCCGGTCCGGGCAGCCGCGCTGCCTGAGACCGGCGCAAAAATCAGGATTTCGGTGCGGAATAGCCCGGCAGCGTCCAACCCCTGAGAATGGCGCCGCCCCGGATGATGAAGGCTGCGAGCGCGCCGATGATGGCCGCGGGCCAGAGCGAGAAGCCGACCAGCGTCAGCACCACGAAGACGGCCGCGCCGGTAAAGGCGGCGGTGACATAGATCTCCGGCTTGGCAATGGCGGTCGGGTCGCCGGCGACAACGTCACGCAGGATGCCGCCGAACGTGGCGGTGGAGGCCCCCAGCAGGATGGCGACGAGCGGCATGTGATCGACCGCCATGGATTTGGCCGCCCCCATCACGCAATAGGCGGCAAGGCCGATGGCATCGGCCCAGCGCAGCGGCTTGCCCCAGCTTTCGACGATATGCGCGCCGAACCACATCAGCACGCTGACGCCAAAGCAGACCAGCAGGTAGCCTTCCGATTTGGTCCAGAACACGGGCACGCCGAGGATCAGGTCACGCAAGGTGCCGCCGCCGACACCGGTCATGGTGGCGAAGAACAGGAAGGCGATGAAATCCATGCCCTTGCGCGAGGCGACGATGGCGCCGGTCACGGCAAAGACGGCAACGCCCACATAATCGAGCACCATCAGCACGTTGAGCAGCGTTTCGGGGGCCTTGTCGAACATCATGAGCCGGTCACCTTCTTCTTGCCGGGGCGAAAAGCCGCCAGCAATCGAAGCTTCTCTAGTCCAGATCGGTGCTTGCGTGCAATCGCGCTGCTACAGCTCGCTCATGGCTTCGGCGGCCTTCACGGCGGCGGAGGCGCGGTTCTCGACGCCGAGCTTCACGTAGATCTGTTCCAGATGCTTGTTCACCGTGCGCGGTGACAGGCCGAGGATTTCGCCGATGTCCTTGTTGGCCTTGCCGCGGGCGATCCACAGCAGCACCTCCGCCTCGCGGGCGGTGAGGCCGAAGCGGGTGCGCAGGCCATCCGTCTGGCCTGCCTCGTCGCCGCCCGTCAGGCGGAAGAGATATTCATCCGGGCCGACGGCGCCCAGATAGGTGAAATCAAGCTTCTGCCCCGGCGCCCCCATGAAGGAGGTGGAGCGGCTGCCGCCCATCTGGCCTGCCATCTGACTGGGGCTGCCAAGCCAGGCGCCCAGATGCTGGCTGATGAGGGGGAGCACATCGCTGCCCACACGGCCGGCGAAATGGCTCAGCGCGGTGCGGGCCTGCGGGGTGGCCCATTTCACGCTGCCGGTTGAGGTGACCGCCATCAGGTGCCGCCCGGCGGCATCCAGCGCGATGCGGGCGCTTTGCACCTGCCGGGCATTGGCCAGATGCACGCGGATACGGGCCTGCAGCTCATCGAGATTGATTGGCTTTGTGAGAAAATCCACGCCGCCGCTTTCCAGCGCATGCACCACATGCTCGGTTTCGCTGAGGCCGGTCATGAAGATCACCGGCACATGCGCCAGCTCCGGCATGGCCTTCAGCTGCCGGCAGGTTTCGAAGCCGTCCGGTTGCGGCATCACCGCGTCCATCAGCACCATGTCGGGTGTGATGCGCCCGGCAATGGTGAGCGCTGCCGTGCCGGAGGTGGCGACCAGAACAGTCACGCCCGAGGCCTCCAGCGCCTTCGTCAGGAAGCCGAGGGTTTCGGGGGAATCATCCACCACAAGAACGATGTCGCGCTGGGCAGGGGCTTCAGTCATACGGCCTCACGCAGCTTGTTTCAGTCATGGGGCTGGACCTCTTCCAGAATTGTTCTGTAGCCGGCAAAATCGAACTGCTCCAGCCGCTCGCGCAGGGCGGCGACGAGGGGCGCATTGCCCGCCTCCCGGCCCAGCTCGCTCAGTTTCGCCTCGATGCCATGCACATAGCCGATATCGCCAAGATCCATCAGGTCGCGCAAGTGGCCAGGGCCGGGACTGGTGTAAATTGCGGGCGCCGTCTCCCGCTGCGGGTCTGCCTGAGGCAGGATGATGGGCAGGGAAAGGGCGGCCTGCGGCTCCGGGGCAGGTGCGGCCGGTGCGCCATAACGCCAGACGAGGCCGGGCAGGCGGCCGAGACGGTCGAGAAGCTGGGCCATGTCCACGGGTTTGGCCAGCGTATCGTCATGGGCAGGCTCGCCGGTGGGGCGCAGGGCCGTGTCGCCGATATTGGCCGAAAGCATGACGATGCGCCCCTTGTAGCCGCGATGGCGCAGGGCGGCTGCCACTTCCCAGCCGTTGAGGCCGGGCATGGAAATATCGGCCAGCACCAGATCCGGGGCCAGTTCCAGCGTGAGGTCTATGCCCTCCTGCCCGTTTTCCGCCGTCAGCACGATGAAGCCGAGTGGCGCCAGCATTTCGCGCATGAGGGCACGGTGGTCGCCATTGTCGTCGATGACGAGGATGGACCGGCGCGGCCCCTCATAGCCGCGCACCAGCCGGTCCGCGGCAAGGGCCGGAGCCGGGCCGTTGAGCGCCGCCAGCATCAGCCGCACGGTGAAGGTGCTGCCCTTGCCCTGTTCACTCGTGACGTCAATGGAGCCGCCCAGCGTCTGTGCCAGAAGCTTGGTGATGGTCAGCCCGAGGCCAAGACCCGGCGTGCGGTGTACCGCTTCACTGCTGCCGCGGCCAAAGGGCTCGAAGATGCGCTCCAGATCTTCCGGCGCAATGCCGCGGCCCGTATCGGTGATGCGGAAGGTGGCGACCTGCGAGCGGTAGGCAACGTCCAGGGTGATCTTGCCCTTGTCCGTGAACTTGATGGCATTGGACAGGAGATTGACGAGGATCTGGCGCAGGCGCTTTTCGTCGGTGCGCACCAGCGCGGGCAGGTTCGGCGCGCGGGAGAACTCGAAGCCGAGCCCGGCGGCTTGCGCCTGCAGCCGCACCATGGCGACAATCTGGTCCAGAAACTCGTGGATGTTGACCGTATCCGTGCTGACCTGCAGGCGCCCGGCTTCGATGCGGGAAATGTCGAGCAGGCCGTCGATGAGGCCGGAGAGATGCTCGGCGCTGCGGCGGATGACCTGAATGCTGGCCTTGCGTTCGCGCGGGATGGCTTCGTCCCGCTCCAGCACCTGCGCATAGCCGAGCACCGCATTGAGCGGGGTGCGCAATTCGTGGCTGAGGCCGATGACATAGCGGCTCTTGGCGTGGTTGGCCGCTTCCGCCGCCTCCTTGGCGCGCTGCAGGGCGGCGTCCGTCTTGCGGTGCGCCTCGATTTCCTGCAGCAGCAGGGTGTTCTGGCGGGCGGATTCCTCCTCTGCCACCCGGCGCGTGTCATGGGCGAGCACCAGAAACCAGACGCCGATGCCGGCGGCAATGGCGAAAACGACGAAGATCAGCGCGATGATCTGCCCCGGCGCCAGGTTTTCCTGCGGGCTGTGCACCATGGACTGATTGTAGATGATGGTGAGGATGAGGCCGATGCCGGCGATGACCAGCACCGATGTGGTGAGATAGCGGCCAAGGCGGGTGCCGAGCTTTTCCATCACCCAGGCGGGCAAGGCGGCGGCTGCGACCGTTTTCGTCTGATAGGCCAGCCGCGCCTTCGGCTTGCAACTGTCGCCGCAACGGGCGTCCAGCGTGCAGCAGAGTGAGCAGATCGGCACCTGATAGGCCGGGCAATAGGCCATGTCCTCCGGCTCGAACGGGTTCTCGCAGACCGAGCAGGTGATGGCGGTGCGGGACTGCCAGTGGCGGCGCGGCTTGCGGGCCAGATAATATTTGCCCTTCGTGCCCCAGGCGATGAGCGGGGCGAAGACGAAAGGCAGGACAAAGGCGATGAAGGTGGCCAGCGCCGCCGCCGTGACGCCGAAAATGCCGTAATGGGCGAGAAGCGCAATCAGCGCCGCCCCGCCCATGGCCCCGGTGCCGACCGGATTGATGTCATAGAGATGGGCACGCTTGAACTCGATGCCCGGCGGGGCAAGGCCCAGCGGCTTGTTGATGAAGAGATCGGCGGAAATCGCCGACAGCCAGGCCATGGCGATGATGGAGAAGACGCCCAGCGTCTCCTCCAGCAGGGCATAGATGCCCAGTTCCATCAGCAGGAGCGCAATGCCGACATTGAACACCAGCCACACCACCCGGCCCGGATGGCTGTGGGTGAGGCGGGAGAAGAAATTCGACCAGGCCAGCGACCCGGCATAGGCATTCATCACGTTGATCTTGAGCTGCGCCACCACCACGAAGGCGGCCATCAGCAGGATGGCGGCCTGTTCGGACGGCAGCATGTAGCCGAAGGCAACCGCATACATGCGTGACGGCTGGTCGGCTTCGCTTGCCGGAATGCCGGAGGAGAGCACCAGCACAGCAAGGAAGGAACCGGCCAGCAGCTTCGGCAGGCCGATGACCACCCAGCCGGGGCCGGCCAGAAACAGCGCAAAGCGGCGCAGCGGCGACAGGTTTTCCTTCGCCGGCAGAAAGCGCAGGAAGTCCACCTGCTCGCCGATCTGCGCCATCAGCGCCAGCACCACGGCAGCGGCGGCCCCGAATTGCAAGAGGTCCACCGGATTGGAATAGGCTTCCCGGGGCGCGCCGGAGGCCGGGTCAATGCCGGCAAAGCCGAGCCAGACGCCCACCGCCTGCCAGTCCGTCAGCGCAATGAAAATGAAAGGCAGGATGTTGAGAACGATCCAGAACGGCTGGGTCAGAAGCTGGAAGCGGCTGATCAGGGTGATGCCATGGGTGACCAGCGGGATCACCGCCACGGCGCTGAGGATGTAGCCGATCCACAGGGGTATACCGAAGGCATATTCGAGGGCGCTCGACATGATCGAGGCCTCGATGGCGAAGAGGATGAAGGTGAAGCTGGCGTAGATCAGCGATGTCAGGGTGGAGCCGATGTAGCCGAAGCCTGCGCCGCGCGTCAGCAGGTCGATATCCACCCCGTGGCGCGTGGCATAGCGGGCGATGGGCAGGCCGACGAAAAGCAGCACCGCACAGCCCGCCAGAATCGCGGCAAAGGCATTCGCGGTGCCGTAGGACAGGGTGATGGCCCCGCCAATTGCCTCCAGCGCCAGAAAGGAAATCGCACCGCTGGCCGTGTGCGAGATGGCGCGGCTGGAAAAGCGCCGGGCGCTCTTGGCCGTGAAGCGCAGCGCATAGTCTTCCAGGGTCTGGTTATTGACCCATTGATTGTAATGCCGGCGCACCGGCAGGATGCGCTGACGCGCTGTCATCTCTGCCCGTTTCTGGTCAGTCTGTGCCCGCTATCTGCCCAAGAAATAAGCATCCGCCCTCCGCGGCTGCACCGGTCAGTTAGGTGCAGCCCCCTGTCACTCAATACTTGATATCAGGAAAGCAGGAATCATGCCGTTCCTGAGTTCTGCCCAAGATGCGGCCACTGGATGGAAATGTTCAGGGCGGGGACGGCTTTCTGGCCGTCCCCGCCCTGGTTTTGTGCCGGATGTCAGCGTGTCAGTTGGCGAGGCGGATGGCGACGCCCGTGCCGCTGTAAACCGCTTCAGCCTGCTTGCCGTTCAGCGTGACGGAGGCAAACTTGCCATCAATTTTTGCGGCGGTCAGGACCGGCAGGCCTTCACTGGACTTGGCCGCAGCCTCATCATCGGCCGTGACGGTCAGTTCGGCGCCGTCCACAGCGAGCGCACCGCCGATGGAGACGCTTGCCTTCCGGCCCGCGGTCGACGTCACGATCAGGCCGGACGCACCGGTGAAACTGATGTTGCCTTTCAGCTCAAGTGCGGTGTTCTCCACCACAAGCTTGCCGCCAGCTGCAAAGACGTCCCCTGCGCCCAGCGCTGTTTCGCTGCGGGCAATCAGGTTGCCGGCCTCAATGAGGGTGCCGCCCGTGTAGCCATTCTCGCCGGCAAGAGCCAGGCTGCCGCTGCCGCGCTTGGTCAGCATGCCTGCGCCGGAGATGCTGTTGGACCAGACGTCAAAGGTGTTGAAGCCGCCGAGGCTGGCGTCCATGGTGACGGTAACATCGCCATCGAAGGCTCCATAGCCATCGGCAGCCTTGAAATAGTTCAGGCGGCCAAAGCCTTCCGGATCATCCATCACCGGGTTGCCGGAGGCGAAGGCGGTCGTTTTCAGAACCACCCGGCGCTGTTCGGCTGTGAGGTATGGCTGACGGGTTTCCAGCAGGACTTCAGCGCCTGCCGGCACGTTTGCAGGCAGGTCTGTGGCTCCGGCCGCCGGAAGGCCGTAGTCCATCCGGAAGGCGACGAAGGCGGCATTTGCACTATGATCGGCGAAACGGTCGCGCACGGAAGGATGCGAGTGAGCCACACGCATCAACTCCGCCTGTGTTTCCGAGCCGGTCTTTTTCATCAGCCAGGATTGGGTCTGGGAGAAGGCGCCGGCCTTCAGGCCGTCATTGTCAGGCTTGTTGAGGTTGTAGACCACAACGGCCGTGCCGAGAATCCGCCCGCCGATCACATCGAACGGCGAATGCATGCCGGCCACAATGCGGCTGTCGCCGAGTTCGGTTGCTCTGGTGAGCATTTCCTGGAAACGCTCGGGCACGAGGTAGGCCATCACCAGACCATCGCGCCAGGCTTCGGCGGTGTGGCCGCTTGGGAAGCCTCCGTCATTTTGCGGCTTGGAACTGCGGGCCGGCAGCAGGGACGGCAGAACGCTCACGTCCTGGCTCCAGCGCCAGGGGCGGGCGTATTTGTAGAAGCGCTTTGACGGCTCGGTCGAGCCATCCTTGCTGGCGGCCTCGATCAGGTCAACGGCAAGGCCGAGATCGGGGTTGGGGGCGATCTTCTTTTCCGCATCGCCGGTGCTGCCGATGCCCCGGTTGTTGCCTTCGTCTTCGTATTTGATGAGAGAGGCGTCGGCTGGAACATCTGTAATGGTGGTGTGCTGCTTCGTGCCTTCGCGCCATGCATCCGCGAGCGGCCCGAGACCGTCGACCAGACTGGCGTTCTTGCCGCGGCGGTCATCGAGATAAGCCTGAACGGCCTGCACGGGAGTGCGGCTGCGTGTGAGGGTCTCTACATAGGCGATGTTGGCAGCATGCAGGTCCAGGTTCACGGGGCTGCCATCGGTCACACTGCCGGGAATGCCGTCCCAGGTGGATTTGGCCACGGCAGGACAATTGCCCTCGGCTTCGGCTTCAACATCTGCATCGACCAGAAGCGACGACGGTGTCCAGACCTTCAGGAATCCGGCCAGCACGCGCACGCCGGCATTGCCTTCCAGCGTGGACATGCAAGCCTTCCCGCGCTGGTTGGTGGCACCTGCGCCGGTATATGCAGTCAAGCCGGAAACTGGCTGGGCCGTGTCCTCACGCCCAAGGCCTGCGGGTGGTTGCGGCAGGTCGATGGCAAGCGCGGCCGTTGCAGCCGGGATCATGAGGCCGAGAACGAGTGCGCTGACTGAAGCGAGATAGGACAGGGGTTTCATCGGTTGATTCCTGGGAGGGGGGGAGGATGAATGGCCCTGCCTTAGTGTTGTTTCGTGAAGCTTTTTTGTCTCTTTTGTATCGTTTGGCGCTCTGTCTGACACGGCTTTGAAGGCATTACGTCAATCGACGTATATGGCAGTGCAGCAATCCCGGACCACACTGATCGATGACGGCAGTAACAACTGTCCGCATCTGGGGCGCTGCCCTCGGCCCGGCTCACTGCAGCCGTTGCACGAAGGCGCAGGGGCTCCCTCAGTGAGGGGATAGACTGACATGATGACCAAGATGACTTCCCGCATGGCAGGGTTCGTGGTAGCGGGCCTGATGACTTCGACCATGATCGGCGGCGCGCTGGCCGAGGAGACGATCAAGATCGGCATCCTGCATTCGCTGTCGGGCACGATGGCGATTTCCGAAACGACGCTGAAGGACACCATGCTGTTCCTTATCGAGGAGCAGAACAAGAAGGGCGGCGTGCTGGGCAAGAAGCTGGAAGCCGTCGTCGTTGACCCTGCATCCGACTGGCCGCTCTTTGCCGAAAAGGCCCGCGAGCTTGTCGCGGTCAACAAGGTTTCGGCCGTCTTCGGCTGCTGGACCTCCGTGTCGCGCAAGTCCGTGCTGCCGGTGTTCGAGGAGCTGAACTCGATCCTGTTCTACCCCGTCCAGTATGAGGGTGAGGAAAGCCAGCGCAACGTGTTCTACACCGGCGCTGCCCCCAACCAGCAGGCCATTCCGGCGGTGGACTACCTCATGAACGAGGAAGGCGTGGAGCGCTGGGTGCTGGCAGGTACCGACTATGTCTACCCGCGCACGACGAACAAGATCCTTGAAGCCTATCTGAAGTCCAAGGGCGTCAAGGAAGAGGACATCATGATCAACTACACGCCGTTCGGTCATTCCGACTGGCAGACGATCGTGTCCGACATCAAGGCCTTCGGTTCCACCGGCAAGAAGACCGCCGTGGTCTCCACCATCAACGGTGATGCCAACGTGCCCTTCTACAAGGAACTCGGCAACGCCGGCATCAAGGCCGAAGACATTCCGGTCGTCGCCTTCTCCGTGGGTGAGGAAGAGCTCGCCGGTCTCGACACCGCCCCGCTCGTTGGCCATCTGGCTGCCTGGAACTATTTCCAGTCCGTCGACACCCCGGCCAATGCCGAGTTCATCGAAAGCTGGCGCGCCTTCATCGGTAACGGCAAGCGCGTGACCAACGATCCGATGGAAGCCCATTACATCGGCTTCAACATGTGGGTGAAGGCCGTCGAGAAGGCCGGCACCACCGACACGGATGCAGTCATCGACGCGCTGATCGGCGTCTCCGTGCCGAACCTCTCCGGCGGCTATTCGGCCATGATGCCGAACCACCACATCACCAAGCCGGTGCTCATCGGCGAAATCCAGGCCGATGGCCAGTTCGAGACCGTGTGGGAAACCCCGGGCCTCGTGGTGGGCGACGAGTGGTCCGATTATCTGGAAGGCTCCATGGACCTGATCGCCGACTGGCGCGCCCCGCTTTCCTGCGGAAACTTCAATGTGAAGACCGGCAAGTGCGGCGGCTCCGGCAGCTGATGTGAGACGGCTTCCGGTGGGGGGCGGTCCCGCCCCTCACCCCTCCCTATGAGGGGCAGCATTTCCAACGGAACGCCAGTCAGGTTCCAACTCCTCTCCCCCCTTGAGGGGGAGATGCCCCCGGCAGGGGGCAGAGGGGGGTAACGGCCTGTCCTCTCGTGAGAGAAGTTTTGCCGTGCTGAAGCGCTGCTACCCCCCTCTGTCAGCTTGCGCTGACATCTCCCCCTCAAGGGGGGAGAGGGGTGCTGCGGCGAAAGGAGAGGGCTGAAATGCCTCGGAGCCCAGCTCTCACGCAGCACGGTCCGCATGTTTCGCAAGATTCCAACGCTCCCTCTTCCTTGTGGGAAGGGGTCGCGGCGGGGGCTACAGCCTCCCGCTGCCATGATTCCTTCCAGCCAGGTGACGCCCATGTCTCTGAAACGCCTCATGATCTGTCTGCTGATGCTGGTGATGTCCGTTGCCGTGCAGCAGCATGCCCTTGCGCAGGACACGGATGCGCTGCGTCCCTTGGTGAACAAGCTGGGCGAGGGCGGGTTCAAGGAAACCGAGGCGCAGGTGGGTGCGCTGGCGGCGACTGGTGATCCCGCCGTGGCTCCGGCGCTGGAGGCTTTGTCGTCCGGCGATCTCTACGTGCGCAAGAGCGACGCCATGGCCGTCATCGGGGTGAAGGCGGGCTCCGGCCTTGCGCTGAGCGATCCGCTCACCGGTGAGGCGCTGGGCACGGTCACGACGGGTGAAGTGACCAAGATCAAGGTCAACAACGGGTTGCGCCGGTCGATCCGTGCGGCCGTCGGCAGCCTGACGCTGGGCTCGTCCGATGCCGCCGTGCGTCTGGCTGCGGCCAATTCCATGTTCCGCTCCCGCGATGTGGAAACGCTGCCTCAACTGGAGGCAGCCATCGCCAGGGAGACGGATGCGGGGGTGAAGACTGCGATGGAGCGCGCCCGGGCGGCCACTGTGCTGGCCGGTGACGCGCCGGAGGCGGACAAGCTGGCGGCGGTGGATCTGATCGCCTCGGCGGGCGGGCGCGATGCCCTGTCCGTGCTGACGTCGATTGCCAGCGATGCCAAGGCGCCGCAGGCCCTGCGCGATGCGGCGCAGACCGGCCTCACCCGCATTGAAAAGTCGCTGGCGCTCTGGGATGGCGCTCAGAACATCTGGTATGGCCTGTCGCTGGGCTCGGTGCTGCTGCTGGCCGCCATCGGCCTTGCCATCACCTTCGGCGTCATGGGCGTCATCAACATGGCCCATGGCGAGATGGTGATGATCGGCGCCTATGTCACCTTCATGGTGCAGGAGGTGATCCGCACCAGTTTCCCCGGCCTGTTCGGCGCGTCGCTTTTCATTGCGCTACCGCTCGCCTTTCTGGTGACGGGGCTGATCGGCATGGCCATCGAGCGCGGCATCATCCGTTTCCTCTACGGGCGGCCGCTGGAAACCCTGCTGGCCACCTGGGGCCTGTCGCTGATGCTGCAGCAGGCGGTGCGCTCGATCTTCGGGCCGACCAACCGGGAAGTGGGCAATCCGGACTGGATGTCCGGCGCCTTCCAGCTGGGTGAGATGACCATCACCTATAACCGGCTCTGGATCGTCGTCTTCGCCATGCTGGTCTTTGCCGGGCTGATGCTGGTGCTGAAGAAGACGCCGTTCGGCCTCTACACCCGCGCAGTCACGCAGAACCGCCGCATGGCCGCCTCCATGGGCATCCGCACGCCCTGGATCGACGCGCTGACCTTCGGCCTTGGCTCCGGCATTGCCGGGATCGCCGGTGTCGCCCTGTCGCAGATCGACAATGTGTCACCCAACCTCGGGCAGGGCTACATCATCGACAGTTTCATGGTCGTCGTCTTCGGCGGGGTGGGCAACCTGTGGGGCACGCTGGTGGGGGCGCTGACGCTCGGTGTCGTCAACAAGTTCCTGGAGCCCTATGCCGGTGCCGTGCTCGGCAAGATCCTCGTGCTCGTCTTCATCATCCTCTTCATCCAGAAGCGTCCACGGGGGCTGTTCGCCCTCAAGGGCCGGGCAGTTGACGCATGATCACCCATTTCCTTCTCCGCGCCTTCGACCGGCAGGCCACGCTGTTCCTCCTCATCGCAGGCGGCATCATTCTGGCGGTGCCCGCGCTCAACCTGCTGCTGCCGCCGGATCATCCGCTGCATGTGCCCACCTATGCGGTGAGCCTGATGGGCAAGTATCTGACCTATGCGCTGCTGGCGCTGTCGGTGGATCTCGTCTGGGGCTATTGCGGCATTCTCTCACTGGGTCATGGTGCCTTCTTTGCCCTCGGCGGCTATGCCATGGGCATGTATCTGATGCGCCAGATCGGTCCGCGCGGCGTCTATGGCGACCCGGTGCTGCCGGATTTCATGGTGTTCCTCAACTGGAAGGAACTGCCCTGGTACTGGTACGGTTTTGACAGCTTCCCCTTTGCCATGCTGATGGTGCTGCTGGTGCCGGGTGTGCTCGCCTTCGTCTTCGGCTGGTTCGCCTTCCGCTCGCGGGTGTCGGGGGTCTATCTGTCGATCATCACGCAGGCGCTGACCTATGCGCTGCTGCTCGCCTTCTTCCGCAATGACATGGGCTTTGGCGGCAACAACGGCCTGACCGACTTCAAGGATATCCTCGGCTTCTCCGTGCAGGCCGATGCCACCCGTGCAGGTCTGTTCCTCGCCTCCGGCGTTGCGCTGCTCGTCTCTTTCCTGCTCGCCCGCTCCATCACCCGCTCCAAGCTCGGCAAAGTGCTGGTGGCAGTGCGCGATGCGGAAAGCCGCACCCGTTTCCTCGGCTACAAGGTGGAGCGTTACAAGCTCTTCGTCTGGACTGTTTCGGCCATGATGGCGGGCCTTGCCGGCGCGCTCTACGTGCCGCAGGTGGGCATCATCAATCCGGGTGAATTTGCCCCGGCCAATTCCATCGAGGTGGTGATCTGGGTGGCGGTCGGCGGGCGCGGCACGCTCTATGGCCCCATCATCGGCGCGGTGCTCGTCAACTACGGCAAGACCTGGTTCACCGCCGTTCTGCCGGAGATCTGGCTCTTTGCGCTGGGCGCGCTGTTCGTGGTGGTGACACTGTTCCTGCCCAAGGGCATCACCGGCCTTGCGGCCCAGATACGGGCAAAGATCGCGGGCCGCCGCAAGCCGCAGGACACGTCTTCATTGGGCCCCCAATCCGGTCCCCAATCTTCTGGCGCCAAAGCGCCGCAACCGGCGGAGTGAAGCCATGACCCTTCAGTCGAGCCTTCTCTATCTGGATGGCGTCAGCGTCTCATTCGATGGCTTCCGCGCCCTCAATTCCCTGTCCTTCGTCATCGCGCCGGGCGAGATGCGCGCCATCATCGGCCCCAATGGTGCGGGCAAGACGACGATGATGGACGTGATCACCGGCAAGACCCGGCCCGATACGGGCGAGGTGTTCTTCGGCGGCGAGACCGACCTCACCCAGCTGGACGAGGCCGATATCGCCGAGCTTGGCATCGGCCGGAAGTTCCAGAAGCCGACGGTTTTCGAGAGCCATACGGTCCAGGACAACCTGGAACTGGCGCTGAAAGCCCCGCGCGGGCCGTTCTCGACGCTGTTTCATGTGCTGTCGCGCAAGGAAAAGGCGCGGATCGAGGAGCTGCTGGAGCTGATCCGGCTGGGCGGACGGCGCAACGAGCTGGCGGCCAATCTCAGCCATGGCCAGAAGCAGTGGCTGGAGATCGGCATGCTGCTGGCGCAGGAGCCGCAGCTTCTCCTGGTCGATGAGCCCGCCGCCGGCATGACCGATGCCGAAACGGCGGAAACGGCGGAGCTGCTGAAGGACATCAACAAGACCCGTTCCGTGGTGGTGGTGGAGCACGACATGAGCTTCATCCGTGCGCTGGGCGTCAAGGTCACGGTGCTGCACGAAGGTTCCGTTCTGGCCGAAGGCTCGATCGACCACGTGTCCTCGAACGAGCGGGTGGTGGAGGTTTATCTGGGGCGGTGAGGGGGGGCGTGTTTCCTCCGGCCTGACCAAGGGTTCAATTCTGCTCGCCCTTGAGCTGCCGGATTCACACCTCTGGTTCGGCTACTGCCCGCAGTGATGCATCTGTTCTGTGGCCGGGCCTCTCCGCCCCCCTCCCCCTCGTGGGGAGGGGTAAGGGGTGGGGGGCTCTGAGCCGAAAACTATATGAAAGACAGATAGATACCTGAAGAGGCATCGGAGGAGCAGTTGTATGAAATCAATGAATACTCTGCCAGACGGAAAGGCCTTTCCCCCCACCCCTAACCCCTCCCCACCAGGGGGAGGGGGGCTGAAAGACCGTGCGAGAGTGACCAGACTTCAGGCTTTCCCAAAGCCGTCACCGGCTTCAAACATGATGTGTGCATGCGGTAGTCACTCATGGAAGAGGAACTTGAGCCCGATGAAGGCCCCGCCTCTTGGCCGGGTGAAATGGAGCAGACCATGCTGAGCGTTGAAAAGATCGATCTTCACTATGGCGCGGCTCAGGCGCTCAAGGGCGTGTCCATTGAGGCGGAGGCGGGCAAGGTGACCTGCCTGATGGGCCGCAACGGCGTGGGCAAGACTTCGACCTTGCGGGCCATCGCGGGCCAGCAGCCGGTCAGCGGCGGGCGCATCCTGTGGCAGGGACAGGATATCTCGCGCCTTGCGCCCCATGCCCGGGCCCGGCTTGGCATTGCCGTCGTGCCCCAGGGCCGCGAGATCTTTCCGCTCCTGAGCGTGAAGGAAAATCTGGAGACCGGCTATGCCCCGCTCGCCCGCCGTGACCGGACCATTCCGGACACGATCTTCGAGTTGTTCCCGGTGCTGAAGGACATGCTGTCACGCCGGGGCGGTGATCTGTCCGGCGGCCAGCAGCAGCAGCTGGCCATTGCCCGCGCCCTCGTCATGCGGCCGAAGCTTCTGGTGCTGGACGAGCCGACGGAAGGCATTCAGCCGTCCATCATCAAGGACATTGGCCGGGCCATCGAGTGGCTGCGCGATCAGGGCACCATGGCGATCATTCTGGTGGAGCAGTATTTCGAATTCGCCCGCGATCTCGCCGACCGTTTTGCCGTGATGGACCGGGGCGAGGTGGTGATGGCTGGGCTTCGGACGGAGCTGGATGAGACGGAAGTCCGCCGCCATCTGACGGTCTGAGCCCGGGTGCCCGGGAGCCGGGGACGGCGTGCGGACGCTCGAGTACGCAAGGGGCCGCATAAGAATTACGCAGTTCTGCGTTTCAAGGTCACGCTGTTGACACGCTTTGTCCTAAACTCGGTCCGATTCGGTATTCGGGGAGACTGGGATGAAGCGGCTTGTGATCGGGGCGGGCATTGTGGCTGTGCTCGTGGCCTCTGCTGTGGTCATCGTGCCCATGGTGCTGCCGAAGGACGCCATCAAGGCGCGCGTCGTGCAGGAAGTGGAAGCGGCCACCGGCTGGCGGCTGCGGATCGACGGGCCCGTCGCCATCTCTCTTCTTCCCCAGTTTCAGCTCAGCGCCACGGATGTGGGCCTGTCGGGCGAGGCCGGGGCGCGGGGTGTCGAGTTTGCACGCGCCGGCACCATTTCTTTTGAGCTGGCCTGGGGCGCCCTTTTCGGTGGGGCCATTCAGGTGACGGGGATTGGCCTCGACAAGCCGGAGTTCGATCTGCTCATCGACGCGGAAGGCCGCACCTCTTGGGCTCCGCGCAAGCCGATGAAGCGGATTGAGGGCGTTTTCACCCAGTTTGACGGTAAGGGCAGCCCGCAGCCCGCATCTGCCGGATCACCGGCGCCGGCGCTCCCGGCCGAGGCACCGCAGGAAGCGCGTGATCTGACCGCCCTGACGCGGATCGGCTTTGATGATGTGCAGATTCGCGGCGGCCGCATCGCCTTTGCGGATGCGCGCAGCGGTTCCCGGCAGGAGCTGAGCGATATCAACGGCCGCTTCACCGTCCCTGCTCTGGACCGCACGGCCGATCTTGACGCCAGTGCCGTGTGGAATGGCCAGTCCGTCGTGCTGGATGTGGAGGTGACGAGCCTTCTGAAGCTTGCCGCCGGAGAGACGGCAGCCATTGATCTGATGGTCAAGGCGGGCGGGGTGACCGTCAATGTGGAAGGCGGGCTTGGCCTGTCGCCGCTGGCTGTGGATCTGGCCGTGGATGGCAAGGCCGCTTCTCTGGCTGCCATCATGGCGCTTGCCGGAGCTGACGGCGCGCAGGACAGCGGTGAAGTGTCCCTCGCGGGCCGTGTTGCCGGCGATACGCGCCAGATTGTCCTGCAGGATGGAACGGCGGCCCTTGGCGCGCTCAAGCTGGCGCTGTCTCTCGATGCGGACCTCACTGGCAAGGCGCCGCGGGTTGAAGGCCGTGTCCAGTCGTCGGGTGGCAGCTTGCAGGATGCGCTGAGGCTGGCAAACCTGTCCTTCCCGGCCACGGGTGAGTTCGGTACGGATCTGCGCTTTGCGGCGGCAGGAGCGGATACGCCCTCGCTGCTGGGCTCGCTGGAGCTCTCCGGCCTTGTCTCGGTCTCGGGCGGCACGGTGACAGGCCTTGATCTGGCCGCTGCCACCGGCGGCGATGAAAGCGCCAACCAGATCAGCGGCATCAATGCCAAGATGAGTTTCGACGGGCTGGACAAGCCGGTCACCGTCTCCGGCGGGCTGAGCTGGCGCGGCGAAGCCTTCGCCCTGAAGGGAACGGCCACTCCGGCCATTCTGCTGGCCGGTCTTCCGGCTCCCGTCGATATCCGCCTTGAAGGTGCCAAGGGGGCTGCCGGGTTTGAGGGTTCTGCCTCCTTGTCCGGCGGGGTGGATGGCTCGGTCTTCGTGGAGACGAAGAGCCTGCGCAATCTGCTGTCCTGGCTGGGCCGCCCGCTTGCGCCTGGCGCCGGTCTTGGCCCGTTCCGGGTGGCGGGTGTGTTTGCCGCCGGGGACAATGCGGTCTCCTTCCGCAACACGGCCTTCACGCTGGATGGCATCAGCGGCAGCGGCGAGGGCCGGCTGGCCTTTGGCCGGGTGCCGAAACTGACGGCTTCGCTCGTGCTCGAAAGCCTGCCGCTGGATCCCTATCTGGGTACCGGCCCGGCGCAGGCGCCTTCCGGTGCCAAGCCCGCCGCAGGTGCTGCGGCCCCCTCTGGCGGCGCCAGAGCTGCGAAGGGCTGGAGCAATGCCCCGGTCGATTTCGGCGGCCTTGCGGCTTTTGATGCGGACCTGACCCTCACGGCCAAGTCGATCAACTGGGACAGGATCAAGCTTGGCAACAGCGCGCTCAAGGTGGCGATTGCCGATGGGGTTCTGACCGCAGATCTGCAGCAGGTCTCGCTTTATGGCGGCGAGGGCAAGGGCACGCTGACGGTGGAAGGTGGCAACCGCCAGCCGCAGATCCGCTCGGCCTTCACCCTGTCCAAAGTCGGGGCCCGGGATCTCTTGCGCGATGCCACGGGCATTTCCTGGCTCGATGGCGTGGGCTCGCTCTCCTATGACGTCAATACGCGTGGCAGCAGTGAAGCGGAACTGATCGGCAATCTCGGTGGCGAAGCGAAGCTTGAGGTCCTCAACGGCGCCATTCTCGGGGTCAACCTGCCGGATATGGTGCGCAATGTTGCGGCCCGCACACTGCTGGGCTGGCAGCAGTCCAGCGAGGCGCGGACGGATTTCACCACCTTGAGTGCATCCTTCCAGATCAGCAATGGTGTTGCCCTCAACCAGGATCTGGCGCTGGCCGGTCCGCTGATCCGCATGACGGGCAGCGGCACCACCGACATGCCGGGCCGGACGCTGGACTGGCGGGTGGAGCCGCAGATCGTACCCAGCCTGCAGGGCATTGCGCCGACGCCGCGGGCCAAGGGCGAATCCAAGACGATGGCGGCCCTCGGCGTGCCGGTCGTCATCCGGGGCTCCTGGGACCGGCCGCAGATCTATCCCGATATTCAGGGCATTCTGGAAAACCCGCAGGCAGCTTATGAACAGCTGCAGCAGGTGGGCGGCGAGCTGGTGCAGCTTCTCAAGGTCAAGCCGGATGAGGCGCTCGGGACCGTGGCCAATGACCTGATCAGCCAGACCACCGGCGGCAAGGTGCAGATCGATGTGCAGAAGGTTCTGAGCGGCGAGGTCAGCGACCAGAGCGTGCTGAAGGCGCTGGAGCAGGGCTTTGGCCTGCCGTCCGGCTTCCTCGGTTCTTCAGGTCCCGGCGTGCCGGAGGGACGGGAGGTTCTGCCCGAGGAGCCGGGTTCGGAATCCCAGCCCCAGCCTTGAGGTGAAACCGGCGTCAGCTTGCAGCGTCAGGCAGGCCAAGGGCCTTGCGCATGCAGGCAAGGCTGTCATCCAGCTTGCCGGAATTGTCGATGCGGATGACGCCGGGCACGTCGGGCATATCGATATCGGCCCGGCTGAGGCGGCGGCTGATCTCTTCCCGGCTTTCGCGTCCGCGCGCCGCCAGCCGTCCGGCCAGCACGTCAATGGGTGCGGTCACCAGCAGGATGATCAGGGAGGCATATTTCTGCCGGGCCTGATTGAGGATCTGGCGTGAGCCGTTGGCGATCACCGTGTGACCGGCGCGGATGCCGTCATCGATGCTCTCCGGCAGGATGTAGCCAAGGCCATGCGCCTCCCAGGCAAGGGCCACGCGGCCCTCGCGGCAAAGCCCGTCGAATTCGGCCCGGCCGATGGCATCATGGTCCTCCGTCGCCCCGTCCGTTGTCCGGGTGATGAGGCGGCGGGCGAAGATATAGGCCGGATCGCCCGCAAGGCTGTCACGCAGGGCATTCATCAGCGTGTCCTTGCCCGCTCCACTGGGGCCAACCACCAGCACCAGCCTGCCCGGCCCGAGCAGGGCCGTGCCGCCGCTTGTCTGGCGTTCCTCTATCCCGCCGTTCATTGCACTCTCCGTGACAAGCCGTTTCAAACGGCTGTTTCTGTGGGCAGTGTTCCTTGCGGACTGTCTGTCAGGCTCAAACCCCTCTCCCCCTCAAGGGGGGAGAGGGACGCTGTGGCTCTGTTCTGGTCACGTCATCCGGTTCGGTCCTGTCAGTCTCACGCGACGCGCCGTCCCTCGCGCCAGACACCGCGCACGACCGGGACATTGCCCACCAGCCGCACCTGCACCAGATCGGCCCTGAGGCCCGTTTCCAGGCGGCCGCGGTCGGCAAGGCCTGCCATCTTCGCCGGGGTGGCCGTCACCATCGCCATGGCCTGCGGCAGGGAAACGCCCTCGACGTCACCGGCGAGATGGAACGCGGCCTGCAGCATGGACACCGGCACATAGTCGGAGGAGATGATGTCGAGGCAGCCGTCTTCCGCCAGTGCCTTTGCGGAAATGTTGCCGGAGTGGGAGCCGCCGCGCACCACATTCGGCCCACCCATCAGCACGCCCATGCCGGCCGCATGCGAGGCGCGGGCTGCTTCCAGCGTGGTCGGGAATTCGGCAATGCCGGTGCCGAGGCTGATCGCCTCGTCCACATGGGCCACGGTTGCATCGTCATGGCTGGCCAGAAGAATGCCGCGCTCACGGGCCGAATCTGCCAGCAGCTTGCGGTGCTGCGGGGCGTTCTTGTCCGCAACAGCCTGCCGCATGGCGATATAGGCTTCCATCTGCTCGTCGGTGAAGTTCTTCTTGGTCTGGTAATAGACGCGGTACATCTCAATGGAGACGAACTGCCGCTGGCCGGGGGTGTGGTCCATCAGCGACATCAGGCGCACATGGGCATCGTTCTTGAAATGCTCGTAGGCGCTCATCACGTCCGGGGCGGAAACCTCGCAGCGCAGATGGATGAAATGCTCGGCGCGCAGCCGCTTTTCGGCCTGTGCGCTTTCGATGGCGCCGGCGAGTGCGCGCATGTCGTCCACATTCAGCTCCGCTTCCGCATCCATGCCGACGCGCAGGGCATCAAACACGGTGGTGATGCCGGCGCAGGCGATCTGCGCATCATGGGCCTGCACGGCGGAAACCGGGTTCCAGCGCACCTTCGGGCGCGGGGAATAGTGGATTTCCAGATGGTCGGTATGCAGTTCGACCAGTCCGGGAATCAGGAAGTCGCCCTCGCAATCATGGCCATGGGCCGGGATGCCGCCTTCATCGATGGCGCTGATCGTGCCGCCCTTCACCTCCAGGCTGCCGGTGATGACACTCTCCGGCAGGACGAGGCGGGCATTGGTGAAGCTGTGCGTCATGTGGGTCATTGGCTCTGGCTTTCGGCAGAAACGGGGATCAGGCGCAGGGCAGGGTCCTGCGGGCCGGTGGATCCCGTGAGGGGCAGGATGTCGACGGCGCGGAACGGTGCGCCGCGTTCCGGCTCGGCAAAAAGGCCGAGGCTGGCAATCTGATGCGGGCGGTCTGTCACCGCAGCAAAGTGGGCCATGGCGGCCGCTTCAAGGGCAGAGATGGTGCTGTCCTCCTCCAGCTTTACCGAAAGGGTCATGTGGAAGCGGAATTCCTCGAAAACATAAGGATAGCCCCAGGCCCGCAAGAGGTCCTGCTGGCGGGGCGAGAGGTTCGCAGCCAGACGGCGCGCCATGTCGGCTTCGCTCAAAGGCGCGCGGAAGGGCTCGAAAGCCTCGACGCAGGCAGCGGCAAAACCGTTCAGATCCACGCTCTCCGGCTGCGGGGTCAGCGCCAGAAAGCGGCCCAGCCGGGTGACCGACAGACCGGGAATGGTGAAGGGGGCCGCTTGGCTGCAAAAGCTGCGGAAGGCATCGCGCAGCGCTTGTTCATCACGTCCGCCTGCGAGGGAAAACGGCGCCTTCAATGTGCCGTGAAAGCCATAGCGGCGCGGGTCCGTGGTCAGGGTGGCAAGGTCTTCGGCTGTGAGGCCCGGTACATGCGGCTGGGGCAGGGCCGTGCCGTCCACCGCGTCGCGTCCAAGCCACGTGGCACCGAGCCGGGTCAGGGAACTGTCTGCGGGAGCGGTGTAATAAATAGCGTAGCGCATCGGAAGGGGAGCCGTCTTGTCTCAAGAATCGTAAGGCTGGATATAAGAAGCAATGGCCAGAACTAAGGCTGGCGCATGTAGGCTATGTGACAGAGACGCCGCTGTCCTCAGCTCCGGTGTGGCGCGCATAGGCGGCGAGCCGCTCCTCCAATGTGCCGGTGTGAAGCTCGAACAGGTGGTTGTCTTCGTCGTAGAAGTACACCGACCGGCCCTCACCGGCAATGCGGGGCCGGGGCGGCCTTACCTCAAGGCCAAGGCTGCGGATACGCTCCATCGCAGGCTCGATCTCCGCATCATCCACCTTGAAGGCGATGTGGTTGTAGCTGCGCTCAGGCAGGCTTTCGCCCTGCATGACGGCGATCCAAATATCCCCAGATACAAAGAATTTCTCCGCAGATAACGAAAATCCGGCCCCGCGGCTGCAGTAAACCTCGCGGAGGCCAAGGACCTCCGTGAGAATTCTGGCCATTCGCGTGATGTCACGGCAGATGAAAGTCATGTGGGAAAGGCCGTGAATCGGCATGAATCATATCCCTGTTTGCAATTGCAGCCAATGCGCGTAGATATTCGCGAAATTGTGCCGGTGGTTGTCTTAGATCAACTTGCTTTTCACCGCGGCATAGGTAATTACTGCAATGCCCTGCCGCGCAGGTGAGGGGTGATGAGTGTTCGTTAAATTTGTCTACTTGTATACATTGAAGTGAGTGGCAAAGCAACGCCGTGGCAAGGGGGCGCTGAATGACCGGGTTTGGACCGCTGGACCGGGGAACCGGGATTGCCGTCTGGCGCCAGATAGCCGAGTGGATCCGCACCGAAGCAGCCACCGGCCGGTTTGTGCCCGGAATGCAGCTGCCGCCGGAAATGGAGCTTGCGGCCCGCTTCGGCGTGAACCGGCACACGGTCCGGCGGGCCATCTCCGTGCTGACACACGAGGGCC
Source organism: Pannonibacter sp. CBAS1226 (assembly GCF_055685825.1). Classification (NCBI taxonomy): domain Bacteria; kingdom Pseudomonadati; phylum Pseudomonadota; class Alphaproteobacteria; order Hyphomicrobiales; family Stappiaceae; genus Pannonibacter; species Pannonibacter sp. CBAS1226. The sequence goes on along the minus strand of NZ_JBVOUO010000008.1, from coordinate 58,769 downwards.
TGCTGCGGGCGGACCAGGGGCGGGGAACATTTTTTGCCGACCGTTCTGTCAGTTATCCGATCTCGCGGCAGACGCGGTTCTCTGAAATTCTGGCCGGACAAGGCCATGCGCCGGGCGGGCGTCTGACGGGAGCCGGGGTCGAGGGGGCGAGCGAGTTCCTTGCCGGCAAGCTCGAGCTGCCGGCGGGAACGCCGCTGCAGCGGATAGAGACCTTGCGGGTTTCCGGAGAAACACCGGTTCTGGCTGGAACAAGCTGGTGTGAGTTGATCCGCTTTCCGGGTCTTGCGGCGGATTTCGCCGAGACGGGTTCCTTCACACAGTGCTTCACGCGTGCCGGCCTTGGCGGCTATTACCGCCGGGAGACGCGGATCTATGCCGAACGGGCGACGCAGGCCGATGCCCGGTTGCTGGATATCGAGCTGGGGTCGCCGGTGATGGTCATGGAAATAGTCAACGAGGACCCGGATGGCCGTCCGGTGCAATATGCCCGCAGCCGCGTTGCGGCAGACCGGATGGAACTGGTGGTGCGCAGCTGATCAGCTCTTCTTGCGGGTCCAGCAGGGCTTTGCCTTGCTGGCTTCTTTCCAGCCGCTGCGGGCTTCCGGCCAGGCTGTCCGGGCCTGTGCCTCATGCCATCCCAGGACGAAGCCGGACGCCGCGGCCAGAGAGGTGGCACGAACCGTCTTGCCCGCCGCTTTACCTGCCGTCTTTACGGGGCCAGGCGTCAGCGTGGCCAGCCTTTCCGCCATGGCCACGTCATTGAGGTAGCCAAAGACGTCCTGCAGATTCTTGAGGTGCTTCAGAAACGTCTTGCGGCTTTCGCCGGGGAACAGGCAGGCGAAGAATTCCAGCCCGTAACGGAACTTCTTCAGAGCCTTGCGCATGTCATGGCGCTCGGTCCGCGACAGGGTGTCGAGCCGCCGGCCATAGCTCTGCACCTTGCGCCAGCGTTTGCCAATGGCCTCGCTGGCAAAGGCGGTGACGGCTTCGGCGAGCCGGTCCGCCTGACGGGCATCCTCTTCCTTGCGCCAGCCCGCTGTCTCGCAGTAGCTGGCAAGATCCAGCAGGAAGCCGTTGAAGGCTGCGCTGGCGAGTTCTGCCGTCAGCTCCAGCCGCGTTGCCTGCCGGTCCTTGCCAAGCTGCTCCAGCAGCAGCGGAATATTGATGCCTTCCGGCGCGTGAGATGCAAGAGGGGCGGTGATTTCATCGCTCAGCACATCGAGATCCCGCAGCGCTCCGGCGGCGGCGGCATAGCGGCTGGCCTGCTGGTCCAGCGCACCGGTGCGGCGCGGGTCGAGCACCGGGCGGAACAGCTTGAACGCGGTGCGCAGCCGCCGGAAACCAATGCGCAGCTGATGCGGGCCTTCATTGTCCGCACTGGTCAGGCAGACCATGCGGGCGGCCGAAATCTGGTCGATGCAGGAGCGCAGGATGTGCTGATAGGCGTCTTCCACACTCATCGTGGCGTCGAGGCTGATGGTGCCGGCGTTGCACGGGGCTTCGTCCTGCCCGAGAAACAGCCGGTAGCCGCGCTCGGCTTTGCTCATAGGCGAAAAGCGGAAGGCGTTGTTGCCCGCCAGCGCCAGTGCGGCTTCATAAAGCGGCGCGATGCTGCCGGATTTCAGCTCCAGCTCCAGTTCGCACAGGGGCAGGCGCTTGTCTCCCGCAACAATCTCGCCGATATCCAGCGCGGCTTCGATGACGGTTCCATCTTCCCGGGTGAGGTCGCGCTGGGTGCGCTGCATCACGGTCTCGAAACAGGGAACGAGTTCGGCACCGCCGGTGCAGTCTGCGATCTGGCGGCGGATGTCCTCATCGGACACCTGATCCAGCTGGAACTGCGGGCCGCTGACATCCGTCTCGATCTCGATGGGAGAGGACAGGCCGCCGGAAAGCGGCTTGCCGAGCTTGACCGTCTGGATCCAGCGCCGCCCGGACTTGCGCACCCGTGCGGCGATCCTGGCCTTGTGCAGCCTGAGATCTGCCGTGTCGAAATAGATCGACGTGAGTTGCTTCGTTGAGGCTTTGCCGGAGGAAAATCCTGTGACGGCCCCGGAGATCTTGAGGCTCTCCGCTGCGCCAGGTTCAAGCTCCAGCTTGAGTTCGACTTCCTTGTCCGGCGTGCTCATGGCAGAAGTACTAGCCTGCCGCCGGTGCGGTGTCGAATGATTTCGGGAGACCTGCGCGGTCAGCCGCGCCCGAACAGGCGGCCGAGGCGGGCGCTCACCTTCATCAGGAAGGAAACGGTCCAGGGCATGGGGCGGCGGTTGAAGGCGATCTTGCGCACATAGACCGGCACATGCCAGACCGCGCGGGTGCCTGCGGGAAACAGCATGCTGACGCCGGGGCGGCCTTCATAGGTGTTGCCAGCCTCGTCGGTGATATGCACCTCGCCTTCAAGGAAGAGCACCGTTTCGTCCCAGAAGAAGTGCCAGTGGAACGTGCCGGCGGTGCACTCCCAATGGTCGGTCGAAGACCAGCCGTTGGTGCCGGTCGACAGGCTGGCGAGCCGGGCCTGCGGCGTGCCCTCGATGATCCACTCCGGGCGGATCGGCGCGCTGCGCATGGCGGCGGTGTTGAGGGTCGCATAACGGAAGGCCGGGGTTGCGCTGCCGGACCGGTTTTCCTGCGTTGCAGAGCCCCCGTCCTGCGGTTTGCCGATGCTGCCATTCTCGATCAGTGCCATGATGCCCAGCCTTCTCCTGTCCGGCGGCGCCTCTTTGTCTGCGGGCGCCTGCGGTTGTTGAGCTTATGCCATAGCGCCCGTTGCCGCGTGGTTTAACCGCAGCGCTGCAAGATCCCGAAGTTGCAAATGCAGTTAACCGCCGGTCACCGGATTGATTAGCTTTCGCGCGAATAGCGTGCCGCTTCGGCGGGCCAGCTCTCGATGTCATGCGGGCGGCCTTCCTGATCGGCAAAGGCCACCATGTCACGGGCGAGGATCGCGTCAAACAGAAGCACTGACGTTACGGCCATCCGCCGGCCCCGGTCAAGGATCAGCAGCTCGAAGCCTTCCTGCAGGCGGGCGCGCAGATAGGGCACGAGATCGCTGGTCTTCCAGGCGAGCGGGCGGGCCGGATCGACGAACATCACATAGATGCGCTCGATCGGATCGCGGTGGAAATAGGCGCCGGCATCCAGCGGATGGGGGATGCGGTTGCGGTCCGGGCTGTTCGCCAGCCGGGCGGAGAGATAGGCGCATTGATAGGCAAGGCAGGCAGAAGGGCGTTCCGGCTGGCCGAAGATGGCGCAGCCATGGTCCTTGATGCTGGCGCAGGGCCGGTACATCGGCTTGTCCAGCGGGCCGATCTCGGGGAGCTCGCAGCAATAGGTGCAGGTGCGGCACCAGGATATGCGGGCGCCAGCGTCCTTCTTGCGTTTTGCCTGCCCCACGCGGCGTCTCCCTCTCGCTTCAGACTGTAAATCGAGCGGCAGATTAAAGACTTATCCCTGAAGCTCAAGGCCGGTGATGCAAATGAAGGGGAGGGGCGCAGGGCAACGCGCTGAAGGGGGCGCTGAAGCGGGGGCGCTGAACTGATGCAGCGTGCCTGGAAATGGCGCTGGAAAGTATGGTGCCCCTGGCCCGAATCGAACGGGCACTCCCTCACGGGAAACGGATTTTGAATCCGTCGCGTCTACCAGTTCCGCCACAGGGGCAGCGTCCTTGGAGCCGCGACTATAGCCAGACTGGCTTTGCCGTCAATCCACTGCCCGGGGCTTTCCCCGCTCCAATTGGCAATTGTCTGCTGCACTGCGAAAATATCCGGCTGCTGCCACCGTTCTCCCGATGACAAAAGCTCCGGCGGCGGCTATGCAGAATGCCATTATGCTGAGAAAACTTTACGACTGGACCTTGTCCCTCGCCTCTGGCCCGCGCGCACCGCACGCGCTGGGGGCGGTCTCATTCATTGAAAGCTCGTTCTTTCCGATTCCACCGGATCTGCTGTTGATCCCCATGGTGGTCGCGAACCGGCGCAAGGCTTGGTTCTACGCGGCCATCGCCACGGTCATGTCGGTGCTGGGCGGCATTTTCGGCTATCTGATCGGCGCTTTCCTGTTCCATCAGATCGCAGAGCCGATCCTGACCTTCTATGGCTACATGGACAAGTTCGACCGCTTCAGCGAGATCTTCAATGCCTGGGGCTGGTGGTTTGTGTTCATTGCCGGGCTGACGCCGTTTCCCTACAAGGTGATCACCATCGCCGCTGGCGTCACGGGCCTTTCCATGCCGGTCTTTGTCATCGCCAGCATCGTGTCACGCGGGCTGCGCTTCTTTGCGGTCGCCGGGCTGCTGTATCTCTTCGGTGAGCCGATCCGCAACTTCATCGAGAAGCGCCTTGGCCTCGTCTTCACGGTATTTGTGATTCTGCTTGTTGGCGGCTTCGCTGCTATCAAGCTGCTGTGACATCGCGTGAGGATCTGAAATGACGTCGCTTCAGCGGGCCAGGGCGGCCAATCTGCTTCTGCTTCTGGGGGGCACGGCTTCCATTGCGGCCGCCTGGGGCTTCCAGCTCATTGGCGGGTATCTGCCCTGCAAGCTGTGTCTTGAGCAGCGCGTCCCCTATTATGTGGGGCTGCCGCTGGGTGTGCTGGCGCTGCTTGCTCTCCTGACCCGCCGCACCGGCATTGCCACGGTGCTGCTGCTTCTCGTGGCGGCGGTCTTTGCCTATGGGGCCGGACTTGGCGCCTATCAGGCCGGGGCCGAATGGGGCTTCTGGATGGGGCCATCCGACTGCGGCGGCGGCGGTGCCACGCCCAAATCTGCGGCCAACATGCTGCAGGCGCTGCAGAACACCCGCGTCGTCTCCTGCACGGAAGCCAGTTGGCGCATGTTCGGCCTGTCCTTTGCGGGCTGGAACATGGTGGCCTCCGCCGCAGTGGCCGTTCTGGCGCTGTTTGCAGGCTATCAGGCCCGCAAGGGCTGAGAGGGGACACGGCCATGGGTGAGCGGGAACGGCGGGCTAAAGCCAAGGAAGACGAAGCCAGACGGGCCCTGTCGCGGGTCCAGGCCGAGAGCGAAACCATCCTGGGCTCCGCCACCAGCCGCATGGCCAGCCATGCCCAGCGTCATTTCGGTGCCGCCGACAAGAACCAGAACGACCGGATCGAGGTCTGGGGCACGCGCATCGGCCGCATGGCGGGGCTGCTGTTCGCGGTCGGGCTGGTCATCTATCTGGTCAGCGCCTATCTGATGTGAACCGCAGGTTCACAAGGGGCGATTTGATGAGTGACCGGACAGAGGCGCCAGACCCGCAGATTGCAGCCATCGCGGCCATGGTGGCCCCGGGGCTGGATGCTTTCGAGATCATTGCCCGTCAGGCCTATGCGCAGCTTCCCGAAGAATTTCAGGCGCTTTGCGAAGGCGTGGTGATCACGGTCGCCGATTTCGCCGATGAGGAGATGCTGGAAAGCGTCGGCCTTGAGGATCCGTTTGAACTGATGGGCCTGTTTCAGGGCATTGGCCTCGCACAGGGCGGCGACTTCTTTCACACCGGGCAGCATCCGAACCGGGTCTGGCTGTTCCGCCGTCCCATTCTCGATTACTGGGCCGAGCACGAGGAACAGCTGGGTGATGTGGTGACCCATGTTCTGGTGCATGAGATCGGCCATCACTTCGGCCTGTCGGATGAGGACATGGAAGCAATCGAGGCCGCAGCGGGCTGACCCGCGCGGCCTCGTTGTTGACTGTCTGCGCGGGGCGTTGCTCCCGGCAGCAGTGTCTTACTTCTCTTCGGCCTTGGCGCGCTCGATCGACTCGATGATCAGCTGACGCGCCCTTTCCGGGCCTTCGATGCCGGTGATCTTCACCCACTTGCCGGGCTCCAGATCCTTGTAGTGCTCGAAGAAGTGCTTCACCTGCTCCATGGTGATCGCCGGCAGATCGTCGACCGACTTCACGTTCTCGTAGCGGCGGGTCAGCTTGGTGCTGGGAACGGCGATGATCTTCTCATCCTGGCCGCTCTCGTCTTCCATCAGCAACACGCCGATGGGACGGCAGCTCATGATGGCGCCGGGCACGATCGGGCGCTGGTTGATCACCATCACGTCGATGGGGTCGCCATCGCCGCACAGGGTGTGGGGCACGAAGCCATAGTTCCCCGGATAGCGCATCGGGGTGTAGAGGAAGCGGTCCACGTACATGGCACCTGCTGCCTTGTCCATCTCGTACTTGATCGGCTCGCCGCCGACCGGAACTTCGATGATGACGTTGATGTCTTCCGGCGGGTTCTTGCCGATCGGCACCGCATCAATACGCATGAGCTTGCTCCTTGAGTTGCTGCGCAGGTCTATTGCAGGGACCGCGCCGCGAAGCAAGGGGCAAGTGTGGTAAAGCGTTGAAATCCGGGCTTTCCGGTGCCGCTGGGTGACAGATCCGGCAGGCGCGGTTCAGCGCTCCGCCTCGTGCCAGCAATAGATGGACAGCTCCAGCCGCTTGCCGCCCGTCTGGTGCCAGGAGCGGCCGGTCAGTACGCCGCCAAGTGCGGCATAGAAGCCGCAGGCCGGTTCATTGTCCGTCAGGACGCGCACCGCAAGGCCCTTGAGGCCGCGCCGCTCAAGGCAGGTTCTGACGCTGGCAAACAATTTGCGGCCAAAGCCGAGGCCCTGATATTCCGGCTTGAGATAAAGCTCGTACAGCTCCCCGGCGCAGCCGGTGCCCCGCATGCGGCAGGGCCCATAGCTGGCATAGCCTGCCACCTCGCCTGCCACTTCCAGCACTTCGATCTCGACACCCTTGTCGATGGCGTCATGCCACCAGCCGCCGCTGCGGCGCGCGACAAAACGTTCCAGGTCCAGCCCGTCGAGCATGCCCCGGTAGGCAAGGCGCCACGCCTGCGCATGCACGGCCGCAAGGCTGGCCGCGTCATCATGTCGTGCGGGGCGCAGTTCCACGAGGCTCGTCGTCATGGGCAGATGATAGCCGGGCGGGAGGCAAACAGGAAGCAGGCAATGAAGAGGGAAGTGCGCCGTCTTCCGCAACGGCAAATGAAAAGGGCCAGCACGAGTGCTGGCCCTTCAGGTGCCCGTTCGAATGTACTTCAGCACTCAACCTGATCAGCTCCGTTCCGGGGGGCTGGGGGCTAATGCGTACCGGAACCAGAACCGTTCAGGCCGAACGGGTATGATCATAAGATGGTGGGCCAACGTGGCGTGTGAAGGGCTCAATTGAGGCAAAAGCAAGGTATCTTTTCAGCATTCCTGCGGCCTAAAAACCCTGCCACACGCAGGCTTGCCAGTGAGGTCCGCAAGGGGCATCATGACAAGTCAATGACATATCCTCGCCGGCAGGCATCAGCAGGTCTGATTCCGCAGCAAGGTTGACGGGAGGTGGCATGAGCGAGAGCGAAGGAGATGCAGCCGGACAGCCGCAAGGCTTTCCCTCTGAGATGCCCGTCCGGCCGGACAGTCCGCCCGGTTCCAGTTCCCAGATCAATGCTCCCCAGCACGGTGCTGCCCAGCCCACCGTCCCGCAGATCCCGGCGAAACCCGTCGTTGCCTTTGACCGGCGTGAGCTGGACCAGATCCTGCGCATCTATGGCCGCATGGTCGCGGATGGAGAGTGGCGGGACTATGCCATCGATCTGATGAAGGACCGGGCCGTGTTCTCCGTCTTCCGCCGCAGCAGCGAAATGCCGCTTTACCGGATCGAGAAGGACCCGAAGCTTGCCCGCCGCCAGGGCGCCTACAGCGTGGTGGCCACGGGCGGCATGGTGCTCAAGCGCGGGCACGAGCTGGCATCTGTTCTCAAGGTCTTCGAAAAGAAACGCCATCTGCGGCTGGTGGATGCCTGAGCGCAGGCAGATTGCCCGTGACGGATACGAAGCCCCCGGACCGTCTGATCCGGGGGCTTTTCTTCCAGCTTTTTCTTTAAGTCTCAGAAGCGCAGGCTCAACTCGGCATTGACCGAATGGGACTGGGCGTTGCGGCGCAGTTCGCCGCCGTAGGAGAGCTTGCCGGTCAGCTTCTGGCTGGCATTGGTGGCGGCAACGCCAAGGTTGAGCCGTCCGATATCGCGGCCAAGATCCGGGGCAGCGCTGTTGACCGAGCTGCCGAGCAGCTGAACCTTGCGGCCCGCGGCAACCGGACCCAGGGCGCGGGCATAGGCGAGATCCATCATCGGCGTCACGCTGTAGCTGCCGAAGGCGATCGGCATGGCCGACAGGCGCAGGCCAACACCGGTTTCCGAACCGGTGGAGGTGGAGCTGCGCAGGCTGACGTTGAACACGTCGGCGCCCGTTTCGCTGCCGGACCCGAGCCACTGGTGGCGCACACGGCCATGGACATAGGGCCGGGCCAGCAGGCCTTCAGTCTCGAAGGTCATGCCGATACGGGCGGAGGCGGAGAGGCCGAGGTCGGTGGTCTTGGTCTGGCCGTTGACGGTCACGCTGGTGCCCGAGCCGGTGATGTTCTTGCGGTCGAGGGTGTTCTCGAAGCGCGAGAAGCTGGAAGCGGCTTCCAGGAAATACCGGTCGTAGGTGTAGCCGCCATAGATCAGGGCATGCAGGCCGTTGATCCGGGCGCGGTCACCGGCGCTGCGCATCGAGGAGGTGCTGAAGCCGCCGGCGGCGCCAAGGCGCAGATTCTCTGTTGCGATGAATTCACCGCCCACCAGCAGGCCTGCGCTGCGGCTGGTGGAGGAGGCGGAGGTGGAGGTACCGTCCATCAGGCTGATGCCGGCCAGCGACTGGGCCCAGAAGCGGCGGTTCGCCTCACTGGGTGCTGCGCCATTGGTGGAGACGGCGACGGCCGGACCGGCGGGATCCAGCAGCGAGCTGGCGCGCTGTTCGGTGATGCCCATCACCGTGTTGACCGCCTGCGTCTGCACCTGTGCGGTCTGGGAGAAGGCGGCAACCTTCTTCACGTCATTGGTGCTGGTCAGCCTGTCGAGGCTCAGCAGGCCCCAGCCATACTGGCTGTCGATGCCGGCTGCACCAATGTCCGTGGCAGTCATCAGGACGAGGCGTGCCAATTCCTGCGGCGTGGCGTTGGGATACATCTGCTGGGCGATCGCCAGCGCACCCGTGACATGCGGCGTGGCCATCGAGGTGCCCGACATGCGCACGTAACCACCGGTGTTGGCGGTGGAGTAGATGCCGCCCGTTGTCTCGTCGTCATCGCCGCCCGGTGCGGCCATGCACCACATCATGGTCACGCCACAGTGGTTGGAATAGGCGGGGGTGATGCCGTTCTGGCCGACGGCGGTTACCGAGATCCAGCTGGCCTTCAGTTCCGGATAGAGATAGGGCAGGGCCGATTCAATGCCTGCATCCGTCGCGCCGTCGTTGCCTGTCGCCCAGACCATCACCGCGCCGCGGCTGGCTGCATCCCGCACAGCGGCCAGCAGCACCGCGTTGTCGGCTTCGAAGGTTGTCCGGTCCATCGCCAGATCGCCGGTCGGGGTGTAGACATAGCTGCCCCAGGAATTGTTGAAAATGCGGATGCCATTGTCCAGGGCATAGTCAAGCACACGGGCGACATATTCGTTTTCGATGTCACCGGCGCTGTCCATGATGGCAAGATTGGCGAGCCTCACACCCGGCGCAACGCCCATCATGCCGGTGCCATTGGCCGATGCGCCGATGATGCCGGCCACATGGGTGCCGTGGCCATTGGCGTCGGTGAAGGTCGCCATCTCCTCGGCGCCGTTATAGTTCAGGGCGCTGAGGTTGGCGATGAGATCCGGATGGCTGGCCAGGATGCCGCTGTCGAGGACGCCGATTGTGACACCGGCTCCGGTGTAGCCACGGGAATGGGCAATCGGGGCGCCGGTCATCAGCAGACCCCACTGGGCACCATATTCGTTGACAGGCAGCAGCGGGGCTGCATGCGATGCCGCGATGGACAGCGAGAAAGTGGTAACCGCCGTGGCGCCGAGAAGCGCGGAGCGCAGAAAATGGGTGTGTTTACGCATGTCAGCCCTGGAAAAAAACAGAAACAGGCTTTCCGTATCGTCCAGAACTGATTTGTGTTCAATCAATGGCCGGTGATGGCGATTTCCGGGTGCTTCAGAAAATGGAAAGGGCGCGGAGGTAATCCGCGCCCTTGAACTTTTCTGCTGTGTGCCGCGGTTATTCGCGGTTGCCGAAGAGCTGCAGCAGCATGAGGAAGAGGTTGATGAAGTCGAGGTAGAGGCGCAGGGCACCCATGATCGACTTCTTCGTGGCCACTTCGCCGGTGTCGCCTTCGTAGTACATTTCCTTGATCTGCTGGGTGTCATAGGCGGTGAGGCCTGCGAACACCAGCACGCCGATCACCGAGACAGCGAACTGCAGGGCGGAAGACGCCAGGAAGATGTTGACCACCGAGGCGATGATGATGCCGATCAGGCCCATCAGCAGGAACGAGCCCCAGCCCGACAGGTCCTTCTTGGTGGTGTAGCCATAGAGGCTCAGCGCACCGAAGGAAGCTGCGGTGATGAAGAACACGCGTGCGATCGATCCGCCCGTGTAGACGAGGAAGATCGAGGACAGGGACGCACCCATGAGGGCGGCATAGACCCAGAAGCTGACCTGCGCGGTCGAGGCACTCATGGACTGGATGCGCATGGAGAGGAAGAACACCATCCCCAGCGGAGCCAGCATGATCAGCCACTTCAGCGGCGAGGCATAGAGCGCATAGCCAAGCTGCGAGAGCATCGTGCCATTGCCGAGAACGGCAGCGGCGGCTGCCGGATCAGTGGTCGTCGCAAACTGGGCAAGGCCCAGGGCGATGAAACCCGTGATGGCAAGACCGATGGTCATGTAGTTGTAGACGCCCAGCATGTAAGAGCGCAGGCCCTGGTCAATGCCGGCATCGGCGTAGCGGCCGGCGACCGCGTACGGTGCTTCATTTTTCCGGTCGAACGTCGACATATAGTGTTTCCCCTTCATTAGGTTACGCGGGAGGGACACTCCCAAACCGCCTCGACGGAGCAAGTCCGTTTGCAGAAGAATATGGGCGGGGTTCTGCCATCGCACAAGGGCAAATGGCCAAAAAACGCTTCCGGGAAGATTACAAAATCTCCATCTGAGGCGCCCGGCGCCGGTGAAAAGGCGCCGGAAGACCGTCTGTTATGGTCACAGATTGCGCAGCACCGGCGCAGGTTTCTTGCCCAGCACGCGCCATGTGCCGATGAGACCGAAGCCGACGGTCAGCACCAGAGCGGCAAGGGCCGCCGTGACTGCGGTGCCCGGGAGCAGCGTGAAGGACCCGTTCATCACCTGCGTAATCACGAACCACGCGGCAATGGACCCGGCCAGCACTGCAAAGACCGCCGTGCCGAGGCCGAGCATCGCATATTCCATCGCATAGGCGCCGGTCAGCCGGGCGCGGGTGGCGCCCAGCGTCTTCAGGATCACCGCGTCATAGATGCGGCTGCGGTTTCCGGCCGCCAGCGCTCCGGCCAGCACCAGAATGCTGGAGATGAGTGTGATGGCGGAGGCCGCCCTGATGGCGACGGCAAGCTGGGCGACGAGATCATTCACCTGCGCCAGCGCATCCTTGACGCGGATGGCCGTCACGGTGGGGAAGGCGGAGGAGACGGTCTTCAAAAGGCCCAGCTCACGCTCGGCCGGCGCATCCGGGTCCCAGGTCACGGTCATCAGGAAGGCGTGCGGGGCACCGGCGAAGGTGTTGGAGGAGAAGACCATCACGAAATTGATGGCGAGCGATTCCCATTCCACCTTGCGGGTGTTGGCGATCTTCGCGGTGATTTCCCGGCCCAGCACGTTGACGGTGATCCGGTCGCCGACGGCCAGCCCCAGCTCGGTTGCCAGTTCATCATCGAAGGAGACCAGCGGCTCGCCGCTGTAGCCCTCCGGCCACCATTCGCCCTTCATCAGGGTGGAATTGGCCGGCAGGCTGTCCTGATAGGTGATGCCCCGGTCGCCGCGCAGCACCCAGGCGGCGCTGGCCGGCGGGGTGATCTGGTTGACCGGCACATCCTTGAGGCTGACGAGGCGGCCGCGCAGCATGGGCACGCTCTGGATCTTCGCGTCCCCGGCGTCCTGCTGCAGCAAGGTGGCGAAGGCATCGCGCTCGGTGCTCTGGATGTCGATGAAGAAGAAGCTCGGGGCTTTTTCGGCAATCGTCGCCGTCAGCTCCCGGCGCAGGTTGCCGTCGATGAGGGCCAGTGACACCAGCAGGGTGAGGCCAAGGCCGAGCGACAGCACCACGGAAGAGGTGAGCGCGCCGGGCCGGTGGATGTTGGCAATGGCGAGCCTGAGGCCGGTGGAGCGCACCTGCGGCGCCTTGCGCGCGGCAAGCATCATCAGCCGCGCCACCCCGCCCAGCAGCAGGAAGGAAGCGGTGGAGGCCACCACATAGATCGAGGCAATGCGCCGGTCTTCGGCCAGGAAGATGGCGATGCTTGCCAGCGACACGGCGGCGATCAGCGTTGCGGCCAGATAGCGCTTGCGCGGCCAGACCTTGGCGCCCGTCACCTGATCGCGGAAGAGGGCTGTCGGCGGCACGTCATGTGCGCGGCCCAGCGGCCAGATGGCAAAGGCAAGGGCCGTCAGCAGGCCATAGAGCAGGCCGAGCCCAAGCTCCGCCGGGTAGACGGACACCGCCAGCTTCACTGGCAGAAGGCCGGAAATGGCCCCGGCTGCCGCGAAGGGGATGATGGCACCTGCCACAAGCCCGATGGCGATGCCGATGGCGGCAATGATCATCATCTGGATCAGATAGATGCGGAAGACGAGATCATTGCTGGCGCCGAGGCACTTGAAGCTGGCGATCACCTCGCGCTTGCTTTCAAGGAATGCCCGCACCGCATTGGCAACACCGACGCCGCCGACGACCAGTGCGGTAAGGCCCACCAGCGTCAGGAATTGGGTGAAGCGCTGGATGTTGTTCTCCAGCCCCGGCGAGGCGCTGGCGCGGGACTGGATGCGCCAGCCGGCTTGCGGAAACTGCTCACGCGATTGCTCGATGAGGCGGATGATGCCTTCGTCCGTGGTGCCGGGGGGCAGCTTCACCATGTAGGACCAGGTGACGAGGCTGCCGGGCTGGACGAGCGCCGTTTCCGGCAGTGCCGCTTCGCTCAGCATCAGGCGCGGGCCGAATTCCAGCCCGCCGGAGAGCTTGTCCGGTTCGGTGGCGATCACGCCGGTGAGGGTGACGGTGGCGCGGCCGATGGAGAGCTTGTCACCGGGTTCAAGCCCGAGGCGGGCGAGCAGCGAAGCATCGGCGACGGCGCCAAAATTGCCATCCGGCTGGCGGCCCATGGCCTCGGCAGGATTGGTGCCGCCTGCAAGTGAAAGAGTACCGTAGAGCGGATAGGCGCCATCAATGGACTTCAGCTCGACAAGCGCCTGATCGCTGCCGTCGGTCTTGCGGGCCATGGCGCGCAGGGTCGCGGTGCGGGTGATTTCGCCAAGGCTCTGCACATAGGCATATTCGGCGGCATCGGCCTCGCGGTGGACGAGGCGGAAGGACATGTCGCCGCCGAGGATCGCCTGTCCCTCGTTGGAAATGCCTTCCGTCAGCGCCCGCGATACCGAGGCAACGCCCGCGATGGCGGCAACGCCAAGGGCAATGCAGGCGATGAAGATGTAAAAGCCCCTCAAGCCGCCGCGCAGTTCCCGCAGGGCAAAGCGGAAGGCGAGGGCGAGCGAGCTGTTGCCGCCTGACGGGGCCGGAGCAAAGGCCGTCATGCGCGGGCCTCCGCCGGGGAGGCGTGATGCTCCTCCTCCACCTGGCCGGAGCGCATGCGCACCACCCGGTCGCAGCGTTCGGCCAGCGCCGGGTCATGGGTCACCAGCACCAGCGTGGTGCGGCGGCGGGCAATGGCTGCAAACATCAGCTCGACGATCTGCTCGCCGGTTGCAGCGTCGAGGTTGCCGGTCGGCTCGTCGGCGATGAGGATTTCCGGCTCCACCACCAGCGCCCGTGCAACGGCCACGCGCTGCTGCTCGCCGCCGGACATCTGCGCCGGATAGTGGGTGAGGCGGTGGCCGAGGCCCACGGCTTCAAGCTCCGCGCGGGCCTTGTCGAAGGCCTTGGGATCGCCGGCAAGCTCCAGCGGCACGGCGACATTTTCCAGCGCCGTCATGTTGGGCACCAGATGGAAGGACTGGAAGATGATGCCGACATTGCGGCCGCGGAAGCGGGCCAGTTGATCTTCGTTCAGCGGCGTCAGCTCGGAGCCAGCCACGATGACCGAGCCCTTGTCTGCCCGCTCCAGCCCGGCCATCACCATCAGCAGGGTGGACTTGCCGGAACCCGATGGGCCAACCAGACCGGTCGAGCTGCCGGCCTCGATTTCCAGATCGACACCTTTGAGAATGTGAACCCGGCCTGCGCCGTCTCCGAGGCTGAGGTGAACTCCCTTGAGCGCAATGGCTGGTCCAGTCGTCATGTGTGACCCTATATAGGTTGGGTGCCTGGATGGGATCTGAGCGGTGCCGCTGCCGTTTCACTGCGGTGCCAGCCCATCGGGCAACAAAAAGTATGGTCCCGCAGCCTGCGGGTTTCGGGTGCATATGGGGCCCTGTCACGGAGTGATCCAGACCGCCATGTTCAAGTTTGTGTATCTGTTTGTCGCAATTGCGGTGTCTGCAAGCCTTTCTTCCGGCCATGCGCTTGCCAATGACGCAGCTGTGAAGATTGTTGTCCTCGGGGACAGCCTGTCGGCCGGCTATCAGCTCGCCCCCGATGAGGCCTTTCCGGTGCAGCTGGAAAAGGCGCTGAAGGAGAAGGGTGAGAACGTCACCGTGATCAACGCGGGTGTCTCCGGTGATACCTCCTCCGGCGGCCTGTCGCGGCTCGACTGGTCGGTGCCGCCGGAGGCGGATGCGGTGATCGTGGAACTGGGCGCAAACGACGCCCTGCGCGGCATTGATCCGGCTGCCACCCGCAAGAATATCGAGGCCATCGTCTCCCGCCTGCGGGAGCGGGGTGTCGAGGTGCTGGTGGCCGGCATGATGGCGCCGCGCAATCTGGGTGAGGACTATGCCGCCGCCTTCGACCCGATCTTCGCGGATGTGGCCGGGGCGCATGATGCGCTGCTCTATCCGTTTTTCCTCGAAGGTGTGGCGATGAGGCCGGAACTCAATCTGGCTGACGGCATGCACCCCACTGGGGAAGGGGTTTCGGTCATCGTTGCCAATGTGCTACCTCTCGTGCAGGATCTCGTTGCCCGCGCCCGGCAGAAATAATCTTCTGCCCCGCCGGGTCCTGCCTTTCGCGGCTTGCCGCACCTGCCACATTGTCTTGAACAACGTCTTGAACAAAGACCTTTCGAAACACGAGGGATGTTCCGATGGATCAACGCCGTCTTGGCCGCACGGATATCATGGTCAGCTCGATCTGCCTTGGCACCATGACCTTTGGCGAGCAGAACACGGAAGCTGAAGGTCATGCCCAGCTCGACTATGCGCTGGACCATGGCGTCAACTTCTTCGACACCGCCGAGATGTATCCGATCCCGCCCAGCGGCGAGACGCAGGGGCGGACCGAGCGCATCATCGGCACCTGGCTGAAGGCGCGCGGCAACCGGGACAAGATTGTTCTGGCCACCAAGGTGGCGGGCCGTTCGGACAGCACCTACTACCGCAAGTCCGGTGAAGAGGTGCGCCTCACCCGCCCGCAGATCCGTGAGGCGATCGAGCGCAGCCTGAACAACCTGCAGACCGATTACGTCGATCTCTATCAGGTGCACTGGCCGGACCGCACGGTCCCCGGCTTCGGCTCCAACCCCACCCGCTGGAACGATCCGGCGCCCGCTGCGGACGAGACGCCGATTGCCGAAACGCTGGCGGCCCTGAGTGAACTCGTCAAGGAAGGCAAGGTGCGCCACATCGGCCTGTCGAACGAAAGCGCCTGGGGCACGATGACCTATCTGAAGCTGGCCGAGACCGAAGGCCTTGCCCGGCCGGTGTCGATCCAGAACGCCTACAACATGCTGAACCGCACCTTCGAGACGGGGCTGGCCGAAGTCTCCTTGCGCGAGGATGTCGGCCTGCTCGGCTATTCGCCGCTGGCGCAAGGCGCGCTGACGGGCAAGTATCTGGATGGCGCGCTGCCGGCCGGATCGCGCAAGCAGCTCTACAACCGCCTGCAGCGCTATGAGAAGCCGGGCGCCGAAGAAGCCATCCGCGCCTATGTGGAACTGGCCCGTTCGGCCGGCATGGATCCGGCCCAGCTCGCCATCGTCTTCCCGCTGACCCGCAGCTTCATGACCTCGGTGATCATCGGAGCAACCTCCATGGCGCAGTTGCAGGTGGCCATCGGCGCGGCGGATGTGAAGCTTTCGCCGGAGCTGATCGGCAAGATCGACCTGCTGCACCAGATGCATGGCAACACTTCGCCCTGATCTGTGTGGTGGCCTGTGACATGGCTGCCGCAAGGGCAGGGAGAGCCTGCGAATCAACAACTTGTGCGGCGCGTTTTGCGCCGCGCTTCATTTCGGGAGCGCAAAGCCCCGTCTTTTCAAGGCCTTTGCGAATTTCCTTGCGCAGTGCGGCAAGATGTCCCCTGATGGAGGGACCAGCGACAGCGGAGGGTTGCCCGATGCCGCGATTGTTTACAGGTCTCGAAATTCCGGCCCAAACCGGCCTGCACCTGTCCATGCTCCGCGGAGGCCTGCGGGGCGCCCGCTGGATTGATCCCGAAAACTACCACATCACCCTGCGCTTCATCGGCGATATCGATGACCGCACGGCTGACGAGGTGGCCGATGCCCTGTCGCGCATCCGGCGGGACCCAATCGAAATCCGGCTCAACGGCCTTGGCTCCTTCGGCAATGGCAAGCCGCATTCCATCTGGGCGCGGGTGGAACCTTCCGCCCAGCTGGCCGAGCTTCAGGCCGAGCAGGAGCGTATCCTGCAGCGGCTGGGGCTGCCGCCGGAGCGGCGCAAATACATGCCGCATGTCACGATTGCCCGCTGCAAGACGGCCAGCAACGCTGACGTTGCCCGCTGGCTGACGGAGCGCGGCAGTTTTCAGGCGCCAACTTTCCTTGCCGGGCGCTTTGTCCTGTTCTCCTCCCGTGCCAGCATCGGCGGCGGACCCTATCTTGTCGAGGAAGCCTTTCCGCTGGCCGCGTAAAGGGGTGTGCAACTGGCCTGCCTTGAAACGGGCCAGTTGGCGCGGCAGGCTGGGACCGGTTTCAGGCAGGGACAGAAGGCATGATTGACGGCGGTTTGCTGGTGCTGCAGGTGGTCAAGGCAGTGACCGGTTTCATTCTGGGGCTGCTGGGGGCGGCGGGCTTTCTGGCCTTCGGCTTTTTCCGGGATGTGTTTGCGCAGCAGGATCCGGTGATGGCCGGTGCGGTCACCGGCACGGCGCTCGTCTCTGCGGCCTTTCTGGGTGCGCTTGCCTTCGCGCCTTCTTTCATCGCCATCGCTCTTGCCGAAGTGCTGCGGCTGCGCAGCATCGTCTATCACGTGGGGCTGGCGGGGCTGATCGCGGCCGGGCTCTGGATCATGGGGGACAGCAGCCTCGTCGCCAATGGCCGCAGCGGGTGGCTGCCGGGTACCACGGTGGCGCTGGCCTCCGGCTTTACCGGCGGCATCATCTACTGGGTGATTGCCGGGCGCACATCCGGCTGCTGGAGAAGCACGGCCGACAGGCCGGGCTGAGGCTGCTTTGAAGTTCCGTCCGGATCAGAGCGGCCTGTTGCCCGCGAGCACGTCTTTCGCAGCCTCGGTATGTTCCGGCCGCATATGGGCGCGTACCATGGCGATGGCGCCCATCAGCACGGTGGCATCATCGCCAAAGCCGATGCCGAGGATGAAATCCGGCACCAGGTCCAGCGGCAGGACGAAATAGGCGAGTGCCGCCAGCAGCGTGGCGCGCACCTTGCGCGGGGTTGCCGGATCAAGCGCACAGAAGTAGGCGGCCACCACATCTTCCATGAAGGGCACCTGCCGGGCCGCCTTGCGCAGCGTCTCCAGCAGCTTCTCCCGGACACGGCGGGACTTCTGCTCGTCCGTGCCCAGCTCCGGCCCAAGGATTTCCGGATCAAAGCCGGATGCTTCGGTATGATGCGTCATGGCCATCCTCTCCGCAGCCGGTGCTTCTTGTGCTTGCCGGCTACGGACAGAATATGGTGGCGCCGCGCTGCAGCCTCAAGGGATGGCAGCCGGACGCCCGTCAGAGCGCCCGGGTTTCCAGCACGCGCCGGGCGATGACCTGGGCCTGGATTTCCGCCGCACCCTCGAAGATGTTGAGGATCCGGGCGTCGCAGAGCACGCGGGAAATCTGATACTCCAGTGCAAAGCCATTGCCGCCGTGGATCTGCAGGGCATTGTCCGCCGCTGCCCAGGCAACACGCGCGCCCAGCAGCTTGGCCATGCCTGCTTCCAGATCGCAGCGGCGGCCGGAGTCCTTCTCGGCGGCGGAGAAATAGGTCAGCTGGCGGGCCAGCATCAGTTCGGCCGCCATCAGCGCCAGCTTGTCGGAAACGCGCGGGAAGCTGATCAGAGGCTTGCCGAACTGGATGCGCTCCTGCGCATAGCGAAGCCCGAGGTCGAGTGCGGCTTGCGCAACACCCAGGGCGCGGGCAGCGGTCTGGATGCGGGCGCCCTCGAAGGTCTGCATCAGCTGCTTGAAGCCCTGACCGGTTTCGCCGCCGAGCAGGTTCTCCGCCTTCACCTCGAAGCCGTCAAAGGCGATCTCGTATTCCTTCATGCCCCGGTAGCCGAGCACCTCGATCTCGCCGCCGGACATGCCGGGCGCAGGGAAGGGATCCTCATCCGTGCCGCGCGGCTTCTCGGCGATGAACATGGACAGGCCCTTGTAGCCCGGCTCGTCCGGGTTGGTGCGGGCCAGCAGCGTCATGATGTCGGCACGCACCGGATGGGTGATCCAGGTCTTGTTGCCGGAAACCTTCCACACGTCCCCCTCCTTCACGGCGCGGGTGCGCAGCGAGGCAAGGTCGGAGCCGGTGTTGGGCTCGGTGAAGACGGCGGTGGGCAGGATCTCGCCCGAGGCGATCTTCGGCAGCCAGTGCGCCTTCTGCTCTTCGGTGCCGCCGCACAGGATCAGCTCTGCCGCAATTTCCGAGCGGGTGCCGAGCGAGCCGACGCCGATATAGGCGCGTGACAGTTCCTCCGAGACGACAACCATGCTCTGCTTGCCAAGGCCCATCCCGCCGTATTCTTCCGGAATGGTCAGGCCAAAGACGCCGAGTTCCGCCATCTGGGTGATGACGCCGAGCGGGATATAGTCGTTGTCGAGGTGCCACTGATGCGCATGGGGGCTTACCTTGTCATCGGCGAAGCGGCGCATTTCGCTGCGGATCTGCTCCAGCGTTTCATCAAGGCCGCTGTCGCCGAAAATCGAATGGCCTTCCTGATGACGGATGAGCTCTGCAAGTTCTGCCCGCAGCTCCGGGCTGGAGCCCTGTGCAATCAGGTCAGCAGAACAGGACCGCAGGGCGGCGGTGTCCGCTTCTCCAAGGCCGAGGCTGGCAAGGCGGATGAACTCGCCCTGGTTCATCGGAATGCCGCCCAGAATCTGTGCCAGATATTCGCTGAAGCCGAGGCGGAGGGTCAGTTCCTCAAGGCGTCCGAGGCGCCCTTCCGTCCGCAGGCGCTGGCCATAGGCATCCATCTGCCGCAGGGCTTCCACATAGGTCGCAAGCCAGGCGAGCCCGTGGGTGGCGTGCTGGTGCCGGTCCATGGCCTCGGCAGACAGGCCCTTGCCGTCCGTCACCTTCGCCCGCACGGCACGGGTGGCGGCATCCAGCAAGGTGTCCAGCGCGGCTACGGCCTCTCCCGTTTGCGCAAACAGATGTTCCACTGCACTGTCCTCACCGGCTGCCCCACTGGCTGTCTTTTGTCCCAGAGCCATGCCCATCCGTCCGTCCCTTTGCATTTGTTGTTTGTTGCGTCGCATTCTGGAAAGCATGTTGCGCTGCACCTGCGGCTTTGTCGAGGCCACAGCTCTACGCCTTTCGGCCAAGCAGACAGTGCCGCAAAGGCAACATGGGCTTGACGCCTGCACGCCAAACGGGCCACATCGGGGATATGAAACTGATAAAGTCTCTGCCCGCCAGCTTCCGCGTCCTGTGGGATGCGGTCAGCCACTTCAATACGGATGATGGCTGGGCCATGGCCAGCCATGTGGCGCTGTCGACGCTGCTGGCGCTGTTCCCGTTCCTGATCTTCATCGCCGCCCTCACCGGTTTTCTGGGGCTCTCGGGCGTGGCCGATCAGGTCTCGGCGCTGATTTTTGATGCCTGGCCGGAGAGTGTGGCGGCCCCTGTCGCCGATGAGATCAACAAGGTGCTGACAGTGCGCCGTGGTGACCTCCTGACCTTTGGCGCCGTGGCGGCCCTGTGGTTTGCCTCCAACGGGGTCAGCGCGGTGCGGCTGGCACTCAACCGGGCCTACCGGGTGCGGGAGACACGGTCCTTCATCTGGCTGCGGCTGCAGGCGATCCTGATCGTGATCCTTGGCTCGGTGGCGCTGATTGCCTTCACCTTTCTCGTGGTGCTGGCGCCGCTGGTCCTGTCGGCGGCCCTCAAGTGGTTTCCGGGGCTGGCGGAAGTCTTCCAGGAACTGCACCTGACCCGCTATGTCATCGCCGGTTTCCTCGGCTTTGCCGGCCTTTATGCCATTCACTGGCTGCTTCCGGCCGGGCACCGCAGCATGATGGATGCGCTGCCGGGGGTGGTGTTGACGCTGGTGCTCTGGGTGGCGTCCGGCACGGTCTTCGGCTGGTATCTGGCGGGCTACGCGGATTACGTCTCCACCTATGCCGGTCTGGCCGGCGTCATGTCGGCGCTGGTCTTTCTCTACATTCTTGCCGTGCTGCTGCTGATCGGGGGTGAGCTGAATGCCGCCATCCTGCGCCAGAGGACGCTGGCGCAGCGCAGGGCGGCGCGCCGGGTCACGCCGGACGGGGCTTCCGGCGGATGAACAGGATCGCCGCCATGATCAGCACCATGCCTGCGATCTGGACAAGGGTGAGCGTTTCGCCAAACAGGAAATAGCTTTCCAGCGTCGTGGCGGCGGGCACCAGATAGAACAGGGATCCGACTTCTGCAGCCGATCCGGTGCGGATCATGTACATCAGCAACAGGATGGCGCCGATGGACAGCACCAGCACAAGCCAGGCCATTGCAAAAATGAGCTGGGGCGACCAGGTGATCTCCCAGGTTTCGGTGAAGGTCAGCGGCACCGTGAAGAGCAATGCGCCGGCATATTGCCAGGTGGTGCCGGTCACGTGGTCTGCGCCTTGCACGAAGCGCTTCTGGTAGACCGTGCCCAGGCTGATGGCGATGACGGACACCAGCATGACGGAGACGGTCACGGAGGTGATGCCGGAGGCCGCTTCGCCAAGCTTGGGCAGCAGCACCAGGAGAAGGCCGGCAGAGCCACCGGCAAAGCCCAGCCAGTGGCGCCAGGTGATCTGCTCTTTCAAAAGCCAGCCGGCCGCGAGTGCGGTCACAACCGGCTGCACGCCGACCATCAGCGCGGCTGCACCTGCGGGCAACCCTTGCCGGATGGCCCAGAACACACCGCCCAGATAGATGCCATGCACAAGAATGCCGGTGACCATGCAGTGAATCGCGGTTTTCACCGGCAGGCGCCGGCCGGAGCCCAGCAAAACGCCAAGGCCAATCAGCAACGGAACGGCGAAAGCGTATCTCAGAGCCAGAAAAACAAAAGGTTCAATGAACGGTGCTCCAAGTTTGGAGCCGATAAACCCGGTCGACCAAAGTGAAATGAACGCAATTGGGGCGAGTTTCTGTGTTTGTATAGACATATGTCTGCCGGGTTGCGGTTTGTGGTGTCAAGAAGTGCATGCGTGGTGAAAATTTAATCAGCAAAGGCGCCTGTTCCTAGAGGTGTATTCAGCCCGCATTAACGGCTCTTGCTGTTAAGAATACCGAGCCAGCGTGTAGTGGCTGTCACCTGATGGGAAACGTCTGAATGATCCGGAACACACACACCATTCCAGAACAGGCCCTTTCTGCACAAACCGGTGGCGGAGGCCGGTCCGCGAACGGGCTTACAGTACGTGCGCGGATCTTGTCCATCAGTCTTATCACGGCCGTGGGCCTGCTGGTGGTGGGGGCTGCCTTCTGGTGGAGCCAGTCCAAGGTGGAGGATGCTTTCCGGGCCTCCGAGGCGAACACCAACCTGGCGCGCGCGGCCTATGATTTTGCCGGTATCGCCAAACAGATGCAGATCGAGGAAAAGCTCTATCTCTCGGCCCCCTCTGCTGCCGTCTTTGACAGTTTCAAGGCGGAGGCAGCGAAGGCCGAAGCCGGTATTGCCGGGATTGCCGCCATGCCCGCCGCCAAGCCCCTGTCGAACGAGACGGCGGATGTGCAGGATACGGTCTCGGCCATTGGCGGTGCTTTCGCGGAGCTGCATGCCATTCAGGAGAAGATCGGTTTTGACGGCAGCTCGGGCCTCAGGGCGGATCTGACCGTCCTTGCTGACAAGGCGAAGAACCGGATCAATGACGAGCTCAAGTTCGGTGGTGCTTCCGATTTTGAAAAGCTCGTGCGTACGGTCATGGAAGTGCAGCTCGCCGAGCGCAAGTTCACCCTTTCGGGAGGCGGGCCGCGCGAGGAGTTCGATGAGGCCTTTGCCATGTACACCAAGATGCTGGGCCGGGCCTATATTCCCAATGAGGTGAAAGCCGAGATCGAGACCAGCATGACGGGTTACAAGTCCGCCTTCGATGCCTATGCGGATGCGCTGGTGGTGCGCTCGGACAAGATCACCCTGGTTGAAGACCTGTTCATGCTGCTGCCGCCGCATATCGAGGCGCTGATCAGTGCGGCACGGGCAGGCGATGCTGAAGCGGCTGCGCAGCTGGCTGATGTGCGTCAGCTGTCCTCGCTTGTGGTCTACGGCATCATTCTGGCCATGCTGGTTGGCCTGCCGGCGCTTGCCTTTGCCATCGGGCGCTCCGTATCCGGCCCCCTGACTCGGCTGCAGACATCCATGGAGCGTCTTGCCAGCGGCCAGACGGATGTGGAGCTGCCGCAGAGCAATTCCCGCGATGAGATTGCAGCCATGGTGCGCACTGTCCGGGTGTTCCGTGACAATGCGGCCGAGCGTATCCGCCTCGAAGCTGCGCAGGCCGAGGAGAATGCGGCACGTGATGAGCGTGTGCGCCGGCTGGAAGCCATCATCGGCACCTTCGAGCAGACCGTTCAGCGCGCGCTCGACAGTCTCGATGCCGCATCAAAGGATCTCGGCCAGGCTTCGTCCGCCGTGGAACATGCCTCCGATGAGGTGGCGGCACAGGCCGGCAATGCCGGCCAGAGCGTGCGCGTCGCGGCCCAGAATGTGACGTCCGCAGCCGGGGCAACGGAAGAACTGGCAGCTTCCATCAAGGAAATTGCCAATCAGGCTGACCGGTCGACGAAGGTCGCCAAGCAGGCTGTGGCCGGGGCAGAATCCACCTTCTCCACCATGCAGGCGCTTTCGAGCGCGGCGGACCGGATCGGCGCCGTGATGAGTCTCATTCGGGATATCGCCAACCAGACCAATCTTCTCGCCCTCAATGCCACCATCGAAGCGGCCCGCGCCGGAGAGGCGGGCAAGGGGTTTGCGGTCGTGGCGGCCGAGGTGAAGGCGCTGGCCAACCAGACGTCCAAGGCAACCGAGGATATCGCCGCGCAGGTGGAGGCGATCCAGAATGCGTCTGCCGGCGCCGTGACGGCCATCTCGGAAGTGCGGGACATCATTTCCGACATGGACAATCTGGCTGTTGCCGTCGCTGCTGCCGTCGAGCAGCAGGAAGCGGCCGTCAGCGGTATTGCGGCGAATGTTGCCGATGCGTCCAGCCGGTCGGAAGAAGGGGCCGAGCGTATGTCTGCCGTTGTCAATGCCACGCAGCACGCACGTTCCAGCGGAGACGAGGTTGACCGCCTGTCGCAGCTTCTGTCCGAGCAGGCCGGTGTTCTGCGCAAGGAAATCCGCAGCTTCCTTGAAGGTGTGCGCGCGGCCTGAACGAGACGGCCCTAACGATGCGTCCGGATTGATTGAACCAGGGCGATGGGGCCTGAACCGGTCTTTCAACATGGGTGGGGTTTCCCGCCCATGTTTTTCTTTTTGCGGACAAATCCTTCCACGTGAACCTTGTGTGAAGCTTGTCCGGCAAGGGCCTTTGCCTTACCCGGCTTTTCCCGCTATCGATAGGCCCCAAAGAATATATCGGGCCGCGGGCCGGGAGTTGTCATGCAGGAGAGTATCGTCATCATCGGTGCGGGCCAGGCTGGCGCGCAGGTGGCGCAGTCCCTTCGCCAGGGCGGATTTGCAGGTGCCATCCATCTTCTGGGTGACGAGCCGCATCCCCCGTATCAGCGGCCGCCGCTGTCCAAGAAATTTCTCTCCGGCGAGACCGATGCAGAAGGCCTGTGGCTGCGCCCGGCAGCCTTCTATGAAACGCAGGGCATCGGCCTGAGGACCGGCGTCCAGGCGACCGCCATCGACCGCACAGGCAAGACCGTGGTTCTGTCGAGCGGTGAGGAGCTGGCCTACAGCAAGCTGATCATTGCCACCGGCACCCGCGCCCGCGCTGTGCCGCTGCCGGGCAGCAATCTGCCGGGTGTCCTGAGCCTGCGCTCGATTGCCGATGTGGACCATATCCGCAAGGCGCTCTCCGCCCATTCCCGTCTGGCTGTCATCGGTGCCGGTTACATCGGCCTTGAAGTGGCTGCCGTTGCCCGCGCCATGGGCAAGGCGGTGACCGTGATCGAGGCGCAGGACCGGGTGCTGAAGCGCGTCGTGTCACCTGTTATCTCAGCCTTCTACGAAGGTCTTCACCGGGAGCAGGGCGTCGATCTGCGCCTGAACGCAGGCGTTGCCGGGATTGAGGGTGAAGCGGCAGTAACCGGCGTACGGCTGGCCGATGGCAGCCTCGTCGAGGCGGATCTGGTGCTGATCGCCGTTGGCGCCCTGCCGAATACGGAGCTTGCGGCAGATGCCGGGCTGGATGTGGATGGCGGCATTCTCGTGGATGCTTCCGGCCGCACCAGCGATCCGGACGTCTATGCCTGCGGCGACTGCACCCGCTTCCGCTCCGCCCGCTATGGCCGCGATGTGCGGCTGGAAAGCGTGCAGAACGCCATCGATCAGGCCAAGGCGGTGGCGCAGGCCATTCTGGGCCAGCCGGTGGACTATGATCCGCTGCCCTGGTTCTGGTCGGATCAGTATCACGTCAAGCTGCAGATCGCGGGCCTGTCCGAAGGCTATGACCAGACCATTACGGTGGGCGAGCCTGCGGAAGCAAAGTTCTACGTTGCCTATCTGAAGGACGGCCGCCTGATTGCCGTGGACAGCGTCAATGCCCCGCGCTCGCACATGATGGCCCGCCGGACCATCGGCGAAGCCTGGCGCGAAGATCTTCTGCCCCCTGCTTGAGGCGCCTTCTGTTTGTCCCGCCAGCGGGCGTCAGCGCCCGCCGGTGATCTCCGCGATGAGGCGGATGACGTCGCGCGGCTGCTCCAGATGCGGCATATGGCCGGTGTCTGCGAGGCGGTGCACGGCGATGCTGTCCGGCAGGCCCGCGCTCTGGCTCACGGGCAGCACGCCGTCCTCAAGGCCCCAGATCACCTGAACCGGCAGGGGCAGCGCCGCGACATCTCCAAGCGGCAGGGTCTTCTGCCCGTCACCGTCAAGGATCTCTTCGACGATCTCCTGCAGCGCTTCGACAGCACCCGGCCGTGACCTTGCTTCCGAGGCGTGGCGGGCGAGCTGGCGCGGCATGCGGAAGGAGGGGGCGAAGAATTCCGGCAACAGGGCGGCAAGCTCCTCTTCCTCCGCCGCCGAGGCGTAGCGGCGCAGCAGGTCCGCATTGATCTGCGGCCCGAAACCGCCGGGGCCGACCAGTGTCAGGCTGGCGATGCGCTCCGGCATGCGCAGCGCGATGAGCGCGGCAACGGCGCCGCCCATGGAGTGGCCCGCCAGATGCACCTTTTCCAGTTCCAGCGCGTCGAGAGACTGGCTGACAGCCTTGGCCGAGATGCCGGCATTGCCGATGCGCGGCCAGCCCACGGCCGTGCCGTGACCCGGCAGATCAAAGGCGATGCTGCGCAGGCGGGTGGAAAGACCGGTCTGGATGTTCAGCCAGCCCTGCCGGTCGCCGCCAAAGCCATGCAGCAGCACCAGGGGTGTACCGGTCTGGTCCGTGCCCTGCTCGGCATAGGGCAGGTGGGCGGGGAGATCGGGCTTCAGGCTGATGGACATGGCGGCTTTCCGGCGCTGGATGAGTTTGCCTCTAGATAACGTCCCGGTTCCGCTCTGCCTAGCCGCCCGAATGGCGGGCGGAGGTGGCCGTTCAAGGGGATGGACTTCACGGCTGCTGCCGGATTAAATCGATTGAAAGATGCTTCTCATTGCTCTCCGGCTGGTCTAGAAGCGGCAAACCTCTTTGTTTCAGGGTGATTTTCAGATGACGAGCGCGGTGGATATCGTTTGCCTTGGCGAGCCCATGGTTGAGCTGAACCAGCATGAGGCCGGTGGTGCCTATCATCCCGGTTTTGGCGGCGATGTGTCCAACGCCGCTGTCGCTGCGGCCCGTCAGGGTGCCCGCGTGGCACTGGCGACGGCTCTGGGCACCGATGTGTTCGGCGACAGCCTGCGCGCCATGTGGAAGGCGGAAGGCGTGGACGACAGCGAGGTCAAGGCCAACCCGGATGCGCCGACCGGCATCTATTTCGTCACCCACGGCGCCGATGGCCACCGCTTCTCCTACCGCCGGGCAGGCTCTGCCGCCAGCCTCTACCAGCCGCGCGACCTGCCGAAGGACATGCTGGCCAGCACCCGCGTGCTGCATTTCTCCGCCATCAGCCAGGCGATTTCAGCGTCTGCCTGCGACGCCTGCTTTGCGGCCGTCGAACAGGTGCGCGCTGCGGGCGGCCTGATCTCTTACGACACCAACCTGCGCCTTGCTTTGTGGCCGCTGGCCCGCGCCCGTGCCGTCATCCGCTCCACCATCGGCATGACGGATATCATTCTGCCGGGCCTCGATGACGCCCGCCAGATCTGCCATGCGCAGGATGCCGATGGCATTGCCGATGAGCTGCTGGGTCTTGGGGCCAAGGTGGTGGCGCTGACCATGGGCGGCGATGGCGTGCTGGTTGCTACGGCAGAGCGCCGCGAGACGCTGGCGGCCCACAAGGTGAAGGCCGTGGATGCGACGGGTGCAGGCGACGCCTTTGACGGTGCGTTCCTGGCTGAGTATCTGCGCAGCGGCGATGCATTTGCGGCTGCGGCCCATGCCAATGCGGCGGCAGCGCTCTCTGTCACCGGCTATGGCGCGGTCGCGCCGCTGCCGCGCCGGGCGGATGTGGAAGCATTTCTGGCCGGAAAAGCAGGCTGAGGCTTTCCGCCTGGACATGTAACGGTTTCTTCACCACGAAAACGCTAGAAATACTGGAGTTTCAGCCCGTCACCGTGCGGGCACTCCCGTTGCGTTCCTGTGTTTGATCCAACCGAAACCTTCCAGCGAGCCTTCCCATGCACCGTCTGTCCCGCCTGACCTTCATGGCTGCTGCTGCCGGCATCGCCTTGAGCGCATTTTCTGCCGTGCCCGCATCGGCCTATGACAACACCTATTATGATCCGGTCACGCGCCAGTGGCTGGAAATGAAGCTGACCCCGGAAGTGGCGGCGAAGATCGCCCGCCGGGAATACAAGCGCAAGACGGTGGATTACCGCGGCCCGGAGGCGCCCGGCACGATCATCGTCGACACCACGGAGCGCCGCCTTTACCACGTGCTGGGGAACGGCAAGGCCATGCGTTACGGCATCGGCGTCGGCCGGGACGGCTTCACCTGGAAGGGCGAGGAAAAGGTCACCCGCAAGGCCGAGTGGCCGGGCTGGACGCCGCCGCCGGAAATGATCGCCCGCGAGCGCAAGAAAGGCCGCAAGCTGCCTGCCTTCATGGCTGGCGGCCCGCAGAACCCGATGGGCGCCCGTGCGCTGTATCTGGGCAACACGGTCTACCGCATTCACGGCACCAACGAGGACTGGAGCATCGGCCAGGCCGTCTCCTCCGGCTGCTTCCGCATGTGGAACGATGACGTGGAGCACCTCTACAGCGAGGTTTCCGTGGGCGCCAAGGTGGTGATCCGCTGAGGCTCTCCAGAGGAGACTACGGGAAAACTCAATGAGTTTCGTCATGCCATGGCTTTGACCATGGCATCCACCCCGTGTCGTCTCCGGGTGTGGGGCATCTCTCTGCACCCATGTCTGGCTTCTCCGCTTGCCGTGGCGAAACGGCATGGATGCCATGATCAAGTCATGGCATGACGGAGAGAAGGAGATGGCCGGGGCGAACAACAGGCGGCGTCTTGCGAGAAAAATACGAGAAAACTCAATAGGCTTCGTCCTGCCATGGCTTTGATCATGGCATCCACTCCGTGTCCTTTCCGGGAGTGGGGCATCTCCCTGCACCCATGTCTGGCTTCTCTCCTTGCCGGGCCGAAACGGCATGGATGCCATGATCAGGTCATGGCATGACGGAGAGAAGGGAGATGGCTGGAGCAAACACCAACCGGTCTTACCCGCCGGCGACCTCGCCGGGCCGGACGATCAGCCAGTTGAGGCGCAGCGGCGGCCACTTGGCCGGGGCGGCGTAGGGGATATCGGCAAAGCCATCGCGCAGGCGGCCCGGATAGAGCGCGGCCAGCGAGCCGGTGGGCGTTTCGCTGTCACCGGTCCAGATCACCAGAACGCCGGTCTTCTTCACGTCCTCTATGCTGATCCACGGGGCGATGGCCGGGATGTGATCGGTGAAGAGATGCGGCCTGTCCGCAGAGTACAGGGTGACATGGGCCGCCGGCCACATGTCGCCTGCCACATAGGTGAGCGGCGTGCCGGTTGCCTCGCGCCAGGCCGCTTCAGCTTGTGCCGCCACTTCCGCTCCGGGAAAGTGAATGCGCGTCGGCTTTTTCTTGATCAGCGGCTCCACCAGCGCCTGCCCGGCTGCGACGCTGAGGAAGATCACCTGCACTGCAGCGGCTGCGGCCAGCGCGCGGCGGATGGACCAGTTGCCGTTGCGGGCTGAGGCGAAGCGCACCAGCAAGAGCCCCGCCAGCGTGAACATGGACGCGCCCCACATCTGCTTGAAGGCATTGCCGGTGATGCCGGAGACCAGCATAACGACAAGGGCGGGCAGCAGGGTGAACCACAGCAGGAACCGCAGATCCGCCGAACTGCCCCGGGGCGGCTCACCTTCTGGCGCCGTGCCGCGCAGGCCCGCCAGACCGAGCCCGGCGAAAATGGGGATCAGCACCGGCGCCATGCTGCCAAACTGGCCGAGCAGGAAGTTGACCGGGTTGAGAATGTGGTCTGCGATGCCTTCTGCCGGAACGCTGCGGCTTGCGGCATAGGTGAAGGTCAGAAAATCCGTCTCCAGCAGCCACCGGACATGCGGCGCAAAAAGCACCAGCGCCAGCACCATGGCCAGATAGGGGCCGGGCGTTGCAAGGCAGCGGCGCGCATCGCGGAAGGGCAGTGCATAGAGGCCGATGCAGCCGATGAGCAGGCCGGTGAAATATTTGGCATAGAGCCCGAGCGCCGCAGTAAGGCCGAGCAGCAGCCAGTCCGCCAGCCGGCCATGGGCAAGGCCCCGGTGGAAGAACAGCAGCATGCCGGCCCAGACGGGGATCTGCAGGATGTTCGGGTTGAACTCCGGCGCGGGCAGGGTGAAGTAGAAGGCGCAGCTGGTGGCCGCAATGGCCCAGAACCGCTGCCAGGGCGCAAGGCCCATGTCCCGCCCCAGCAGCCAGATCGCCAGATAGGTGAGGGCGTAGCAGATCTGGCTCAGCCAGTAGGCGCCGAAGGCATGGCCGCCGGTCAGATGATAGCTCCCCTCCAGCAGCCAGGCCTGCAGCGGCGGGTGCTTGGTGTAGCCGAGCGCCAGATCCCGGCCCCAGGCAAAGCCCTCCACCACATCCAGCGGCGGATTGGGAAACAGCACACTCGGCACCAGGGCCCAGAGCAGGCAGATGGCAAGGCAGTAGAGAAGGGTTGCGCGGGCGGCTGACATCATCGGTCGTCCGGTCATCGGGAGGCAGGATTTGACGGTTCGGCAAAGGCCCAGAGCCGGGCGCCGAGGAAGGTGAGCGGCGGAACCACGAAGATCGCAATGATGATGCCCACCGCGCCGGGCAGCTGGGTGAATTTCAGCAGGGCCGCCAGAGCACCGTTGTTCAGCACGAAGCCGGCGGCAGCCAGCACGAAGAAGCGGCGCATGCGCTGGCCGGTCTGTACCTCATCGTCAGAGCGGAAGCTCCAGGCGTGATGGCCGGTGAACGAGACGATGAAGGCGACCAGAAACCCGCCGATGTTGGAGAGCATCGGCGGCACATGGGCAAGTTCCAGCAGGCCGACGGCCACACAGGCGTGCACAACGGCGGCCGATACGCCGACGATGCCGAAACGGGCGATGGTGGCGAACTCCCGCAGAAGCCGCTGCTGCCGTTCCCGGGTCATCATGCGCTCTCCCCGCCGGAGGGATTTGCACCCGCTGGTGTTGCGGACGATTCAATGATGTCCTGCACCAGATAGACCGGCCGCTGCTTCGTTTCGATGAAGAGCCGTCCGATGTATTCGCCAATGATGCCGATGGACAGCAATTGCAGCCCCGAGAAGAACAGGACACTCACCATCAGCGAGGCATAGCCCGGCACATCGATGCCATAGAGGATGACCCGTGCCACCAGAACCATGGCATAGGCAAATGCCGCTGTTGCGATGAGCCCGCCGCAATAGAGCCAGACCCGCAGGGGCACGCTGGTGAAGCTGGCAAGGCCGTCAAGGGCGAAGTTCCAGAGCTTCCAGTAGTTCCACTTGCCTTCCCCGGCCCGCCGCGGCGGGCGCTCGTAGGGCAGGAAGGTGGTGGGATGGCCAACCCAGGCAAAAAGGCCTTTCATGAAGCGGCTGCGCTCCGGCAGGCGCCCTAGGGACTCTGCCACGCTGCGGTCGATCAGGCGGAAGTCTCCCGCATTGGCCGGCATGTGGATATTCGTCAGCCGGTCGAAGAGCCGGTAGAACATGCTGGCCGTGCTGCGCTTCATCAGGGTGTCCTGCGACCGGTCCACCCTGAGGCCATAGATCACGTCATAGCCTTGCTTCCAGAGTTCCAGCATTTCGGGGATGAGGCCGGGCGGATCCTGCAAGTCAGCGTCGAGAATGACGAGAATGTCAC
The DNA here is from genome assembly GCF_055685825.1 of Pannonibacter sp. CBAS1226. Lineage (NCBI taxonomy): Bacteria > Pseudomonadati > Pseudomonadota > Alphaproteobacteria > Hyphomicrobiales > Stappiaceae > Pannonibacter > Pannonibacter sp. CBAS1226. The sequence goes on along the minus strand of NZ_JBVOUO010000008.1, from coordinate 27,659 downwards.
CCTTGGCGTGGTCAAGACCTGCGGTGAGGGCAGCTTCCTTGCCGAAATTGCGCGACAGGCCGATCAGCTTCCCGGGAAGGCCCTCCGACAGATGGCGGCAGATGATGCGGGCCGTATCGTCGCTGCTGCCATCATCAATGAAGATGAATTCGCTCACCGCGGGAAGGCCGGCAAGGGCTGCCTGAGTTTCGGTGAGGAAAATATCCAGCACTTCGGCTTCGTTGTAGACGGGTACAACGATGGACAAGAGCGGGCGGGAGGGGCGCCGGGCGGCACGCCGCTCCAGATAGACGGACTGGCTGGCCGCTGAGGGCGGGAAGTCCATGGTGAAGGCATCCCACATTCGGATTCTGGACGGGGTCACGCCGCTGGGCGGCCCGTCAGGAAAAATGCCCCCGGCCGGGCCGGAGGCATCTGCTTCTTGTCAGCTCAGCACGCCGTGGCAGTGCTTGTACTTCTTGCCCGAGCCGCAGGGGCAGACCTCGTTGCGGCCGACCTTGCCCCAGGTCGCGGGATCATTCGGGTCGCGGGCAATGCCGGTGGCAGCAAAACCGCCCGACGGCCGCTCATCGGCCATCTCGTCCTCGCCCGTCACCGGGTCAAGGTGATGGGGATGCATCTCGCGCGGCTCTTCCGGCATTTGCGGCGCCTGCTGGGTCACCAGTTCCACCCGCATCAGCTGGGAGGTGGTGATCTGGCGCAGCTGGGTCAGCATGGTCTCGAACAGGTTGAAGGCTTCGGTCTTGTATTCCTGCAGCGGGTCACGCTGGGCATAGCCGCGGAAGCCGATGACCGAACGCAGATGATCGAGGTTCGCCAGATGCTCGCGCCAGAGATTGTCCAGCGTCTGCAGCAGGATGGCCTTTTCCACCTGGCTCATGATCTGCTGGCCGAAACGGCCGAGCTTGTCTTCCATGACGGCGTCGGCGGCCTTCATGAGGCGCTCGCGCACTTCCTCATCGGCAATGCCCTCTTCCTTGGCCCAGTCGACGATCGGCAGGTCAAGGTTGAGGAGGGTCTGCACTTCCTTAGTCAGGCCTTCCGTATCCCACTGTTCGGGATAGGCGCGTTCGGGGATATGCCGCGAGACGAGATTGTCGATCATCTCGTGACGCATGTCGGTCACGGTCTGGCCGAGGTCCTCGCCATCCATCAGGTCGATGCGCTGTTCGAACACCACCTTGCGCTGGTCGTTCATCACGTCATCGAACTTCAGCAGGTTCTTGCGGATGTCGAAGTTGCGCGCTTCCACCTTCTGCTGGGCCTTGGCCAGCGCCCGGTTGATCCAGGGATGGATGATGGCCTCGCCGTCCTTCAGGCCCAGCTTCTGCAGCATGGAGTCCATCCGGTCGGAACCGAAGATGCGCATCAGGTCGTCCTGCAGCGACAGGAAGAACTTGGAATGGCCGGGGTCGCCCTGACGGCCCGAACGGCCGCGCAACTGGTTGTCGATGCGCCGGCTCTCGTGGCGTTCGGTGCCGATGACGTAAAGACCGCCGGCCGTCAGTGCCTTCTGCTTCAGGACCTCGATTTCGGCGCGGATCGCGGCCACGCGCGCATCACGCTCGGGGCCGGCTTCCATGTCCGCCAGTTCGCGCTCGATGCGCATGTCCGGATTGCCGCCAAGCTGGATGTCCGTGCCGCGGCCGGCCATGTTGGTGGCGATGGTCACGGCACCGGGCAGACCGGCCTGGGAGATGATGAAGGCTTCCTGCTCGTGGTAGCGGGCGTTCAGCACCGCGAAGACCTTGTCTTCCTTGCCGCCCTGATCGCCGTTCTGCAGCGGCGCAAAGGCGTTGGGATCGGTCACATCCACCTGCCGGTAGCCGTGCTGGCGCAGGCGTTCGGCCAGCATTTCCGACTTTTCGATCGAGGTGGTGCCGACCAGAACCGGCTGCTGGCGGGACTTGCAGTCGTCGATCAGTGCCACGATGGCGTTGAACTTCTCGTCCGCGGTCCGGTAGACCTCGTCGTCGTCATCGACGCGCTTGACCGGCATGTTGGTCGGGATCTCGACCACTTCCAGCCCGTAGATGTCCTGGAACTCGTCCGCTTCGGTCGCAGCCGTACCGGTCATGCCGGCCAGCTTGTCATACATGCGGAAATAATTCTGGAAGGTGATCGAGGCGAGGGTCTGGTTCTCCGGCTGGATGCGGACCTTTTCCTTCGCTTCCAGCGCCTGATGCAGGCCTTCCGAATAACGGCGGCCCGGCATCATGCGGCCGGTGAATTCGTCGATGATCACCACTTCGCCGTTGCGGACGATGTAGTCCTTGTCGCGCTGGAACAGCTTGTGGGCCTTCAGCGCCTGCTGCAGGTGATGCACGGCGCTGACGTTTTCCACGTCATAAAGCGACTCGCTGCGCAGCAGGTTGGCTGCACCCAGCAGGCTTTCCAGCTTTTCGTTGCCGCTTTCGGTGAACGTGGCCGAGCGCTGCTTCTCGTCGATCTCGTAATCTTCCGGCGTCAGGGCCGGAATGAAGGCATCGACCGTGTTGTAGAAGTCCGAGCGGTCTTCCAGCGGGCCGGAGATGATCAGCGGCGTGCGCGCCTCGTCGATGAGGATCGAGTCCACTTCATCGACGATGGCGAAGTTGTGGCCGCGCTGAACCATCGAAGCGCGCTCGTACTTCATGTTGTCGCGCAGATAGTCGAAGCCGAATTCGTTGTTGGTGCCGTAGGTCACGTCGGCGGCATAGGCGGCGCGGCGCTCCTCATCGGACAGGCCATGCACGATGACGCCTGTGCTGAGGCCCAGGAAGCCGTAGACCTTGCCCATCATCTGGGCGTCGCGCTGGGCCAGATAGTCGTTCACGGTGACCACGTGAACGCCCTTGCCAGCAAGAGCGTTGAGGTAGACCGGCGCGGTGGCGACCAGCGTCTTGCCTTCACCGGTGCGCATCTCGGAGATCTGTCCGGAGTTGAGGACAAGGCCGCCGATCAGCTGGACGTCATAGTGCCGCTGCCCGAGGGCGCGGCGGGCCGCCTCGCGCACGGTGGCGAAGGCAGGGGCCAGAATGTCGTCCAGCGTGGCGCCTTTGGCCAGCTGCTCGCGGAAGGTCTGGGTGCGCGCGCGCAGCGCGTCATCCGACAATGCCTGTACTTCGGCTTCGAGAGCATTGATGGCCGCAACCTTCGCCTTCATGGCCTTGATCTTGCGGTCGCTCGGAGAGCCAAAAATCTTACGTGCTAATGCGCCAAGGCCGGCCATGTGGCGGTCCTTCCAAGTGACGGGCGGCATCAGGTGCAAGGCCCCTGTCGCCGGCCCTCAAAAAAATCTCATTTCCGGTACACGGTCCGCCTGCCTGCCCGCGTGCGGGCTGCGAAGCTGCCGTTCCATGGATGCCCCGCCCTTGAAGGTGGCGCGGGACGTTCGACAGATAAGAGGGGGTAGGATGCTTGTCAACGCCGCCGCTTTCAGCAAGGTTGCGGCAGCTCGCGCTCATGCGGTGCAGAGCTGTTCAAATTCTGACCCTAAGGACTCCACATGTTCCGTTCTTTCATGAGCCGCCCCCTGCGCCCGGTCCTGATCGCCGCAACGGCGCTCAGCCTCGGTGCCACGGCCCTGTCTGCGGCCGAACCGGGTGACGTTGTTGCCAAGGTCGGCAGCACGGAAATCACCGAAGCCGATATCGCCTTTGCCGCCCGTGACCTTGGCCCGCAGCTGCAGCGCTTCCCGCCGGCCCAGTGGCGCCAGATTCTCACGGACGTGATGATCGACATGACGCTTCTGTCCGATGCGGCGAAGAAGGAAGGCCTTGAGAAGGATGAGGACTTCCAGCGCCAGGTCCGCTTCATGACCACGCAGGCCCTGCGCAATGCCTATGTGGCGCAGAAGCTGGATGCCGCCATCACCGAGGACGACCTCAAGGCGGCCTATGACAAGGAATTCAAGGATTTCCAGGGCGAAGAAGAAGTCCGTGCCCGCCATATCCTCGTTTCCTCCAAGGAAGACGCCGAGAAGCTGATCAAGGAGCTGGACGGCGGCGCCGACTTTGCCGAGCTGGCCAAGGCCAATTCCAGCGACGGTTCGGCTGCCAATGGCGGTGACCTCGACTATTTCACCAAGGGCCGCATGGTGCCGGAGTTCGAGGCGGCTGCCTTTGCCCTGCAGCCGGGTGAATACACCAAGGAGCCGGTTGAGAGCCAGTTCGGCTGGCACATCATCAAATCCGAAGACAAGCGCATCCAGAGCGCTCCGTCGCTGGAAGAGGTCTCCGACGGCCTGCGCCAGATGCTGATGCGTGAGCGTTATGCAACGCTGATCGAAGAGCTGAAGGCCGCAAATCCGGTGGAAATCATCAAGCAGGATGCTGCTGCCGATGCCCCGGCTGGGGAGGCTGCAAAGCCCGCCGCGCAGTAAGATAGAAGGTTCGGAAGTCAAAGCGCTTCCAGTCTGACAGGGATCCCCCGGCACCCCGCCGGGGGATTTCCTGTTTCAGGGGGTGTCATGGGTCTTGCGCACCCCCCTTCCATCGGGCAAGGCTGCGGCTCATTGCATTTGAGTGCCAGAGGCCGTCATGTCGACAGAAGTTTCCCCGCTTGCCCCCAAGTCCTACCCTGAGATGCCCGTCATCGAAGGCGTGCGTTTTGCCACGGCGGCTGCCGGCATCAAGTACAAGGGCCGCACGGATGTGCTCCTTGTGCTGATGGATGAGGGCACGGAAGTGGCCGGTGTCTTCACCCGCTCGCTCTGCCCCTCCGCCCCGGTGGACTGGTGCCGCGCCAATCTGCCTTCCGGCAAGGCCCGGGCGCTGCTGGTCAACTCCGGCAATGCCAATGCCTTCACCGGCAAGAAGGGCAAGGCAGCGGTCGAGCTTTCGGCGGACATCGTCAGCAAGGCGGTCGGCTGTGCCCAGGGCGAGATCTATCTCGCCTCCACCGGCGTGATCGGCGAACCGCTGCCTGCGGACAAGTTCTCCGGTGTCGTTGACGGGCTGGTGTCTGATGCCGTTGCCGGTTCCTGGCTCGATACGGCCAAGGCGATCATGACCACCGACACCTATCCGAAGGTGTCCACCCGCACGGTGGATCTGGGCGGTGTGCCGGTGACGCTGAACGGCATTGCCAAGGGTGCGGGCATGATCGCCCCGGACATGGCGACCATGCTGTCCTTCCTCTTCACCGATGCTCCGGTTGCAGCTCCTGTGCTGCAGGAGCTGATCTCCGGCGCCGTCGGCGGCAGCTTCAATGCCATCACCGTGGACAGCGACACCTCCACCTCCGACACGGCCCTGCTGTTTGCCACCGGCAAGGCAACCGAACGCGGTGCTGTGCGCGTGACTGAGGCTTCCGATCCGCGTCTGGAGCCTTTCCGTCAGGCACTGGGCGAGGTGATGCAGGATCTGGCCCACCAGATCGTCCGGGATGGCGAAGGCGCCCGCAAGTTCGTGGAAGTGCGCGTCGAGGGTGCCTCGTCCGATGCGTCGGCCAAGCGCATTGCCCTGTCCATCGCCAACTCGCCGCTGGTGAAGACCGCCATTGCCGGTGAGGATGCCAACTGGGGCCGTGTCGTCATGGCTGTCGGCAAGGCAGGTGAGCCGGCGGACCGTGACCGTCTGGCCATCTGGTTCGGCGATGTGCGTGTGGCCGTCAATGGCGAACGGGATCCGGATTACTCGGAGGCGGCCGCTTCCGCCGTGATGGAGCGCGAGCATATCGTCATCCGCACAGAGATTGGTCTGGGCGAGGGCTCCGCCACCGTGTGGACTTGCGATCTGACCAAGGCCTATGTCGAGATCAACGGCGATTACCGCAGCTGAACCGTCAAACTTTCTTCCGGGCGGGCTCTGAGATTTTTAAGAGCCCGCTCAAAACTGTCTAAAATTGGAACATGCCATGCGGATGGTTCTTGTCGTTGCCTGTGCTCTCATTGACGCGGACGGGCGTATCCTGATCGCGCAGCGGCCCGAGGGGAAGTCCATGGCAGGGCTCTGGGAATTCCCCGGAGGCAAGGTGGAAGCTGGAGAAAGGCCGGAAGCCTGCCTGATCCGCGAGCTTTCCGAGGAACTTGGAATCAGCGTTAAGGAAGAGTGCCTAGCCCCTCTGACCTTTGCCAGCCACGCTTATGAAGATTTTCACCTCCTCATGCCATTGTATGTTTGTCGGCGATGGCAAGGAACTCCCGCAGCCCAGGAAGGGCAGACCCTGAAATGGGTGCGGGCAGGCAAGCTCAGGGAATTCCCCATGCCACCGGCCGATGAGCCGCTGATCCCCCATCTGATCGGGTTGGTCGGCGCCTGATGTAGACCGACAGGCAAACAGCCGCGTATCTGGCTGGTTAGGAGTTGCAATGCGACTGGACGAAAATCCGGCAGGCATGTTTGGTGCCCCCGCCAGGAAGCGCGTTCAGATCGGCCTTGATCTGGCGGCCCGCTTCCGGGACGACGTGAAAGGTGCAACGGCCGTGGAATACGGCCTGATGGTGGCCTTCATCTCCGCAGCGATCATGGCGACCCTCCTGTCCATTGGCCAGGATATCGGTACCGCCTTCTCCATCATCAGCACGGCCCTGCGCGGCGGCTGATCAGGCCCCGCTTTTATCTTCCGGCACTTTCAGCGCATCGGCCAGCCGTGCCTTCGCGGAACCCGGCTTCAGCGGCTTCTGCTGGCTTTCATGGGGCGCCCAGCCGGACAGATACATCACCTGAAATGTTGCGCGGATGCGCCCGTCCGGATCGCTGTAATCTGCTGCATAGAGTTCTGCCGCCTTCAGAAACACGGCCCGTGACAGGGGCTTGCGGCTGCGCTCGTTCAGCGCCGATGTGGCGCCCATCATCTTCAGATCCCGCATCAGCGCGAAGATATTGTCGTAGCGCACCGTCAGCTTGTCCGTGTCCGTGACCGGCAGGGCAAAGCCTGCGCGCTGCAGCAGGGCGCCAAGATCCCGCGTGTCGGCAAAGGGCACGACCCTGGGTGCGGCGCCGCCGGTCACGTCCAGCTCCGCCCGCATCAGGCAGTCGCGCAACTCGCTCAAGGTATCCCCGCCCAGCAGCGCCCCCAGAAACAGCCCGTCCGGGCGCAAGGCCCGGCGGATCTGGATCAGCGCACCCGGCAGGTCGTTGACGAGTTGCAGGCTGAGCGCCGAGACGATCAGCCCCACGGACGCATCCCTCAAGGGCAAAAGCGCGTCATCGCAGACAAAGTCCGGGGCAGGCAGGGCAGGGTCGGGCAGGAACAGGTCACCGCGCAGCACCGTCTCCGCCTTGCCGCTTTGGCGCAGGATCTCAGCAATCCGCCCGGTGTGGCCGCCCAGATCCACCGCCGTGCCGAATTCGCGCGTCACTGCCGCAATCCTGTCCGCCAGATCTTCGGCGACAGCGGCCAGCAGGAAGTCGGCACCTTCCGCCCGGCGCTCAAGGGCACGGCTGCGCCGCTGGGCGAAGAGGGAACGGTCGATGAGATCGATGCGGGTCATGTGGGTGCCTTCCGGGTGCCGGGCATGCTGCCTTATAGGCCCAGCCTTCCGCTTCCGTCAAAAGCTGCTAGGGTGACGTGAACCACGGGTTGCAAGAGGCGGCAGATGCTTCAGGAACCGGATGCAGGCCTACACAGCCTTGACTGGCGCCGCCGCTCGATGGGCGGATTGCGCCGGATCTGGCGCGCCGGGCTCGATTTTCTGCTGCCGCCGCGCTGCCTCACCTGCGATGCCCCTGCTGCCGAGCCTGATGCCGTTTGTCCTTCCTGCTGGGGGCAGATGCCCTTCATCGAGGCGCCCTGGTGCGCCCGCTATGGCACGCCGCTCTCGTTTGATCTGGGGCCGGAGGGACTGAGTGCCCGCGCCATCGCCTCGCCGCCCCTCTTCAACCGGGCCCGTGCTGCCACCCTCTATGGCGGCCCGGCGCGGGACTTGGTGCTGGCGCTCAAATTCGGCGGGCGGCGTGAGGTGGCAGCCCCCATGGGGCGGCTGATGGCAGCTGCCGGGCGTGAGTTGTTCCAGCCTGACACGCTGGTTCTGCCCGTGCCTCTCCACCGCACGCGCCTTTGGCAGCGGCGGTTCAATCAGGCGGCCTTGCTGGGGCAGGAGGTGGCGCGCATCAAGGGTGTGGGCTTTGAACCGCTGATGCTGGAGCGGCGGCGCCGTACCCGCCAGCAGGTGGGCCTGCATGCGGATGAGCGCAGCCGCAATGTGCGCGGTGCCTTTGCGCTCCGGCCGGAAGCGGTGATGAAGATCAGCGGGCGGCCGGTGGTGCTGGTGGATGATGTTCTGACAACGGGATCAACGGTTGAGGCCTGCACGCGGGTGCTGCTGCGGGCCGGCGCGCGGCAGGTGGACGTGCTCACCTTCGCCATCGCCGATCCCTCGCTCACTGCAGACTGACTGGTTTCCCTCCGGCCACGGCCATTTTCAGGGCTTGTCCGGCGCAAGTTCCGGCAGATATAAGCCGGTAAGCGCAGTTTGACTGTCTGTGAGCATTCTTGACAGGCTGATGCCCCTCCATCGTCATCCCGGCCTTGAGCCGGGACTGGTGAGCCGGGGCATATGCTGTTTCAGGGAGCTGCAGCCGGAAGGCCTTGGCTCTCCGGTCCCGGATCTCCGCTTCGCTGCGTCCGGGATGACGATTGTGAGGGCTGTCAGTGGCCTGAGGGGCGGTGAGCTGCCCATAAGGAGTTGAAACGTGGTTGAAGTCATCATCTACACCCGGCAGATGTGCGGCTACTGTTCTGCGGCCAAGCGCCTTCTGGACAGCAAGGGCGTTGTCTATACCGAGCATGACGCCAGTTTTGATCCGGGTCTCAGGGCCGAGATGATTGCCAAGGCCAATGGCCGCAGCACCTTCCCGCAGATTTTCATCGGCGGGGTGCATGTGGGCGGCTGTGACGACCTGCATGATCTGGACCGGGCGGGCAAGCTCGATCCCATGCTCGCCGCCTGATCCGGAGCTTGTGACAGATGGCCATCTTTACCGCCGCCTGCGTACAGCTTCGCTCCAGCCGGGACGTTGCTGCCAATAGTGCCGCTGCCGAAGCGCTGATCCGCGAGGCGGCCGCAGCGGGGGCGGACTATGTGCAAACGCCGGAGATGACCAATCTGCTGGAGCGCAGCCGCGAGGAACTGATGGCCAAGATCCGGGTGGAGGCGGACGATCCGTCGCTGGCCCGGTTCCGGGCGCTGGCCGCAGAGCTTGGCATCTGGCTGCATATTGGCTCGCTCGCCATTCTGCTGGAGCCGGGCAAGGCGGCAAACCGTGGCTTTCTCATTGGCCCCGATGGCAGCCTGAAGGCGAGATACGACAAGATCCACATGTTCGACGTGGATTTGCCCAACGGCGAAAGCTGGCGGGAATCTGCCACCTACCGGCCCGGCTGCGAGAGCCTTGTGGCGGACCTGCCCATTGCACGGCTCGGCATGGCCGTGTGCTATGACGTGCGCTTTCCGGCCCTGTTCCGGGCGCAGGCGCGCGCCGGAGCCGAGGTGCTGACCATGCCGGCCGCCTTCACCCGCCAGACCGGCGAAGCGCACTGGCATGTGCTGCAGCGGGCGCGGGCGATCGAGAATGGCGCCTTCGTCATCTCCAGCGCTCAGGGCGGCAAGCATGAGGACGGGCGCGAGACCTATGGCCACAGCCTGATCGTCAATCCCTGGGGCGCGGTGATCGCGGAACTTGACCATGATGAACCGGGCTTTGTGACCGCCCGTATCGACACAGAAGAAACGCAGAAGGCGCGTCAGCGCATTCCCGCCATCGCCAACGAGCGGGATTTCACCCTGACGCAGACCGGCAAGGAGATTGAGGCGTGATCCGTTACACGCTCCGCTGCGACAATGCCCATGAGTTCGAGGGCTGGTTCCGCAATTCCGGAGATTTCGAGCGCCAGACGGCGCAAGGACTGATGAGCTGTCCGGCCTGCGGATCCGATGCGGTGACCAAGGCGCTGATGGCGCCTGCCGTCAGCACCTCGGAGCGGCGGGAGAGCCTTGCTCCTGTCAGCGGCGGCGCGGAAGCGGCGGCAGCCGTTGACGCGCCTGCAGCGCCCGCCGGGGCCGGGGCAACTTCGGCCATGATCGCCTCGGATTCGCGCCACGCCGAGCTGCTTGAGAAGATCCGGGAACTGCGCCAGCAGATCGTCTCGAATGCCGATTATGTGGGCCAGTCCTTTGCCGATGAGGCCCGCAAGATGCACTATGGCGAGGCGGATCATCGCAGCATTTACGGCGAAACCAGCCCGGATGATGCCCAGGCCCTGCTGGAAGAGGGCATCAGCATCCTCCCGCTTCCGGTGCTGCCGGAAGACCGCAACTGATTGCTGCCTTCGCTCAGTCCATGCCAGCAGCCGGGCCAGCTTGAACGGGTGGCCCGGCTGTTGTTGGATGGAGCCTGATCAGGCGCTGGCAGCCGGCTTTGCGCGCGGGGCGGCCTTGCGGGCTGCCGTTTCGCCACTGCCGTTGCTGTTGGCCGGTTCCATGGCCTTGGAGGCCGCTTCCATGGTCTGCTGGGCCATGTCTTCGACCACCTCTGCCGCCGTATCGACGACCAGATCCCCGGCCTTCGAGGTTTCGGCGAGGCTGGTCTGCAACAGCTCCAGCGTCTTCTGCGCCTGGGCTTCGTAGTCGTGCCACATGTCACGGAAGAAGCCCTGCAGGGTCTTGGCGGTTTCTGCCGGTTCCTTGCAGGCCACGAGCGAGCGGAAGCAGGCGAGATCTGCCTTGAGCCGCTGGTTCACGAAGTCCATGTGGCCGGTGAAAGCCTTCTCGCTGCCTTCCAGCATCTGACGGCTGGCGGTTTCCAGGGCGCTGAGCGTGTGTTCGCCCAGCTTGTCAGAGCGTTCGGCCCATGACCAGTTATTGGCCCAATTGCTGGATGCCACATTCATCCACGGTGCGGTGAGCCCCATGGTGCCGTTTCCGGCGGTGTCATGTTCAATCCGGTTTTTTGTCATGTCGACCTCCCACAGATGTCGATTGCGCGTCTTCAGAGGATAGACGCCTGCCTTGCCGCTGCTTGCGGTCTGTCAGGCCGTAGCCTGCATGCTGCTGGCAATTACCGCGGGTGAGACCTCAGCATGCACACGTGCCGCTAGGTTAGCAAGGGAATGTGACAACCGTTTTGATCTGCCTCATAAGAAAATGCCCGGTCTGCGGCGGGATTGCGGCATTGGCCCTCAAATCCTGCGGCAGTGTGACGCGGCCGGCCTGACCTCTCAGGCACGCATCCAGGCCTGCAGCTCTGCGGTGACGGCGCCGGGGGCCTCCAGCGTGGAGAGGTGCCCGGCCCCGGCAATCAGGCTGAGGCTGCTGCCGGGGATGGCCTCGTGGATCTCACGGGCGATTGCGGGCGGAGTCAGCGTGTCGCCTTCCCCTGCCAGAACCAGCGTGGGGCAGGCGATCTGGCCGAGGAAGGGGCGGGAGTCGATCCGGGCCATGATGGCAGTCTGCTGGCGCACGAAAGCCTCGGGCCCCGTGTCTTCCGCCATTTCCACCACCACGGCCTTCAGCGTTTCATCTTCGGCGCGCGAGGCATCCACCAGCCCCGGATAGAGCAGATGCGGCACCTTGGCGAATTTGCCGGACTGCGCCATCTGCATCAGAACGCGGCGGCGCTCGCCCTGCTCCGGCATGTCGGGCCGGGCGCTGGTGTCCAGCAGGGCCAGGCGCGTCACCTTCTCCGGCGCCTTGCGCATGATCTCCATGGCGATGTAGCCGCCCATGGAAAGCCCGGCGAGGGCAAAGCGCTCAGGTGCTGCTGCCAGAATGCCCTCCGCGATGGTGTTGATGCTGTCCGCTTCCCGGTGATCGCCGATGAGGATCGGCCGGTCCGAGAAGGCGGCGATCTGTGCGGCAAACAGCAGCTCGGTGCAGAGCAGGCCCGGAATGAAGACGACAGCCTCGGTCATGCGTGGGGATCTCCCGCTGGTGTTGACGTGTCCAGTCAGAAGTCTTTCTCTGCGAGGTGTGTCAGGCTGTCAATGTGCGGGCAATCAGCGAGAGCGAGATGAACATGAGCCAGAGCGCTGCCGCCCGCTGAAAAACCTGCAGCCGCTTTTGTCCGGAAGCGGCCCCTGTCTGCGTCAGCCGTCCAGCAAAGCCCCAAAGCAGGGCAATCGATATGACGAGGCTGCAGAAGACCGTCAGGTAGGGAAGAAACCGTGCATCCGGCGGTCCGGGAATCAGGACAAGGCCGAAGATCAGGGCTTTGGGGTTCAACAGGGTGGTGATGAACACCTGCCCCTGCGTGACACGCCCCTTCGCTGATTCCGGGTCCGGCAGACGCCAGAGGCGCAGGGCGAGTATCATGATCCAGAGGCCGGCCAGAAACTTCACGGCTGTTGCCGCTTGTGGCCAGGCGGCAAACAGGCTTGAACCGAGCAGGGTGAGCGGAACGATGGTGAGGAGGTAGCCCAGTATCTCCGCCGGAAGCAGAGACACGACCCTTCGCATGCCCGCGCTTGCTCCGGCAATGCTCATGAGCGTGTTGGTCGGGCCGGGGGTCAACAGCAGTACACAGACGGCACCGATGAAGCCTGCAAGGGTCATGTCACTGGTCATGCCGCCAATCTTGAGCATCCGCTGTCTCAAGCATTGACCAGGATCATATGGTTGCTGTTTCCACAGTCAATGGACGGCAGAAGCAGGATGTCAGTGCAGCATCAGGCCAATGCCCTGCGCGGCATCGATCATGACCGGATAAAGCGATGCCAGAAGCAGCAGTGCCATGGCGATGTTGAAGACCTGCAGCCGCTTCGGGTTCGCTAGGAAACCGCGCAGCAGCGTGCCCGCCGCCGCCCAGGCGAGAGAACTGGGGCCGCCAGTGAGGCTGTAGAGCAGGGTGATGATCAGCACGTTGGTGAAGAAGCCGTCTGCGGGTGTGTAGGCAGCGATGGCGCCGATGGCCATGATCCAGGCCTTCGGATTGACCCACTGGAAGGCGGCCGCCTGCAGGAATGTGAAAGGCTTCGGCTTGGCGCCCGCAGTCTGCGGCGCGCCGGAGCGGGCGATCTTCCAGGCGAGCCAGGCCATGTAAAGCGCACCGGCATATTTCAGCACGTCATGGAGGGCGGGCCATAGTTCGAAGAGTGCGCCTATGCCCAGCCCGCAGGACAGCACCAGAATCGAGAAGCCGATATTGATGCCGAGAATATGCGGCAGGGAGGCCCTGAGGCCGAAGTTCACACCCGAGGCCAGCAGCATGGTGTTGTTCGGCCCCGGCGTGATGGAGGAGACGAAGGCGTAAAGAATAAAGGCGGCGATCAGGTCCGGCGTCATGACAGGCTGTGCTCGGGTAAATGTCTGAATGGCCTGCAGAATAGAGGCGTGACGCTTTTGGTGAAAACGGAATAGCGTCACGTGACACTATTCCGTTTTCCTGATCTGACCGTTTCTCTGTCCCGGGTGGCTGCTTCAGCGGCTGGCGAGGAGCATGTAGTTCACGTCCATGTCGCGCGAGCGGTTCCAGCTGTCGGTGAGCGGGTTGAAGGTGACGCCGCAGCGGTCGGTCACCGTGAGGCCAGCGGCGGTCACCGGGCGCTCGATTTCCTCCGGGCGGACCAGCTTTTCGTAGGAGTGGGTGCCTTTCGGCAGCCAGCGCAGCACATATTCGGCGCCGACGATGGCCAGCGCATAGGCCTTGAGGGTGCGGTTGATGGTGGCCACGAACATCAGCCCGCCGGGGCGGACCATGCGCGACACCTCGGTGAGGAACAGCGGCACATCGGCGACGTGCTCCACCACTTCCATGTTCAGCACCACGTCAAAGGTCTCGCCCGCTGCCGCCAGTTCCTCGGCGGTCGAGGCGCGGTAGTCGATGGCAAGGCCGGACTGGGCTGCGTGGAGCTTCGCGATCTCGATATTGACCGTCGACGGGTCGGCGCCCACCACTTCGGCGCCAAGACGGGCCATGGGCTCGCTCAAGAGCCCGCCGCCGCAGCCGATGTCGAGGAAGCGCAGGCCCTTGAAGGCGTCACTGGCCTTGGGGTCGCGGCCGAAGCGGGCGCAGACCTGTTCCTTGATATAGGCAAGGCGCACCGGATTGAACTTGTGCAGCGGCTTGAACTTGCCGGCCGGGTCCCACCATTCGGCGGCCATGGCGGAAAAACGGGCCACTTCCCGCTCATCGACGGTGCTGCCGGTTGCGGCCTGGTCCCTCGTGGTCTCGGTGCTCATGACTGTCCTTCCCGGATGAGGTCTTGCGCGGGGCTTGCGCTCTGAGGTGTGACCTTTCGCGTCAGGGCCGCTTTGTCAAGGCTCCCTGTTGCAGATGCGGCGTTGTGGCTGTATGGATTGCGGCCGATCCGCCGGGCGCGCTCGCGCCCATATGGCTCTCGACGGGAAGACAAAAACCACGATGGCCCGACTGGTTATGAAGTTCGGCGGCACGTCCGTCGCGAATATCGAACGCATTCGCAATGTAGCCCGCCATGTGAAACGGGAAGTTGACGCCGGCCATGAAGTTGCCGTCGTCGTGTCGGCCATGGCCGGGCAGACCAATCAGCTGGTCGCCTGGTGCCGTGAAGCCGCTCCCATGCATGACGCGCGCGAATATGATGCCGTTGTCGCCTCCGGCGAGCAGGTTACCTCGGGGCTTCTGGCCATCGTGCTGCAGGAAATGGGCGTCAATGCCCGCTCCTGGCAGGGCTGGCAGATCCCGATCCGGACCGATGGCTCGCATGGCGCGGCCCGCATTGCGGGCATTGATGGCGCCTTCATGGTGGAGCGGCTGAAACAGGGCCAGGTGGCCGTGGTGGCCGGTTTCCAGGGCATTGCCCCGGACAACCGCATCTCCACGCTGGGCCGTGGCGGCTCCGACACTTCGGCCGTGGCCATTGCCGCCGCCATTCAGGCCGACCGCTGCGACATCTACACGGACGTGGACGGGGTCTACACCACCGATCCGCGCATCGTGCCGAAAGCCCGCCGCCTTGACCGCGTCGCCTTCGAGGAAATGCTCGAAATGGCTTCGCTCGGCGCCAAGGTGCTGCAGGTGCGCTCGGTCGAAATGGCCATGGTGCATGGCGTGCGTACCTTCGTGCGTTCAAGCTTTGACGATCCCGATGCCCCGCAGGAGGGCAAGGACGGTCTTCCCCCCGGAACTCTCATCTGCGACGAGGACGAACTCGTGGAACAGCAAGTCGTGACCGGCATCGCCTTTGCCAAGGACGAAGCCCAGATCTCCATCCGCAACGTGCCCGACAAGCCGGGTGTTGCCGGTGCCGTGTTCGGCCCGCTGGCCGACGCCAACATCAACGTGGACATGATCGTCCAGAACATCTCGCCGGACGGCAAGACGACGGACATCACCTTCACGGTGCCCGAATCAGAATACGACCGGGCCATGAGCACGCTGGAAGCCAGGCGCGCCGAACTCGGTTTCGGTGCTCTGGAAGGCGCCCGCGATGTGGTGAAGGTGTCGGTGATCGGCATCGGCATGCGCTCGCACGCGGGCGTTGCAGCCGAGTGTTTCCGCGGCCTTGCGGAGAAGGGCATCAACATCCGTGCGATCACCACTTCCGAAATCAAGATCTCGGTGCTGATCGATTCCGCCTACACGGAACTTGCGGTCCGGACTCTCCATTCGCTATACGGTTTGGACGGGTAATAACCAGCCTGGGCCGGGCAGATGCGATGACCGTGTCTGCCTGCCCGCGCCGACAGGAACGGAGCTGACCCATGCGCAGCAACCTGGCCGGTCCGCGCCTGTTGCTCCGCAGGCTTCGCGAAGTCATGGCGGAGCCGATCAACGCGCAGGAGCGGCTCGACAAGATCGTGGTCCTGATCGCGGCGAATGTGGTCGCCGAGGTCTGCTCCGTCTATATTCTGCGTGCTGACGGCGTTCTGGAGCTTTATGCCACCGAAGGCCTCAACCGCGAGGCCGTGCACCAGGCGTCGCTGCGCGTCGGGCAGGGCCTCGTCGGCCTGATTGCCGCCGAAGCGCGGCCGCTCAATCTTCCCAATGCGCGGGCGCATCCCGCCTTCGCCTATCTGCCGGAAACCGGTGAAGAGGCCTATAACTCCTTCCTGGGTGTGCCGGTCCTGCGCGCCGGGCGCACGCTCGGCGTTCTGGTGGTGCAGAACAAGTCGCACCGCACCTATTACGAGGACGAGGTCGAGGCACTGCAGACCACCGCGATGGTCATCGCGGAAATGGTCGCTGCCGGCGAACTGGAAGCCATCGCCAAGCCCGGCACGGGGCTGGACCTCTCCCGTCCCTTCCGCTTTTCGGCCGTCGGGCTGGCGGAGGGTGTGGGGCTCGGCCACGTGGTTCTGCATGAGCCGCGGGTCGTCGTCACCAATCTCATTGCCGAGGATACTGACCACGAGACGGGCCGCCTTGAGGGCGCGATCGACCGGTTGCGCCTGTCCATCGACAGCTTGCTGGCCTCCGGTGACTTTGCGCAGACGGGTGAGCACAGGGATGTGCTCGAAGCCTATCGCATGTTCGCCTATGACCGGGGCTGGATCCGCAAGATCGAAGAGGCGATCCGCAACGGCCTGACGGCGGAAGCCGCCGTGGAAAAGGTGCAGAGCGACATGCGCGCCCGCATGCTGCGCCAGACGGACCCTTATCTGCGCGAGCGCCTGCATGACCTCGACGATCTGGCGCACCGGCTGATCCGCGAACTCATGGGCCGCCAGCACAGCGGTGGCGCCGGCAGCCTGCCGCAGGATGCCATCATCGTTGCCCGCAACATGGGCGCCGCCGAGCTTCTCGACTATGACCGCGACCGGATTCGCGGCGTGGTGCTGGAGGAGGGCGGTCCGACTAGTCACGTCACCATCGTGGCGAGGGCTCTCGGCATTCCCGCTGTCGGCCAGGTGCAGGATATCGTCAGCCTTGCGGATGCGGGCGATGCCATCATCGTTGATGGCGGCACCGGCGAGGTGCATCTGCGCCCCGCTTCGGACGTGCAGGATGCCTATGCGGAAAAGGTGCGCTTCCGCGCCCGCCGTCAGGCCCAGTTCCGCCGGTTGCGCAACAAGCCCTCCGTCACCAAGGACGGGGTGGAAATCGCGCTGCAGATGAATGCGGGCCTTCTGGTCGATCTGCCGCATCTGACCGAATCGGGGGCGGTGGGGGTTGGCCTGTTCCGCACCGAACTGCAGTTCATGGTGGCTTCGTCCTTCCCGCGCCTGTCCGATCAGCAGGCCCAGTACACGCAGGTGCTGGATGCGGCGGATGGCAAGCCTGTCACTTTCCGCTCGCTCGATATCGGCGGCGACAAGGTGCTGCCCTATCTGCGCTCGATCCAGGAAGAGAACCCGGCCATGGGCTGGCGCGCCCTGCGCCTCGGCCTTGACCGGCCGGGCCTGCTGCGCACCCAGGTGCGTGCGCTGCTGCGCGCAGCCGCAGGCCGCGAGCTGAAGCTCATGTTCCCGATGGTTTCGGAAGTCTCCGAGTTCCACCGGGCGAAGGAACTGGTGGAGCGCGAGCTGAAACACGCCCGCCGCCATGGCCATGACGTGCCCGATTCCATCCGCCTCGGCGTGATGATCGAGGTGCCCTCGCTGCTGTTCCAGCTGGAAGAACTGTTCCAGGCGGTGGACTTTGCCTCCATTGGCTCCAACGACCTGTTCCAGTTCTTCTGTGCCGTGGACCGGGGCAACACCCGTGTTGCCGACCGCTATGACACGCTCGGCCCCGGCTTCCTGCGGGCGCTGAAGCAGATCGTGGATGTGGCCGGGCGGCACCATGTGCCGGTGACGCTCTGCGGGGAGATCGCCGGCAAGCCATTGGAAGCCATGGCCCTGATCGGGATCGGCTACCGGTCCCTGTCCATGTCGCCGGCCTCGCTGGGCCCGGTGAAGGCGATGCTGCGCAGCCTTGATGCGGGGCGCCTGTCGGCACGCCTGCTGCCGCGCCTTGATCATGGCCATCCGGATCACGAAATCCGTGCCTTCCTGCGGCGCTTTGCCGAAGAGCAGGACGTGGCGCTGTAGCGCCGCGCCTGCCGTTCATCCTGTTTACTGCCGGGAGGGCCCTTTCTCCCGTGGCTCTGGAGACATGCGCTCATGCTGGCGCAAGCAAAACTCGACACACTGCTGAACCGCTTTGCCGAACTCGAACACCGCATGTCCTGCGGTCCGGATGCGGGGGAATATGTGCGTTTGTCGCGCGAATATGCCGAGCTGGAGCCGCTGGTGCGCGCCGTGCAGGCCCTGCGCAAGGCGGAAGAAGATCTGGCCGGGGCCGAGGTGCTGATCGCCGAGGCGGGCAGTGACCGGGAAATGCGGGAACTGGCTGAGCTGGAGCGCGATGAGCTGACGCAGAAGGTGGAGGAGCTGACGCAGGCCGTGCGCATCGGCCTTCTGCCCAAGGACAGCGCCGACAAGAACGACGCCATTCTGGAAGTGCGGGCCGGAACGGGCGGGGATGAGGCAGCGCTTTTTGCCGGTGACCTGTTCCGCATGTACCAGCGCTATGCCGCGCTGCAGGGCTGGAAGGTGGAGGTGCTGTCGGCCAGCGAAGGCGAGGCAGGCGGCTTCAAGGAAGTGATCGCCTCCGTCACGGGCGAGAATGTGTTCGCCCGGCTCAAGTTCGAATCAGGCGTGCACCGGGTGCAGCGCGTGCCTGAAACCGAATCGGGCGGGCGCATTCATACTTCTGCCGCGACGGTTGCCGTGCTGCCGCAGGCCGAAGAGGTGGATGTGAATGTGCAGGAATCGGACCTGAAGATCGACACCTACCGGGCCTCGGGTGCGGGCGGCCAGCATGTCAACACCACCGATTCGGCCGTGCGCATTACCCATCTTCCCACCGGGATTGTGGTGGCGGTGCAGGACGAACGCTCCCAGCACAAGAACCGGGCGAGAGCCCTGCAGCTGCTGCGCGCCCGCATTTATGATGCGCAGCGCGACAAGGCAGCGAACGAGCGTTCCGAGGCGCGGCGCCTGCAGGTGGGCTCCGGCGACCGGTCGGAGCGCATCCGCACCTATAATTTCCCGCAAGGCCGGGTCACCGATCACCGCATCGGCCTGACGCTCTACAAGCTGGAGCAGGTGCTGGCGGGCGAAGCGCTGAACGAGCTGGTGGAAGCGCTGACCGTCGATCATCAGGCAACGCTGATGGCGGCCGAGGAGGGCTGATCCCATGTCCGGGGCAGGGGAGGGGCTAACTCTCGGGGCGCTTTACCGCGCGCTGCGCGACAGGTTCCGCAAGGCAGGCCTTGCCTCGCCGGAGCTGGATGCCCGGCTGCTGGTGGCCGCTGCCGCTGGCCTGTCTCCTGGTGATGTGGTGCTGCGCGGTGATGATCCGGTGAGCGGGGCTGTGGCTGCGCTGGCCCGCCACTATGCGCAGCGGCGCGAGGCGCGGGAGCCTGTGGGCCGCATTCTGGGCGAGCGGCAGTTCTTCGGTCTGGATCTCGCCCTCTCCCCGGATACGCTGGAGCCGCGTCCCGACACGGAAATTCTGGTGGAGGCGATGCTGGCGCGGACTGGCGGCTTCTCCAGTCCGCTGATTGCCGACATCGGCACGGGGACGGGCGCCATCATTCTGGCCTTGCTCAACGAGCTGCCGCAGGCACGTGGCCTGGCCATTGATCTGTCACGCGGTGCACTGGAGACAGCGCGGGCCAATGCGGGGCGCCACGGGCTGGAAGACAGGCTTTGCTTTGCGCAGGCAAGTTATGGGGAAAGTCTTGCGCCTGTCTTCGACTGGATCGTCAGCAATCCGCCCTATATCGCCTCGGATGTGATCGCCGGGCTCGATGAAGATGTGCGCAAGCATGACCCGGTCCTGGCGCTTGATGGCGGGCCTGACGGGCTTGTTGCTTACCGTGCAATCGTGCCGCAAGCGCTGGCTGCGCTGCGCCCCGGCGGGCGGCTCGGCTTCGAGATTGGCTTTGACCAGGGCGGGGCCGTTTGTGGCCTGATGGCTGAGGCCGGATTTCAGGATCTTGAAATCATTCAGGATCTCGGCGGAAATGACCGTGTGGTGACGGGCATTAAGCCGGCATCGGGTTGACTGCGGACATCCTTGAAAAAAGGCTTGGAAATCTGACGCGAACCGGCTAGTTTCACTTTGCCGAAGCCGGGATAACGCGGTCGGGGCGAGTTTCTCGCCATATCGGCGATCCAGCCCACGCAGGGATTATGGGCCGAACGATCGCAACGCGTTTTGGAAACCGAACATTTTCTGATTAATCGGACTGTCGGTCTGTCGCAGAATATGACGATTGCGTTGCCCTTCGCCGGGTGAGGCTGTCGTGGCGGTTCATTGTTCACAGCCGGTCATGCTCCCTTCACTGGAGCCGGGTAAAGCCGGAACCCCAGCGCAGGGAATACAGACGCGCTTTTGATTGGCCGGCCTTGCCGGCCGCCGTTCCTTAAGAGTTAACGGCAGGATGAGACCAGGAAATCAAAACAAGCAGCGTATGCGGAACAACCGGGGCCGTAAGGGACCGAATCCGCTGACCCGGACGTTTGAATCGAACGGCCCGGACGTGAAGATCAGGGGTACGGCTCTGCACATCGCCGAGAAGTACCAGCAGCTGGCCCGCGACGCACAGGCAGCCGGTGACCGGATCATGTCGGAAAACTATTTCCAGCATGCCGAGCACTATTACCGCATCGTTGCGGCGGCTCAGCCCAACATGGCGGCAAGCGGCGGCCTGCGGTTCGACAACGGCTATGACGAGGAGGATGGCGAGGATCAGGGTGCCGACGGCGCCGAGATCAACGAGCGTTCCGACCGTCAGGACCAGCCGGAGCGGCCCGAACGTTCCGAACGTCCTGAGCGCATGGAGCGGCAGGACCGTCCCGGGCGTCAGGACCGTGGCGAACGCCAGGACAGGGACCGTCAGGACCGGGGTGACCGTCAGGAGCGTGCTGAGCGCCCCGAACGGGGTGACCGCCCGATGCGTCAGGAGCGTTCCGAACGCAGCAACCGTCAGGACCGGTATGAGCGCCGCGACCGCGACGACCGCCAGGAACGCGCACCGCGCCCGGTTGAATATGTTGCGGCCGATGAGCCGCAGCCCTTCATCGAGCACATGCCGGTTCCGGGCCTGAACGGGGGGCATATCAGCCGTCCGGTCCATGACGAGCCGGTTCAGACGGAAGCTGCGGTTTATCCCGGAGCCGAAGGTGAAGACGGTGAGGATGGCCGTCCGCGCCGCCGCCTGCGCGGTACCCGTGGCCGTGGCCAGCGCCGTGAGGGCGAGGAAACTCCGGCTGAAGAGGCCGCCGCCGCGCCTGCCCCGGCTCCGGCCGAGGCTGCCGCTCCGGTGGAAGCCGGTGAGGAGCCCAAGCCCCGCGCCCGGCGCACGCCGCGTCCGCGCCGCACCAAGGATGTGGAAGAAACCACTTCCAGCGACGCCTGATCAGGCCGCAGGGTACAGAAAGATACGAAAGGGCGCTCCGGTCTTCGGGGCGCCCTTTCTCTTTGCGCTTGCCGGCCCATCTTCTCTTTGCGCCTGGCTGCGCAGGGTGAGCCCCGCGAAAGCTCCGGGGATCAGGATCCTTCCGGAGTTGCCGGACACCCCCTTTTGTTGTCAATTTGCAACACTATATGAGCCTTGCCATCCGAGTGATGGCGCGGGTGCCCGCTGGGGCAGCTTGCGGCCGCAAGGCCGAGGCTGCCTGCCGAATGGGGCCCGCAGTCCAGCACG
Source organism: Pannonibacter sp. CBAS1226 (assembly GCF_055685825.1). Lineage (NCBI taxonomy): Bacteria > Pseudomonadati > Pseudomonadota > Alphaproteobacteria > Hyphomicrobiales > Stappiaceae > Pannonibacter > Pannonibacter sp. CBAS1226. The sequence goes on along the minus strand of NZ_JBVOUO010000008.1, from coordinate 6,119 downwards.
TCGGCCATGCTACGGGTGGTCAGGCGGAAAGGAGTTTTGCGAATGAATATGGAAAAATACACCGAACGGGCGCGCGGCTTCATCCAGTCTGCGCAGACCTTTGCGCTGGGGCAGGGGCATCAGCAGTTCCTCCCCGAACATCTGCTCAAGGTGCTGATCGATGATCCGGAAGGCATGGCCGCCGGTCTGATCGACCGTGCGGGCGGCTCGTCCCAGGATGTCCGCATCGCCGTCGAGCAGGCGATTTCCCGTCTGCCGAAAGTCTCCGGCGGTTCGGGGCAGCTTTATCTGTCTCCCGCCATGGCGCGTTTCTTCGAGCAGGCCGAGAAGGTGGCCGACAAGGCGGGCGACAGCTTCGTCACCGTCGAGCGCATGCTGCTGGCTCTGGCCATGGACAATGACAGCGAGGCCGGCAAGCTGCTGGCCAAGGCGGGCGTGTCCCCGGCCAACCTCAACCAGGCGATCAATGCCCTGCGCAAGGGCCGCACGGCCACCTCTGCCAGTGCCGAAAGCCAGTATGATGCGCTGAAGAAATATGCCCGTGACCTGACGCAGGCCGCCCGAGACGGCAAGCTTGATCCGGTGATCGGCCGCGACGAGGAAATCCGCCGCACCATTCAGGTTCTCTCCCGCCGCACCAAGAACAATCCGGTTCTGATCGGTGAGCCGGGCGTCGGCAAGACGGCCATTGCCGAGGGCCTTGCCCTGCGCATCGTCAACGGCGATGTGCCGGAAAGCCTGAAGGACAAGCAGCTTCTCGCCCTCGACATGGGATCGCTGATTGCCGGTGCCAAATACCGCGGCGAGTTCGAGGAGCGCCTGAAGGCAGTTCTCTCCGAAGTCGAGACGGCGGCGGGGGGCATCATTCTGTTCATCGACGAAATGCACACGCTGGTCGGCGCAGGCAAGGCGGACGGGGCGATGGACGCCTCCAACCTGCTGAAGCCGGCCCTTGCCCGCGGTGAGCTGCATTGCGTTGGTGCAACCACGCTCGACGAATACCGCAAGCACGTGGAAAAGGACGCGGCATTGGCCCGCCGGTTCCAGCCGGTTTTCGTCAGCGAGCCGACGGTGGAGGACACCATCTCCATCCTGCGCGGCATCAAGGAGAAATATGAGCTGCATCACGGTGTGCGCATCACCGATTCGGCCATCGTCTCCGCCGCAACCCTGTCGAACCGCTACATCACCGACCGGTTCCTGCCGGACAAGGCCATCGACCTGATGGACGAGGCGGCCAGCCGCCTCAGGATGCAGGTGGATTCCAAGCCCGAGGAGCTTGACGAGCTCGACCGGCGCATCATCCAGCTCAAGATCGAGCGTGAGGCGCTGAAGAAGGAGAGCGATCCGGCCGCGCAGGACCGTCTGGTCCGGCTTGAGAAGGAGCTGACGTCGCTTGAGGAAGAATCCGATGCGCTCACCCAGCGCTGGCAGGGCGAGAAGGACAAGCTGAACCTTGAGCAGAAGCTGAAGGAACAGCTGGACGGCGCCCGCAGCGAGCTGGAAAAGGCACAGCGGCAGGGCAATCTTGCCCGGGCCGGCGAGCTGGCCTATGGCGTCATTCCGGAACTGGAGCGCAAGCTCGCCGATATGGCCGGTGCCAGTGCCAAGGGGGCGATGCTGGATGAGGCGGTGACCTCCAGCCACATCGCGCAGGTCGTCTCCAAGTGGACGGGCATTCCGGTCGACAAGATGCTGGAAGGCGAGCGTGACAAGCTCTTGCGCATGGAAGACGTGCTGGCGGGCCGGGTGATCGGCCAGGCCGAGGCGATCCATGCGGTTTCCACCGCCGTCCGCCGCGCCCGCGCCGGGCTGCAGGATCCGAACCGGCCGATCGGCTCCTTCATGTTCCTCGGACCCACGGGCGTGGGCAAGACGGAGCTGACCAAGGCGCTGGCTTCCTTCCTCTTCGATGACGACACGGCGATGGTCCGCCTCGACATGTCGGAATACATGGAGAAGCATTCGGTCTCCCGCCTCATCGGCGCGCCTCCGGGCTATGTCGGCTATGAGGAGGGCGGGGCCCTGACGGAGGCGGTGCGCCGCCGGCCCTATCAGGTCGTGCTCTTCGACGAGATCGAGAAGGCCCATACGGATGTGTTCAACGTGCTTCTGCAGGTGCTCGATGACGGCCGCCTGACCGATGGTCAGGGCCGCACCGTGGACTTCCGCAACACGCTGATCATCATGACCTCGAATCTGGGTGCCGAATATCTGGTCAACCAGCCGGAGGGCGAGGATACGGACAAGGTACGCGATGAGGTGATGGGTGTGGTGCGCGGCCATTTCCGGCCCGAATTCCTCAACCGCCTGGACGAGATCGTGCTCTTCCACCGGCTGCAGCGCAACCAGATGGCTTCCATCGTTTCGATCCAGCTGGAGCGGCTGCGGGCCTTGCTTGCCGACCGCAAGATCACGCTGGATCTGGACGACAGCGCCATCGGCTGGCTGTCGCAGAAGGGCTATGACGCCGCCTATGGCGCCCGGCCGCTGAAGCGGGTGATCCAGAAGGATGTGCAGGACCCGCTGGCAGAGAAAATCCTCTCCGGCACGGTCAAGGACGGCGACCACGTGGCGGTCAGCGCCGGAACGGACCGGCTGATCTTCGCCACGGGTCCGGCGTCCGGCGAATCTGCGGCGGCCTGATGCGCCGCCAGTCTTGAAAACGCCAGGTCATGAAAAAAGGACCCGCCGGAGCGATCCGGCGGGTATGTTTGCTAGCTTGACAAGTTGGCAACGTGAATTCTGGCGATGAGGAGTTGGGTCGCATTTTTCCTGAATACGAAATCACTGAATATTTATGACTAGTATTTCTTGAAAAAATTTTACGTTTCTATCTAAAATAGTCTGGATGATACTTTTATCGGGTTCAAGGTCTAAAACATGCCTGATTTTTCGACTATCTTCGCTTACGTCAAAACTCCACATGCTGCGATAGTCGTGGTTCTTTTTTGCGCTTTATTATTATTTTTTCCACTTGAGCATGTGGGTTTGGCGCAATTGAAGTTATCCAATGAAAATAGTTTTATAGTATTTTGTATGTTTTTGGTGGCTATAGCAAGGCTTTCATCTGATTTTTTATTTTTTGCTATAGGTTCATTTCGCCGTTTTATTAATAAAAGAAGGCGAAGGGGATTTGTAAAGAAGGCTGTTTTATCTTTAAATTTGGAAGAGATTTGTGTCTTGTATAAGATGTGTCAGCTAGGAAGGAGGACGCTTAAGGGCAGTTACGATAATTCAACTATAATTTCTATGCGTTCGAAAGGCTGCCTTACTTGGATTGCGGGGCCTCAGTCAGTCTTGGAGATGCATTATGTAGTTCCTGATGATATTTACGAGTTTTTTTTGATTAATTGTCACGGTATGATTCCAGATCATTTAATTAATGACGCTGAATTTCAAGATAAGGTTGACAATTTATATTATAATGTTACTAAGTTATTGTGATCTTTCCCGTGAATTTCCTTAAGATGCCCTTTTAATAGGCTGCCGCGTCAGCGCACCGTTTCTGAGGCGGATGCAGCCGCAAAGCGCGAAGGCTTCTGCCCGCGATCCAGCAGGGCGTCGATACGGGTGCGCTCCTGCTCGAAATTCGCCAGCATGTCGCCATCCAGCACCCGGCCGCGCGGCAGGCGGATGCGCATCGGATCGACGAAGTTGTTGTTCACCAGCACCTCATAGTGAAGGTGCGGTCCGGTGGAGAGGCCGGTGGAGCCCACATAGCCGATGATCTGGCCCTGTGTGACGCGCCCGCCTTCCTTGATGCCGGGGCCGAAGTCGTTCATGTGATTGTAGGTGGTGACATAGCCATTGGCGTGGCGCAGCTCCACCCGCTTGCCATAGCCGGATTCCCAGCCGGCCTTGATGATGGTGCCGTTGCCGGAGGCCATGATCGGCGTGCCGCGCGGGGCGGACCAGTCAACGCCCGTGTGCATCTTGCCAAAGCCGTAAACCGGATGCTGGCGCATGCCGAAGCCCGAGCGGAAGGTGCCGCCGGAGAGCGGCTTGCGCATCAGGAATTTCTTCGCGCTGCGGCCTTCCTCGTCATAGTAGTCAACCGAACCGTCGTCCGGGGCGCGGAAGCGGTACAGCCGCCGCTCGGCGGAGCCGGTGTGCAGCGAGGCATAAAGGATCTCGCCGTTCCCGCCAGTCTCGTCATCGCCGCCGCCATAGAACACTTCCAGCGAGTCACCCGGCTGGACGCGGCCGTTGAAATCCACATCGTAGGAGAAGGCGCCGATCAGTTCCTTGATCAGGTCTTCCGGGATCTGCTGCTCAAGCGCGGTCTGATAGACACTTTCATAGAGCGACACCGAAGGGCCGCCGGTGCTGCCGCTGAAGGTGCTGCGGTCAGCCTCGGCAAAGGCGTCCAGCAAGTCTCCGGCCGGCTCATTGGCGGTCACATAGATGCCGTTGTCGGAGCGGGCGACGGTCGCCTTGTGCCGGTTCTCGCTATAGATGCTGACCCGCTCCACGCGCGGGATTGTTGGATCCGCCGGATCGGCGCCAAGCGCCAGACGCAGCCTGTCGCCCGGCGCCAGGTCCACAATGCCTGCGCCAAAGCGGAAGGCGGCCAGAATGGCCTCGGCCTCCGGATCAGATGCCTGATTGTCGAGGAGAATGTCCTTGAAGGCCATGTCCTGCTCGACCGGAATGATCCGCTCGTCAAAGCCGGCCACCGGGGCTGTGCCCGCCTGCTTGGAAACGAAGGAGACGTTTTCCTGGGTGATCCGGACGGACAGCCGGGCAAAGTCGGGCTGGCGGGCGAGGTTGAAGTCGAAACGGTCCGGGTCAACGATGGTCCGCGAGGCGATCTGGATGCCGCTTTCGCTCAGAAACTGGGCTGAAACCCGGACCTGCCGCTCCACTTCCGTCTCGGAAGGGGTGAGGGCCGTGTCGATCAGCGGGCTGTTGACCGGAAAGTCACTCTGGGCCAGCGTGAATTCACCTTCCGATTTGGCGGAATAGACCGCATCGCTGACCGTCCGCTCATCCAGCGGCTTCTGATCGGCAAACATCTGCAGCGGATTGAAGGCCGGGATGCGGCCCTCCACATCGGTGAGGCGCCGGGTGGTCAGGGTGGTGTTCACAAAGGTATATGGTCTGGCCTTGATGTGTTCCTGATCACCGCTGCGCGTCACGACATTCAACGGAATGATGCGCTTGCTGGTGAACTGGGCTGCGGCCTTGCTGATCCGGTCCCCTTTCGTCCCGGCGCCAGCGGTGTTCAGAATTTCAGGGCTGGGCGTGTGGGCGGTCGCGGCGGCAACGCGGTATTGTCCATCGAGGGCTGCTACCAATGCGCCGCCCATCAACACGATCGACGTCACGCCCGTCAGAACAGTCCCGGTCAGCCAGCGCAGGCTCACCTTGCGGCGGTCCGGCAAGGCGTTCCGCTCGTCATAGACAACGAGCGGCGGCATGGTGCCAAGTTCAACCGCTGGAAGAGCGTGAGACTGAAAGGGGCCCAGATGCATCAGTTGCCTTGTCTGTTCATGTCGTCCTGCCCCGCATTGTCCTTGCAAGGCCACGCACTGCACGGAAACCTCCGCCGGCCGGAACCATCCGGAACCTGACGGAAAATGCAGCCTGCCGCCGCAAAGGTCAACGGCGCAGGCGCTTTGCCATATCACTGTTGTTCCCGTACCTGAGGGTGAAGCGGTCGATAAGCGCGGTTTCAGGCATGAATATGGCTGGCCCATATATAGATGGGGGACAGAGCCAGTGTGAAGGCGCCTTTCCCGCGTCTCCTGCGGCCGGATGGCGGGGCTGGCAGGCGGACGGGAATATCTTTTTCAGGCGGCCCGCATTTTTTTAAGCCGGCTTGTGGGGAAAAGGGGCGCAAATCACAGGGGCAGCCCGCGTGAACCTGAGCGTTTCTGCGGGGTTCCTGCCTTGTGAATCTTTTTTGACAATCTGTGTTGACTCCTCTGAGGGGTCTGGCTATAAACCGCTCCATCGACGGCGGCGCCACGGAAACACGGCGCCAAGCGCTGTCGGGTCAGCCGAAAACGACTGAGCCGCGAGGAGCTCGCAAGAGCGAACGGTTTAGTTGTCTGCGGTTCCCGGAAACGGGGTGAACGCTTCTGTGTTCAGTTCTTTGACAATTTGGATTTGAA
>NZ_JBVOUO010000007.1:0-264592 GCF_055685825.1 Pannonibacter sp. CBAS1226 | reverse complement strand
AGGCAAAACGAAGGCCCAATCCTCCTCCGTGCGTCCAAAGTAAACATTGCCTGCTTCCAAGGATGATGCCGCGTTGGCGAGCGCATCCAAATGGCGATGCGCCCGCCAGGGCCATGAGAGGCGGCCCGCTCATGGCTGCATGGCGGAGATGGGATCGTTCAGATCCGGGCGCCGCCGGTCGCATCAATCATCTGGCCGGTCGTCCAGTGCGCGTCGTTCGATGCGAGGAAGGCGATGACGCCGGCGATGTCCTCCGGCTTGCCGACACGTGAGAAAACCGAGAGGGCCTCAGCGCCCGCGCGCGCTTCGGGCGATGCCAGCCACTCGGCATTCATGTCCGTTTCCGTCACACCCGGCAGCACGGCATTGACCGTAATTCCCCGAGGGGCGAACTCAGGTGCCAGCGCCAGTGTCAATGTCTCCAGCGCTCCCTTGGAGGCCGCATAGGCCGGATGGGTCGGCGCTGCAATCCGGGTGAACCCGGTGGACACATTGATGATGCGGCCATTGTCACGAATATGGTCGGCCACTGCCTGGATCAGGAAGAAGGGCGCCTTGTAATTGATGGTCATAACCTCGTCGAAGGCGGCTTCGCTCGTCTGCTTCAAGGGCAGGGCGGGCGCGATGCCGGCGTTGTTCACCAGAATGTCGAGAGCGGCGGAACCCGTCTCGGCACGTGCGGCCTCGCTGAACTGTGCCCAAAGGTTACCGGCCGCCTCCTTGCCCTCCCGCAAGTCAGCCTTGACACCAACCGCCTTCACCCCGAGCGCCTCGATGTCGCGAAGCGTGGCATTGGCCGCATCGGCATTTGCGGTATAGTGCAAGCCGATCAGAGCGGCGCCTTCCTTCGCGAAGGCAAGCGCAACCGCCCGGCCGATGCCGCGTGAACTTCCAGTGATGAGGGCTATCTTATTTTCAAGTCTCTTGGTCATGAATCGCTCCGATGCTAAATTAAATAGCGATCGCTACAATAAGGGCGTGGCGGGGCCTGTCAACAAATTAATAGGGATCACTATTTAATGTCGAATCCGGTTCGCAAACGGGGCAGACCGCGCGCGCTCGATCGCGACGTGGGCCTCGACATCGCGGCTCGCTTGTTCTGGGAACGTGGCTATGAAGGGACCTCAACCGCCGATCTGACGAAGGCCATGGGGATCAATCCGCCGACGCTTTACTCCATGTTCGGCTCAAAGGAGGCGTTGTACCGTCAGGCGCTCGAGTTCAGCATCGCCCGTGAAAGCGGCCGGCGGCTGGAGATCTTGGCGTCTCCTCTTCCAGCTTACGACGCCCTCAGGCTGTATCTCTATGATATCGCTGATGGAGACACTCAGCCCGGCAAGCCGCGAGGTTGCATGGTCTCGACGGCCGTTCTGCAGCATGCGGAAGAAAACGCATCCGTCGCGCAGATGACAGCGGCCTTGCGGGAAGCATCGATGCAGATCCTCAAAACCCGCTTTGACCGGGCCGTCGAGGAACGTGAGCTGCCTGTTGAAACCGACACCGATACGCTGGCGCGCTTTTATGGTGCGATTATCCAAGGCATGTCGGCACAGGCCTGCGATGGCGCTTGCAATGCGCGGCTGAAGCGGCTGATCGATCTCGCACTCACGGCCTGGCCGGGGAGCCGTGGCACCTGAAGAGGAGCCGGGCCCGAGATAACTGTCGAGTTCTATCGCGACCGCGTGCCGCATCAAAGTCAGACCGATGACTGGATCGAACTTTTTGATGACAATCCCGATGCTGCCCTGGCCAGCCTGGGAAGCCCGCGGCGTGATGAGCTGGAGCCGCTGACCGGTGTCTCAGGCCTCTGGACCTCGGATCCTGCGGGAACGGTCATCCTGCTGCGTAAAGACGGGACGCCTTGAGGCTCAGCGATCCGTCACGCGCGCAAAGCTCACACGGAGCCCTATCGACGCCACTGGTCCGGAATGGCTACCTTTTGCAAATGGCTGAGCAGATAGGCATGGGCGGAAGGGGCGGCGGCGATGAGGATGCCGGAGCGCTCGTAGTGTTCGGGCCCACACCCCCACCAGTCGGTTACGATGCCGCCCGCCTCCTGAATGAGAAGGATGCCGGCGGCCGTATCAATGAAGCCGGTCTGCTCGAAATAGCCGCTGAAACGGCCACTGGCGACATAGGCGCAGCAGTTGGCCGCGCTGCCGATGACCCGTACGGCGCCAATTGGCGCGCGGATCGCATCGATCCGGTCATAGGCTCCCGGATAGAGGCTCAGGCCCGGTGCCGGAAGCCCCGTGCCGATGACCATCTGGCCGGTGTCCGCATTGTCGCGGATGGTGAGCTTCTCGCCATTGACGAAGGCGCCGCCGCCGAGGATGGACGTGAACATTTCACCGGTCACCGGATTGTAGACGAGACCGCACAGGGTTCTTGCGCCCTGCCGCAAGGCGATGGTGATTGTATAATCCATGCCATTGAGGAAGTTGGTCGTTCCATCGATCGGGTCCACCAGGAAGCGGCATGCCGTGCTGGCGCCTTCAACAGAGGGAAACTCCTCACCGGTGAAGCTCCAGTCCGGATAACGGCTCAGCAGGTAATCGCGGATCAGGATCTCGGATTGCTCGTCGGCAATGCTGACGAAATCCCCTGGCCCCTTCACCCCGATGTGGAGTGTGCCGCGCTTGTGGAAATAGCCGAGGGTCAGATCTCCCGCGAGGCGCGCGGCTTCTTCCATGTCTGCGAGCACCTTGCCCGCCTCGATCGTCTGCAAGCCGGTGCTCATGCCAGGGCCTCGTAAAGTTTTTCGGGGTCGTCCGTGGTGATCTGATCGGCATTCAATTCGATCAGACGGCGGGCAGCCGCGATTGTCTCTGTCTCGACCGTCCGGATCGTCCAGGCATCAACCTGGCGGCCGGCGGCTTGTACAGCCGCGATCAGATCCGCACCTGCGGCATCGGCTGCAAGCACCAGCTCATAATCCAGATAGATCATCGCTGCATCCGGTGCCGCCTGAAGGGCGCGGGTGATGAAGCTCATGAAGTCCTGCACACTCTTCAGGCCATCAAGCACACCGGGATAGGTCGGGTCGCAGCCGGTCTTCAGTCCCGGCGTCCGGGCGGCGAGAAGGGCAACGGCGCCGGCATCACCACCGGAGAGGATCAGCCGGGAGGCAACCGGTCCGGCTGCCTGCGCAAAATTTGCGGCGGTGCGCTCATCCAGGCAAGACAGGTCTTCCTTGAAATCGAGCTGCAGCAGGGCGTCAGGATGGGCGGGCGCGCGTGCCAGCAGGCCGCAGAGATCTTCGAGAAGCATCACGGTCTCGCCAATCGGCGCGCCATTATTTCCCCTGAGTTCCAGGCTGCGCAGGACTGCGGCACTGGTGTCACGCACCAGTCCGGTCCCCGTGGTGCTGCGTGCCAGATCCAGATCATGCAGGATCGCAAATCCGCGATCAGCATGCACGACGAGATCGACCTCGACGCTGGCGCCAAGCTGCATGGCTTCCATGATCCGCGAGGCCGTGAACTCCGCATCCGTTCCCTTGCGGCGGGCCCTGTGCCATTTCAGCCGGGTGCGGTGGCCGTTTGTGCCGATGTAAAGCGGGTCAGCCATGGGCCGTTGTCCTGTAGATCTGCCGTTCGTTGCGGAAGGCGGCAAAGGCCGAGGGCCTCAGGCCGACAGTCTGCCCTGCCGCGAAGTGATCGGGTGCCGGAACCATGGCTTTCAGCCGGGTGCTATCGGCAAGGACCAGATCGGCAAGGCCATGGGTGCCGAAATCGGTGATGCGATGGATCGTCGCCGGCCCATTCGCGTCTGCGGCAAGGCCAAGGGCTTCGGGCCGCACGGCGAGGGTCGCAGGACCGTCTGCCACCGGCAGCGGCACGCTGAGATCATCATGCATGAACCGGCCGTTGGCCACGACGCCTTCGATGAAATTCATGGAACCGATAAAGCCGGCGACAAATGGCGTCTGCGGGTTCCGGTAGACCACGTCCGGCCGGTCCGCCTGCTCGGTCCGGCCATTGCGCATCACGACAATCCGGTCGGCCATGGACAAGGCCTCGTCCTGCCCGTGAGTGACGAAAAGGGTGGTGATCTTCAGCCGCAGCTGGATATCGCGGACCTCCTCGCGCAGGCGTTCGCGCAGGTGCTGGTCGAGACTGGCGAAAGGCTCGTCGAGCAACAGGATCTTGGGCTCCAGCACCAGGGAACGCGCCAGCGCGACACGCTGCTGCTGCCCGCCTGACAGCTGTGTGGTCATGCGCTTGCCATATCCGGCGAGACCCACCAGTTCGAGCACCGCCTCGACCCTGTCCCGGATCTCGGCCGCAGGCATATGCCGCAGCTTCAACCCGAAGGCCAGATTGTTGAAGACATTCATATGGATCCAGAGCGCATGGCTTTGAAAAACCATCCCGGTGGGGCGCCGCTCGGGGGGAATCCGTGTCACGTCTTCACCGTCGATCGCAATCACGCCCGCGCTCGGCCGCTCAAATCCCCCAACCATGCGCAGCACTGTTGACTTGCCGGAACCGGAGGGCCCCAGCAGGCAGACTAGTTCGCCATCGGCGGCTTCAAGCGAGAAGCCGTCCACGGCGGTGGTTCCGCCGGGAAAGACCTTGGAGATGCCGTTTATGCTGAGAACAGACATTGTTTTTTCCCGAAAGAACCGTTCAGCCGCCGAAGCCGCGGGCGAAGGAGGCACCTCCGATCACCCGGCGGGCGAACATCAGGGCAATGAAGGACGGAACCCAGAGCATGACCGAGAGCACGGCGCCGAACTGGATCACCATCTGGTTGTTGATGAAGCTGATCATCAGCACCGGCATGGTGCGGATGCCGGGGGCGCCGATCAGCCAGGCGCCCTCGGTTTCATAAAAGGTGCTGACAAAGGTGAGGAGCAGGGCTGCTGCGATCGTCGGAGCGGCCTGGGGCAGGGTAACCGACCAGAACACCCGGAATGGCCCCGCGCCAACATCACGCGCCGCTTCCTCCATGCGGCGGTCCACTGCCTGGAAAGCCGCAACGGGAATCCAGATCATGAACATCAGCGTGTTGACGAGCTGGATCAGCGCCACGCCCCAGAAGGTTCCGATCAGGTCGAGCTGCAGGAAGATCGCCGCAATCGCGACCAGCAGGCCGAATTTTGGAAAGGCGTGGCCTGCGAGAAACGAGAAGAACAGGATGTTCCTCAGCGGAAAGCGCATGCGGGCAAAGGCATAGGCCGCGGGCAGGCAGATCACTGCCGATGCGAGTGTCACGACTGCCGAGAGCGTGAGGCTGAGCCGCAAGGCATTCCAGACATCGGAGCGGTTCAGCGTTTGCTCCCAGAAGCGCAGCCCGAATTGCTGAGGCATGACGCTCGGATAGCGCCAGACTTCGGTGAAGGCCCAGACACCGACGACGAGCAGCGGCAGGACAACGGCAATCGTCAGAAGGACGGCGAAGAGAAGGCCTGTTCCATCGAAGGGCGCACGCGGGGCGGTCAGCTTGCTCACGGTCGTCTCACTTTCCCTGGTTGCGGGCGACGGAGCGCACATAGAAGAGCCCGAAGACGAGGCAGATGCTGAATGTGATGACGGCCTGGGTAATGGCCGCTATCGGGTCATTCAGGTCACGGAAGGTGCGCTGCATGAAGGGGCCCATCATTTCCGGGGACGCGGGTCCCAGCAGATAAGGCAGGGTGAAGGCGGAGAAGATGCCGAGGACTGCGAAGGAAAGAGCCACCAGAATGGAATTTCCGATCCGCGGCAGGATGATGTGCCAGAACACGCGCAGGCGGTTTGCCCCCACATCCCGAGCCGCTTCGATGGCCATGTTGCTGACGGATCCGAGCCCGGACAGAAGGATGAGCACGGTCAGGGGGATGTTGTCCCAGACGAGGCCGATGACCGGTCCCCATGGCGTCAGGTAGGGCGTGCGGATTTTCGGCAGTCCGGCACTGTTCAGCAGAAGATCCACCATGCCGTTGGGACCCAGAACACGGATGAAGGCATAGGCCAGGATGATCGATGGCACGAACATCGGCAGGATAGCGAGCGCCTGCACATAAGCGGCGGTCCGGCTGCTGGCGAAACGAAGGTAAAGGGCGATCGGCAGAGACACGGCGAGAAGCAGTGCCGCGCAGACGCCCGTGGTCCAGAGCGTCAGCGACAGGTTGTTGAGGCTGTAGGCATCGGAGAAGAAGAAGATGTAGCTCGACAGGTCAAAGCCCATCTGCCCATCGGCCTGCGGACGCCAGACGGTCCGCCAAAGGGCGCTGAAGATCGGCCAGATGACGAGCCAGCCTGCGAGGAACACAGGCACGGCGACGAGCAGGAGGCCGGCTGGCCCCCTGCTTGCCGGATGGATTTGCCGGACGGGCACGGTCTGTCCGCTCACTGCTGGCGGTTGATGTTCGGTGCCACGTTGCGGTACCAGCCGTCATTGACGGCGGTTTCCCAGGCGCCGGCCGGGAAGGTCGGAATGGAAGCCGGGATGATGTCTGCAAATTTTTCACGCAGCTCAGGGGAAACATAATCCCAGCTGACACCGGGGAAGCCGCCGAGTTCGGTCAGGATGGCGCTCTGGATTTCTTCGGTCAGCACAAAATTGGCAAGCGCGAGGGCCGCATCGCGGTTGCGGCCATTGGCAAGCACCACGGCGCGCGAGAAGTTGCCGCACAGGGCCAGATCCTGCAGCTGCACGATGCCGGTCGTTTCCGGCAGCACGCCATTGTCAATTGCCTGCAGCACCTGGTCCGACCAGACCGGCGTCATGGTGACCACGCCCTGAGCCAGCAACTGGATCGACTGGGTGTTGCCCGAGGAATAGGCGCCGTTGTCATAGAGCGAGGGGGCAATGTCCTTGAGCAGGTCCCAGGCCTTGCCCAGAGCTTCGTTGCCGAAGGCTTCCGTGTAATTGTCCACCCGGAAAGCCTTGGGATCGAGGCCGTTGGCCTGGTGGATGGCGCGGCGGACAAAGTTGCCGCCGGAACCACCCTTGTCCGGACGGTTATAGACGAACTGGCCCGGATTGGCCTTGATCCAGGAAACCAGCGCATCCCAGGTCTTGGGAGCGTCAGCCGGGGACAGCTTGGCGGTGTCATAGGCAAGAAGAACCTGCGAGCCGCGATAGGGCAGGCTGTAATCGCTGTCGATCGCCAGCGGGTTCACCTTCGCATAGTTGGCCAGCCCTGCTTCCTTCATGTTGACATAGAGGCCGGCCTCGATCGCGCCAAGCGGCAGGCGCGGATCGGCATGCTCGAAATAGTCAGCCTGCGGATCGGTCTGTGTCTGCATTGCCGCGATTGCGCGCTCGGCAATGGCCTGGATCCCCGAGTTGTCGCCGGCATCGACGAGGTTCAGCTTCACACCCGCATGCGCGGCCTCGAATGCCGGCTTCACGATGTTGGTCCAGAAATCGAGAATGTTGCTGTCGGCACTGGTGTACCAGTCGATCCGCCCTTCAGCGGCGAAGGACAGTTTCGGCAGCAGCATCATGCCGGCGGCGGAGCCAGCGGAAGAGATCAGAAAGGCGCGACGGTTCATTGTCTTCTCCAATGGCGGCCAGGCAGGAGCACCCGGCACGTGCCGGCGGTCAAACAAACGAGAGGCGGCACAAGCGCCGTTTACGGCAGCCGGCCGGCGCTGCCGTTCGCTCTCCATGAGCCCCGCCCTTCCGGCCCGGAAAGGAGAAGCACCGGCTGCCATCAGAACGGGTTTCTGCATGGCAGGACACCTGACTGCACATGAGTGCAATATGTCCGGCTCCGGCGGTGACTGCCTATCGCGCCAACGCAACGCTTTCATGACAAGATGGCTTTGCACATGTGTGCAAAAATTGGTTCGTCCGCCGGTCTTTGACGGGTCTGGCGCGTCAGAAACGGGTCAAACCCGTGCAGCGCCTGAATAATTTCAGGGCGTGATGGGGCAGCGCCGTAAGGCTTGGTGTCCTGCGCGAGGCATGGAAATCCTGGTGTCAGGCTGGTTTTGCCCGCACGGAACGGCGCCAGACCGGGAGCGGTTCAAAGATGGCGGCCCCGGAACTTTGCCTGCCGGGCAATTCTTCAGGCAATGGTTCGGGCAAGGTCAGCAGATCCACCACATGGCCTGCCATGCGGTCGAGCGGCTGTTCAAAGGTCGTAAGCTGATAGGCTTCCCAGCCCGCCTGTTCGATATTGTCGAAGCCGATGACGCACAGGTCTTCCGGGATCTTCAATCCGAATTCCTGGCGGGCACCGTCCATGAAGCCGAGGGCGAGCAAATCCGTGACGCAGAAGACGCCATCGGGCGAGATGGAGCGGGCAAAGACGCGGCGGGCCGCTTCATAGCCGGAACGGTAGCCTGTCGGGCCCGCCTCAAAGACGGTGACCTCGAGGTTGCAGGCAGAGGCGGCGGCGGTGAAACAGCGCTCACGGGCCAGCAGGCTTGGCGTGCGCGCCTGCGACGTCAGGAGGCCAATTCTCCGGCAGCCTGCGCGCCGGAGCAGGAAGAGGGCTTCTTTGGCTGCCATCCCATTGTCCACGCCGACATTCTGGGCGCCGTGCAAGCCATCGTCGCGGTTGATCAGCACGACCTGCTGGCCGTTGGCGAGCGCCGTATGGACCAGCGACGAAGAGGGGGTGCCGGACAGAACCACAGTCGCATCGGCTCTGTAATGCAGCGTCAGCTTCAGGGCGCGCCCGACGCTTTCCTCGTTGCTTTCCGTGTTGATCACCATGGTGATCTTGCCTGCGGCCTGAAGCTTGCGCGTCAGGCTTTCGAGCATTCCGGCGCGCACGGGCGTCGTCATGTCCGACACGATCAGGCAGACGATGTTGCTGCGCTCGCGCAGCTGCCGGGCCAGGTGATTGACGTGATAGCCAAGGGCTTCGGCGGCTTCCATCACCTTCCGGCGGGTTTCCTCCGAAACGCTGGCGCCGTCGGTGAAGGTGCGTGAGACCGCTGACCGCGACACCCCGGCCCGCTCGGCAACCATCTTTGCGCTGACAAAGACCTTCGGATTGACCTCGCGCATGGTTGCTCCCGCCCAGAAAATCACCGGTCCTTGCGCCAGGCAATCAAACCTGCGCGCGGCTGGACCTCCCGGCACCTGACCCAAAACCGGCGGTCTTTGCAAGTGCGATCAAGGGTGCCGGGATAAGCGCCGCAACCGTGTGACACGATTGCGGCGCAGCGTCTTGTCCTCAGCTCCACTGCGAGGTGGCAGGCAGCCAGAAGACTTCGGAGGCGGAGTCTTCGGAATCGAGCCACAGGAACTCGCAGTCCGGATAATCCTCGTCGAGAATGTCGTGGTCCTCGCCCATTTCGCAGAGCATGCCGCCTTCCGGGTTGAGGTGGGCGCGGCACTCTTCGATGATGCGGCGCACCAGGTCGAGCCCGTCGCCACCGCCGCCGGCCAGCGCCATCTGCGGCTCATGCAGGAATTCGCCCGGCAGCACCTCCATCACCTCCGGGCCCACATAGGGCGGGTTGGTGATGATGAGGTCATAGGTCTTGCCCTTGACGGGGGCGAAGAGGTCGCCCTGCAGCAGGGTGATGCGGTCCTCAAGCCCGTGATCGCGCACGTTCTCGGCCGCAAGGCTCAGGGCCTCGGGCGACAGATCCACCGCATCTACCGCGGCATTGGGGAAGGCATAGGCGGCAAAGATGGCGAGCGAGCCGCCGCCGGTGCAAAGATCCAAAACGGACGTCACCTCATAGGGATCGCCGATGAGGCTCTGGGCCGGCTCCGAGCCGTCGAACAGCGGCGAGCGCAGAAGTTCGGCGATATAGGAGCGCGGCACCAGCGCACGGGCGTCGGACCGGAACGGCAGGCCCAGCAGATAGCTGCGGCCGGTGATATAGGCCGCCGGAAGGCGCTTTTCGATGCGCAGGGCCAGCCGCTCACCCAGCAGCGTCTTTTCCCGTTCTGTCAGGCGAGCGTCCGCAAAGGCGTTGAAGTCGTCAACCGGCAGGTTGAGGCTTTCAAGGATCATGAACACCGCCTCATCCACCGCCGTTGCCGAGCCGTGGCCATAGTAGAGCCCAGCTTCCTGAAAGGCGCTGACGGCAAGCCTCAGTGCATCGCGCAAGGTCACCATCCCGGCCATCTCACGGCGCAGGTCCGGCCTGGTCAGTTCGGCAAAGGGGGCATTCAGCGGGGTGCCTTCGGGCATTGGTGTATCCTTGAGATGAGGCGGCCAGTATCGGGAGCTGGCCTTACAAAACGTTGCCCTGCTCTAGCGCATTTCGGGGGGGAGGGGGAACCGGTTTCCGGTGGGGCTGTGTTTCCGTCCCTGCATTGGGGTGAGGGACGCACAAACACACATCATGTCATCCCGGTTTGGCGCGCAGCGGCAAGACCGGGATCTAGTACGCCCTGTGCAAGGGGAGGGAGCCCCGAGACTACTGGATCCTCGCCTTCGCGGGGATGACAAGAAGAGAGGCTGCGGCAAAAGGCAATCCGCATCTCCACCCACCGCGCCGCCCCGGCCTTGGGCCGGGGCCTGTGATGGGCGCTCCGCCTCTC
This sequence comes from Pannonibacter sp. CBAS1226, assembly GCF_055685825.1. Taxonomy (NCBI): domain Bacteria; kingdom Pseudomonadati; phylum Pseudomonadota; class Alphaproteobacteria; order Hyphomicrobiales; family Stappiaceae; genus Pannonibacter; species Pannonibacter sp. CBAS1226. Next base: position 254,143 of record NZ_JBVOUO010000007.1, on the reverse strand, counting down.
CACCGTCACTCCGGGCGGAACGCAGTGGAGATCCGGGGACTACTCGTTTGCTGAGAGATGCCACTCTCTCAAGCCGTGCGGCAGGTCATTGACCCCTATATGCTTCACCACTTCCTGCCGGTCATCTGCGCTCTGGAAGCGAGTGGTCCCCGGCTCGAAGGCCGGGGTGACGGCCGAGGGAGCGGAAAGGCAGTGTGTTCCTCACAGGTCCCGGCACGGAGGCCGGGACGGCGTGGAGAGTGGGGCAGGGAAGTCAGGGAAACGATAGATTATGAAATTTTTTCATTTCCAATTCTGCGGCGGAATTTCTTCTTCTGCATCTCCTGCCCTTGATTGCCGCAAAAAACCGTTTAATCCTTTTGCATATTTCGCTGCTGGAGGGCGGTGGATGAGAGGGTGCTTTGTGCGCAGGTGAAAAATTATTTACGCCCGCGGAGGGCGACGCAACGGCTGCGCTGCAGGCGGCGATGGAGGCGGCTGCCGCAAAGGGCGAGGCGCTGCGGCTGGCGGCTGGGCGTCATGCATGCGCCGGGCTGAAGCTGCCTTCGGGGCTTGATCTGCGTTTCAGCGCCGGGGCCGTGCTCGTTTTTGCCGAAAGCTACGAGGCCTATGCGGCCAATGAGGTGGGCATCGAGGCGGAGCAGTCCAGCCGGGCGATGATCACGGCGAAGGATGCGGCGGATATCTCCATCACCGGCCCCGGCCTCATCAGCGCGCCGGGGCCTGCCTATGTGACGGGCCGTCTGGAGGATATGGGCACGCTCGTTCCTGCCGCCTCCCGCCCGCGGGTGATGGTGCTGGAAAACTGCAAGGGCGTGACGCTCGCAGATTTTTCCGTCGAAGCTTCGCCCATGTGGACGCTGCACTTCGTCGAGTGCGAGGGCCTGCGGATCTCCGGCCTGTCGGTCACCAATGATCTGGAAATGCCCAACACCGACGGCATGGTGCTGGATGCCTGCCGGGATGTGCGGGTGGAGCGCTGCCGCATTTCCACCGCTGACGACGGCATCGTGCTGAAGACCAGCGCCCGCCTTGATGGCGCCCCTGCCGGTGCCTGCCGCGATATTGTCGTGGCTGATTGCGACATCGAAAGCCGCAGCTGCGCGCTGAAGCTGGGCACGGAAAGCCACGGCGATTTCGAGAACATCGAGTTCCGCGACTGCCGCATCCTCGGCTCCAACCGGGCGCTTGGCATCTTCTCGCGCGATGGCGGCAAGGTGCGCAACATTGCCTTCCGCCGCATCGGCCTGTCCTGCGAGGAAACGCCGGAGGGCTTCTGGGGCTCGGGCGAGGCGGTGACCATCACCGTGCTGGACCGCCGCCCGCTGGGTACGCCCGGCGGCAAGGCTGCGGGCGATGTGCGCGATGTGGTGTTCGAGGATATTTCCGGGCGCATGGAAGGGGCGGTGAACCTCATCGCCGACAAGCCCGGTGCCATCTCGGGTCTGCGGCTGTCGCGCATCCGTCTGGTGCAGGCTGATGGGGTTTGGCGCGGCCATTATTACGATGTGCGTCCCACCGCCGCCGATCTGGCCCCTTCGCCCGATGCTGCCGGGCGCGCCAATGCCTGGGTGAAGGGCGCCGATGGCAAGGTTATCGGCCTCGTGCCCTATCCGGGCGGCATGCCCGGTCTTTATGCCCACAACGTGGAAGGGCTGGTGCTGGAGGATGTGGTGATCGAGCGCCCGTTGCCGCTGCCGCAGGGATGGCATGCGCAGGAGCAGGTTGTTGTCTCCGGTGCGCCCGCCGTCTGGTCTGTCTACGGTCTTTGAGGAACCTTCGTGAGCAAGCTGATCCGCAAGCTGGACCATCTGCTGTCGCGTTTGCAGCAGAGGATCTACACCCGCACCGGCCACGAGGTGGCCTTGCGCTATTGCGCCGGGTCCTCTGAAACCCGCGCCGCCCTTGTTGCCTCCTCGCGCGAAGACTGGACGCCGGTCAGCCGTGACCTCGTTTGGGGCGAGCCGGATGGCTACTATTGGTTCGGCGGCAGCATCACGCTGCCCGACGAACTGATCGGCCAGCGCCTTGCCGTGCATGTGGAAGCGGCCTTCGGCAGCGTCATGGGCCGGTCCGATCCGCAGTGCCTCGTGCGTGTCAACGGCCGCATCGTCCAGGGCGTGGATGGCAACCACCGGGAGTTCCCGCTGACCGAGGAGGCCCGTCCCGGCGAGGCCTTCGATATCCTCATCGAGGCCGGAACCATCGAGGACCGGCGCCAGCTCGGGTTTGCTTGCCATCTGGTCCGCCATGACCTCGATGTTGAGGAAACCTATTACGACCTGCGGGTGCCGCTCGATGTGGCGCGGTTGCTGGCGGAGGATGATCCGCGCCGCTCCTTCATCCTGCGCCAGCTGGATGCGGCGGTGGATGCGATTGATCTGCGCCCTGGCAACGACGCCCGCTTCCGCGCCTCGCTGGCGCTGGCCCGCTATCACGCGGGCGAAATTTATGCGGCTCAGGATTTCGAGCAAAAGCCCGTCATCACCGCCACCGGCCACACCCATATCGACGTGGCCTGGCTGTGGCGGGTGCGCGAGACGCGGCAGAAGATGGCGCGCTCCATGGCCACCGCGATGACGCTGATGGACGAGTTCCCCGACTATCAGTTCATGTACAACCAGTGCGTCCTGCTCGACTATCTGGCGCAGGATTATCCCGAACTGGCGCAGCGCATTGCGTCACGCGTTCAGGAAGGCCGTTTCGAGATCGAGGGCGCGCTCTGGCTGGAGCCGGATGTGAACATTTCCAGCGGCGAGTCGCTGGTGCGGCATATCCTTTATGGCGTGCGCTATCACGAACAGACCTATGGCGTGCGCCCGCGCATGGTATGGCTGCCGGACACCTTTGGTTATTCCGCCGCCCTGCCGCAGATCATGCAGCGGGCGGGGCTGGACACTTTCGTCACGCACAAGCTGTCGTGGAACGACACCAACCGCATGCCGGAGGAGAGCCTGTTCTGGCAGGGCATCGACGGCACCAAGGTTGCCGCCTATTTCCTGACGACGCAGCCGTATGACTCCAAGAGCATCGGCACGACCTACTGTCCCAACCTGAAGCCCACCCATGTGATGGGCACCTGGCGGCGGCACGGGCAGCAGCATCTCAGCAAGGAGCTGTTCCTCGTCTATGGCCATGGCGATGGCGGCGGCGGGCCGACGCGGGAGATGCTGCACAACATCCGCCGCATGGAACGCGGCATTCCCGGCTGCCCGAAGATGGAACATGCGCCCATGCGCCCCTTCTTCGAGCGGCTGCTGAAGCGCATGGCGGACAATCCGGAGAACTATCCCACCTGGGTGGGTGAACTCTATCTGGAGTTTCACCGCGGCACGCTGACTTCCGTTGCCCGCAACAAGCGCAGCAACCGGCTGGCGGAAACCGCGCTGCGGGAACTGGAGCTGCTGGCTGTTCTGGCGGCGCAGCATGGCGAGGCCTATCCGGCGGCAGAGCTGCGCCGCCTGTGGGACATTGTGATGCTGAACCAGTTCCACGACATCCTGCCCGGCTCTTCCATCGGCGCGGTCTATGAGGACAGCGATGCAGACTATGCGCGCCTGTTCTCGGCTGCGGATGAGCTGAGAGCCCGCTTGCTTGCGGCGCTGCCGGGTGAGGGGGCGCAGGTGTTCAATCCCTCGGGCACGGCACGCGGCGGGCTGGTGATGATGCCGGATGCCGGCGGCCTCATTTCAGGTCAGGCTATCGTGCATGCCGATGGTTCGGCGGCTCATGCGGTGCGCGTCGAGGCCCTGCCGCCGCTGGCGCTTGCCGGCCTGGAGGCCCACACGGCCCCTGCGCCGCTGGACGGTCTGGACGTCTCGCCGGAGCGGCTTGCCAATGAGCATGTCGAGGTGCTGTTCGATGAGGCTGGCCGCATGGTGTCGCTCCTCGACCGCAAGACCGGACGGCAGGTGCTGAAGGCGGGCGCCAAAGCCAACCGGCTGCAGGCCTTCCGCGACATGCCGGCCGAATATGATGCCTGGGACATTGATGCCGATTTCGAGGATCAGGTCTTCGAGATCGATGATCTTGTCTCGGCAGAGGTGGTGGAGCGCGGCCCCTTGCGGGCGGCCATCCGGTTTGAATGGCGCTATGAATCCTCGCGCATCGTGCAGGTCATCTCGCTGGAGGCTGGCGCCCGGCAGGTGGAGGTGGATTGCTTCATCGGCTGGCACGAGCACAGCACGCTGGTGAAGGCAGCCTTCCCGCTGGCGCTCAACACGGCGGCCATTGATGCGGAGATCCAGTTCGGCCACGTGCGCCGCGCCACCCACCGCAACACCTCCTGGGACAAGGCCCGCTTCGAGTGTTCCATGCAGCGCTGGATCGATGTCAGCGAGCCGGACTTTGGGGCCGCCTTCCTCAATGATTGCAAATACGGCTATGACGCGATCGGCAGTGATGTGCGGCTGACGCTGCTGCGCTCGCCCACCTGGCCCTGGGCAGAGGCCGATCAGGGCGCGCATCACCTGCGCTATGCGGTGATGCTGCATGATGGGGACAAGGTGGCGGTGCATCAGGCGGCGGAGGCTTTCAATCTGCCGCTGCGCTTCGTTCCTGCTGCGGATGCTGCCGCTGGCGGCTCTGCTGCCATGCCTTTCACGCTGGAGGGCGAGGGCGTCTGCATCGAGGCAGTGAAACAGGCCGAGGATGGTGATGCCATCATCCTGCGCCTGTGGGAGGTTTCCGGCACCCGCCGCAAGGCGCGGCTGCGGCTGGACCCTGCCATCGCCGCCGTGTCGCGTACGGACCTTCTGGAGCGCGAGCCTGAAGCCCTGACGGTGGAGGAGGGCTCTGTCAGTCTCTCGTTTGCGCCGTTTGAAATCCTGACGCTCAGCCTGTCTCGAAGCGCTGTTGCAAACTCTTCAATGCCGAGCCTGACATGACCCAGCCGCTGTACGAGTTCACCCGCCGCATCACCGAGTTTCCGGAAGGCGAGAAGTCTTTCATCGAAATTCCCTTTACCGTCGATGACAGCATCGAGCGGATCGAGGTCAGTTATGTGTTCCCGGCCGGCAGTGGCGGCAGTGTCATCGACATTGGCCTTGCCCAGAATGGCCGCATGCGTGGCTGGTCGGGCTCCGAGCGCGGCCATGTGCATGTGGCAGCTGACAGGGCGACGCCGGGCTATGATCTTGGGGCCTTGCCGGGCCGCTGGGATGTGGTGCTGGGCATCGTGAAGATCGGCCCCAACTGCTACACGGACCTGCGCGTGCGCCTCGTGCCCAAGCGCAGGACATGGCTGGTGGGCGACATTCACAGCCATTCGGAACATTCCGACGGCGGCGTCACGGTGCTGGATGCGATCCACCGCGCCCGCGCCTCGCGGCTCGATTTCGTCGCCATCACCGACCACAACACCGTGTCGCAGAACATCATCCGTCCGGATGATCCGGACATTCTGGTGATCCCGGCGATGGAACTGACCTCTTTCTACGGCCACACCAACTTCTTCGGGCTGGAGCGGCCGGTGGAGGACTGGCGCTGCCGCTCGCCGCAGGATGTGGCGGAGAAGATGGCCGAAGCCCGCTCCAAGGGCGCAACGGTGGTGATCAACCATCCCTTCCAGAACTCCGATGGCGGGCGCTGGCAGGCCGGTTTTGATGTGGCCTTTGACGCCATGGAAATCTGGAACGGCAACTGGACGCCGATGAACCAGCAGGCCATTGATTTCTGGCAGGAGCTGCTTTGTGCAGGACGCCGGATTCCGGTGACGGCGGGCAGTGACTTCCACCTCAAGAACCGCCGCCGCCACGGCCATCCCTCCAACCGTCTTCTGGCGGAAAGTCACACGGTCGCGGGCATTCTGGAGGCGATCCGTGCGGGGCGCAATGTGGTGGCGGCAGGCCCTGATGACCGCATGGCAAAGCCTGCGGACGAAGCCGGGCCGCAATTCGGCGAAGAAGCAAGGGCCGGGCAGAAACTGGCCACCAGCTTCACCGGCCTTGCAGCCGGAGACGAGTTGCGGGTGATCACGGACAAGGGCGTCGTGGAGGCTTTGTCCCCGGACGGGGCCACGTTGACCCACGAAACGGCTTTCGCCAGCCGGTTCCTGCGCTACGAGATCTGGAACGGCGGCGAGCCACGGCTCTTCACCAATCCCTATTACGCAGGCTGAAAGCCGCAAGCGCTGCTGTGTGCTCTGGGAGGAGCTGGCATGGAGAAGAAGACGCCGGGTAAGGTCGGCATCAAGGATGTGTCGCAGGAGGCGGGTGTTGCGCTCAGCACTGTCTCGCATGTGCTCAACGGCACGGCGCCGATCAGCGCCGAGGTGCGTGCCCGCGTGCTGGATGCAGCCCGCAGGCTCGGGTATCTGGCCAAGCGCCAGCAGAAGGGGGCGATTGCCTCGCTCTCGACGCTCTATCTCGCGGTGCCCAACGCCAATCTGCCGCATGTGAACACCAACCTCTTTTCCTGGACGATGCTCTCCGGCCTCACACGGGAGTGCGAGCGCCGGGCCATCAAGCTGGTGCCGCATGCCAGCGAAGGGGATCTGAGTGCGCCGGAGATCATTGCCGGGGCGCGGGCCTGCGGTGCCGATGGCATCATTCTGGTGCATGACCACACACCACGCCTGATCAAGGGGCTGGCCGCGTCCGGCATCGCCACGGTGCTGCTCAATGGCGATGATCCCTCCATGTCCATCGACACGGTGGTGCCGTCCAACCGCTATGGCGCGCGGCTTGCGGCGGACTGGCTGCTGTCGCGCGGGCATCAGCGCATCCTGCATCTCACCTGGCGTGGCCGCAGCACCATCCGCCGCCGTCTGGACGGGGTGCGAGACGCCCTGCTGGCCCGGGACCTTTCGCCCGATGCCTGCGAGGTGCTCTACGCCGATGGTTATGAACCCGGTCACGGGGAGGCGGCGCTGTCACGCTTCATCGCAGCCCGGGGCGGCTTGGGCGGCAATACGGCCATCTTCTGCGCGGCCGACAATCTCGCCATCGGTGCGCTCAATGCGTTGCGCGCTGCCGGCATCAGCGTCCCCGGGGAGGTCAGCGTCATCGGCTTTGACGGCGTGACCATCGGCGAGCTGACTACGCCGCCACTGGCAACCGTCCGGGTGCCGCTGGACCATCTGGCCGCTGCCGCCGTTCAGACGCTCGAGAACCGTCTTGCCGTGCACGCACCCGATTTTCCGCCCGTCCGGATCGAACTGGCCTGCCAGCTCATTATCCGTGAAAGTGCCAGGGAAGCCTCGAGTAGATGAAAATATTTTTGTTCTTGAAATTGTACTTTCAATGCGGGATCGTCTCCTTCGTCAAGTTTATCAGAAGCTAATCTGCTGTGTTGATGGTTGCGCTTCTGGCTCTGGGAGGAGATTGATATGGGGGTTCGTAAAAATATTTTCACTTCACTGGCGGTGATCTTACTGGCAGGCTCTGCCATCAGTTCCGCCCATGCTTTCCAGGAAGCGCCGATGCTGGAAGCACTTGTGAAGGAGGGCAAGCTGCCGCCGGTGGATCAGCGCCTGCCGGAGACACCGGCGGTGATCGAAGCTGCTGAGGTTGGCCAGTATGGCGGCAACTGGCAGCGCGCCTACAAGGGGCCGGGCGACCGCTGGGGCCCGACCAAGCTCATGGAAGAGCGCGTGGTGAAGTGGGGCCAGAAGACCGGCGGCCCGCTGGAACTGGTGCCGGGCTATATCTCGTCCTATTCGGTCAGCGAGGATTCGCGCGAGTTCACCTTCTCCCTGCTGAAGGGGCTGAAGTGGTCGGATGGCGAGCCGGTGACCACGGAAGACGTGCGCTTCTGGTATGAGGATGTCTATCTCAACAAGGACATTCTGGCCGAGATCGACCAGACGCTGGCCCCCGGCGGCAAGCCGATGAAGCTGGAGATCATCGACGAGCAGACCTTCAAGGTCAGCTTCGAGGATCCTTATGTCTATTTCCTTGAAATCCTCGCCAAGGACTCCACCGGCAACCCGAGCCTTGACCGCCCGAGCTTCCTGTTTCCGAAGCACTATCTGAAGCAGTTCAACAACAAATATGCCTCCGAAGAGGAGCTGAAGGCGGCGGCTGCGAAGTTCGGCGCCGAAAAGTGGAGCGACCTGTGGGGCTCGCGCGGGGCGGCAACCGCCTGGTGGCAGAACCCGGACCTGCCGGTGATCACCGCCTGGAAGATCGAGACCCCGGCTCCGGCCGAGATCGTGACCATGGTCCGCAACCCCTATTATTACGCCGTCGATCAGGCCGGTAACCAGCTGCCCTATATCGACCGCATCACCCACAAGCTGTTCAACGATCAGGAAGCCTTCAACCTGATGATCGTGCAGGGCCAGATCGACATGCAGATGCGCTATGTCGAGCCGCAGGACTTCACCTTCTACAAGGAGAACGAGGCCAAGGGGAATTATACGGTCCGCCGCTGGACGCAGGCCCAGACCTGGGCGCTGGTGCCGAACCTCACCGTCAAGGATGAAGTGCTGCGCGGGCTGTTCGAAACGCCCGAAGTCCGGCAGGCACTCAGCGTTTCCATCGACCGCGAGACGGTGAACGAGCTGATTTTCTCCGGTCTTGCCGAGCCCCGTCAGGCCTCTCCCGTCACCGGGTCGCCGAATTTCGATCCGGAGCTGGAAACGCACTGGGCCGAGTATGATCCCGATCTGGCCAACGAGCTGCTGGACAAGGCCGGTCTCGACAAGCGCGATGCCCAGGGCTTCCGCCTGCGCCCGGATGGCAAGCGCCTGTCCATCGTTGTCGAAATGCAGCATGCCAATGGTCCCAAGACCATGGAAATCATCGCTGCCAATTTCAAGGATATCGGTGTCGAGCTGCTGCCGCGCATCATCGACCGGACCCAGTGGGACGCGAACCGCGACAACAATGACTTCCAGATGCAGTGGTATCCCTTCGACCGCCTGTCGGTCGTGGCGGCTGACCCGCGCATCATGATGGGCAATGATTCCTACGCCAACCAGTATTACATCTGGTACTCGACCAAGGGTGCCTCGGGCATCGAGCCGCCTGCAGATCACGCGATCCGCAAGCTCTTCGAGGATTGGGACAAGGCGGCCAAGGCTGCGAGCCGCGCCGAAGCCGATGGCGCACTCAATGACCTGATCAAGACCTTCGTCACGCAGGGCTGGGTCATTGGCGTGGTCGGGGAGCTGCCTGCCATCACCATCGTGAAGAACAACTTCATGAACTTCCCCGATGACCTCATCGAGGATGACATCACCCGCGGCATTGGTCTGGGTGTGACCCAGCAGATGTGGATGAAGCAGTAGCATCTGCGGCTGCAACGTTCAGACCGGCGCCCCCGATGCCGAAGGGCAGGGAGCGCCGGATCCGGTCAATCTGAAATCCTGTTCCCGCCCGCGCGGCGCACCGCCGGCCTTCACCCCCGAGGCTGCGTGCGGAACTGGAGGGTGTTCATGCTTGGTTACATCTTGCGGCGTCTGGCCTGGGCCGTGCCCACGCTGATCTTCGTCTCCTTCATCTCCTTCCTCATCATCCAGCTGCCGCCGGGCGATTTCGTCACGGCCTATGCGGCGCAGCTGCGCAATGGCGGGGAGTACATCACCGAGGCGGAAGAGGCGATGATGCGCGCCCAGTTCGGGCTCAACGATCCGCTGCTGGTGCAATACTGGCGCTGGATCTCCAACATCGTCTTTTACGGCGACTTTGGCCGGTCGCTGGAGTGGAACGCACCCGTCAGCGACCTGATCTGGGACCGCCTCGGGCTGACGCTGCTCATCTCCACCCTCAGCATGATCTTCACCTGGCTCATCGCCATTCCGGTCGGCGTCTATTCCGCCACCCGGCAATATTCCATCTTCGACTATGTGTTCACGGTCTTCGGCTTTCTCGGCAAGGGCGTCCCGGATTTCCTGCTGGCGCTGATCCTGATGTGGACCGCCTTTGTCTGGCTCAACATGGATGTGGGCGGGCTGATCTCGCCGCAGTTCGAAGGAAAGCCCTGGGATCTGGCCAAGATCATCAACCTGCTGGAGCATCTCTGGATTCCGCTGGTGGTGCTCGCAACAGGCGGGGCGGCGGGACTGATCCGCGTCATGCGTGCCAACATGCTGGACGAGTTGCGCAAGCCCTATGTGGAAACCGCCTATGCACAGGGCTTCACCGAGCGCACTGTTGTCTGGCGCTATCCGGTGCGCGTGGCGCTCAACCCCTTCATCTCCACGGTCGGCTGGGCGCTGCCTGCGCTCTTTTCCGGCGACGTGATCACCGCCGTGGTGCTGAACCTGCCCACCACCGGCCCGCTGCTGCTGCAGGCGCTGAAGATGCAGGACATGTATCTCGCCGGCAGTTTCATTCTCATTCTCAGCGTCTTTACCGTCATCGGCACGGTGGTGTCCGACATCCTGCTTGCGCTGTCTGATCCGCGCATCCGGTTTGCATGAGGAGCAAGGCCATATGACCCAGACCCTCGACCAGACGCTGTCGACCACGCCCGCTGAAATGCCGGTCCTGCCCCCGCTTGCCCCGCGCGAGGAGGTGATGGGCGGAGAGCTTTCGACCGCGAAACAATGGACGCTCATCTGGTGGCGTTTCCGCAAGCACAGACTGGCGGTGGCTTCGCTCATCTTCATGGCAGTGCTTGGCGTTCTGGCGCTCTTCGCCGATTTCGTTTCGCCCTACCGGCCGGAGACGATCAGCCGCCTCAACACCTTTGCTCCGCCCAACATGGTGCATATCTTCCATGAAGGCAGCCTGCACCGGCCGTTCATCTACCCGCTGGAGCGCAAGCGCGATCCGGAAACGGCGCGGGTGATCTATCTGCCCAATACGGAAAAGCCGCTGCCCATCCGCTTCTTCGTGGAAGGGGAAAGCTATCACCTGCTCGGGCTCTACGAGACGCGTGTGCATCTCTTTGGCATCGATGACCGCAAGCAGCAGATCAACCTGCTGGGCACCGATTCCCTTGGCCGCGATCTCTTCACCCGGCTTCTCTATGGCGCCCGCGTCACCCTGTCGGCCGGCCTCATCGGCGTTGCCTTCGCCTTCATCCTCGGCCTCGCGCTGGGCTCGATCTCGGGCTACTACGGCGGCTGGCTTGACGCCGGCATCCAGCGGCTGATGGAGTTCATCCGCTCCATCCCGACGATCCCGCTGTGGATGGGCCTGGCGGCGGCGCTGCCGATCGCCTGGGACCCGCTGTTCGTTTATGTGCTCATCACCATCATCCTGTCGCTGATCGGCTGGACGCATCTCGCCCGCGTTGTGCGTGGCCGCTTCTTCTCGCTGAAGACGGAGGACTACGTGCTGGCGGCAAGGCTTGCGGGCGCTTCCGAATACCGGATCGTCACCCGCCACATGCTGCCGGCCATGACCAGCTACATCATTGCGGCCGTCACGCTGGCGATCCCGGAGATGATCCTGGGTGAAACCGCGCTCAGCTTCCTGGGGCTGGGCCTGCGTCCGCCGGTCGTCAGCTGGGGCGTGCTGCTGCAGGACGCCCAAAACCTTCGCACCATTTCCCTGGCCCCCTGGCTTCTGGCCCCGGGTGTTGCGGTCGTGCTCGTTGTCCTCGCCTTCAACTTCATTGGCGACGGCCTGCGCGATGCCGCCGATCCTTACGGCCACTGAGGGGGAGGAGCCATCATGTTTTTCAAGCAGAAAGCCCCAAGGCCCGATCTTGCCCCCATGCCGCCCGAGCGGCTGCTGGAACTGGACAATGTCGGCGTGCATTTCCCCACCCGTGACGGGCTGGTGCGGGCGGTCAACGGCGTCTCCTACCATGTCAACCGGGGCGAGGTGCTGGGCATTGTCGGGGAAAGCGGTTCGGGCAAGTCGGTCACGGCCCGCTCGATCATGCGGCTGCAGCCGCGCAATGCGCTCAATGCCAGCGGCACCATCCGCTTCCGCCGTTCCTCCGGTGAAGAGGTGCTGATTTCTTCCGAAGACCGGCAGAGCCGCACCATGCGCTCCCTGCGCGGCGGCGAAATCGGCATGGTGTTTCAGGAGCCGATGACGGCCCTGTCGCCGGTGCACACCATCGGGACGCAGATCATGCGCACGGTCATGCTGCACAAGAGGGTGTCCAGGGCCGAAGCGCGCAATCAGGCCATCGAGCTGCTGAAGCGCGTGCAGATGCCCCGGCCGGCCGATATCGTCGACCGCTATCCGCATCACCTGTCCGGCGGCATGCGCCAGCGGGCCATGATCGCGCTGGCGCTGGCCTGTGATCCGGCGCTGCTGATTGCCGACGAGCCGACCACGGCACTGGATGTGACCACGGAAGCCCAGATCCTGGAGCTGCTGAAGCGGCTGCAGGAAGAGCTGAACATGGCCATCGTCTTCATCACCCACAACTTCGGTGTGGTGGCCGATATCGCCGACCGGGTGGCGGTGATGTATCTGGGCCGCGTGGTGGAAACCGGCACCGTGGATGAAATCTTCTACGAGCCGAAACACCCCTACACCCAGGCGCTGCTGCAATCGATCCCGCGCCTCGGCAAGAGCCATGGCCGCCGCCTGCGCACCATCTCCGGCATGGTGCCCGACCCCTACAACGTGCCCGGCGGCTGCTCCTTCCATCCGCGCTGCATGCATGGGGTGGCCGGCACTTGCGATGTTACCGTGCCGGAGGATGCCGTCTTTCCCAGCGGCCAGCGCGCCCGCTGCCATTTCGCCGGAACCGCCGGCATTGCGGAGGCTGCCGAATGACCGCCGCACAGGATCTCATCATGGACGAGAACACCCTCATCTCCGTCAGGGGCGTGCGGAAATATTTCCCCGTTTACGAAGGCTGGTTCCGCCGCGAGGTGGGGGCGGTGAAGGCGGTGGATGACATCACCTTTGATATCCGCAAGGGCGAGACCTTTGGCCTTGTGGGCGAAAGCGGCTCGGGCAAGTCCTCCATCGCCCGCCTTATCCTGCGGGCCTATGAGCTGACCGGCGGGGAAATCCTGTTCCGGCGCGGCAATGGCTCCGTGGTGGATATTTCGCGCCTCTCCGACCGGGAGATGCGCGATATCCGCCGCGAAATGCAGATGATCTTTCAGGACCCGTATTCCTCGCTCAACCCGCGCATGACGCTGCTGGAGCTGGTGGGCGAGCCCATGGTGGTGCATGGCGCTGGCTCGGAAAGCGAGATCCGCGACCGGGTGGCGGAACTGTTGCGCCTTGTCGGCCTGCGCCCGGAATATCTGCAGCGCTATCCGCATGCCTTCTCCGGCGGTCAGCGCCAGCGCATCGGCATTGCCCGCGCGCTTGCGCTCAACCCCAGCTTCATCGCGGCGGACGAAGCGGTGTCGGCGCTGGATGTGTCCGTCGCGGCGCAGAACATCAATCTGCTGCAGGACCTGCAGGAGCAACTGGGCCTCACCTATCTCTTCATCACCCATGACCTTGGCATGGTGGAGCATATCTCCGACCGGATCGGCGTCATGTATCTGGGCCGCCTGATGGAGGTTGGCCCGACGGAGGAGATGTTCGCCCGCCCGCTGCATCCCTACACCGAAGCCCTGCTTGCTGCCGTGCCGCAGCCGGACCCGCGCGGCAACCGCACCCGCAAGCGCGTGCCGCTGAAGGGCGAGATCGCCGACGCCATGAATGTGCCTTCCGGCTGTCCGTTCCATCCCCGCTGTCCCTACGCGGATGAAAGCTGCCGAACCACGGTTCCGGCCCTGCGCACGGTGGAGGGTGGCCGCCAGGTGCGCTGCCATCACGCCGAAAGCCTCACCCTGACCGGAGTTCACGGCTGATGCGCGCCCTTCTTGCAGACCTGCCGCTCTCCGGCCTGCCGGAGGATGCGGATCAGGCACCTGACTTTGCCCTTGCCGCCCGCTATCTGCCGGTGCTGCGCCTGGATGATGCCGAACCCTTCCGCCCGCTGGCCGCCGGCTATGCGGTCTACAGGGAGGAGGGGCCTTCGCTGTCCTCGAAATTCATCATCCGCCCGCGCGGGCGCACGGTGATCGAATATGCGATCTGGTACGACTGGGACATTCAGCACCTCTATGACCTCGAGCATGTCTGGGTGCATGTCGAGCAGGATGGCAGCATTGCCAGGGTCGAGGCCTCGCGCCATGGCGCTCGCCGCCTTATGCGGCGTCCAGATGGCGCGCTGCCGGTTGAGGCGGGGCGCCCGGTTCTCTTTCTGGAGCCCGGCAAACATGCCCATTGGGCCGATGACGGCGAGATGCGCCGCAACGCAGGTCCCCTCATTGCCGCCATGTGCGGTGCCTTCGCCGGGGATGGGGGCGTGCACCTCTCCAACCGGTTCTCCGATGCCGGACGCATCTCGGCCTCCCCGCTGAGCTGCCGTCTGGCGCGCCTTGCCCTGAAGCGCATGGCGTTTTCCCCGTCCTGGCAGTTCTCCCGCTGCAGCGACGAGGAAGGCGGCGTGTGCCTCATGCCCTGGTCCATGCTTGATGCCTGGGTGCCGAGGCGGGTGGAGGCGCTCGTTGCCAGTCTGGAAACCCGCGTGCCCCATCTGGCCGCGGTGTTTCTGGATTGCGGCGACACCCTGGTGGACGAGCGCACCGAGGTGAAGATCCCCGGAACGGAAGTGGTCACCAGTGCTGATCTCATTCCCGGCGCTGGCGACATGCTGCACGAACTGGTGCGCAGCGGCTACCGGCTGGCGCTGGTGGCCGATGGCCCGCGCGCGACCTTCGAGAACATTCTGAAGCATCATGGCCTGTGGGACTGCTTTGAGGCTCACATCATCTCCGGCGATATCGGCGAGCTGAAGCCCTCGCCGAAGATGTTCGCTGCCGCCTGTGAAGCCCTGGGGCTTGCCGAGGGCGACCGGGCGCGCACGGTGATGGTGGGCAACAATCTGGAGCGGGACATTCTGGGCGCCAACCGCTTCGGTCTCATCTCCCTCTTTCTCAACTGGTCCACCCGGCGCAGCCACAAGCCCGGCACCCGGGCCGAGCGCCCGATGCTGACCTTCAACCAGATCGGCCGCCTGCCGGATCTCTTGGAGAAGATCGAACTCAGCCTGCCGCTGTCCGGCGAAGGAGAGGATGAATGACCGCGCCCCTTACCGCATCTGCTGCTGCCGGTTTCCCTGTCATGCGAGGTAGCAGTGTCACTGCCTGGGCCATGGGGCCGGTGCATCAGGCTTATTATCCCGGCACGCCGGCGCTGGCCGAGGACCGGGTGCAATACCGCTTCATCAACGGCTTCGTCGATGTGGGCGATCTGCCCTGCCGTGTTGCCCTGTGGGACGAGATCAAGACCCGCAAGGTTGCGCTCGAGCCTTTCGAGGTGGAGGCGCTGAACCTGCCGGGCTTCAACCGCCGGGTGGAGTTCTCCAGCTTCTGGCACCGGCCAACCCGGCTGAAGCGCTGGCTGAAGACCCGGCTGGTGCCTTCGTCGCCTGCGCCCTGCCGCTTCCGCCTTGCCACCTGCGGCGGTGTTACCATCTGGGTGGATGGGGAGAAGGCCGTCTCCTTCGGGCCGTTCCAGCGCAACAGGGAAAGCAGCACGGAAATTGAATTGAACCTCAAGCCGGAAGGCAGTGAGGTGATCGTGCTGACCGAAGAACTGGCCGAACGCGATGCCATCTGGTTCTTCGAGCTGACGCTGCTTTCCGATGCCGCCATTACGGCTGTGCTGCCGGTGGATGTGGCATCTGCCGACATCGCAGCGCTGATGGAGCTGGCCACCTCCGTGCGCCCGGATCCGTTCCACAGCATCACCGGCGAACTGGCGCTTGTCTTTGCCCATGCGCCGGATGTGGATGTGACCATAGCCGCCCGCATCCAGCCCAGCGTGCACATGCGCGACAAGCCGCCGCTGCTGCAATCCTCTGCCGTGCTGCGGAAGGGGGAAACACGGGTGAGCCTGCCGGGAGCGGAAGCGCTGCCCGATGCCTATCATCCGCTGGACCTGACCTTCTCCATCGGCACGGCGCGGGTGGAGCGGCACATCGCCTTTGCCACGCACCGGCTGGAAAAGCTCGACTGGCGCGCCCTGCCGCTTGCTGACCGCAAGCCGAAGGTGCTGGAGTTTCTGGCCAGCCACGGCGAAATGCGCGCCGGGCGGGCCATCGCCCTGCAAGCGGCCGGAAAGCCGGTGGATGATACCTTCCGCGAGATCATCGCCAATACGCTGGAAGCCATCAATGAGCGGCGCGATTGCTCCGACTTCGTGATGGTGCCGCTGCTCTGGCTGGCGGCAGATTACGGCGCGGGCCTGCCGCAGGATCTGCGCGGCGCCATTGATGCCTCGGTGCTGGGCTACCGCTACTGGGTGGATGAACCGGGCAATGACGTGATGTGGTTCTGGAGCGAGAACCACGTGCTGTGCTTCCACGTCTCGCAATATCTCGCCGGACGGCTTTATCCCGATGCCAGTTTCACCTGTTCCGGCCGCAAGGGTGCGGAGCAGGCACGGCTTGGCGAAGAGCGGCTGATGCGCTGGTTCGACAGTGTCGAGGCCCATGGCCTCGCCGAGTGGAACTCTGCCGCCTATTACCCGATCGACTTCATCGGCCTTCTGGCGCTGGAGCATCTGGGCGATGGCCGCATCCGCGAGCGGGCAGCGCAACTGCTGGACCGGCTGTTCCTGATGATCGGCCTGCACACGCTGGGCGGCGTTCCGGCCGGCACGATGGGCCGGGCCTATGACAAGGAACTGCGCGCCGGGCCGCTGACCGAGCTTGCCCCCTTCGCCACTCTCGGCTTTGGCGAGGGCTGGCTGAATGATGGTGTGGCCGCCTTGCCGATGCTGGCGGCAGGCTCATATGCCCCGCCGCAACGTGCGCTTGACGTGGTAAATCCCGCTCCGGGAACGGCGCTGACAGCCCATTACGTGCAGGGCCATGACGAGGCGGCGCGGCTGGCACTCTACAAGTCCGCCCATGTGCAGCTCTCCTCCATGGTGGATGGCGAGCCGGGCCGGAAGGGTCATCAGCAGCATCAGGTGGATCTGCGCTTTGCCGCCCATCCCTTTGCCCGCGCCTGGGTCAATCATCCGGGTGCCGATGATCCCTGGGGCGGCCAGCGTCCGTCCTACTGGGCGGGCAATGGCGTCATGCCCCGCGTTGGCCAGCACGGCAACGCCGCGCTGCTGGTGTTCGATCTGGGCGAGAATCCCCGTATCGGCTTCACCCACGCTTACGTGGAAACCTCTGCCTTTGACGAGGTGCGGCAGGACGGCAATTGGCTGTTCCTGCGCTCGGGCGCAGGCTTTGCCGCGCTCACGGCCAGCGCCCCGCTTGAGGCGGTGACGGAAGGGCCGGGCGCGGGTATCGAGTTCCGCGCCCATGCCAGCCGCTGCGGCTGGGCGGCGCTGATGGGGGAGGCTGCAGGAGAGGCTGATCCCGCTGCTGCCTTTGCCCGCTTCCGCTCCAGCGTTCAGGCTCTCGGCCTCGCCTTTGATGCTGATGTGCTCACCCTGACGCTTTCGGGGGCGGGCCATCCGTCCCTCGCGCTTTCCTGGGGCTCCGGCCTTGTTGTGGATGGCACGGCGATGCCTTTCCCCAACCGCAGTCTCGACCCGCTCATCCGGCAGTTTCCTGCCGTCTCCCATTGATCTGATCCGCCGATTGACAGGACCCCGCCATGTTGATGATCAATCCCGACACCTTGTCCGCGACGCTGTCCCGCGTGGCGGTCGGCCTCGCCCGCCTCAAGGGCATGAACCAGACCGCCGCGATTTCCGAAGATGCCTATGACCTGCAGTTCGAGGAATGGGACTGGGAAGTGGGCGTCGGCATCTACGGTCTCATCCGCCATGCGGAGGCGGTGGGCGACCGGTCGCTGATCGAGGCGATTGCCCGCTGGTATGACTGGCAGATTTCCAAGGGCATCCCGCCGCGCCAGGTCAATTCCTCCTCGCCCATGCTGCCGCTGTCGGTGCTGATCGACCACGTGGACCGGCCGGATTTCGAGGCGCTGGTGAAGGACTGGGCGGACTGGCTGATGACAAGCCTTGCCCGCACCCGCGACGGCGGTTTCCAGCATGTGGTGAAGGAGCGGATGAACGATGGCGAGCTGTGGGACGACACGCTGTTCATGACGTGCCTGTTTCTGGCCCGCGCCGGGCAGCGCTTCGGCCGGCAGGACTGGATCGAGGAAGCCTTCTATCAGTTCCTCGTGCATGAGCGGTTCCTCGCCGATCCGGTCACCGGCCTGTGGTATCACGGCTGGACTTTCAACGGGAACCACAACTTCGCCAAGGCCTTCTGGGCGCGGGGCAATGCCTGGATCACGGTGGCAATTCCGGAGCTGTTCGGCCTCGTCAAGGATATCCCCGGCCATCTGAAGGCGCATCTCACCTTCATTCTGGACGCGCAGGTGCGCACGCTGGCGGCGAACCAGCGCGGCAACGGCATGTTCTGCACGCTGGTGCTGGACCCGCAGTCGCCGGAGGAAACCTCGGCCACTGCCGCCATCGCTTATGGCATCCTGCGCGGCATCGACCTTGGCCTGCTGCCGCAGGATTACCGTCCGGTGGCCGACCGGGCACTGGCGGCGGTGCTGGAGCGGATCGATGACAGCGGTATCGTGCTGCAGGTGTCGGATGGAACGCCCATGGGCCACACGCTGGACTTCTACCGTCAGATCCCCAACGTGCCCGCCCCTTACGGTCAGGCCCTCGTCATGCTGCTGCTCGTCCGGGCTCTGGCCGAGGGACGAGGCTGACAGCTTCGGGAAAGGGCCCGCCGTTTTAGCGGGGCTTGTATGGGCGGGACGGGTGCAGTACCGCTTGTCCCGTTCACGCCAGTTGACCGGAGACGCCCCATGACCGAAGCCCCGCTTGTTGCCCTGACCGGTGCCACTGGTTTTGTCGGTCAGTATCTGGCTGCCGATCTCATCCGCCGGGGTTTCCGCCTGCGGCTGCTGCTGCGCCGTCCGGTGGAAGATGCTGTAAGCGCGGATCAGGAATTCATCGGTGACCTTGCCCGTCCGCGCAATCTCGATCAGGCGATGCGGGATGTGGACTTTGTGGTCCATTCCGCCGGCATCGCCCATGCCATGTCGGGCCGTCCCGAGGATGACTACCGGGCTGTGAACCGGGACGCGACGGCGGAACTGGCGCAGGCTGCCCGCAAGGCTGGCGTGAAGCGCTTCGTGTTCCTGTCCTCCATCCGTGCCCAGTCCGGCCCCTCGGCCGATCACGTGCTGACGGAAGCAGATGCCGCGCAGCCCACCGATGCCTATGGCCGCTCGAAGCTGGAGGCCGAGGCCGCGATTGCCGAAGCCGGAATGCCTTACGCCGCGCTGCGGCCGGTGCTGGTGCATGGGCCGGGCGCGAGGGGCAATCTGGAGGCGCTGTTTGCGCTGGCCTGCAAGCCCGTGCCGCTGCCTTTCGGGCTTTTCACCGGCAAGCGCTCGCTGATTTCGCTGGCCAATCTGGCCGGTGCGGTGGACTGCGTGATGCGGCTGCCGGAAGCCCCCAACCGCCCGCTGATCGTGGCAGACCCGGAGCCGGTGACGCTCGCCGGGATCATCGCGGCCTACCGGCGCGGCCTTGGCCGCAGGCCGGGTCTTCTGCCGGTGCCGCCCGCCCTGCTGGAGTTGGGGCTGAAACTGGCAGGCAAGGGCGAGATGGCCGAACGGCTGAGCGGCTCGCTTGCCGCCAGCCCGGCCGCGCTGATGGCGCTGGGCTGGGTGCCCGCCGAGACGACGCTGGAAGCACTTGAGGCGCTGGGCGCTCAGGACCGGCGCATTGCGGAAGCCGGCAAGCCGGTCTCCTGAACCAGCTTGCCATTTTCCAGAAGATAGCTTGCGCTGCACAGATGCTGCCGCAGGCCCTGCTTGTGGCTGATGATCAGGAGGGTCAGACCTCGCTGTCTCGCCAGAGGCAAAAGCGCCTGCCACAGGGCATCCTCCGACAGCGCGTCCAGCCGGGCCGTCACCTCGTCGAGGATCAGCACGCGGGTGGCAGGAAGGATCAGCCGTGCCAGCGACACACGGGTCAGTTCCCCGCCCGAAACTTCCCCCGCGTGGCGTGTTTCCCAGGCCGGATCAATCCCGAGGGCGGCTAGAACCTCTGCATCAGGCTCCCCGCCGTTGCGCAGGATATCGCCGATGCGCCAGCGCGGATCGACGGCAAGCTCCGCCATCTGCGGCACATATTGCACCGGGTGCGGGCGTCCCGCGCGTAATGGGGGCAGGGCACCGCCGTTGAGACGCACGGCGCCTTCTGCTGGCGCGATAAGCCCGGCAAGACAGCGGCCGAGGCTGGTCTTGCCTGCCCCCGATGGCCCGCCAAGGCCGGTCACGCTGCCCGGCTCAAGCGTCAGGCTCACACCGTCCAGCACCTGCTTCTGCCCGAGTTTCAGGCGCAGCCTTTCCGCGCTCAGCATGTGCCGTAGATCTCCTGCGCCCGCCACAGGGCGCGTGTGTAGGGGGCGGAAAGGGCCGATCCTTCGCTGGCAAAGCAACCTGCCTCTGCCGTCTCGACGATGGCGCCATCCTGCATCACGGTGATGCGCCGGGCAATGGCGGCAAGGCGTTTCAGATCGTGGCTGATCACCAGCAGGCCCTGGCCCTTCTGGGCAAGACTGGCAATCAGCGCCATGATGCGGTCCGCATTGTCCGGGTCGAGCCCGCTGGTGGGCTCGTCTGCAATGATGAAGTCTGCGCCTGAAGCAAGCGCACTGGCCAGCAGCACGCGCTTGGCCATGCCGCCGGACAGTTCGTGCGGGAAGGCATGGGCCACCTCCGGCTCAAGCCCCACGTCTGCCAGAAGTTTCGCAGCGTCCACCGCCCGGCCAAATGGCTTGCCGAAGCGGGTGAGTTGCGGGCCGGTGCGGGCGAGCGGATCCAGGGCGTCGATGGTCTGCGGCGCAAGGGCGAGCGATCCGGGGTGCGGCTTCTGGCCGTCCACGGTCACATGGCCGCCTGTGATGGCATTGCCCGGCAGCAGGCCCATCAGCGCCTCAGCCACAAGGCTCTTGCCTGCCCCCGATGCGCCCGCAAGCCCGGCCACTTCGCCGCGTTCGACAGTGAGGCTCAGGCCCTTGAGCGCCTGCACGGACTGGCCGTCCGCACTGGGGAAGCTGACCGTCAGGTTGATGACCGAAAGGCTCATGCGATATCCACCGCACGCGGGTCTGCCGCTTTGCGCAGGCGCTCGCCCAGAAGCTCAAAACACAGCGCCACCAGCATCAGGGCAAGACCGGGACCGGCGGCGATCCACCATTTTCCGGCCATCAGCCCGCGCAGGGATTCCGACAGCATCATGCCGATGGAGGGCAGGTGCGGCTCGATGCCAAGGCCGATGAAGCTGAGGCCCGCCTCATGCAGGATGGCATGCGGGAAGATCAGCACGAAACCGGCGGCGAGCTGCGGCAGCAGGTGCGGCACCAGATGCCGGCGGGCGATCCAGCCGGGGGAACGGCCAAGGGCGCGGGAGATCATCACATAGTCCGAGGTCAGCACCGTCTGCGCCTCATGCCGCAGCACGCGGGACAGGCGTGGCCAGTGGGTGAGGGAAACCGCAATGATCACACCCGTTGTGCCGCCGCCTGCGGCATAGCAGATGAGGATCAGCAGCACGAAATGCGGCAGGCCGAGTGCCAGTTCCGTCACCCCACCCAGCAGCCGGTCGGCGCGCCGGTCGAGACTTGCGGCAAGACCGATGGCGAGCGCGATCAGCGTTGAAAGGGCCGCAGAAAAGAAGCCCACCCAGATGCTGCGGCCAAGGGCGGAGAGCGTGCGTGCGGCCATGTCCCGGCCCAGAAGATCGGTGCCCATGGGATGGGCCAGCGAGGGGGCCAGGCCGCGTACTGCCGGGTTCACCGCATACCAGCTTTCCGGAACCAGCGGCGCAGCAAGGCCGATGGCGGCGATGAGCCCAAGCGCGGCCAGCCCCAGCAGGGCAACGCGCTTCTGCGGATTGCTGCGCGGGCGGGCAGGCAGCACCTGCGCAGGGGCGGCGTCACTTGTATGGGCAAGGCTCATGCGGCCTCCTTCCGGGCAAGGCGCGGGTCGAGCAGTCTTGCGGCAATGTCGGCGGCAAGGTTTCCGGCAAAGACGAACAGCAGCGTGGCAAGGCCGATGCCGATCAGCAGCGGCGCATCCGCGCCTGTGGCAGCCCGGACGGTTGCCTGCCCGAGGCCCGGCCATGCAAAGACGGTTTCGGCCAGCACGGAACCGCCGAACAACTCGCCCGCACCCGTCAGATGCACGGTGAGCGCACAGCCGAGAGCGTGGCGCAGGCCCGGCCCGAAGGCCAGCGGCAGGCTCGCCCAGCCATGGGCGGTCAGATGCCGCCCGGCGGGGCTGTCGAGAAAGGCAATCATGCTCTGGCGTGTGTGCAGGATCAGCGGCGCAATGCCGACGATGGAGAGCGAGATAGCCGGCAGGATCATGTGCCACAACCGCTGGCTCAGGGTGGCTTCATCGGCCTGCAGCCCCGGCGGCGCGGCGCAGCAGGCAGGCAGCCAGTTGAGGCCCACGGCAAACACGGCGACCAGCAGCAACGCCACCCAGAAGCCGGGGCTGGAGGCGAGCATCACCGAAAAGCCCCGGATGATCCGGTCCGGCCAGCGCCCGCGCGTGGCCGCCGCCACCGTGCCAAGGCCAAGACCGAGCACGAAGGAAAAGGCAAAGGCCGCCCCAATCAGCGCCAGCGAGGCGGGAAACCGGTCGCGGATGATCTCGAGCACCGGTGCATTGTAGGTGATGGAATTGCCGAAGTCGCCGGAGAGCGCGTTGCCGGCCCAGCGGAGAAACCGCTCGGCAAAGGGATCATTCAGGCCCCAGGCCGCCGCAATCGCCTCGCGCTGCTCCGGCCCCACCTGCATCATCTTCGCGCCGACAAAGCTCTGCACCGGGTCGATGGGCGCCAGCGAGACCAGCGCAAACAGCCCAAAGGCCCCCACCGGCACCATCCAAGCTAGCCGGATCAAGCGGTCACGCAGCAAAGGCAGCAGCCAGTCAGTCATGATGGCTGCCTTCCTTTGCCAGGTGTGCGGGGGCGCGTCCGTTGCGGACAGCTAAACGCAGTGATGCATCAGTATGGCCGCAGAACGCCGCCGCCCCCCTCCCCCTGGTGGGGAGGGGTGAGGGGTGGGGGGCTCTGAGCCTGCGGTCATCTGTAAGGTGGATGTTCTTCTGAAGAGAGATAGAGAGATATGGCTGCCGGAGAACAATGGATACTCTGCCTGCCGGCACGTCCTTTCCCCCCACCCCTAACCCCTCCCCACGAGGGGGAGGGGGGCTGAAAGGCCGTGCCGGGGCGGCCTGATTGCAGGCATTTCCTGCGCGTTGACCGGCTTCAAACATGATCTGTGAAACCGGCAGCTCAAGAGCGGAGAGGAGATGCAGGTCCCCGGAACGTTCAGCCCTCACTGGCATGTCCAGCGCCAGTCTTCGAGGTTGCGGGTGATGGGGAAGCCGTGGCCGTGGGGCTGGACCTGCTGGCGGCCGGTGTCGAGGCAGTCCGACACCCAGTAGGAATGCTCCAGATTGACGAGCCAGGCCCATGCGGCATCGCCTTTGGAGCCGAAGCCGGTGGCGCCGTCCCATTGCGCCGCATGCCAGAAGGGCAGGGAGGCTTCGAAGCTTTCTGCGCCTTCAGCCTTGGCAAAGGCGGCATCAACGGCTGGGTTGTTGTAATAGCCCGGATTGTAATAGCCCGCGCCCGCATAGCGGCTGCCGTTGAGCCGGACCATTTCCGCCGGGCTGTGCGAGCCGAAGCCGAAGAGCACGGCGTTGGCATGCATCATGGTGCGGATTTCGGTCCAGCTCTTGCCTTGCGGGGTGATGCGGATGCCGATCGCTTTCGCCTGTTCCACGACGCCAAGCGTCAGTGCCTGCCGGGTGGAATCGGACGCCGGATAAAGCAGGGTGAAGGCCGCATCCGTGCCGTCCTTTTCGAGAACGCCATCGCCGTTGCTGTCGCGCCAGCCGCCTGCGGCCAACGTGGCGCGGGCCGCTTCACTATCGCCGCCCTTCACATTCGCATCTGCATTGTCCCAGGGCAGGCCGTCAGCCGGACCATAGGCGGGCCGTCCATGGCCAGAGAGGGCGAGATCCACCAGCGCCTGCCGGTCCAGCGCCTCGTTCAGCGCCGTGCGGATGGCCTTGTCCGAGGTCACGCTGTTGCCGATCGGATAGCCTTCATCCGTCTTCGCGCCTGTTTCCGGCACCATCGGGAACATGACGCCACGATTGTCGACGGTTTTCACGTGGAGGCTCTTCATGCCTTGCGGCGTCTCGTCCACCAGCGAGGAAGGTACGGCCACGAGCTGGGCGGCGCCCGTGCGGGCGAGGCTGACGGCAGCATCTTCCGAGCCGAAGACGAAGCTGACGCGGGAGAAGCCGGGCTTCGTGCCATGCCAATGCGGGTTCGGTTCCACCACCAGCTGTTCGCCTTCGCGCCATTCGAGCAGCTGGAAGGGGCCGGAGCCGATAGGCTTGCGGGCATAGTCCGGGCCATAGGAGGCTTTCGGCACGATGCCGAGGCTGGCAAGGCGGCTGGTGAAGGTGATCTGCGGTTCCTTCAGCTCGATTTCCAGCGTGTAGGGGCCAGTGGCGCGCGCCTCGCGCAGATTGGTGAGATCCACCACGCCGCCTGCATCACGCGCCGTGTTGTAGGTGAAGGCTGCATCTTCCGCCGTCAGCCCGGTGCCGTCAGAGAATTTTGCATCCTCGCGCAGGGTCAGTGTCCAGGTCTTGCGGTCATCCGAAAGGGTCCATGCGGTTGCCAGATCACCAACGAGGTTCAGATCCGTGTCGAGCTTCAGCAAGGTGGACTGGAACAGTGGATTGCCGTAGGAGCCCCAGCCGGTGATAGGGTCAAAACCGGTTTCCGGCTCGCCTCCCACGGCCAGCACCAGCGCCGGGGGGGCGGGCTGCGCCGTCACGCTGGCGGCGGCAAGCAGCCCGAATGCAAGGGCGGAGGCGGTGGCAAAAAGGCGGCTGCGCAGATGCATGGGGCGGTCGTCCTGATGAGTATGAAATTCATTTTGTTTTTTCATACTGCATCTGGCGGCAATCCGATGCAAGTCTCTTGGCAGGGCCGCCTTGCCCAAATTGGCGGCATGGTTGAACACGAGGCGGAGACACAGGGCCCATGCAGCGGATCACGATCAGCATCGAGGATGATCTTCTGGACGAGCTGGATGCCTTCATGGCGCGTTCGGGTGCGACCAACCGCTCCGAAGCCCTGCGTGATCTTCTGCGGCGCGGGCTGGCGCGCAAGGCCTCGGGCAATGCGCAATGCGTCGGCGTGCTCAGCTATACGGTGGATCTGTCGATGCGCGACCTTGGCCGCCGGGTGCCCCAGTCCCGGCACGAGCATCACCACATGGCTGTTGCCGCGCTGTCCGTGCCGCTGGACCACACGGTGGCGGTGGAAGTGGCGGTGATGCGCGGGCCGGTGGAGACGGTCGAGAACTACGCCAATGGCCTCTTCACCGAGCGGGGGGTACGCCATGGTGCGCTGTCGCTGGTGCCGGTCAGCGAGGAAGAGGAGGTGCATCAGCATGGCGATGGCGCCAGCCACAGCCATATGCACCTCAAGGTGCGCGACAGTTTCTGAGGTCAGTCTGCGTCATTCCCGGCGGCAAAGTCAGCTGGCCGCGCGGCGATGAGATCGCGCAGCAGCGGATTGGGGAAGCGGCGGGACAGGGTGACCGCATAGAAGCTTTCTGTCAGTCCCTCCAGCCGGTCGATTTCCCGCAAGAGGCCGCTGGCCAGTTCGTCCCGCACCACGATGGGCGGCATGATGGCAAGGCCAAGCCCCTCGCGGGCGAGAAGACGCATCATCGCCATGTCATCCACTTCGGCGGCAATCTGCGGGCTGACATCAAGTCTTGCAGCCAGTGCATCGAAGCCGGTGCGCACGCTGCTGTCCCGCGTCGGCAGGATCAGCGGGGCGCTGGCAAGGTATTGGCCAAGGCTGAGGCCCGCCGTGAGTGCATCCGGCCGGCCGATGAGGCTGACGGGCTGTTCGGCCAGCTTGTGGGCAACGAAGGGCAGATCCGCGTTGTTCTCTGGCGGGCGCGTCAGAAGCACAACGTCAAGGTTCAGCGTTTCCAGCTGATGCAGCAATTCCGCCGGCGAGCCGGAGCGCAGCACCACTTCCACATCCGCCCGCCCCAGCACCGGGCGCAGGAATGCAATCTGGAAGTTGCGCGACAGCGTTGCCATGCCGCCCACCCGCAGCACCTGCCGGGTGGTGCCGGTCTGGCGCAGGGTGGCGATCAGCTCTTCTCCGGCGGAGAAGATGGCATCGGCATGATCCAGTGCGATCCGTCCGGCCTCGGTCAGATGCAGCTGGCGGCCCCGCCGCTCGAACAGGGCATGGCCCAGCCGCTCCTCCAGCTGGCGGATCTGTACGGACAGGGCCGACTGCGACAGGTTCAGCCGCTCCGCCGTGCGGGTCAGATTGCCATCATGGGCCACGGCCCGGAAATAGCGCAGGTGATGATAGTTCAGGTCAGGCATAGTTCTATTTTATAGAACGAAAACGCACAAACAATGTATTTTTATTGGGTTTGGTGGGCTGATACCAACTGCGGCGTCCGAGTAACCCGGAGGTTCCGATGCCTGAAATGTCCGCCGCGCTTCTGCCTGCTGCGCTTCTCTCTGCCGCGTCCCATGGCGTGATTGCCGTTGCTGGCGCTGCCGGGCTGCTGGCTCTCGTGGCCTCCGTGGCTGCGCTGCGTCCTGTGCTGCGGCGGAGCCGCCGTCCCCATCCGCTGCCGCGCCTGGCTGAGCTTTCCGGTCTTGCGGCCTTTCTTCTGGCGCTGGCGGCTCTGGCCGGTTTCCTGATCACGGGTCCGCAGCAGGTCATCGTGCAGACGGGACATCCGCTGGCGGATCTGTTCATGCCCGGTCTGCGGCTGGATGCGGTGTCGGTCACCATGCTGGTGCTGGTCAGCTTCATCGGCTGGATCGTGCTGCGCTACTCGCGGACCTATCTCGACGGCGAAGCGCGGCAGGGGGCCTTTACGGGCTGGCTGTGCCTGACGCTGGCGGCCGTGATCCTGCTCGTCTCTGCCGCGACGCTGGCGCAGATCTGGCTTGCCTGGGTGATGGCCAGCCAGTCGCTGATGCAGCTGTTGCGGTTCTATCCGGAGCGGCCGGGTGTCACCAAGGTGCTGGCGAAGAAGCGGCTGAGCGCCTGGACGGGCGATGCGGTACTGCTGGCCGGTGTGCTCGCGCTGGGCTTCACCTATGGCACGGGTGACATCGCGGCCATTCTGGCTGAGGCCCGGATGGGCGAAGGCGGCACGCTGGCGGTCGCGGCGGCTGCACTCATTGCTCTGGCCGCCTGCCTCAAGTCGGCGCAGTTCCCGCTGCACGGCTGGCTGACGGAAGTGATGGAAGCCCCCACCCCGGTGTCGGCCCTGCTGCATGCGGGCGTCATCAATGCGGGCGGTTTCCTGCTGGTGCGCTTTGCCGATGTGATGCTGCTCAGCCCCGGTGTGCTGGCACTGCTGGTGGTGATCGGCGGCTTCACGGCGCTCTTCGGCGCGCTGGTAATGCTGACCCAGCCTCTGGTGAAGACGGCGCTCGCCTGGTCCACCGTGGCGCAGATGGGCTTCATGGTCCTGCAGTGCGGTTTCGGTCTGTTCCATCTGGCGCTGCTGCACATCGTGGCCCATTCGCTCTACAAGGCCCACGCCTTCCTCTCCTCGGGCACGGCGGTGGAAGCGGTGACCGCAGCCTCCCGGCCGGGGCCGGTGGCCGTGCCGGAAGCCAAAGCCGTGGCGCGGGCCTTTGCGCTGGCGGTGGGTGTCTATGCCCTGGCGGCTGCGGCCTTCGGCTGGGCGGACAAGCCGCCGCAGGCGCTGGCCCTCGGTGTCATCCTCATCTTCGGCGTCGCCTATCTGATGGCGCAGGGGCTGGCAGGTGCCGCGCCGCGCGGGCTGATGCTGCGCACGATTGCCGCTTCGCTGGCAACCGCGGCTGCCTACTTCGCCTTCCACGGCGTTGCCGCAGCCATCTACGGCGGCACGCTGCCGCCGGTGCCGCAGCCCGGCCCGCTGGAAATGGCTCTGCTGCTGCTGTCACTGGCAACTTTCGGTGTGATCGCGGTGACGCAGGCGATGTTCCCGCTCTGGGCGGCGCATCCGGCTGCAGCAGGCCTCAGGGTGCATCTCGCCAACGGGCTTTACGTCAATGCGCTGCTGGACCGCTGGCTGGCCCGGCCCGCCTTACGCTCCTGACCTGCTGACCTCATTTGTCCTTTTCTCCGAACGGGAGACCTGAAATGACCCTGCACATGCATCCGGCTGCAGCCGCCTCTCTTGGTGATACGCTTCCCGCCCTGCCGCTTGCCACCGTTATGGAGGCCGCACAGGCCGCCCAGCGGCAGATCCCGCCCGCCTTCCCGCTGGCGGCAACCGTCGCCGTCAATCCCTTCCTCGGCCAGACGGGCATGACCCTTGCCCAGACGGCTGCAAAGCTGGCCCGGCTGGCCGGTGTGCGCATCACTCCGCCCCGCAGCGTCTTTGCCGCCAAGCTGGCGGCGGGTGATCTGACACGGGAAGACATCGCACAGGCACTTGCGGCAAGCCCTGAGCCGCTGGCTTTCGATGCCGGCGCGGTCATCGCCCGGCTGAATGCCGAGCCGTCCGCACCCCAGGCTCTGCCCACCGTTGCGGCACTTGCCACGGCGCTGGGGGACTGGGATTTCGAGGCGCTGGTGACCGACCGGATGGGCGCATTCTGTGCCGCGCTGTTCGATGAGGGCCAGGCACTCTGGCCGCTGGCAAAGGGCCGTTCGGTCTATGCAGGCTGGCAGATGAACGGCTCGCATGACCTGACGCCCGAAATCATGGGGCTGAGCGGCTTTGGCGCCTTCGTGGCGGCCGCACCGGATACGGCGCAGGGCGCACTCCTGCGGGCCGTGACGACGCTGGGTCTGACGGGTGAGGCGCTGGAAAGCTATTTCCATCAGCTGCTGCTCGGTCTTGGCGGCTGGGCGCAGGCCGCCCGCTACCGGCTGTGGGAGGCAGAGCTTTCCGGTGGCACGGATGCAACGCTTCTCGACCTCTTGGCCATCCGGCTCGTATGGGAAGAGGCACTGTTCCTGCATCTGGCCGGGCAGGGCATCAAGGGAGAGGCTGCCTTGCTGAAGTGGCGGCAGACGGCTGCTGCCCATGCGCAGCCTGTCCTGCCTGCCGAAGACATGATCATCGACGCGGTGCTGCAGGAAGCATCGGAGCGGGCCACGCAGCGCAAGCTTTCAGGCAAGCTGGCCGCCCGCAAGACGCCGCTTGCCGCCAGCGCCGTGCAGAGGCCCGCCGTGCAGGCAGCCTTCTGCATCGACGTGCGTTCGGAAGTGTTCCGGCGGTCGCTGGAATCGCTTGATCCTGCCATCCGGACCCTTGGCTTTGCGGGCTTTTTCGGCATCGGCACCAGCCACCGGGGCTTTGCCTCAAGCCGGGCGGAAAAGCGGTTGCCCGTGCTCCTGCAGCCGGCCCGGTTCTCCTGCTCAACGCCGGTTGGACAGGAAGAGGCAGACAGGAACACCCGGATTGCGGCGCGTGCAAAGCGGGCCTTTGGCAGGTTCCGGCAGGCGGCTGTGTCATCCTTTGCCTTTGTCGAGGCGGCAGGTCCGCTCTATGCGGCCAAGCTGGTCAAGGATGCGCTGCTGCCGGCAAAGGCTGCGGCTGACGCCACGCCAGCACCCCGGTTTGACCCGCCGCTGGCGCCGGATCAGGCGGTTGCCACGGCGGCCACCGTGCTGCGGGCCATGTCGCTGACGCAAGGCTTTGCCCGGATCGTGCTGATTGCGGGCCATGGCTCGGATGTGCGCAACAACCTGCATTCCAGCGCCCTGCAATGCGGCGCCTGCGGCGGCCATTCCGGTGAGGTCAACGCCCGGCTTCTGGCATCTCTGCTGAACGACCCGGCTGTGCGGGAAGGGCTGACCGCTGAGGGCATCGCCGTTCCTGAGGACACCCTGTTCCTCGCCGGACTGCATGACACCGCCTCTGATGGCGTCACCCTTTATGATGGCGATGTGGATGCATCTGCCCATGCGCAGGATCTGGCGCAGCTGAAGGACTGGCTGGCATCGGCCGGGGCGCTGGCGCGGGCGGAACGGGCAGAGAAGCTGCCGGGGGCTGATCGGCAGCAGGCGATGGGCGCAAGGGCGCGGGACTGGTCGCAGACCCGGCCCGAATGGGGCCTCGCAGGCTGCGCCGCCTTCATCGCCGCCCCGCGCCAGCACAGCGCCGGGGCTGATCTCGGGGGACGGGTGTTCCTGCACGACTATGTGGCGGCCAAGGACGACGGCTTCCGGGTGCTGGAATTGATCCTCACCGCTCCGGTCGTCGTCGCAAGCTGGATCAGTCTGCAATATTACGGCTCGGCCGTGGTGCCGCAGCTTTTCGGCGCGGGCAACAAGCTGCTGCACAATGCCGCTGGCGGCATGGGTGTGGTGGAAGGCAACGGCGGCCTGCTGCGCACCGGCCTCACCTGGCAGTCGGTGCATGACGGGGAAAAGCTGATGCACGAGCCGCTGCGGCTGACCGTGATGGTGGAAGCACCGGAGCACGCCGTGCTGGACATCCTCTCCCGCCATCCCGGCGTGCGGGCCCTGTTCGACCAGCGCTGGCTGCATCTGCTGCTGCTGGATGATGAGGGCAAGCCGGTCAGCCGCTATGCTGGCGGGCTGAGCTTTTCGCCGCTGGGGTGAGGGGCTTTCCCGTTCGCAAGGCACGGCTTTTCAGCAACTCTCGCCTTAAGGGGCAGTGCTTCTTCCGGGCTGTCAGTCAGACACCAGTTCCTCTCCCCCCTTGAGGGGGAGATGCCCCCGGCAGGGGGCAGAGGGGGGTATCTGACTATCCGCTTGTTACGAGAGTTCCTGCTGTGCTGCGCCGCCGCTACCCCCCTCTGTCAGCTTGCGCTGACATCTCCCCCTCAAGGGGGGAGAGGGGCGCTGCGGCTTTTTAGGGAGGCAGCTCTCCGTCTCACCAGACGAGCAGATTCAGTCCTCTTGGGTCCTTCCCCTCACGTCCCGCAGAACGTGCGGTAGGGGCCGAAGGTGGAGGGGGCGGGTTCGGCGTAGGGCTCAAGGCCGGGGCGCTCGGTGAAGGGCCGGGAGATAACTTCTACCAGCTTGTCGAAGGGCTCAAGGTCGCCCTCTGTGGCGGCGGCGAGGGCCTCTTCCACCTTGTGATTGCGCGGGATGTAGATGGGGTTCACCGCTTCCATCGCAGCCCGGCGCTGTGCGGGCGCCATGCTGTCGCGGGCAAGGCGTGCCGTGTAGGCCTGCGCAAAATCTGTGATGCGTTCCGTGCGACCGAAGAACGGGGCGAGGGCGGCCTCGCCCTCAGCCTCGAAGCGGCAAAGAGCGCGGAAGGTGCCGGTGAAATCCGCCGCATGCTGGCCCAGGGCGCCCTGCGGCGTGCTCATGGCGGCAAGCAGCGATTTCACCAGGGCGTCGTCGCCCTCTTCGCTGGAGGCAAGGCCAAGCTTCGCCCGCGCGCCATTGATCCAGGCGGTCTGGAAATGCTCCGCATAGCCGTTGACGCAGGCGCCGGCCTTCTCGATGGCGGCATCTTCATCATCGCCCATCAGCGGCAGAAGAGCCTCGGCGAGGCGGGCAAGGTTCCACTGGGCGATGGCCGGCTGGTTGCCATAGGCGTAGCGGCCATGGGTGTCGATGGAGCTGAACACGGTCCTGAGGTCATAGCCTTCCATGAAGGCGCAAGGGCCGTAGTCGATGGTCTCGCCCGAAATGGTCATGTTGTCGGTGTTCATCACACCGTGGATGAAGCCAACGAGCATCCATTGCGCCACCAGAAAGGCCTGCCGCCGGACCACGCGGTCCAGCAGGCCAAGCGCAGCCTCGGGCGTCACCTTGCCATCCGGAGCAAGGCCGGGGTCGTGGCGGGCGATGGTATGGGCGGCAAGCTTCGTCAGCCGGACCACGTCCCCCCGCGCGGCAAAGAACTGGAACGTGCCCACCCGGATGTGGCTTGAAGCCACCCGCGCCAGCACGGCGCCGGGCAGAACCCTGTCGCGCAGCACCGGTGCCCCGGTCGCGACGGCCGCCAGCGCCCGCGTCGTGGGGATGCCGAGGGCATGCATGGCTTCGCCGATGACATATTCCCGCAGCACCGGCCCCACGGCAGCCTTGCCGTCCCCGCCGCGGGAAAAAGGCGTCTGGCCGGAGCCTTTCAGATGCAGGTCAAAGCGCCTGCCATCCGGGTCGAGGATTTCCCCCAGCAGCAGCGCCCGGCCATCGCCCAGCTGCGGCGAGAAGCCGCCGAACTGATGCCCGGCATAGGCCTGCGCCAATGGGGACGCCCCTTCCGGCGCCACGGAGCCGGAGAAGATCTGTGCCCCTTCGTCACCGGCCAGCCGCACCGCATCCAGCCCCAGCGCTCTGGCCAGATCCTTGTTGAATTTCAGCATCCGGGGTGCAGGCGCAGGCGCGCCGTTCCAGGCCACATAGAGGCCTTCAAGCTCGCGGGCGTAGCTGTTGTCGAAACGGAAAAGCGGCTCGGTCATCGGTATTCCGGCAATGCGGCCCGGCGGGCGTGGAGAAACAGGCTGGAGCGGGGGGCACCGAAGCGGCGCCCGCCGCGGAAAATCAGTCCGCCGCCGGGCGGCGGGGCAAGACCCAGTTGGGCCGGGGATAATGGCAAGTATATCCATTCGGGTAACGTAAAAGATAGTCCTGATGTTCCGGCTCGGCTTCCCAAAAGTCACCGGCAGGTTCGATCTCCGTTACCACCTTCCCCGGCCAGATGCCCGATGCATTGACATCTTTGACAGTGTCGATCGCCGTCTGCTTCTGCTCATCACTCAGATAATAGATGGCCGAACGGTAGGACATGCCCACGTCATTGCCCTGCCGGTTGGGGGTGGTGGGGTCGTGGATCTGGAAAAAGAACTCCAGAATCCGCCGGTAGCTGATCTGCTGCGGGTCGAAAATGATCTCGATCCCTTCCGCATGGGTGCCGTGATTGCGGTAGGTGGCATTGGGCACATCGCCGCCCGTGTAGCCGACACGGGTGGAGATGACACCCGGCAGCTTGCGGATCAGATCCTGCATGCCCCAGAAGCAGCCGCCTGCGAGAATGGCTGTCTCTGTCATCGTCAGATCTCCTCCACCTGGTCGAGATAGGCGCCATAGCCCTCCCGCTCCATGTCATCCCTGTGCACGAAGCGCAGGGAGGCCGAGTTGATGCAATAGCGCAGGCCGCCCCGGTCACGCGGGCCGTCGGGGAACACGTGCCCCAGATGGCTGTCGCCATGGGCGGAGCGCACCTCGGTGCGGATCATGCCGTGGGACGCGTCATGCAGTTCGGCCACGTTGGCCGGTTCGATCGGCTTGGTGAAGCTCGGCCAGCCGCAGCCGGATTCATACTTGTCCGAGGAGGCAAACAGCGGCTCGCCGGAGACGATGTCCACGTAGATGCCCGGCTCCTTGTTATAGAGATATTCGCCCGTGCCCGGCCGCTCGGTGCCGTTCTGCTGCGTCACGCGGTATTGTTCGGGCGTCAGCTTTGCAATGGCATCTGCCGACTTCTCGTATCGTGTCATGGATGAACTCCTGAATGTCAGGCGGGAGAGGGGTGCCTTCTCAAGGCCTCGGATGCAATATGGAGTGTCCCGCCCCGCTTGCCCAGCCCGTGGCCAGCCGTGCACCGGAATGTGAGGGGCTGCCGGCCTGCCGGATGGCGCTGCCGCGGGAGAAGCGCAGCTTTCCGCTTGCCAAAGCGGCGGGCGGTTTGCAGGGTGGCGGGATGATGCAAGATGATCCCTCCGCCACCGCCTCCGAAACCTCTCCGGCTCCAGCGGGCGAGCCCTGGCCGCGCCTCAGGCTGCGGCTGGTCTTCGGCAATGACGCGATGCTGGGGCCGGGCAAGGCCGAACTTCTGGAATTCATCCGCGAGGAAGGCTCGATTGCCGGGGCCGGGCGGCGCATGGGCATGAGCTACAAGCGCGCCTGGCAGCTGGTGGAGCATCTCAATGCGGCCTTCCGCGAGCCGCTGGTGGACAGTGCCCGCGGCGGGGCAAGGGGCGGCGGTGCGCGGCTGACGGAGGCCGGGGAGCTGGTTCTGGCGAATTATCACCGGCTGGTGGAGCGGCTCGCACAGGAAGGCGCGCCCGAGATCGATGCCATATGCGCCCTGCTGAGGGATATTCCCGGCGAGAAATAACGCTTGCCTCAAGGGGTGAGCTTTGCGATATTTCCTGCTGAACATATCGGTGGGCGGTTGACTGCCGCCTTTTGCCTGTCAGGGAGAGACGCATGACCATCCATCTTCGCCGCAGCAAGGCGGGGCGCCTGCGTGGTGCCATGCTCACCGTGGCCGCCGTTGCGGCCCTGTCTCTCTCCAGCCTTGCGGCACAGGCGCAGGAGGTGACGGTGTTTGCGGCTGCCTCCCTCAAGACGGCGCTGGACCGGATCGTGGCGGAGTATCAGGCCGGCGGCGGCGCGTCTGTCGTGGTGTCCTATGCGGGCAGCTCGGCGCTGGCCAAGCAGATTGAGCAGGGGGCGCCGGCGGATATCTTCATCTCGGCCAGCACGGACTGGATGGATACGCTCGACAAGGCAGGCCTCATCAAGGCGGGCAGCCGGTCGGATCTGCTTGGCAACACGCTGGTGCTCGTGGCTCACGGCGGTGATGCGCCGAAGGTGGAGATCACTTCCGCGCTGGACCTCTCCGGCATGATCGGCGATGGCAAGCTGGCCATGGCGCTGGTGGACAGCGTTCCCGCAGGTGTCTATGGCAAGGCGGCACTGACCTCACTGGGCCTGTGGGCCTCGGTCGAGCCCAAGGTGGCACAATCGGACAATGTGCGTGCCGCCCTTGCGCTCGTTGCCACCGGCGAAGCGCCTTTCGGCATCGTCTACAGCACCGATGCAGCGGCTGACGAAAAGGTCAGCATCGTGGGCACCTTCCCGCAAGGCAGCCATGCGCCTATTGTCTATCCGGCAGGCCTCACCGCGCAGGCCCGTGACGGGGCAGAGGCCTTTCTCACCTATCTGAAGGGGGAGAAGGCCAGCGCCGTGTTCGAGGCAGAAGGCTTCACGGTTCTGGCACGATAAAGGGCCGGTGCAGATGATGGGCAGGCGGAGTTGAGATGACGGAATGGCTTGGCCCCGAGGAGTGGCGCGCTGTCGCGCTCTCCGTGCAGGTTTCCTTCTGGGCCACACTGCTCAGCCTGCCTTTGGGCCTTGCCACCGCCTTTGCGCTGGCGCGGGGGCGGTTTTATGGGCGGCAGCTGCTCAATGGCCTTGTACATCTGCCGCTGATCCTGCCGCCGGTCGTCACCGGCTATCTGCTGCTCATCACCTTTGGCCGCAGGGCCCCGGTGGGAAGCTTTCTGGAGGAAACCTTCGGCTTGGTCTTCGCTTTCCGCTGGACCGGTGCGGCGCTCGCGGCAGCCGTCATGGCCTTTCCGCTGATGGTGCGGGCCATGCGCCTGTCCATCGAGGCGGTGGATGTGAAGCTGGAAGAGGCGGCCTCAACGCTGGGGGCCTCGCGCCTCTGGGTGTTCCTCACCGTTACCCTGCCGCTGATCCTGCCCGGCATCATCGCCGGGGCGATCCTCGCCTTTGCCAAGGCGATGGGAGAGTTTGGCGCCACCATCACCTTTGTCTCCAACATTCCCGGCCAGACGCAGACGCTGCCTTCCGCCATCTATGCCTTCCTGCAGGTGCCGGGCGGCGAGACTTCCGCCTTCCGGCTGGTGCTCGTCTCCATCGCCATCGCCATGGCGGCGCTGCTTCTGTCCGAATTCGTGTCCGCACGGGTCGCCCGCAGGATTTCCGGCCGATGACGCTTGAAGTTTCCATCCGCCACGGCTTTCCGGGTTTCTCGCTGGATGCAGCCTTCACCGGCAGCGCCGGGGTGACGGCGCTGTTTGGCCGTTCCGGTTCGGGCAAGACGACGCTGGTGCAGGCGGTTGCCGGCCTTTTGCACCCGGATGCCGGCCATGTGCGGCTGAATGGGGAGGTTCTGTGGGACAGTGCTTCGGGCATCTTCATCCCGCCGC
This sequence comes from Pannonibacter sp. CBAS1226, assembly GCF_055685825.1. Classification (NCBI taxonomy): domain Bacteria; kingdom Pseudomonadati; phylum Pseudomonadota; class Alphaproteobacteria; order Hyphomicrobiales; family Stappiaceae; genus Pannonibacter; species Pannonibacter sp. CBAS1226. Next base: position 218,286 of record NZ_JBVOUO010000007.1, on the reverse strand, counting down.
ACCGGCGCCGCATCGGCTATGTGTTTCAGGAAGGCCGTCTGTTTCCGCATCTCACCGTCCGGCAGAACCTGCTCTATGGCCATGCCTTCAACGGCGGTGGCAGGCCGGTGGATCTGGAGCGGATCGTTGATTTGCTGGGCATCGCGCCATTGCTTGCCCGCCGCCCGGCGGCACTTTCGGGCGGTGAAAAGCAGCGGGTGGCGATCGGCCGGGCGCTGCTCTCCCGCCCGCGTCTCCTGCTGATGGACGAGCCGCTGGCCGCTCTGGACGACGCGCGCAAGGCCGAGATCCTGCCCTATCTGGAGCGGCTGACGCAGACCAGCGATGTGCCGGTGCTCTATGTCAGCCACTCGCTGGCTGAGGTGACAAGGCTTGCCTCCCACGTGGTGCTTCTGGAGGACGGCCGCGTGCGCCATGCCGGAACGCCGGGCGCTGTTCTGGCTGATCCGCAGTCCCTTTCCGCCCTCGGGCCTTCCGGCGCCGGTGCTTTGCTGGAGGGAATTGTTCGCGCCCATACGGAGGATGGACTGACGGAGGTTGGCCTGCCCGATGGGGAAGGGGGCGAAAGCCGCCTCCTGCTGCCGCGCCTCTCCGCCGGTCCGGGTGAGCCTGTGCGGCTGCGCATCGAGGCGGAGGATATCCTGATCTCCCGTCAGGTGCCGCAGGGCCTGTCGGCTCTCAACGTGCTGCCGGCCAAGGTGACTGGTCTGACACCGGCCCAGACCGGCAGCCTGCTGGTGCAACTGGTCTGCGGCCCGCATCTGTTCCTCGCCCGGATCACCGCCCGCTCCGCTACCAGCCTGCAACTGGCGCCGGATGTGCCTTGCTTCATGGTGCTGAAATCCGTCGCGGTGATCGCGGGCGGACAGATAGGCAGGCTTGCGGATGACGGCCGGTAGGCCGGTCAGTCTTCCTCCGGTGGGCAGATGACCAGCTGTGTTCCCGAGGCTTCCAGCACGGGAACCAGCGCGTCCGGGATGGGGCCATCGCAGACCACATGGCTGAGGTGGCTGAGGTGCCCGCCGCGCACATGGGCAACGCGGCCGAACTTGCTCTGGTCCAGCACCAGCAGGGAATTGCGGCAATTGGCAAGGATCGCCTGCCGCGCCGCCACTTCCTCTTCGGTGAAGTCCAGCAGCGTGCCGTCTTCATCCACGCCGCCGACGCCGAAGATGCCGTAGTCCACCTTGTAGCTGGCGAAGAAGTCCTGGGTCACCGTGCCCAGCACGTCCCTGTCGCCCGAACGCAGGCGCCCTCCGGCGATGGTGACATGAAAGCCGGGGTTCTCCGAGGCTGTCACCGCCACATAGAGATTGTTGGTGAAGATGTGCAGCCCTTCATGGCGCACCAGTTCCTGCATGACGAGTTCCGGCGTGGTGCCGATGGAAAAGGCAAGCGAGGCCCCGTCGGGGATCATGCTGGCGACCATGCGGGCGATGCGGCGCTTCTGCGGCAGGTTCATGATGCGGCGGGTGCTGTAATGCACATTGCCGCCCGGCACGGGCGGTTCCACCCCGCCGTGGGTGCGCCGCAGGATGCCCATTTCGCACAGCCGGTTCACATCGCGCCGGATGGTCTGGGTCGTCACGTCAAAGCGTTCGGCAAGGCTCTCCACCGACATGAAGCCATGGCTCTGCACCAGATCGGCAATCTCCGATTGCCTGTTGCTTAAGTCCTGCTGACCGAGCATATTCGCACCACCACTCTGGTTGCCGCCCGCTCTTCCGGGGTCAGGCCTCAAGCCATTGCCGTCTTTCGGCTGACTGTGCACCGGGCGGTTCCTCTCCCATAGTCCGCTCATATGAACCGCTGGCGACGTTCATATGAACATAAGATGACAGCTGCCTGCCTGCAATCCATCCAATTGCGGAGATGGAATCCCTTTGACCCGGCCCCGAAAGCCGCGCACTCTTGACCTTGCGTCTGGTTACAAAATAGCCGCCGCTGCGCAAATAATCACCTTGACCTTGGGGCCGCAGGTTCCCTAGGCTTTTTTGACCAAATGGTCAGGTGACGACAAGAAGATGGCCCGGCAAACGGGCCCGGAGGGGGAGGCGAAGGATATGGGGGGACCCGCCACCGGAAACCGGCTGGCAGTCTTCACGCCGCCACGCCTGCTCCCGCATGACACTTCCAGAGACCGGGGCTTCAGCTCCGGGCATGCAAGAGGAGAAGGGGAATGGCGCATTTCGCAGTAAAGGCCCTCGCCGCCGCCACCATGCTGGCAGGAGCCCTCACCACGGGCGCGGCCCATGCGGCGGACCAGCTGACGCTGCAGCTCAAGTGGGTGACGCAGGGCCAGTTCGCGGGCTACTACGTGGCCAAGGACAAGGGTTTCTACGAGGCTGAAGGCCTTGATGTCACCATCAAGCCGGGCGGTCCGGACATTGCCCCGCCGCAGGTGATCGCCGGTGGGGGTGCCGACGTCATCATCGACTGGATGCCCTCTGCCCTCGCCTCGCGCGAGAAGGGCGTGCCGCTCGTCAACATCGCCCAGCCGTTCAAGAAGTCCGGCATGATGCTGACCTGCCGCAAGGAAACCGGCATCACCTCTCCCGAGGATTTCAAGGGGCGCACGCTGGGGGTCTGGTTCTTCGGCAACGAATATCCGTTCCTGTCGTGGATGAGCCAGCTGAACATGCCCACGGCAGGCGGGGCTGATGGCGTCACCGTGCTGAAGCAGGGCTTCAACGTGGATCCGCTGCTGCAGAAGCAGGCCGACTGCATCTCCACCATGACCTACAATGAATACTGGCAGGTGATCGATGCCGGCATTCCGGCAGATGATCTGGTGGTCTTCAAATATGAGGATCAGGGCGTCGCCACGCTGGAAGACGGGCTCTATGTGCTGGAAGCCAGCCTGAACGACCCGGCCATGGTGGACAAATACGCCCGCTTCGTGCGCGCTTCCATGAAGGGCTGGGCCTATGCGGCCGAGAATCCGGATGAAGCCGCCGAGATCGTGCTGGAAAACGATGCGACCGGTGCCCAGACCGAAAAGCACCAGAAGCGCATGGTCGGCGAAGTGGTGAAGCTGGTGGATGGCTCCGACGGCAAGCTCGACATGGAGGCTTACGAGCGCACCGTGAAGTCGCTGCTCTCCGGCGGCTCCGACCCGGTGATCACCAAGGAGCCCTCTGGCGCCACCACCACGGTCGTGACCGACAAGCTCTGATCCGGCAACCGGCTCACAAAGACAGAACGGGCGGCGCTTCGCCGCCCGTTTTCGTTCCTGGTTCCCTTTCCGGCCTGCGCGAAAATCCCCACATCAGGCCGGGACCTTCGGCAATCTGTCGCAATCTGCGTGTAGTTTGCCGGCATCAAGGGGCGGCGCAGCCGCCGGATCTGGAGACGGGACGGTCATGGACGACAATCGGGATATCAGCTGGGCGCAGGCGGAGTGGCTGGACAGCCTGGACGAAGAGCTGGAAATGGAGATCGACGACCAGCTCATGTCGCCGGAACTGGCCCGTGAACTCGCCTTCATTTCCGATCTGAAGCACAAGTCGACGGTGGAGCGGCAGGTCTATTTCCACGAGCTGCTGCGCCTTCAGGCCGAGCTGGTGAAAATGCAGGACTGGGTGCAGCACACCGGCTACAAGCTCGTGGTTCTGTTCGAAGGCCGCGATGCCGCCGGCAAGGGCGGCGTGATCAAGCGCATCACCCAGCGGCTGAACCCGCGCGTCGCCCGCGTCGTGGCGCTGCCTGCCCCGACCGAGCGCGAAAAGAGCCAGTGGTATTTCCAGCGCTATGTGCCGCATCTGCCGGCTGCCGGCGAAATGGTGATGTTCGACCGCTCCTGGTACAACCGCTCCGGCGTCGAGCGCGTCATGGGCTTTGCCAGCTATGATCAGGTGGAGGAATTCTACCACGACGTACCCGAGTTCGAGCGTATGCTGGTGCGCTCCGGCATCAAGCTGGTGAAATACTGGTTTTCCATCACCGATCAGGAGCAGCAGCTGCGCTTCCTGATGCGCATCCATGATCCGCTGAAGCAGTGGAAGCTGTCGCCCATGGACCTGCAGTCCCGGGTGCGCTGGGAGGCCTATACCAAGGCCAAGGAAGAAACCTTCGCCCGCACCAACATTCCCGAGGCGCCCTGGTTCATCGTCGAAGGCAACGACAAGAAGGCGGCGCGGCTCAACTGCATCTCGCACCTTCTGTCCATGGTGCCTTACGAGGAGATCCCGCATGATCCGGTTAAGCTGCCGGACCGCGTGTTCAACCCGGATTACGAGCGCATGACGCTGCCGGAAGAGCTTTACGTGCCCAAGCGTTACTGAGAGTGTGACGCAGTCTGGGCAGGTTTTTCAGCTCATGACTCTGGCCTTCTGCAGCAAAGCCTGACAATCTGCGGCTCCCGTCTTTCCGTTCCTCCGCAGCTGCCGGAGGAACGGCTTTCCATACGTTGAGGAGCGTAACTCATGTCTCTGGTTTCACGGCCCATCCGCTGGGGTGTCCTGTCCACTGCCAAGATTGCCCGTGAAAAGGTGATCCCCGGCATCCGTGCCTCGCATACCGGCTCACTGGTGGCCATTGCCTCGCGCGATGCGGCCAAGGCGCAGGAAACCGCAGACCAGCTCGGCATTCAGGTGGCGCACGGCAGCTACGAGGCGCTGCTGGCGGACCCGAACATCGACGCCATCTACAATCCGCTGCCGAACCACCTGCATGTGCCGCTGACCCTTGAGGCTGCCCGGGCGGGCAAGCACGTCCTGTGCGAAAAGCCGATGGCGCTGAACGCCGAAGAGGCGCGCCAGCTGCTCACCCTGCCGAAATCCGGCCCGCTGGTGGCCGAAGGCTTCATGGTGCGCTGGCATCCGCAGTGGCTGAAGGCGCGCGAGATCGTCCGTTCGGGCGAGCTGGGCGAGCTGCGGGCCATCCAGTCCTTCTTCAGTTACTTCAACGCCGACCCGGACAACATCCGCAACCGGGCCGACATCGGCGGCGGGGCGCTGCTGGATATCGGCTGCTATCCGATGGTGGCCGGGCGCTTCTTCTTCGAGGCCGAGCCTGTCCGCGTCATGTCGATGGTCGACCGGGATCCGGCTTTCGGCACGGACCGTCTTTCCAGCGGCATTCTGGATTTCGGCGGCGGCCGCCGTCTTGATTTCACCGTCGCCACCCAGCTTGCGCCCTATCAGCGCCTGCAGCTCGTGGGCACGAAGAAGCGGCTGGAAATCACCATCCCCTACAACGCCCCGCAGGGCGGGTCCGTCTCGCTGCTGCTGGATGATGGCGTCCAGTTCGCTGATGCCGGTGCGCAGCGCATCGAGGTTGAGCCTGCCGATCAATACGCCGAACTCATCGACGCCTTCGGCCTGGCCATCCTCGGCGAAGCCCCGTTCCCTTACGGCCCCGAAGACGCCATCCAGAACATGGTCATCCTCGACGCGTTGTTTGCATCGGACAAGGCGGGGGCTTGGGTGAAGGTGTGAGGTTGAGAGACCCGGGCGGGCATGAGGCCGCCGGCAAACCTGTAGCCCCTCCATCGTCATCCTCGGCCTTGTGCCGAGGATCTAAACAAATCAATGGTTTGCAGATGGCCGGGACAAGCCCGGCCATGACGAAAGAGAAGGAAGCATGTGTTGCCGGAGATTCCGCTGCACGGAGTGCAGAGCGGTAACGGCGGTTTGACTGGCCTGAAAAAATGGTGATCCCGACAGGATTCGAACCTGTGACCCTCAGATTAGGAATCTGATGCTCTATCCTGCTGAGCTACGGGACCAGCCGGGAATGCGCATAGCATGATTTGCGGGCGAGGGCGAGAGTGTGTGTGGCGGGAAATGTGGTGGCAGGGGGCTGTTGACAATCCATTGTCAGGGGGCGCCGCGGTGGGTGTGAATTGCGGGTGAAGCCGCAATGCGCACAAATCTTGTGCCTTTTCCGCCATTTATGAGCCGCAATCATCCCCTATGCGACAGGGGTGCCAGACCGGGATATTCCTCACCTGGCTGTGGCTTGCCGGGCCTGCAGGGCTTTGGGCGGTTCGGGGCAGGTGGTTTCCGCTGGCTGGAGGGTGGATGCAGGCAAGTTCTGTGATGCGCAGGGCAAGAGGCCTTTGGGGCAGGGCGGGAAGCGCTGCCTTTGTGTGCGGGCTCGGATTGGTCCTCCCGCCCTTTGTCATGCCTGCTGCACGGGCGCAGGCCGCCGGCCTTCCCTCCGAACTGGCTTGCCATGGCAGTGCAGGCAAGGCCGAAGCCGTTCGCCTCGCCTCCATATCGGATAGCGGCGAACTGACCCTTGAAGATGGCCGCCGCATCGTGCTGGCGGGCGTCTGGCTGGCGCAGCCGGGCCGCGATGCCTTGCGGGACATGCTGGCGCCCGGCACCGGGCTGACAGTGCGTGACCTGGGGCCGGAAGACCGCTGGGTCCGCCGGTCCGCCCAGGTGGAGGCACCGGGCGGATGGCTGCAGGGGCGGCTTCTTTCCGATGGTTTTGCCTTCGTTCTGCCGCCCGTGAAGGCCCGTGGCAATGCGGCGCCGGCCATTTCCTCTGAGTGCCTGAGGGAACTCCAGCTTCGCGAAAGCGTTGCACGAAAGAAGCTTGGGGCGGACTGGGGCGAAGGGGTGCGGTTGCGCTCGGGCGATCTGGCCGGGCTTTCGGAGCGCACAGGGCTCTTCACGATCGTTGAAGGACCTGTTGTATCTCTTGGAAAAAGCGGCAAGACTCGCTATCTGAATTTTGGCCGTCACTGGTCTTCGGATTTCACAGTCACAATTGATGCTCGGCTGGATGCCGAACTGGCCGCCAAAGGGGTGCCGCCGGAGGCGCTGGAAGGGCGCTGGGTCCGGGTGAGGGGAATTTTGCAGGACAGGAACGGGCCTTTGCTGGAGGTGACCGATCCGGTCCAGATTGAAGCTTTTGCCAGGGACAGAGTGTCGGGCGGTGAATGAATTGCCGGTTGGAACAGTGCCAGTGAAGAACCAGTCTAGCCCGGTGCGTAAGGCGCTCCGCATCCTGCTGACGGCAGGCCTGATGGCCAGTCTCGCGGGCTGCCAGATGCTGGGCGGCAATTCGGCTTCTGTGGGCGTCGTGGCACCGGGCACGCTGCGGCCGGGCCTTGCGGCTGATATCGGCGCGCGTGAACATCCACGTGTGGTGGCGACCTATGGCGGCGTCTATCAGAACCCCGGCGCGGAGCGGGCTATTGCGGCTGTTGTCGGCCGTCTCGTGGCCGCTTCCGATGATCCGAGCCAGAGCTACCGCATCACCATCCTCAATTCTCCGGCGGTGAATGCCTTCGCCCTGCCGGGTGGCTATCTCTACATCACCCGCGGGCTGCTGGCGCTCGCCAATGACACGTCCGAGGCTGCGGCGGTGCTGGCCCATGAAATGGCGCATGTGACGGCGAATCACGCCATCCAGCGGCAGCAGAAGGCCGAGGCAACCGAGCTTGCCAACCGCGTTGTCAGCAATGTGGTGAAGGATCCGGAGAAGGTGAAAGAGGCGGTCATCTCCTCGCAGCTTTCCTTCGCCCGCTTCTCGCAGGCGCAGGAGCTGGAGGCGGACAAGATCGGCGTGCGCACGCTGGCCCGCGCCGGGTTTGACCCCTTTGCCGCTGCACGTTTCCTCAATTCCATGTCGGCCTTTGCGGCGCTCCAGAGCGCGCGCAAGGAAGGCTCTTCCGCGCCGGATTTCATTTCCTCGCATCCGAGCACGCCGGAGCGCATGAACCTTGCCGTCCAGGAGGCGCGCGCCATCAGCGCGCCGGGCATCGGCGAGCGTGACCGCACGGCCTATCTGTCGAACATCGACGGCATGCTGTTTGGTGATGATCCGCTGGAAGGCTTCGTGCGCGGGCGCGACTTCCTGCACAAGGCGCTTGGCATCGGTTTCTCGGTGCCGGCCGGCTATGTGCTGGAAAACTCGCCGGAGGCCGTGCTGGCCAGCAATGGCTCGGGCACGGCCATGCGCTTTGATGGGGCCGATCTGACCGGCTATGACAGCCTGCGCAGCTACATGAATGCGGGCTGGATCAACGGCCTCATTCCCGACAGCGTCAAGGAAACAACCATCAACGGCCTGCCGGCGGTGGTCGGCTCTGCGATCACGCAGGGCTGGTCCTTCCGCATCGCCGTGGTCCGCATCGGCCGCAATGGCTACCGCTTCATCTTCGCCAGCCGGGATCCGGGCGGGGCTTTCACCCGCGACTATGACCAGACGATCCAGAGCTTCCGCCAGCTGTCTCCGACAGAGCGGGCGCGGCTGCAGTCGCTGCGCATCAAGGTGGTGCAGAGCCGCGACGGCGATACGCCGCGCAGCCTCGCCATCGGCATGAGCGGCATCGAACCGTCGCGCCGGCTGGAGTTCTTCTCCGTGCTGAACGGCTTCCGCCCGGATGACGAGATCCCGGCAGGAACGTCGGTGAAGCTGGTGGTGGATTGAAGCGGGGTTGAGCTAAGCCTGAAACCGTGCTGCAGCGGGGGCCCATCCTCTTTGGCTTTCAATGCCTTATCCGGTGTCATCCCGGTTTGCCGCGTAGCGGCAAGACCGGGATCCAGTACTCCCTTTCTTCGCCGTAACGGTTTCAGAGAGTACTGGATCCCCGCCTGCGCGGGGATGACAGGCTTGGCTGGCAGGTAGAGGATGACCTCCGCGTGGGCCTCACGGCATCAGGGCCAGACGGTCCGGCTGGGCCTTGAGCAGGGCTTCTTTCAGCTTTTCCAGAGCCCGGTTCTCGATCTGGCGGACACGCTCCTTGGAGATGCCCATGGTCTGGCCAATCGCTTCCAGCGTGGCGCTTTCTTCCTTCAGGCGCCGCTCGCGCACGATCTGCCGTTCGCGCTCGGTGAGAACATTCATGGCGGAGCGGAGCCACTTGCGCTGGCGTTCGCCATCGATCTCGCCGCTCACCACTTCATCGGGAAGCGGCGCATCGGAGACGAGGAAGTCCTGCCGGTCGGCGCTGCTGCCTTCCGTATCTGACAGGGGCGCGTTGAGCGAGGTGTCGGGCCCCGAGAGACGGGCGCTCATCATGTCCACGTCGGCAATCTTCACGCCGATGGTTTCGGCGATCTGCCGGTGCATCTCACTTTCGTTGATGCCCTGCTGTTCGGCGCTGATCTTGGCGCGCAGACGGCGCAGGTTGAAGAAGAGCGACTTCTGCGTCGAGGAAGTTCCCCCGCGCACGATCGACCAGTTGCGCAGGATATAGTCCTGGATGGAGGCGCGGATCCACCATGTGGCATAGGTGGAGAAGCGGACCTCGCGCTCCGGCTCGAACCGGCCTGCGGCTTCCAGCAGGCCGACATGGCCTTCCTGGATCAGGTCATTCATCGGCAGGCCGAAGTTGCGGAAGCGGGCGGCCACGGCGATGACGAGACGCATATGCGAGAGGGACAGGCGGTCCAATGCGGCCTGATCCTGTTCATCCCGCCATTTGATGGCGAGCTGCTGTTCTTCCTCACGGCTAAGGTACGGCGCGTTGATGGCGGCCTTGACGATCTGACGCCGGGTGCTCATCGATGTACTCATGATGGCAGGCTCCCTGTTGCTTGTCGGATATGTTACGCCACTTGCGGCGGTCCAGATCAGCGTTTTCACCCGGTTTGGACGGTGGCGTGGCAGCCGGGGAATGCAGTGCCCGTCAGCGCGCCTCAGGCACGCAAAGCTGCGGGGGAGGGCAACTCCTTGCCCTGGATAGGCTTTTCGTTTGAGGGCTGCCTTTCGGCCTGCCCGCCGGGCCAGGTTTCTGGCACATTCTGACGCAGGCGCATCACGAAAATGTGGCTGCAGCGTCTCATCAGACCAAGGCATCTGAGATGCTGACGCATCACCCCCTGGGACTGTTCAAACCCCGCATGGGCCTGATCGGTTCCCGGATAAGTCAGGCTCATCGGAAGTTAGTATGAGACAATGGCCTCAGTGAGGGCAAAAAAAGGAAAAGGGCGCACGGCTTGCGCCGGACGCCCTTCCTGATCGTAAAAGATGCGGCCTGATCAGGCGGCTTCTTCTTCCTGCTCGCCTTCTTCCTCGGCGCTCTTGATGCGGGCCGGGGTCTTGGCGAGGTTCTGCTCGATCTGCTTGACGGCTTCCGTCTCGGAGCACTTGTTCACGGCAGCGATTTCACGGGCCATCCGGTCCAGTGCAGCTTCATAGAGCTGGCGCTCGGAATAGGACTGTTCCGGCTGGGCGTCGGAGCGGTAGAGATCGCGCACGACTTCGGAAATGGCCAGCAGGTCGCCGGAGTTGATCTTGGCTTCGTATTCCTGGGCGCGGCGGCTCCACATGGTGCGCTTGACGCGCGGACGGCCGCGAACGGTTTCCAGAGCCTTCTTCACAGCAGCGGCATCTGCCAGCTTGCGCATGCCGACCGAGGCGATCTTGGCGACGGGGACACGCAGGGTCATCTTGTCCTTCTCGAAGCTGATGACCAGCAGTTCCAGCGCATAACCCGCAACGCTCTGTTCTTCGATGGCCGTGATCTGGCCGACGCCGTGAGCGGGATAGACGATATGTTCGCCAGTCTTGAAGCCCTGACGCTGCGCGGTCTTCTTGGTGGGGGTTGCCATACGCTTCGTAACTCCTGCGCAGTTACGGCTGAATGAGCCGTACCGGGCCGCCACGGGGCGGACCGTTGTTCCTGTGGTAACGCAAACCGGACCGGAACCTGCTCACGCATGAGCACCGGACCTGTCTGTACGTCTTGGGTGGTCAGCCGCCGGTGCTCGCCGGTTCAAACGGGCCGCATTTCACATGTGCATGGCTGCGGAGAAACTTGATCTCGCGCACGATCCAGCGGTGGACTGCGACCATAAAAAAACCTCCAGGGGGAGGGGGTGAACCAAGACTGCGACGACTACTTGAACAACCTATCACAAAAACGCAAAAAACCAAAGCAGAAAGCGACCGGGTGTTATGCCGGCCGCTCTGGCAACTTGCTTCCGTATCGTAACCTGCAGGCTTCCGCCATGCTTCAGGTCAAGGATTTCCCGCTTTTGCCAAGGCTGCGGGATGCTGACGCATCAAGCCTTGCAATTGCTCAGACGCCGTCCGGACCGTTGGGCGAGAAGTGCGTTTCCAGCTTGTTCTTGATGCCGTCGAACTCGGGTGCTTCGGGAAGGGCATCCTTCTTCTCGGTGATGTTGGGCCATTTTGCCGCATACTCGGCGTTGAGCTCGATCCACTTCTCGAGGCCGGGCTCGGTATCCGGCAGAATGGCCTCGGCCGGGCACTCCGGCTCGCACACGCCGCAGTCGATGCATTCGTCCGGGTTGATGACGAGCATGTTCTCGCCTTCATAGAAACAATCGACCGGGCAGACTTCGACACAGTCGGTGTACTTGCACTTGATGCAGTTGTCAGTGACGACGTAGGTCATCGCGTTCCTCTTGATGGCGCTGGCGGTATCAGCCGGTCCTCGCGCCGTCTCCCTCAGCTACGGCGGACCGGCAGAGCCTGCTTCCCGTTTCAGGGCCGTTGCCTACCGCTTTTGCCCCTTTGTGGCAAGCACAGTAAGGGCAGGAATGGACTGGCGAAAGAAAAGCGCATGCGTCCTTTTGCCTGTCAGGGGATCAACTTACTCCGGATCCTCGAGGCCGGAGTGAAAAGCGTCCATGCGGCGCCGGTCGCGTTTGGTGGGGCGGCCCGATCCGGGATCCCGCTGCGCCGGGGCAGCGGGCACGTCCGCGCGCGGGGCGGGCGGCGGGGTCAGGTCCTTGTAGAGCAGCTGTGCTTCCGGGGCGGGGCCGCGCCGGGTGCCAAGACCGGCGACTTCCAGCACGACAACCCGCCGTTCCAGCGTGATGGTTAGGACATCGCCGGTGCGGATGGCCTTGCTGGCGCTGTCGATCTTCTCGCGGTTGACGCGCACGTGACCGCCGGTGGCCAGTTTCTGGGCCAGGGTGCGGGATTTCGTCACCCTGGCAAACCAGAGCCACTTGTCGATCCGCTGCGAGGCGGACGGCCCCGCGTGCGGGGCCGTGTCTGATGTGCCTTTGGCGCTCAGGACTTGCCTTTTTCCATGTTGGCCTTCAGAGCCAGCAGGGCTGCGAAGGGCGAGTTCGGATCAATCGGCTTTTCCGGACGCGGCGCACGGTCACGCTGGCCGGCATGGCCCTGACCCTGCTTCTGGCCCTGATGGTGCGGCTTGCCGCCCTTGCCGCCTTCGCGGCGGTCGTCGCGCCGGTCATCACGGCGGCCTTCGCGGTTGCCGTCACGGTTTCCGCGGTGCTCGCCGCCGGAGCGGTTGCGGCCGCCTTCAGCGCCCTCACCTTCGCCGCGCTTACCCTGCTGCGGACGGCCGCGACCGCCCTTGTTGCGGTCACCGCGGTCACCTCCGCCACGGCGCTCGCCAGCTTCACCGCCCTGACGCGAACGCCCGCCGGTGCGGCCCGGACGCCAGATGTCGATGGTGACGGTTTCAGTGGCAATGGCGGCGGCAGCTTCGCCGGCGTCAGCCGTCTCTGCCTCAGCCTCGGCTGCAACCGGTTCTGCGGTGGCTTCAGCTTCTGCCGGAGCTTCGGCTGCGGTTTCTTCCGGTGCAGCCTCCGCTTCCGCCGGAACGGCTTCGGCCGCGGCCGTATCGGCAGGTGCGGCCAGCGGGCGCTCGATCTCGCGCTTTTCGTTGCGATAGCCCAGAGACTTCAGGATTTCCGTGAAGTCATCGCCTGCGCAGCCCAGCAGCGAGGTCATGGCCACGGTGACGGTAAAGCCGCCGCCCTGAGCAATGGCGCCGTCGGGCGGGGTGACGCTGGCATCCAGCGGCTTCCAGGCGATCAGCGGGCGGATGAGGTCTGCCAGACGCTCCAGAATGTCGACGCGCACGGCGCGCGGGCCGCAGACGCGGAAGCCGACAACCTTGTAAAGCGCCTTGTCGATCTGCGGATCGACGGTGATGGAGGTGCGGCCCGAGGCGGACAGCTGCGGCAGCTCCACGAGGCCGGGCATGTCCGGCGTGCCGTGCTTCAGCGCCCAGAGCTGGGCCAGAAGCTGGCTCGGAGCCGGCTTCAGCAGGGCTGGGACATAGATGTTGTAGGCGCCGAAGCGGACGCCCAGCTTGCGCAGCGAGGCGCGCATGTCCTGATCGAGCTGGCGCACATCATTGGCTACATCCTGGCGCTCAAGAATGCCCAGCGCCTCGTAGATGCGGTAAGCGATGCCACGGGCAAGGCCTTCCAGCCCTTCGGCGTCCTTCAGGTCGATCAGCGGCTTCAGCAGCGTGCCGACATGGGCCTTGACCCACAGGTCAACGCGGGCCTGCACCCGGTCACGGGCGGGGCCGGTCAGGTGCTCGTCGGCCAGCAGCACGAAGCCGGGCACCAGCGCGTCGTCACCGGCGGTGAGACGGGCGACAGGTTCGCCCTGCCAGCGGATGGTGCCGTCCGTGCTCAGGACGAAATCTTCATTGGGCGCGCGCGACAGCCGGTCGGAACGGGCTTCGATCTCGCTGGCCAGTGCCTTCTGGGCTGCTGCGCGTACGGCCTTCCCTTCCGGGCTGTCCGCAACCGCATCCGGCGCGAACCGGAACCCCTGCAGGCGGCCGATATGCTGGCCCTCCACAAGGACGTCCCCAGTCTGCGTGATTTCCGCTTCCAACATGGCGTTCTCTCTCAAACGTCTCATCAATACGCTTGTCCGCCTGTCCACGAACCGTTGGGTCAAACGGTCATGCAGGGCGTCCGACAGCCTGTCTTCAATGCCTCTGGTGACGCCCTGCCAGTGAACAGGGTCCTTCAGCCATTCGGCACGGTTTGCCACGAAAGTCCAGGTGCGGATGTGCGCAATCCGGTTCGCAAGAGTGTCGATATCACCATCCACCCTGTCTGCGAAAGCCACTTGACGCTGAAACCAGTCTTCATCGACCACCCCGTTGCGCACGAGCAACGTGTATAGGTGGATAAGCAGGTCTCCGTGGTTAGCCGGGGCGATCTTGCGATAGTCCGGCACCTGGCAGACATCCCAGAGCAGCGCCACCCGTGCGGGGGAGGACGCCATGTCGCGGATGCCGTGATCCTTTGCGGCATATTCGAGGGCCTGCGCGTCGTCGGCGGCTGGCGCACGGGCCAGTCCGTCTTCACGCGGAGGCAGGTCCAGTGTGTCACGCAGGCTGGAAATCGACGTGAAATCGAGCTGCGTGTTGCGCCACTGGAAAACTTTCAGCGCATCGAACCGGTGGCTTTCGATCATCTCCACGAGATCATCGGACAAGGGATCGACACGGCCCGTCACACCGAAAGAGCCATCGCGCATGTGGCGCCCGGCGCGCCCGGCGATCTGGCCCATCTCGGCGGGGCTGAGATTGCGGTATTGATAGCCGTCGAACTTGCGGTTTCCGGCAAAGGCGATGTGGTCCACATCCAGATTGAGGCCCATGCCGATCGCGTCGGTGGCGATCAGATAATCCACGTCACCGTTCTGGAACAGCTCCACCTGTGCGTTGCGCGTCCGTGGGCTGAGCGAGCCCAGCACCACCGCCGCGCCGCCGCGCTGACGGCGGATCAGCTCGGCAATCGCATAGACCTCGCTGGAGGAGAAGGCGACGACGGCGGAACGGGCCGGCAGGCGCGAAATCTTCTTGGAGCCTGCATAGGTCAGCACCGACATGCGCGGCCGCGTCACCACATTGAGGCCGGGAATGAGCTTTTCCAGCAGAGGACGGGCGGTCGCAGAGCCCAGCAGCAGCGTTTCGGAGCGGCCGCGCAGGTTCAGGATGCGGTTGGTGAAGACGTGGCCGCGCTCCATGTCGGCGGCCAGCTGCACCTCGTCGATGGCGACAAATTCGGTGTTGAGATCGAGCGGCATCGCCTCGACCGTCGAAACCCAGAAGCGCGGTGCCTTGGGGACGATCTTCTCTTCGCCCGTGATCAGGGCAACCGCAGCCTCGCCTGCGCGCTCCACCAGACGGCCATAGACCTCGCGCGCCAGCAGGCGCAGCGGCAGGCCGATGAGGCCGGAGGGCTGGGCCAGCATTCGCTCGATGGCGAGATGGGTCTTGCCGGTGTTGGTCGGGCCCAGCACTGCCGTAACGGTTCTGGACCGGGCGGCCGGCGGCAAGGTCATGATCTGGATCGGAGGCATCGCGCGGAGTGCTTCGTTCGGCCGGGTGTCTTGGCCCTCACAAAGGTCAGGGCGTGCGGAAGGCTGTCTAGCATAGGGTCTTCCCCCTGTCCCTCACGATTTTCGGCCCCGGTTCTAACGCGGCGCCATGGCTGAAACGGGGCAGCGAATCCGGGCAAAGGAACGAGTCTGGAACAAAGGCTGATCGAATCGCAGACAAGCCGCGAGTCTGTTTTTGTTCCCTACGACATGTGGTTTCCGACAAGGGGGTGACCACGAAATCCTGAATCTGACCAAGGATTTAAGGTGGGCAGGGCGCCGTTTTCCGGAATCGCGTCAAGCTCAGGAAATCGTGCAGATCAGGTTAACCGGATCAGCAATTTTCACGAGCGCTATCTCAACCTTCAGCACCAAAGCGGAACGACTCATGCACGAATCGCTGTCCGTTATGCGTTTTTGTTTTGTTCGTACGACAGTTTGTAGTGTTCAGACGGCAGGGCCACGAAATAGCGGTAGGGGGACGTAACTGGTTGCTCCCGGCAACCAGTTGAACCGGGTCAAAAATAAAGAAATATGTCCCATTATGGGGCGTTTGATTGTTGAGCTGGCGCAGGCGAATAGGTCAAGAGTGTTGGCTCTTTTCTTTGCCCTCATCCCTTTGTATGACTCATGCGCTTTCATATTGGGGAGGTATGGGCTTGGCCATCCGTAAGATTCTCGTTGCCAACAGATCTGAAATCGCCATCCGCGTGTTCCGTGCCGCGAATGAGCTTGGGCTGAAAACCGTCGCCATCTTTGCCGAGCAGGACAAACTGGCGCTGCACCGCTTCAAGGCCGACGAGGCCTATCAGGTCGGCAAGGGCCTGGGCCCGATCGAGGCCTATCTGTCCATCGACGAGATCATCCGGGTTGCCAAACTCTCGGGCGCCGATGCCATCCATCCGGGATATGGCTTCCTGTCGGAGAGCCCCGAATTTGCCGAGGCCTGCGCCCAGAACGGCATCATCTTCATCGGCCCGCAGCCCGAGACCATGCGCCGCCTTGGCAACAAGGTGGCGGCGCGCAATCTCGCCATCGAGGCCGGAGTTCCGGTCATGCCGGCCACCGATCCGCTGCCCGATGACATCGAGGAGATCAAGATTCAGGCGGATGGGATCGGTTATCCGGTGATGCTCAAGGCCTCCTGGGGCGGCGGCGGGCGCGGCATGCGCGTCATCCGCGACGAGGCCACGCTGGTGCGCGAAGTGGTCGCCGCCAAGCGCGAGGCCAAGGCCGCCTTCGGCAAGGACGAGATCTATCTGGAAAAGCTGGTCGAGCGCGCCCGTCATGTGGAAGTGCAGATCCTCGGCGATTCGCACGGCAATCTGGTGCATCTGTTCGAGCGTGACTGCTCCATCCAGCGCCGCCACCAGAAGGTGGTGGAGCGTGCGCCTGCGCCCTATCTGTCCGAGGCGCAGCGGCAGGAACTGTGCGGCTACGGCCTGAAAATCGGCCAGGCGGTGAATTACTGCGGAGCAGGCACGGTCGAGTTCCTGATGGATTCGGACACGGGCGCCATCTACTTCATCGAGGTGAACCCGCGCGTGCAGGTGGAGCATACGGTGACCGAGCAGGTGACCGGCATCGACATCGTCAAGGCGCAGATCCGCATCGCAGGCGGGGCCGCCATCGGCACCGAGGCGAGCGGCGTTCCCGTGCAGGGCGATGTGCGGCTCAACGGCCATGCGCTGCAGTGCCGCATCACCACCGAAGACCCGGAACAGAATTTCATCCCCGACTATGGCCGCATCACCGCCTATCGCGGCGCGACCGGCTTCGGCATCCGCCTTGATGGCGGCACGGCCTATTCGGGCGCTGTGATCACCCGCTTCTACGATCCGCTGCTGGAAAAGGTCACGGCCTGGGCCCCCAGCGCCGAGGAAGCCTGCAAGCGCATGGAACGCGCCCTGCGCGAGTTCCGCATCCGCGGCGTGGCGACCAATCTTGTGTTCCTTGAGAACATCATCGGCCACCCGGACTTCCGCGCCAACAACTACACGACGCGCTTCATTGACAGCACGCCGGAACTGTTTGCGCAGGTGAAGCGCCAGGACCGCGCCACCAAGCTCCTGACCTATATCGCCGATGTCTCCGTCAACGGCCATCCGGAAACCCGCTCGCGCCCGCGCCCCGGCCGGGAAGCGGCAGCCCCCGTCGTTCCGGATTTCGGCAGTGTGAAGCCCGATGGTACCCGCCAGCTGCTGGAACAGCTGGGGCCGAAGGGCTTTGCCAACTGGATGAAGGCGCAGCCGCAGGTGCTGGTGACTGATACCACCATGCGTGATGGCCACCAGTCGCTGCTGGCGACCCGCGTGCGCACCCACGACATTGCCGCCATCACCGATGCCTACGCCACCGGCCTGCCGCAGCTTCTGTCGCTGGAATGCTGGGGCGGAGCGACCTTCGATGTCGCCATGCGCTTCCTGACGGAAGATCCTTGGGAGCGTCTGCGGCTGATCCGCCAGAAGGCGCCGAACATTCTCCTGCAGATGCTGCTGCGCGGCTCCAACGGCGTTGGCTACACCAACTATCCGGACAATGTGGTGCGCTTCTTCGTGCATCAGGCGGCCCAGAACGGTGTTGATCTGTTCCGCGTGTTCGACTGCCTCAACTGGGTGGAGAACATGCGTGTCTCCATCGATGCCGTGCTGGAGACGGACAAGCTCTGCGAGGGCGCGCTGTGCTACACGGGCGATCTGCTCGACAGTGCAAGGCCGCAGTATGACCTGAAGTACTATGTCAACCTCGCCAAGGAACTGGAAAAGGCGGGTGCGCATATTCTTGGCGTCAAGGATATGGCAGGCCTGCTGAAGCCGGCGGCCGCGCGTATCCTGTTCAAGGCGCTGAAGGAAGAAATCGGCATTCCGATCCACTTCCACACGCATGACACTTCTGGTGTTTCGGCCGCCACGGTGCTGGCTGCGGTGGATGCAGGCGTGGATGCCATTGATGCGGCGATGGATGCCTTCTCCGGCAACACCTCGCAGCCCTGCCTTGGCTCCATCGTCGAGGCGCTGAAGGGCTCGGACCGCGATCCGGGGCTTTCGGCAGAGGCCATCCGCCGCATTTCCTTCTACTGGGAAGCGGTGCGCGGCCAGTATGCGGCCTTTGAAAGCGACCTCAAGGGACCGGCCTCCGAAGTCTATCTGCACGAGATGCCGGGCGGCCAGTTCACCAACCTCAAGGAACAGGCCCGCTCGCTTGGCCTTGAAACCCGCTGGCACGAAGTGGCGCAGGCCTATGCCGATGCCAACATGATGTTCGGAGATATCGTCAAGGTCACGCCGTCCTCCAAGGTGGTCGGCGACATGGCGCTGATGATGGTCAGCCAGGGCCTGACGGTGGCCGATGTGGTGGACCCGTCCAAGGATGTGGCCTTCCCCGATTCCGTGGTGCAGATGCTGCGCGGCGATCTGGGGCAGCCCCCGGCCGGCTGGCCGCAGGCGCTGCAGGCCAAGGTACTGAAGGGCGATACGCCCATCACCGTCCGCCCCGGCTCGCTCCTGAAGCAGGAGGATCTGGAAGCCCGCCGCAAGGAAGCGGCTGAAAAGACCGGGCTTGAGATCGGCGACATGGATCTGGCGTCCTATCTCATGTACCCGAAGGTCTACACCGACTTTGCCAAGGCGCAGAGCCAGTATGGCCCGACTTCGGTGCTGCCGACGCCGGTCTATTTCTACGGGCTTGAGGTGGGCGAGGAAATCCTCGTCGAGCTGGAGCCGGGCAAGACGCTGGTGGTCCGCTGTCAGGCGGTGGGCGAAACGGATGAGCAGGGCGAGAAGAAGGTGTTCTTCGAGCTGAACGGCCAGCCGCGCATCATCAAGGTGCCGGACCGGGCCCATGGCGCGGCAGGCAATGCCGCCCGCCGCAAGGCCGAGGCCGGCAACGAGACCCACGTGGGCGCGCCGATGCCGGGCGTCATCTCCACCGTTGCCATTGCGGCAGAGCAGGAGGTCAAGGCCGGTGACGTGCTCTTGTCCATCGAAGCCATGAAGATGGAAACCGCGCTTCATGCCGAGCGCGACGGTGTGGTCTCCGAAGTGCTCGTCACGCCCGGCAGCCAGATCGACGCCAAGGACCTGCTGGTGGTGTTCAAGGCCTGACCGCAGCGTCAGACAGGAAATGCGCAAGGGGAGGCTTTGGTCTCCCCTTTTTGCTTCAACCTGTAGCAACCCTAAAACCGCCCTTGCCAGTCCTCATATTCCGTGGCATCGCAGGCGTCCCATTCCCTGATGCTGGTCCGAGCTGCTCATCTTACATGAGATGGCAGGGTCCCAGCCCCTTCCGGTGCTCTTCCATGGAACTGTCCTATGAGGTTCTCGGCCTCTTGTTTCTTGCCGCTCTCATGGCTGGCTGGATTGATGCGATTGCAGGCGGCGGCGGGCTGATCACCATCCCGGCGCTGCTGCTGGCGGGCCTGCCGCCCGCAACGGCGCTGGCGACCAACAAGCTGCAGGGCAGTTCCGGCACGCTGACGGCAGCCACCTATTTCATCAGCCGGGGCATGGTGTCGGTGCGGGCAAACATCCTGCCCATCATCGCCATATCGCTGGGCTCCATATTCGGCGGCTGGGTGCTGCAGCAGATCAATGCGGAGCTGCTGGTGCTGTTTATTCCGCTGCTGCTGGTGTCGATCGGCCTCTATTTTCTGTTTTTCGCCAGAAATCTTGATGAAGAGCGGGCGCCGCGCATGAGCGCAGAGCGCTACGCGGTGACGGCCGCGCCCGCCCTTGGCTTTTATGACGGTTTCTTCGGGCCGGGCACCGGGTCTTTCAGCTCCACGTCTCTGGTGCTGCTGCGCGGCATGACCATCCGCAATGCCACCGCGCATGCCAAGCTGTTCAACCTGACCAGTAATCTGGGCGCGTTGTTCTATTTCATTCTCTTCGGCCAGATCGCCTGGGTGGCAGGCGGCGTCATGGTGCTGGGGCAGATGGCCGGTGCCTATCTCGGCGCCCATTTCGCTTTCCGGGGCGGGGCAAGGATCATTCGCCCGGTCACTGTCATCGTATGCTTTGCCATGAGCCTCCGCGTGCTCATCAGCGTCTGGCCGTGGTGAGGTTTTACCCAGCCCGCCCGATCCAGATGTCGAGGAAGTCGTCCAGCCATTTGCGCAAGGCCTGGTCGAAGACGTAGCGGCCGGCGAAATGGTCCTGGCGGCCTTGCGCGCCGGGCAGGGACATGCGGGGAGCGCCCTTGGTGGTCCAGCGCACCATCATGGCGTGGGTGAGTTCCGGGTGGAACTGAATGCCATAGGCGGCGGGGCCAACACGGATCGCCTGATTGGGATAGGTGTCGCCCGATGCCAGAAGATCGGCCCCGCGCGGCAGGTCGAAGCCCTCCCGGTGCCATTGGTACACCTTGGATGGCCAGTGCATCAGCGATTTGCCGGTTTCTGTCGGGTGCAGCGGATAGTAGCCGATCTCGACCAGGTCCTGCGGATGGGCGCCAACCTTGCCGCCCAGGTGCTTCACCATCATCTGCGCGCCAAGGCAAATGCCAAGAAAGGGCTTCTGCTCTGCGAGAGGCACGCCGATCCAGTCGATCTCGCGGTGGACGAAGGCTTCCGGATCATTGGCGCTCATCGGCCCGCCGAAGATGACGGCGCCGGCGTGATGCTCCATCGTGTGGGGCAGCGTGTCGCCGAAGCGCGGGCGGCGGATGTCCAGTGCAAAGCCGCGTCTCACCAGTTCCTGCCCTACACGGCCGGGCGACGAGGTTTCCTGATGCAGGACGATCAGGATGCGCGGCCGGTGCGGGGAAGCAGGATCAGGATTCATGGTGTCACGATAACGTTGCAACTGGCCCGGCGTCGAGCGCTAATCCAGAGCAATGCGCCCTGAAATCAGGCAGTTGCCGGCTCACTCCGTGTCCGGCTGCCCCTGTTCGCGGGCAACTTTCTGGCGCAGGGCAATCCGGTCACGCGAGGAGACGCCAAGCAATTCCGAGACACGCCAGATGGTGTTGTCCTCGAACTCGTGCACGCGGCCGTCCGCAT
This sequence comes from Pannonibacter sp. CBAS1226, assembly GCF_055685825.1. NCBI lineage: Bacteria > Pseudomonadati > Pseudomonadota > Alphaproteobacteria > Hyphomicrobiales > Stappiaceae > Pannonibacter > Pannonibacter sp. CBAS1226. Next base: position 197,249 of record NZ_JBVOUO010000007.1, on the reverse strand, counting down.
AGACAAGCTGCCACATCAGCTCGATGATCTTCTGGCGTTCCTCTTCCTCCAGCTTGCGCTTCAGGACGGAGGTGAAGCCATACATGTCGACAGCTTCGTTGTCCTTGTCCGTGGCAAGGGCCACAAGCTCGGCCGTTTCGCTGTCGCTCAGGGAATAATGGGTCTTCAGGATCGAGGTGAGCTTGGTCTTCTCCACGTCATCGACTTCGCCATCCACACTGATGACATGGACGAGCAGAGCGGCGACGGCCAGCCGGTGATCATCTTCGGCGAAAGTCAGATTGTCGCTGTCGCCAAAGGTGACGTCCTTGATGAAGCGCTTGAAAGCATCGAGCATAAAATCATCCGTCCTGAAGTCTTGAGCGCAGGACCCGTTAGCCGCAGCGGTTCTGGGTTCTTGCCACCGGATATCCGTATCTTCCCTGAGATATAGGTGAGAACGTGGCGGAAAAACCACCCGAAAACCTGACTTTTGGCCACAAGCGCGTGAGGTGTTGTCCGTTTGCACCGCTGCCTGCGCTGTTTTGTAACTTGACACAAACCTTCAGGAATTGTCTTGTCCGCCGAGACCTGCCGCAGGCGCGTGCCCCTCTTCCGCCAGATCCGGGACATTTCTGCCGGGCAGTCGCCGGGCGGCGCTGGGGCCGTCCGATGCCCAGGGAGATTGCCCCATGACCCGTTCGTTCAAAGCCATTCTGTTTGCAGCCACTGCGATGATGGCTCTTCCCGCCACCATTTCCGCTCATGCGGCGGATGTGAAGCCGGCTGATGTTCTGGCCACCTATCAGGATGTCGCGGCTGCGGCCTATGCGGATTCCGTCACCTCTGCCAAGGCGCTGAAGGTTGCCATCGATGCGCTGATTGCCAAGCCCAACGACGAAACGCTGGCTGCCGCCCGCAAGGCCTGGATTGCCGCCCGCAGCCCGTATCAGCAGACGGAGGCTTACCGTTTCGGCAATGCCATTGTCGATGACTGGGAGGGGCGGGTGAACGCCTGGCCGCTGGATGAGGGCCTGATCGACTATGTGGACGTGTCCTATGGCGACAGTTCCGAAGAGAACCCGCTTTATGTGGCCAATGTCATTGCCAATCCGAAGCTGCAGCTGAATGGTGAAGAACTCGACGCCACGGTGATCACGCCGGAGCTCCTGTCGGAAAAGCTTCAGGAGGCTGGAGGCATCGAGGCCAATGTGGCGACCGGCTATCACGCCATCGAGTTTCTGCTCTGGGGGCAGGATCTCAACGGCACGGGTCCGGGCGCGGGCAACCGTCCGGCTACGGATTTTGATCCGGCCAATTGCACCGGCGGCAATTGCGACCGGCGTATCCAGTATCTCCAGGCCGCGACGGATCTGCTGATCACGGACCTGGAAGAAATGGCGGCTGCCTGGGCTCCGGGTGGTGCGGCGCGCGAGGAGCTTGCGGCCAAGGGCGAAGCGGGCGGTCTTGCCACCATCTTCACCGGCATGGGCTCTCTCTCCTACGGCGAACTGGCCGGCGAGCGCATGAAGCTTGGCCTCATGCTGCACGATCCGGAAGAGGAGCATGACTGCTTCTCCGACAACACCCACATGTCGCATTACTATGACGTGGTCGGCATCCGGAATGTCTATTTCGGCACCTACACCCGCCTTGATGGCACCAAGGTCTCCGGCCCGTCGCTGGCGGATCTGGTGGCGGAAAAGGACAAGGCCGCGGCGGAAGAACTGAAGGGCAAGCTCGACGCGTCCCTGGCCGCCTTCGACACGCTGAAAACCCGTGCCGAAACGGTCGAAGCCTATGACCAGATGATCGGCGAGGGCAACGCCGAAGGCAATGCCGTGGTGCAGGCTGCCATTGACACTCTCATTGACCAGACCCGGTCCATCGAGCGTGCCGTTGCGGTGCTGGGCCTTGAATCGATCGCCTTCGAGGGCTCCGACAGTCTGGATAATCCGGGCGCCGTGTTCCAGTAAGGACGGACTGGACGCGACAACGGGGATGGGGAGTTTTCCCCTTTCCGGGGCTTGCAAGGCTTCTCCATCGTCATCCCGGACGCGCCCCGCGCGATCCGGGACCGGTGAGCCGGGGTGCCTGACTGGTTCAAGAAATGAGAGCCGAAAGACCTTGGCTCACCGGTTCCGGATCTCCGCTTCGCTGCGTCCGGGACGATGGAAGGGCTGACGGTTTAAGAGACGGGGAGGGGACTGTGTTTCCCTCTCCTGCCGCTGCAGAGGGGTGTGGCTGATCTTTCCTGAACAGCCAGGGGAACAGCATGATTTTCTTCCGATGGAGGCGTTTTGCGGCTCCGGTCCGGCTTGCGGCCGGTATCTGCCTTGTTGCGGGGGCCAGCGCTGCGGCCGCGCAGACGCGTGCGCTTGATCACCGCAGTGATCTCTCACAGGGTGAACGTGAGAAGGCAGCGCAAGTGCTGGCCGCTCCTGAAAGTTTTGCCGTGCCCGAGCCGTTCGAGGACATGCCGGGCGGGGCTGCCACCTCGCGCAAGCGGGTCAACCGGGATGCCTTTTCCCATCCGTCCGCCAATCTCAGTTTCGAAGAGCAGCAGACCTTCCGGGTCGGCAACGGCATTTTCCGCAAGTTCTGGGTCTCTGCGCCGTCCTCCACGCAAGCCTCGGACGGGCTGGGGCCGCTTTACAATGCGCGCTCCTGCCAAGGCTGCCATCTGAAGGACGGGCGCGGTGCGCCGCCTCAGCCGGGTGAGCCCGCCGTCTCCCTGTTCCTGCGGCTGTCCGTGCCGCCGGTGACGGAAGAGGAGCGGCTGGCCTTGGCAGACCGGCAGGTGGCGACGCTGCCGGAGCCTGTCTATGGCGGCCAGTTCCAGACCTTCGCCGTGCCGGGCCTTGCTCCTGAAGGGGAACTGCGGATCACCCATGAGGATGTACCCGTGACACTGTCTGGCGGCGAAACGGTCATCTTGCAGAAGCCGCTCTATGAGGCGGGGAACCTTGCCTATGGCCCCATGCGGCCGGACACGATGATCTCGCCCCGCGTGGCGCCGCAGATGATCGGCCTTGGCCTGCTGGAGGCGATTCACCCAACGGATCTCGAAGCCCTTGCCGACCCGGACGATGCGGATGGGGACGGCATCTCCGGGCGTCTCAGCCTCGTGCGCGATCCGGCAACCGGCGCGCTCGTGCAGGGACGCTTCGGCTGGAAGGCGACGATGCCGGATGTCCGGGCGCAGAGCGCTGCGGCTTTCTCCGGCGACATCGGTATTTCGACGCCGGAACATCCGGACCCTTACGGCGATTGCACGGCAGCACAGACAGCCTGCCGTGCCCTGCCCACGGGCGAGCAGGACCGGTTGGGGGAAACGGAAGCGCCCGACCCGGTGATGGATCTTGTCACCTTCTACTCGGAGAACCTTGCCGTGCCTGCCCGGCGGGACATGGCTGATCCGGATGTGCTGAGGGGCAAGGAGGTGTTTTATGGCACCGGCTGCGCCTCCTGCCATGTGCCGAAATACGTTACCCGCAAGGACGCGAAGAACCCGGCGCACAGTTTCCAGCTGATCTGGCCCTACACCGATCTGCTGTTGCATGACATGGGCGAAGGGCTGGCGGACCACCGTCCCGATGGGGATGCCGGTGGCCGCGAATGGCGGACGGCCCCGCTTTGGGGTATTGGTCTGACGCAGACCGTCAGCGGTCACACCCGTTTCCTCCATGACGGGCGGGCCCGCTCGCTGCTGGAGGCCGTGCTCTGGCATGGCGGCGAGGCGCAGGCCGTACGCGATGCGGTGGTGGCCATGCCGCCGGAGGACCGGGCGGCCCTGATCCGTTTTCTGGAGTCTCTGTGATGCGCCGCATTGCCTGTCTTGCCCTTGCCTTTGCCAGCACTCTCCTGCCTCTGCATGCGCAGGAGAAGGCCGGCTATGCGGATTATGTGAAAGGGGCGGTCGAGGGCTATATCCGGCCGGAGACCCGTGCCTTTGCCAATGCTGCCAAGCGCCTGCCCACCGCTGTTGAAGACGCCTGCAAGAACCCCGGCACAGGCACCGCAGACGACTTCCGCGTTGCTTATGGGGTGGCCGTCGCTGCTTACGGGCGGATCAGTTTCCTGCGCTATGGCCCGCTTGCCGAAGAAAGCCGGCTGGAGCGTCTTGCCTTTCTTCCTGACGCACGCGGCGTGGCGCAGCGGCAGATCCGCAAGCTGGTGGCAGAGCGGGATGAAAGCGCCACCACCCCTGAAAGCCTTGCCGCCAAGAGCGTGGCCGTGCAGGGGCTGACGGCGCTGCAACTGGCGGCCTTTGATGAGGATGGCCGGGTGACGCTGGGCGGCACGGATGAGGCGGGCGTCTATGCCTGCGCCTATGCGCAGGCGCTGGCCGTCAATCTGGCGCAGCTCTCCGGCGAAGTTGCGGCCCTTTGGGAGGCGCCGGACGGGTTCAGCGGCCAGCTTGAAGCTGCGGGGCCTGATCATCCGCGCTTCCGCAGCAGCAAGGAAGCTGCCGAAACCCTGTTCAATGCGCTGGTGACCGGGCTGGTGATCGTGCGCGATCAGGATGTTATCCCCGCTTTTGGCCCGGCGCTGGGCAATGATCCGGCATCGGCAAAGCCCAACCGCATTCCCTTTTCCCGCGCCAATTTCGGCCAGGCCTATATCGCCAGCGAACTGACCGGCATCCGCGATTTCATCCGCGCCTCGAATTATGCAAAGGGCGTGGACAGAGAAGGCGAGTGGATTGCCGCGAGCCTCGAATTCGAGGTTTCCAATTCACTTCGGGCACTCGCCCGCGCCGGTGAGCCCATGCGCGAAACGGTGAAGACTCCTGAAGGCTACAAGGCCTTGTCGGATATGCTGATTTCGCTGAAGGGCCTGCGCGATCTCGTTGCGCTCAATCTGGCCGGGTCGCTCAATATGACCGGAGGCTTCAATGCGCTGGACGGCGACTGATGCGCTGGTGTTGAACCGGCGGCGGTTTCTGGCTGGCCTCGGCCTGACGACCGCCGCCGCGCTGATGACCTTGCCCGTGCAAGCCGCGGTCAAGCTCCTTGGTGCGGATCTGGACGAGCCGCTGTTCGCCAGCGCCCGGCGCAATGCGGACGGCAGCCATGCGGTCGCCATCCTGACAGCCGATGGCCGGGACGTGATGGAGGTGCCGCTGCCCGCACGCGGCCATGGCGTGGCCCTGTCGCCGGACGGGCGCAGACTGGCCGCCTTCGCCCGCCGCCCGGGCCAGTTCATCATGGTGATTGACCGGAGCGGGGAAACCCCGCCGCAGCTGACGGAGGCCGAGCCCGGCCGCCATTATTACGGCCATGGCGTCTTTTCGGCTGACGGGCGGCTGCTTTATGCGGTCGAGAACGCCTTCGGCACGGTGGGGGAGGAAACGCAGGGCCGTGTCGGCGTCTATGATGCCAGCGGCGAAATCCTGAAGCGCATCGGCGAGTTCGAGACCCATGGCGTTGGCCCGCATGACATTCTGCTGGCGGAGCATGGCCGCGTGCTGGTCGTCGCCAATGGCGGCATCGACACCCATCCGGTCACCGGACGGGAGATGCTCAATCTCGACACGATGAAGCCTTCCATCGTCTATCTTGATGCGGCCTCCGGTGCGCTGCTCGCCCGGCATGAACTGGACAAGGATCTGCATCAGCTCTCGCTCCGCCACATGGCGCTGGACGGGCGCGGGCAGGTGTGGGTGGGTGGTCAGTTCGAGGGCGAGAAAAGCCGTTTCCCGCAGCTGGTCGTCCGGCTGGAGCGGGACCGGAAAATGGAACTGATGCCGTTGCAGAACGAGGTTCTGGCCCAGCTCGACAATTACATCGGCTCGGTTTCCGTCAATGCCAGCGGCGATCTGGTGGCGCTGTCCTGCCCGCGCGGCGGGCGCATTCTCTATATGGCCGCAGACAGCGGCGCATTGCTTGGGCTGGATACGATCACCGATGGCTGCGGCCTTGCCGCCATCGATGAACACGGCTTCCTTGTCTCCGACGGCAACGGCGGCCTCAGCCTTGCCGAAGACCCCGGCACACGGGCGCAATCCCTCGCCTTCGTGCCGGGCATCTCCTGGGACAACCACATGCTGGCGCTTTAGTGTGCCGGGGTTCCGGTGAAGCCTCCCTATGCTTCAAACTGAAACATTTCTCGATGTTTCAATGCCTTGTTCGTGACGTGAGCGCTGATTTCTGCATGCTCTGCCCGCCCCGGTGTGCGTCGGCCGATCCATTCCATGGCTTCACATAGTCTGCGTCATATACTATAATCCCCTATACTATTAGAAGCTGAGGTTAGCCACCGCCATGTCTCACACCATCCGCGACAAAGAGAAGCTCATTGCCCGGGTTCGGCGCCTGAAGGGGCAGATTGAGGGGATCGAGCGCGCTCTTGAGGCCGAGAAACCCTGCGGCGAAATCCTGCGTCAACTCGCTTCAGCCCGCGGCGCAATGAGCGGGCTGACTGCCGAGGTGGTCGAGGATCATCTGAGGGAGCACGTGCTTCACGCCAAAACCGGAGCAGACCGTGAGCAGGGCGGGGCAGAGCTGATCGAAATTATCCGAACCTACATGAAGTAAGCCGGCGTGCCGGCAGGAGCCAGGTCACATGCCCGCAGTCGACATATCCAAGCATACTCACGATCACAATTTCCTCGGCCGCGATCACCGCAGGAACGAATACAGGGTCTGGCTGGTCATTGCCGTGACCGCGTCGATGATGGCTGTCGAAGTTGTCGCGGGCACGGTCTATGGATCCATGGCGCTGGTGGCAGATGGCTGGCACATGTCTACCCATGCTGGTGCCATGCTGATCACCGCCCTGACTTACCTCTATGCGCGCCGTCATGCCGATGATCGCCGTTTCACCTTTGGCACTGGTAAGCTCGGTGATCTGGGCGGCTTTGCCAGCGCCGTCGTCCTTGCCTTGATTGCGCTTCTGATCGGCTGGGAAAGTCTGATGCGGCTGGCCAATCCGGTGGAGATCAGTTTCGGGCAGGCCATTGCCGTTGCGGTCCTGGGGCTTGCGGTCAATCTGTTCTGCGCGTGGCTGCTCCGGGATGATCACGCCCACCATCATCACCATGGTCACGGGCACCATCATGCGCATGATCACACTCATGTCCACGCCCGCCATGAGCACGCTCGGGACAACAATCTCCGCGCCGCCTATATGCATGTGCTGGCGGATGCGCTTACGTCAATCCTTGCCATCGTGGCCCTGCTGGCCGGACGCAGCTATGGTTGGCTCTGGGCTGATCCGCTCATGGGTATCGTTGGCGCGCTTGTGATCGCTCGCTGGTCTTGGGGGCTGATCCGCGATTCAGGCTCGGTCCTGTTGGACCGGATTCCTGACGACAAGGATTTGCGAAGCGAAATCCTTGAGGCGCTGGAAACCGGCACCGACCGGATTGCAGACCTGCATGTCTGGCAAGTCGGGCCAGGGCATCATGCTGCAATCATCTCGGTGGTGTCGAGCGCTCCTCGCGAACCCTCGGACTACAAGGCCTGCCTCGCGGAGATACACGAACTCTCCCACATCACTGTTGAAGTCGAACGGGTGAGGGTCAACCCCTGACGTCCCTCACCCCTCACCTCTGCCGTGCCATCAGCCAGATGAAGAACAGGCCGCCGGCGAGGCCGGTGACGATGCCGATGGGCATGTCTTCCGGGGCCATGACGACGCGGGCGCAGATGTCGGCAAGGATCAGGAACAGGGCTCCGGCCAGTGCGGACAGCGGCAGGACGCGGGCGTTGTCGCCGCCCGCCACCAGCCGCACCAGATGCGGCATCATCAGGCCGACGAAGCCGATGATGCCGGAGAAGGCGACCGACACGCCGGTGATGAGGGCGCCCGCCACAAACACCGACAGCCGCAGCCGGTTGACGGGGATGCCGAGCGTTGCTGCCGTCTCGTCCCCCAGCGTGATGGCATTGAGCTGGCCCGCCTTCAGCCACAGCCAGATCCCGCAGGGCAGGAGCACGGCCAGCGGGTAGAGCAGGTGGCTCCACTGGGCAAGGCCGAGCCCGCCCAGCATCCAGAACACCACCGTATGGGTGGCCTTGGGGTCAGCCAGGAAGATCAGGATGTTGGCGCAGGCCATGATGACGAAGGACACGGCAACGCCTGCCAGCACCAGCCGGTCGGGCGAACCGGCCCGCGTGATCCGCACCACGCAGAGCACGATGGCTGTTGCCCCCAGCGCGCCGAAGAAGGCGAGCAGCGGCACGGTCAGCATTCCGAGAAACAGCCCGGTATGCAGCAGCGCCAGAATGGCGCCGAAGGCAGCGCCCGAAGAAATGCCGAGCAGATGCGGGTCGGCCAGCTGGTTGCGGGTGACCGATTGCAGGGCGGCACCGGTCATGGCAAGGCCTGCGCCGACAAGAGCTGCCAGCAGCGCCCGGGGAAAGCGCACATCCCAGACGATGGCCTCGCGCGCAGCGCTCCAGGTCTTCTCCACCGATCCGGGGAAGATCTTCGAAAGAAGGATACCTGCGACATCCGCAGGCGGTACGGCGACGGCGCCCACGGCCAGGGCGGCAATCACCGCCGTGGCCAGAAGGGCAAAGCACAGGGCCGCGATGGCCAGCACCGGCCAGATTCTGGACCGGTGCCGGGCAAGTGCGCCTTCCAGCGCATCGGCCTCAGTTGCGTGCGAAACCGTCAACGAGCTTCTCCACGGCGCGGATGTTGCGGGGGCCGGGCGTTGCCTCGACATATTCCAGCACGACGAAGCGGTCATTCTTCACGGCATTGATGCTGGCGAAGGCCGGATTGGACTTCATGAAGGCGATCTTCTGTTCCGCCGTCACCTGCCCGTAGTTGACGATGACGACCACTTCCGGATTGCGCTCGATCACCGGCTCCCAGGCGACGGTGGCCCAGCTCTTGTCGAGATCATCCATGATGTTGTGCCCGCCTGCGGCCTCGATGAGGGCGGTGGGCATGGCGTAGCGGCCGGCCGTGAAGGGCGTGTCCTCGCCGCTGTCATAGACGAAGACGCGCAGCGGCTCCTTGCCCGGTTCCTTCACCCTGGCCGTCACTTCGGCAAGCTTTGCCTCGTAACCGGCGACCAGCGCCTTGGCCTTGTCCTCGACGCCGAAGATCGTCCCGAGGTTCAAAAGGTCGTTGTACATGTCGGCCATGGAGATCTTCTCCTTGGGGCCGATGTGGATGCAGCTTTCGGTCAGCTCATAGACCTTGATGCCGAAGGGCGCGAGCGTGTCCGGCGTCACTTCGCCGCCCACCTTCATGCCGTAGTTCCAGCCCGCGAAATAGAAGTCCGCCTCTGCACCCAGCAGCACTTCCTTGGTGGGGTATTTTTCGGCGAGTTCCGGCAGTTCCTTCACGCCTTCGCGCATTTCCGGGTCCAGTGTCTTCCAGCCGGACACGCCGGTGTAACCGGCCATGTGGTCCGTCAGGCCCAGCACCAGCATCATTTCGGTGAGGTTCACGTCATTGGAGACGGCGCGTGTGGGGGCAGCGTCAAAGGTGACATCGCGGTTGCAGCTTTTCACCGTCACCGGATAGGCGAAGGCGCTGGCGGTTGTGGCCAGAAGGGCAGCGAGAGCAAGGGTTATACGCATCGGTCAGATCTCACAAGTGAAAGGAAAAACGGGGGGAATGGCCGGAGGTATCGATCCGTGAACGGACGGAGAAGGCCCCGGCGATATTGGCTTCGGTCAGTGCCGCTTCCGGCGTGTCCATGGCGAGCACGGTGCCATTGGCGAGCAGCAGCACCCGGTCGGCATGTTCTGCGGCCAGCGTCAGGTCGTGCAGGGTGGTGATCACCGTCAGCGGTAGGCCGCGTAAAAGCGCCATCAGCTCCAGCTGGTGGCGGATGTCGAGATGGTTCGTCGGCTCATCAAGAATGAGCAGGCGCGGTTCCTGCGCCAGCGCACGGGCCACCAGCACGCGCTGGCGCTCTCCGCCGGACAGCGTGCCGAAGGAGCGCTCGCTCAGTGCCGTCAGATGCAGCCGGGCCAGGGCATGCTCCACCATCTCGCCGTCACGCGCTCCGGCCGAAGCCAGTCCGCGCTGATGCGGCAGGCGGCCGAGGCTGACGATCTGGCGCACGGTGAGGGCAAAATCCGTCGGCTGCTCCTGCAGCACCACGGCGATGCGGCGGGCCGTGTCACGGCTCGACATGGCCCAAAGGCTCGTGCCCTCCAGCCGTACGTCACCGGTCTGCGGCTTGTGGAAGCGGTAAAGCAGCCGCAGCAGCGACGATTTGCCCGCGCCATTGGCACCGCAAATGGCCAGCATCTCGCCCTGACGGACGGTGAAGCTGATCCCGGAGAGGAGGGCAGGGCGTCCGCGCGGCCCCCAGCCGAGAGTGTCAGCCTCGAAGAACGGCGCGCTCACGCGGCAGGCTCGAAGGTGGTTGTGCGGCCAGGCGCCGGAATGCGGGCCAGCGCCGTCTTCGCCATCCGGCCCGGACGCTCGGAGGCCTTGCACCAGCCATCGGCAAGGCCGTGATACTGGCGGGCGAAAGCTGTGATATCCGGCACGTCGTCCAGCGTGAGATTGCCGAACAGCCATCCGGCTTTGCCGGGTGCCGTCAGGGCGACAGCGCAGGGCTGGCCACAGGCGGCCATGCATTCAACGCCGGAGACGGTCCAATGCGTGTCCTGCCGCAGCGCAGCGGCAAGAGCGGTGCCAAGGTTCCGGCCGGACCGCTCGCCGGTTTGCGTGTCACGGCAGGTGACGCAGATGGTGAGATGATGGGAAGGGGAGGTTCCTTCCGTCTGGGAAATGGCCTGCACGGGTGCAGGCACAGGTGTTCCGGCCAAGGCCGGTCCCTGAATGGTCATGGCTATGCTCCTTCCGGGACACCCCGCCCGGCGGTTTGAGGTCTGCTGTGATGGCAGGTCTCCTGACTTGCGGGTCGCCGCTTGCCCGGTCCTTCCCGTTCCTCGGTGGAACAGTGGATCACCCGGGGTCGCTCGCCGCCTACAGTTGCGGGGGCAGTCACGGACTTGGCGCCTGTTGGCTACACCGTACCGTGTTCCCTTTTCACCCGGCCAAGGCTTTGCCAGCCGGGAACCATCGCCGCAGATGATCAAAGCCGCCGTCCTTCCTGTCAAGCTCCATCGTCATAGATTCAGGATGGGTCTTCATACGGCGGCAGTGATATATGTAATAAGATAACATTACAACATGAGAGCTGCGACTGGATAAAAAAATCCCCGGCTGCCTATGCCGGCAGCCGGGGGAGTCGCCTCTCATCGAGCTGGGGTGGACGGTATCCCGGGGGCAGGGATGCCGCCAAAAGGCTGTGCCTTTACGCCAAGTCTTAAGATGCTGACGCATCAAGACTTGGAACGCTCAGGCGCCGCAGTGTTCGAACAATTTCCGTTGAGCAAAGCTCTCCGGGGGCTTCGTCACTCGGCGGCGATGCGGGCGCTGGGGTTGTTCGGATGTGTCGTCCAGTTGGCATAGTCCCCAGAGACGGAACGGCCCGTCCGTGGATCAACGGTTCCGGTGGCCATTGGTTCCATGGTGATGCAATTTTCCACCGGACAGACCGAGACGCAGAGATTGCAGCCGACGCATTCCTCATCGATCACTTCGAACTTGCGCACCCCGTCGACCATGCTGGTGATCGCCTGATGCGAGGTGTCCTCGCAGGCGATGTGGCAGCGGCCGCACTTGATGCAGAGGTCCTCGTCGATCTTCGCCTTGGCGATGTAGTTGAGGTTGAGGTAGCGCCAGTCGGTGACATTGGGCACCGCGCGGCCGGAGAAGTCCGAAATCCGCTCGTAGCCGGCCTCGCCCATCCAGTCCTTCAGGCCCTCGATCATCTCCTCGACGATCTTGAAGCCATAGGTCATGGCGGCGGTGCAGACCTGCACATTGCCGGCACCCAGCGCAATGAACTCCGCCGCATCGCGCCAGGTGGTGACGCCGCCGATACCGGAAATCGGCAGGCCGTAGGTTTCCGGATCACGGGCGATTTCCGCCACCATGTTGAGGGCAATCGGCTTCACCGCCGGGCCGCAATAGCCCCCGTGGGAGCCCTTGCCGTCAATGGTCGGCGTTGGCGCCATGCGGTCAAGGTCGACACCCACGATGGAGTTGATGGTGTTGATCAGCGAAACTGCATCTGCCCCGCCGCGCTTTGCGGCCTGTGCGGGCTTGCGCACGTCGGTGATGTTGGGCGTCAGCTTGACGATCACCGGCATGCGGGTGTGCTTCTTGGCCCAGCGTGTGACCATCTCGATATATTCCGGAACCTGGCCGACCGCCGAGCCCATGCCGCGCTCGCTCATGCCATGCGGGCAGCCGAAGTTCAGCTCCACGCCATCTGCCTCGGTTTCTTCCACGCGCTTGAGGATCGCGGCCCAGTTGGGCTCCTCGCAGGGCACCATCAGGGACACGACAAGGGCGCGGTCCTTCCAGTCGCGCTTGACGCGCTTGATTTCCTGCAGGTTCACCTCAAGCGGCCGGTCGGTGATCAGCTCGATGTTGTTGAGGCCGATGAGCTGGCGGTCCTTGCCATGAATGGCGCCATAGCGCGGGCCGTTGACGTTGACCACATTCGGGTCCTCGCCCAGCGTCTTCCACACGACGCCGCCCCAGCCCGCCTTGTAGGCGCGCACCACGTTGTATTCCTTGTCCGTCGGTGGCGCAGAGGCGAGCCAGAACGGGTTGGGCGACTTGATGCCGACGAAATCAGATCTCAGATCAACCATGACGGGATCTCCGGAAAGAACGGCTGGCTCAGGCGCTGAGCGCCTGATGGATGGCTTCTGCGGCAACCTTGCCGTCCTCGACGGCGGCCACGGTCAGGTCTTCCCCGCCGGCGATGCAATCGCCGCCGGCCCAGACTTTGGCCATGGTGGTTGCGCGGGTGGCGTCCGTGACGATGCGGCCCTTGTCGAGGGTCAGCGCCGCCGCCGAACCGTTCAGCCCGGACGGGTTGAGCTTCTGGCCCACGGCCTTGAACACCATGTCGGCGTCAAGACGGAAGGTCTCGCCGGTCATCATCAGCTTGCCGGTGTTGTCGAGCCGGGTGCGTTCCAGCTCGATGCCGGTCAGCTTGCCGTTTTCCCCGTGCATTGCCTTGGGGGCTGCCCAGTGCAGGATGCGCACGCCATTGGTCTGGGCGAGGTCCTGCTCATAGGGGCTGGCGTTCATGTGTTCCTTGCCGCGCCGGTAGGCGATGGTCACCTCTTCGGCACCCAGCAGCTTGCTCTGCACGGCAATGTCCACCGCTGTCATGCCGCCGCCGATCACCACCACGCGCCGGCCGACGGGCAGGGTGGAAAGATCCTTCGCCTGCCGCAGCTCCGCGATATAGGCGACCGCATCCACCACGCCCTCCAGCTCCTCGCCGGGAACGGACAGGCCATTGACACCGGCAAGGCCGATGCCGAGGAACACCGCGTCGAAGTCCTTCGTCAGGGCGGAAAGGGAGAGGTCTTCGCCCAGCACCTTGCCATGTTCCACGGTGATGCCGCCGATGGAGAGGATGAAATCCACCTCGCGCGCGGCAAAGTCATCGACGGACTTGTAGGCGGCGATGCCATATTCGTTGAGCCCGCCCGCCTTGGGCCGGGCATCATAGAGCGTTACCGCATGGCCATGCACGGCAAGCCGGTGGGCGCAGGACAGGCCCGCCGGGCCAGCACCCACAACAGCCACACGCTTGCCGGTTTCGGGGGCGCGGGTGAAGGGCGTGGCGGCGTGCGTTTCCATGTAATGGTCGGTGGCAAAGCGCTGCAGCTCGCCGATCTTCACCGGCTTGGCTTCGGCCTCGTTGCGCACGCAGGCCTGCTCGCACAGGGTCTCCGTCGGGCAGACGCGGGCGCACATGCCGCCAAGGATGTTCTGCGCAAAGATCGTCCGCGCCGCGCCGGTGTCGTTGCCGGTCGAGATCTGGCGGATGAACAGCGGAATGTCGATGCTGGTCGGGCAGGCGTTCACGCAAGGCGCGTCATAGCAGAAGTAGCAGCGGTCACTCTCAACCCTTGCCTCATGCGGATCGAGGCGCGGGTGCAGGTCACAGAAGTTCTGTGCATACTGGTCAGCCGGAAGGCGCGCAGGCGCAATGTCCGGACCAGATCTGGTCTCAGTCATGGGAGGATCTCCGGAAGGTGGCGATCTATGTTCGGCGCCCGTTTCTTTTTGCGAACAGGCTTATCCGCTCCCATTGAAGGAAAATTTGTCCAAACAGTCAAATATTTTTCGAAAGATCAATTATATGAATATGATAGTCATGTTTTTGCAGGTGCTAACTGATTGAAATGATTTGGGGCAAGCGGTTCCCGATCCGAAGCCTTTCCGGCTTCATCCGGCCGGGAGAACCGGTTTCCGGAAAAGCGAAGCGGTCAAGCCCTGCCGTTTCCGTCCCCACAAGGGGCGGAGGCGTTCTATCACCATGCCGGTGCACTACCGCGGTCTGCTGTCCGTAGCTGATGTGTGCATGCGGTGCCCCTTGAGGGAAGGGGGATGAGCAGCAGCGGCTCGATCTCGCGCCATTCAAAGTCTGTCAGGTCATATCGGCTCATAGTGAGCCCTGAATCAGAACCCGGCGAGAAGTGATAGCAGCGAGTCAGCAAACGACCCCATCCCAGTCGTTTGACAGTCGCATGCGCTTCCCCAGAAGCAGACGTTGTTACAATGGTTCGTTTAGGCGTGCCAGGGGCGGGACGGGGCCTGGCAAGCTTTCGTGGTCCGCTGAAACAAGCAGATGTGCGAAATCGTCATCGCAGCCACCCTGTTCAGGGGTTGATTCAAGGTGGTAGGCGTGCCTAGCAGGAGCAACATTAGCCAACAAGTCCGAGGGCCTTCATCCAAGCATGCACCTGACCAAAGGCGTCAGTCTGCCACTGCTCTGGCGTGCGGTCACCGACATGCGGCGTCCCCTCGACAAACTGGCGCACCCAGACCGGCCCGATCATATCCTCCTTCGCGAATTTCTCGGCGATCCCCAGATAGCCTTCGCGAGCGTCCTTAATGTCGAGCAACGGCTGGCACACCTCTGCAAGCGCTTCGGGGCCGCCTTCGTAGTTACGGATGCAATAATAGACGTCATAGGCGTCCTTGCGTTTCTGCCGGCGCAGCAGAGCATGACCCTTCATGGCCAGTAGCGCCGGGATCGACGCCACGGCGATTTGCACGCGATTATGCCCGCCGCCGGGCATGACGCCTTCAATCGCCGTCAATTGAGGAAAGCGCACGGCCAGATCTGCGCCCGAGGCGCGCTGCACCGCGAACTCCGACAGGAGAGGCGGGATGTGCTTCTCGATCTCGACGTCGCGCGGCATCAAGAAGTCGACAATCACCTCGACCGGTGGACCGCCGTCGGCCACCTCGACCATGCGGACAAGTTGGAATTTCCGGTGCGCCTTGCTCTGCTCATAACCGTTGTCCATGAGGGCTTCGACCAATCGGACATACTCGCCGTCTCCAAGTGCTTCTGCGTCCAGCGTAAGGTCGATGTCGATCGTACCGACGTGTTGCATGTCGTCGGCTTCCAGAAGCAGCCACGGCACCGCGCCGCCGACAACGGCGAACTTGCCCTCGAAGCTGCCAAGGATCTGGCCGATCTCCATGAGCGCCGATTTGACTGCGTCGCTGACGCGGTCGGTGTATTCGGCGGCGGATTGTGTATCAGGCGCTACTGCCATTTGAGCAACTTTTCTCGGAGGTGTTCAGCGGCCTCACGCCCCCGGTCATCCAGATGCGAAAGGTCGAGATAGGTCAGGATCGGAGAGGATACGGGAGGCGCGCCGGGAATCTCGACGCGCTCCCTCAGAATGGCCGGATCATCTAGTTCGATCAATTCGATATTAGCGCCGCTCTTAGAAGGCTTTAGTTTCAGCGCCTCGATCAACTCCGGCAAGACCGTCGTGTCCGCATAGAGCGTCGTCATGTTGCCACGCATATAGGGAGCGAGCCACTGTGCTGCGGATAGTCCGCCAAGCATGGCATGCCCTTTTGTATCGGGCCGGCTCAACGCGTCGCGGAGCGATGCCTCCAGTTGGCGTCCATGGAGAGTGCTGTACCAGAACGAGCGCTTGCCACGGACCGGCTCGTAGAAATCACGCCAGGCATCCAGCAAGGCGTCCGGCGCTATCAGGCGAACGCCTTCGTCATCGACCGTTGCCCACTCCCTGTCGAGCAGCGCCGATCGCACATTGCTCGCGTGGCCGAGGCTGACTTCGGATGCTGCGGCGAGATCCGCGACCTTCCAAGCCTGTGTCGGATCGCGCAAGAGCGTGCGTAGAACCCGTCCCGCTTTCGGCGAGAACACGGCACGAAAGTTTCGCGCCGCCGGCTTCGGCTTCTCCGCTGTTTCCCGCTCGATGAAAACGCTGCCGAATGCGATACGGCAATTGCCGGCAAGGTCGAGCCAGCCGATCCCCGCTTCCGCGCAGATATCGCGGGATTCCGGTGAGAGCCACGTGGCCGCGACGAGAGGTACGACGACATCGGCTTTCGCCAGTCTTTCGTACTGCGCGATATAGGCATAAAGCTGGTTGATCGCGCTTCGGACCTGCTTCGGGTATCCCGGCTCCTTCACCTCACAGATCAGCGTGACGGCACGGTCCGCCATTTGGACGCGGGCAAGAATGTCAGCGCGCTGCGCCGGCATATTGGGGCTCATTCGCTGTTGCCAGTCTTGTTCGATGGACTGGATTTTGAGCGACGGAATTCGCTCCAACTGCTGGCGCAATGCGTCAGCGAGCCGGTACTCGATCTCTTTCACTCTTTCATAGGTTTTCATTGTTCAGTGAAATAGGAGACTCTGGTGAAAATTGCAACTTATTTCATTGAATGGGGCAATTTCACCAGCTAGTGAAATCATTGATGCCGCGACTAGCCGTTGCCAAAGCTCGTTGACGAGGGCCGGAGGGCAGCTTTCGCCATTTTGCCCCCCAAGAGCAGCCAGCCCGCAAACCACCCCATCTCCGCCATTCGCGTTTATGGGTTCATGGCCTACTCCGGCAGCCAGAGCTTCGCCTCTTCCGCGCCGCGTTCGATGACCACGTGGGTGTTGGCGAAGACGCGGTAGGCGTGGCTCCATTCGCCGTCCGGCCAGCGCACGCGGATCTGGGCGCGTTCGGAGACGCCGAGGCCGAAATGGGCAAAGCCGAGCTGGCCGGAGGCGTGGCCGCCGCCAATCTGCAGGTCGCGCTCGATGGATTTGGTGCCTGCCCGCACGCTGATCTTGGCGCCGATGGCGTTGCGGTTGGGCTTGCCCGGCTGTTTCAGCTCCACTGCGATCCAGTTGCCGAGCGGGCGCGGGGCTTCGGCTGTGCCTGCGCCCGTGTTGCGGAACAGGCTGACGGGTGCGCTGCGGTTGACCACTATCAGATCCAGCAGGCCGTCCTGATTGAAATCGGCAAGCCCTGCGCCGCGTCCGCGCCGCTCCAGCGCGATGCCGGAAAGGTCACCGGTTTCGGTGAAGCTGCCATCCCACTGGCCCAGCAGGAGGTTGTCCGGGTCAAAGGCGGCAAAATCCGGCATGGCTTCCACATTGCCCTTGGCGATGTAGAGGTCCCACAGGGTGTCGTTGTTCACATCCTGAAATTCCGCGTGCCAGCCGGTGGAGGGGCGCAGGTCCCCGCCCGTATAGGGCCGGTGCGCGGTGACGCCCTTTTCAAAGGCGATGTCCGCATAGACCGGCACCACCTCATCGCCTTCCTTTTCCAGTGTCTGCAGCTTGGTATCGCCCATGCTGGTCAATGCATATTCGGGCTGGCCGTCCACATCCAGATCGATGCTGGCAATGCCCATGCCCCAGATGGTGAGACTGCGCCAGCCATCGGCGCGGCGGTAAAGCCTTGCGGGGCGGCCCGGCGGCACGGCCCAGAGCTGTTCTTCACCGCCCCGGTAGTAATGCCGGTCGTTGGAAATGCGCAGCGAGGCTTCGCCGGAGCGGTTCCAGTCGGTGAACATCATCGACAGGGCGCAGAAGCCCGGTGTCAGCCGTTCGGCCTGCGAATAGTCCGGCCGGTCTGTTGCCTGCGGGCGGTAAAGGAAATTGTCGTGGCAGGTGCCCCAGGGCGAACCGGGCAGGGAGCGGTCCACATAATTGCCGAAGGCGAGCGCCGGATAGGCGTTGCCAGCCTCCCAGACGGCGGAGAAGGAGGTTGTCCACTCGTTGCCGCCCTTGAAGCCGAGAGAGCGGTTGGCCACATCGAACTGGCAATTCCCCTTGCCGCGCAGCAGCAGGTTTTCGCCCTCGCGCAGCACGGCGAGGTCCGGTTCGCCGTCATTGTCGAAATCGAGCGGATAGGCGCCCAGCACCTTGGTCAGGCTGCGCTCATCGACGCCGCTATCGGTGCCTGCAAATTTCAGCGGCCCGCCGGTGGTGCTTTCATTCACGAAAAGCCCGGCCGGGTTCTTGCCGCCGGCGATGAACAGGTCCGGCTTGCGGTCGCCGTTGCAGTCGAGGATGGCCACGCCGCCGCCGACGAAATATTCCCAGGGGCCTTCGTAGCTCTGGCGGATGCCGGCGGCTTCCGCTTCCTCCACGAAATGCGGCACGGGGGCGAGCGAGACCTTGCGCTCCTGCGCCAGCGCAGCCGTGGCGGCAAGCGGCAGCAGGGCGAGGAGAGAGGTGGTAACCGGGCGAACCATGCTCATTTGCCAACCTCCAGGCTGCGCAGGAAGGCAATTACCGCCTGCCGGTCTTCTTCGGAGAGGGCGGCATAGGCCTTCTGCGTCTCCTCCGCCTTGCCGCCATGGGCCATGATCACTTCATGCAGGGTGGTGATGTCGTTGCGGTGGCCATAGGGCGCCGTATTGCCCACGCCCCAGAGTTCGGCGGTGATGAACACGTCCCGCTCGACGAAACGCTGGCCCAGCAGCTCGTTGCCCAGCCGGTTGTTGCGCTGGCCGGAAATCTGGTGGCGCTTGAGGTCGCCATAGAGCGGCACCAGAACGCGGCCCTTGTCATCGCGCGGCAGGGCCTTCACCCATTCGAGCGCGGACAGATCATAGACCAGCGGCGCATCCACGTCCTGCCGCCGCAAGGTGCCAGCCCCTTCCACCGGACCCGGGTCCTCGAAGGCAAGGCTTTCCAGCGGCAGGGACGGGCGGTGGCAGGAGGTGCAGCCGGTTGCCGCAAAGAGGTCTTCGCCCCTCGCGGCGGCGGCCTTCCAGTCTTTGGGGAGATCTTGCTTGCGGCCCGGCGCGGGCAGGGTGGCCTGAAAGGCGACGAGGGCAGAGACATGTTCGGGGCGGATTTCGTCCGTCACGCCGTCCATGTCGAAATCATCCGTGCCGGTCCACATGCTGCCGAAGCGCTCCTGCGCCTGCATGCCGTGATGCACGTTGAGGGCGTTGACCGTGAACTGGCGCAGGGAGGCGAACACGCCCTTCTGGCTGAAGGGGCGCAGCACCAGATCCGGGTCGATGCCGTCGATGGCGGAGACGTCGATCGTGCCATCGGGATGGGCGGTCACCTTGCCGAAGCTGACGCCCTTGGTTTCGAGCTGCGCCGTCACCGGCACCTTGTCCGCCCTTGCCTTGCGCACGGCTTCGGCGCGCTGGGCTTTCAGCTCAGCCGTCATCTCCCGCGCCAGCAGCTCGATCAGGCCGGCGCCCTGCAGGATGTTGGTGCCGCGCTCGTTGGAAAACTGCGGGTCGGAGGTGTCGAAATCGGCGCTCTCGAAGCCTTCGGAGACGAAGACATTGGCGGTGAAATCCCCGGCGCCGCCGATGACTGGCTGGTGATGGCAGCCGGAGCAGGCGGCCGCATCCGGGCCGGGCATGCGGTTGAACATGTTCTCGACTGCGCGCTTGCGCTTCGTCGGCACGATGGCCTGCGTCGCCATGGGCCGTCCGGCGCCTTCCTCCCGGATGAAACGCGCCTCGAACAGGCGGCGTCCTTCTTCGGCGAGAGCTTCCAGCGCGGCCGGATCGCCGGTCTTGCGGGCTTCCTCCAGAGAGGCGCGGATGTCCTCCAGCGGCGGCGTGTGATCAACATTCCGCTCGCTCCAGCTCTGCGCCTGCGCAGATGCCGCAAGGCCGAGCCACAGCGCGCCTGCTCCTGCAAGCGCCGCTGCAAAAGGCGGCCATATGCGGCCTCGTTCCTGTCTCCCCCTCATGCCGTCTCTCCCCCCGGCTGCGGTTCATATGTGCCGCAGCGATCAGATCCCTTTGCTGGCGCCTTGCCGGATGAGGTTCGCTCGGGGGCTTATGCCCTCCGGCTGGCCGGTCAGGTTCTCATCCAGCCGCCGCATGGCCTGCGCGACAAGACCGCGGCGGATGAAGTCCTCGTTCCATTCCACCACGTCGATCACCAGATGCCGCCGCAAGTCCTCCACCAGCACCTCCTCAAGTGCCTGATGCATGCCGGCTTCCATGAATTCGAAGGCCTCGATGCCCGCGCCGGTCAGCACGATGCGCGCCGGCTCGATGATGGCCAGCAGCCGGGCAAGACCAATGCCGAGCGCTTTGCCGGCGCCATTGAAGACGGCGCGCACATGGGGGTCCCCGGCTTTCGCCTTGCCATAGAGATCGTCAAAGGTCTGGCTGTTCACGGGCAGCGAGCGCGGATCCGTGTCATCCGGCAGGCCCAGCACCTGACGCAGCAGGGCGTAGTCTGCAAGGTAGGCTTCAAGGCAGCCGCGCTTGCCGCAGCGGCACAGGGCGCCGCCGGGAATGTGGTTGGCATGGCCGATTTCTGCCGCCGCTCCCGTGGCGCCGACGAAAAGGTGGCCATCGAGAAACAGGCCCATGCCGACGCCGTAGTCCACCATCAGGACGGCAAAGGTGCCGCTGTAGCGCTCAGGCTCCGACCAGTGCAGCGCCTCGGTGATCATGTTGGTGTCGTTGGTCAGGAAGCAGCGTGCCCCCAGCCGGGTGCGGATGGGGTCGACCACGGGGATGTTGCGGCCGCTGAAGGCCGGGCTCCAGACGATCTCGCCCCGCATCCGGTCCACGATACCCTGCGAGGCGACGCCGATTTCCTGCACGGTCGCCGGATTGGCGCCCGACTCCTCAACGAAGCTTGTGATGGTGCTGCACAGAAGATCGGGAAAGCTTTCCGCATCGGCCCGCGTGGTGTCGAAGGGATATTTGCGGCTGAAGATGATCCGGCCGGTAAAATCGGCCAGCGCCAGATCGATCCAGTTGACCGAAATGCGCAGGCTGATGACGCTGGCCGCGGCCCCGTTGAGGGCCAGCATGCTGCGCGGCCGGCCCCGTGACTGGGCAGCACGCGGCTCTTCGGTCTCGATCCCGGCAATCAGGCCTTCATCCAGCATGTCGGAGGTGATGGCGGTGATCGTCGCCGGGCTGAGACGCGTGGCCCGTCCCAGATCGATGCGCGCCATCTGCCCTTCGCGCCGCAGCGTCTGCAGGATGATGCTGCGGTTGCGTTTGCGGATCTGGTCCCTGTTCGCTGTCTGCGTCATGTCCTGACGTAGTTCCCGTGCTGTTTCCGTCCCTGACCTGCCAGTCTTTATGCCGCCAGCATGGTCTTCAGCGTAATGAAACCGTTTCCGGTCTCCAAAAGCATGTTGACAGGCGGCGAGCTTTGGAGCAACTTTTTTTCGGGCGCCGAAAAAAATAAAGGTCCGCCCGCTGAGATGGGGGTTCGACACTCTCAGGATTGAAGGAGGCGGCGCCGGGAGAAGGGTGACGCCTTTCAGGAGGAAACAACGCAATGCGCAAGATTGCCATGATTTTTGCGGGCGCGCTCATGTCTGCGACCGCTCTGACTGCTGCCGCACAGGCGCAGGATGTCGTCGTCGGTGTGAGCTGGTCCAACTTCCAGGAAGAACGCTGGAAGACCGACGAAGGCGCGATCAAGGCCGCTCTGGAAGCTGCCGGTGCCAAGTACATCGCTGCTGATGCCCAGAGCTCTTCTGCCAAGCAGCTGTCCGACATCGAAGCCCTGATCGCACAGGGCGCCACCGCCCTCGTGATTCTCGCACAGGACGCCCAGGCCATCGGCCCGGCCGTGCAGGCCGCTGCCGACGAAGGCATTCCGGTTGTCGCCTATGACCGCCTGATCGAAGATGCCCGCGCTTTCTACCTGACCTTCGACAACGTGGAAGTGGGCCGCATGCAGGCCCGCGAAGTCCTGAAGGCTGCGCCGGAAGGCAACTACGTCATGATCAAGGGCTCCTCCACGGACCCGAACGCCGACTTCCTGCGCGGCGGCCAGCAGGAAGTCCTGCAGGAGGCGATTGACGCAGGCAAGGTCAAGATCGTGGGCGAAGCCTACACCGACGGCTGGCTTCCGGCCAACGCCCAGCGGAACATGGAACAGATCCTGACCGCCAACGACAACAAGGTGGACGCCGTTGTTGCTTCCAACGATGGCACCGCAGGCGGCGCCGTTGCCGCTCTGGCGGCCCAGGGCATGGAAGGCATTCCGGTTTCCGGCCAGGACGGCGACCATGCCGCTCTGAACCGCATCGCCAAGGGCACCCAGACGGTTTCCGTGTGGAAGGACTCGCGCGAACTCGGCAAGACGGCTGCCGAAATCGCCGTGGCTCTCGCCAAGGGCGGTGATCTGGGCAGCGTTGAAGGCGCCGCCCAGTGGACCTCGCCGGCCGGCACCGAGATGACGGCGCGCTTCCTGGCTCCGGTCGCGATCACCAAGGACAACCTCAATGTTGTCGTGGACGCAGGCTGGATCAGCAAGGACGCACTCTGCCAGGGCGTTTCCGGCGGCCCGGCTCCCTGCAACTAAGGCCTGACCGGTCAAGACCTTGCACTGCCCCGGATGGTTCCGGGGCAGTGTTTCCGATGTGAAACCGCAGCGCTTGCTTGACTGACCTTGGGTCACGCGCTCCAATCGGCACATCAGGACCGGCTTTTCAACCAGGAGCACTTCGATGTCGAATGCAGACCTGTCCGGGGCGAGGACTCCGGCGGCCCGCTCGTTTTTATCCGCGCTGCAGCTGGACACGCGCCTGCTGGGCATGATCGGGGCGTTCATCGTCCTCTGTCTCGTGTTCAACGTGATCACGGACGGGCGTTTCCTGACACCGCGCAACATCTTCAACCTGACGATCCAGACCGTCTCGGTCGCCATCATGGCAACGGGCATGGTCTTCGTCATCGTCACCCGCCACATCGATCTGTCCGTCGGTTCGCTCCTGGCGACGGTCGCGGCGGTGATGGCGGTCGTGCAGACGCAGGTTCTGCCCTCAATGCTTGGCCTCGGCCATCCGTCCATCTGGATCCTTGCCATTCTCGCCGGTCTGGTGGCCGGTGTCGCGATCGGCGCGGCGCAGGGCTGGATGATCGGCTATCTCGGCATTCCCGCCTTCATCGTCACGCTTGGCGGTTTGCTGGTCTGGCGCAACGTGGCCTGGTTCATCACCGACGGCAAGACGATCGGCCCCCTCGACCAGACCTTCCTGCTGCTCGGCGGCACGGGCGGCTCGCTTGGCGAAACCTGGTCCTGGGTCTTCGGGCTCGTCTGCGTTGCAGCTTCCATGGCCCTGTTGTTCTCGGCCCGCAAGCGCCGCGCCTCGCATGGCTTTTCCGTGAAGCCTGCCTGGGCCGAAGCCGTGATTGCAGCGGTGATCTGCGGTGCCATCCTCGGTTTCGTCGCCGTGCTCAATGCCTATGACATGCCGGTGCAGCGCGTGCAGCGCCTGTTTGCGGATCGCGGCGAGACCATGCCGGAAGGCTTCCGCATGGGCTACGGCATTCCGATCTCGGTGCTGGTGCTGATCGTCGTGGCTGTGGCCATGACTGTTGTCGCCCGCCGCACCCGCCTTGGCCGCTACATCTTCGCAACCGGCGGCAACCCGGATGCGGCCGAACTGTCGGGCATCAACACCCGCCTGCTGACGGTCAAGATCTTCGCGCTGATGGGCGGTCTTTGCGCCATCTCCGGCGCGGTGGCAGCAGCCCGTCTCGGCTTCTCCACCAACGACATCGGCACGCTGGACGAACTGCGCGTCATCGCGGCGGCCGTCATCGGCGGCACGGCGCTCTCCGGTGGTGTCGGCACCATCTACGGAGCGATCCTGGGTGCGCTGATCATGCAGTCGCTGCAATCCGGCATGGCCATGGTGGGTGTGGATGCACCGCTCCAGAACATCGTCGTCGGCATCGTGCTGGTCTTTGCAGTCTACGTCGACATCATCTACCGCAAGCGCACGGGGGATTGATCCATGGCGCCTCTGGTCGAAATGAAAGACATCTGCATCTCGTTCGGCGGGGTGCGTGCGGTGGATCATGTGTCCATCGACCTCTTCCCCGGTGAAGTGGTGGGCCTGCTGGGCCACAATGGCGCGGGCAAGTCGACGCTGATCAAGATCCTGTCCGGCGCCTACCGCCAGGACAGCGGCGAGATCCTGATCGATGGCCAGCACGCCACGATCCACAGCCCGCGTGATGC
The DNA here is from genome assembly GCF_055685825.1 of Pannonibacter sp. CBAS1226. Taxonomy (NCBI): domain Bacteria; kingdom Pseudomonadati; phylum Pseudomonadota; class Alphaproteobacteria; order Hyphomicrobiales; family Stappiaceae; genus Pannonibacter; species Pannonibacter sp. CBAS1226. The sequence continues at coordinate 172,984 of NZ_JBVOUO010000007.1, read as the reverse complement.
GCGCAAGTACAACATCGAGACGATCTACCAGACGCTGGCGCTGGCCGATAACCTCGATGCCGCTTCCAATCTGTTCCTCGGCCGCGAGCTGGTGACGCCATTCGGCTTCGTCGATGATGACGGGATGGAAGCCGAGACGCGCAAGATCATGGGACGGCTCAACCCGAACTTCAAGAAGTTCAAGGCTCCGGTGAAGGCCCTCTCGGGCGGTCAGCGCCAGTCGGTCGCCATTGCCCGCGCGGTCTATTTCAACGCCCGCATCCTGATCATGGACGAGCCGACGGCTGCCCTTGGCGTGCATGAGACGCAAATGGTGGCGGAACTGATCGAGGAGCTGAAGCGTCAGGGCCTCGGCATCTTCCTCATCAGCCACGACATCCACGATGTGTTCAAGCTGTGCGATCGCATTGCCGTGATGAAGAACGGCCAGCTGGTCGGCACTGCCAAGACGACGGATGTGACCGATGATGACGTGCTGGGCATGATCATTCTCGGCAAGTGCCCTCCCGGCGCAACGCCGGGACCGGGCGCGCTCAACGATGTAGCCGCGGCCTGAACGCCTGACCACCTGACCATGCGGGAGCCTGCGGCATCGCAGGCTCTGGCAGAAACCGCCGTCATCGGCTAGAAGAAGCAGTCCCCGGACGGGCGCGCACAGAAGCGCCGCCTGCTCCGGGGTTCTTTCGGATCAATTTTGAGGGGCGTACCTCATGCATATCGGCCTTGATATCGGCACCAGTTCGGTGAAGGCGATCCTGATGGATGACAGCCAGGCGGTGATCGCCTCGGCCAGTGCCCATCTGACGGTCGAGCGCCCGCATCCCGGCTGGTCGGAGCAGGACCCGGACAGCTGGTGGGCAGCGCTGGAACAGGCGATGGACGAGCTTGCCGCCTCCCACCCCAAGGAGATGGCAGCGGTGCGCGGCATTGGCCTGTCCGGCCACATGCACGGGGCCACCTTGCTGGATGCGGCAGACAAGCCGCTGCGCCCCTGCATCCTGTGGAATGATGGCCGCTCCGCCGCGCAATGCGCGGATCTGGAAGCGCGCGAGCTCCGTTTCCTCAGCCTTGGCGGCAACCGGGTGATGCCGGGCTTCACCGCGCCGAAGCTGCAATGGGTGCGTGAGAACGAGCCGGAGATCTTTGCCCGCACGGCCAAGGTGCTGCTGCCGAAGGATTACGTCCGCCTGCGCCTGACCGGCGAGCATGTGGGCGACATGTCCGACAGTGCCGGCACGCTGTGGATGGATGTGGCCGCCCGCGACTGGTCCGATGCGCTGCTTGAAGCGACCGGTCTCAACCGCAGCCACATGCCGCGCCTTGTCGAGGGCTCGGATGCCAGCGGCCGCCTGCGGCCGGAACTGGCACAGCGCTGGGGCATGGCCTCTGCGCCGGTGGTGGCCGGTGGCGGCGGCGACAATGCGGCTTCGGCCTGCGGCACGGGTGCGGTGAAGCCGGGCTCGGCCTTCGTCTCGCTCGGCACCTCGGGCGTGCTGTTCGTCACCAATGACCGGTTCTCGCCGAATGTGGGCAGTGCCGTGCATGCCTTCTGCCATGCGGTGCCGGACACATGGCACCAGATGGGCGTGATCCTGTCGGCAACCGACAGCCTCAATTGGCTGTCCAAGGTGCTGCGCCGCCCGGCGCAGGAGCTGACGGGGCTCGTCACGGAGTTGAAGCGGCCTTCGGATGTGATGTTCATGCCGTATCTGGGCGGTGAGCGCACGCCGCATAATGACGTGGCGATCCGGGGCGGTTTCTTCGGCATTTCGCATGACACGGATGAGGCGGAGCTGACCCATGCGGTGCTGGATAGCGTCGCCTTCGCCCTGATGGACTGCCTTGCGGCGCTGACCTCTGCCGGAACGAAGGTGGAGCGTGTCACCGCCGTGGGCGGCGGTTCGCGCTCGCGCGTCTGGCTGGAGATCATCGCCACCGTTCTGGGCGTTACCGTCGATCTGCCGCAGGATGGCGACTTCGGCGCCGCGCTGGGCGCTGCCCGCCTCGGTCAGGCGGCGGCGGATGGTTATTCCGAAACGCTCTTCAGCGCCCCGCCGATGGCCGCTGCCATCGACCCCAACCCCGCTCTTCGTTCCGCCTATGGCGAGGCCTATGCCCGCTGGCGCAAACTCTATCCCGCAGTGAAGGAGATCTGACGTGGCTACTGGTTTTTTTGACGGCCTGGAGCCGGTCCGCTTTGTTGGCCCGGATGCCAGGGACCCCTATGGCTACCGCTTTTACGACAAGGACCGGGTGGTCCTCGGCAAGCGCATGGAAGACCATCTGCGTCTTGCCATCTGCTACTGGCATTCGTTCTGCTGGCCGGGCGGTGATCCGTTCGGCGGTGACACCTTCCAGCGCAAGTGGATGGCCGCAGGCGATCCGATGGAACAGGCCCGTCTGAAGGCCGACGTTGCCTTCGAGATGTTCCAGCTGCTGGACATGCCCTTCTTCACCTTCCACGATCGCGACATCGCGCCGGAAGGGGCGACGCTGGCCGAGAGCAACGCCAATGTGAACGCCATCGCCGACATCTTTGAAAAGAAGATGGCCGAGACGGGTGTCAAGCTGCTGTGGGGCACGGCGAACCTGTTCTCCAACCGCCGCTTCATGAGCGGTGCCGCCACCAACCCGGATCCGGAAATCTTCGCCTATTCGGCAGCGCAGGTGAAGAACGCCATGGACGTGACCAAGCGTCTGGGCGGTGCAAACTACGTGCTGTGGGGCGGCCGCGAGGGCTATGAAACCCTGCTCAACACCGACCTGAAGCGCGAACTGGACCAGCTCGGCCGCTTCCTGTCCATGGTGGTCGAGTACAAGCACAAGACCGGCTTCAAGGGCACGATCCTGATCGAGCCGAAGCCGCAGGAGCCGACCAAGCACCAGTATGACTATGATGTCGCCACCGTCTTCGGCTTCCTCAAGGCCTATGGTCTGGAGAACGAAGTGAAGGTGAACATCGAGCAGGGCCATGCGATCCTTGCCGGTCACTCCTTCGAGCACGAGTTGGCGCTGGCCAATGCACTGGGCATCTTCGGCTCGGTGGACATGAACCGCAACGACTACCAGTCGGGCTGGGATACGGATCAGTTCGCCATGAACGTTCCGGAACTGGCGCTCGCCTACTACGAGATCCTGAAAGGCGGCGGCTTCACCACCGGCGGCACCAACTTCGACAGCAAGATCCGCCGCCAGTCGATCGATGCTGCGGATCTGATCCAGGGCCACATCGGTTCGGCTGACGCCATTGCGCGCGGGCTGCTGGCTGCGGCCGCCATGATCGAAGATGGCCGTCTCGGCGGCTTCGTCGAAGACCGTTACGCCGGCTGGTCCAAGCCGGAAAACGCTGCAATCCTCAAGGGTGACGTGTCGCTGGAAGCTCTGGCTGACCGCGTTCATGCCACGGATCTTGAGCCGCAGCCGAAGTCCGGCCGTCAGGAATATCTGGAAAGTCTCGTCAACCTCTTCGTTTGACGTCTTGCAATCATCCGTCCCTGCTCTGGAGAAAATCCGGGGCAGGGGTGGACTTTTCCCGCGTGTGTCTTAAACTGAGCACATGCAACATTCTGTCCGTCTGCAGCCCGATAGTGCTCTTTTTCTCGATTTTGATGGCACGCTGGCAGCTCTTGCGCTCCGGCCGGAGCTTGTAGACGTTGATGAACAAGTGATCAGCTTTCTGAGCCGGATCAATGATTGTCTGGGCGGTGCCGTGGCCATTCTCACCGGCCGGCCCATTTCCCAGATCGACGGATTTCTCCACCCCCTCGCACTGCCCGCCGCAGGCCTCCATGGGCTTGAATGGCGCAGCACCGCTGCTGCTGATCCCGTGCGTGCCAAAGCCTCGCCGGACCTGCAGTATCTGCGGAGGTCGGTCGAAGCCAGTGGCCTGCTGGCCGACGGCATCATGCTGGAAGACAAGGGGGCGGCCATCGCGCTGCATTACAGGTCCGTTCCCCATCTGGAAGGCGCGCTGGAGGCTTATCTTGCGCGTGTTCTGACCGGGCTGCCGGATCTGCATGTCCTGCGCGGCAAGATGGTGATGGAAGTCAAACCCGCGACTCATGACAAGGGGCTGGCGCTGCGCCAGTTCATGGAGCAGCCGCCCTTCCGCGGGCGGGTGCCGGTCTTTGCAGGCGATGATGTGACGGATGAGGATGCCATGGCGGCCGCGCTCGCCCTTGGCGGCAGCGCGCTCAAGGTGGGCGAGGGGCCAACCTGTGCTCCGGCACGCTTGCCGGATGTGGCTGCGGTGACGGACTGGCTGGCGCAGCAGGTGCGCCATCTCACGGCTTAACTCCGGTAAACGGCGGTTTCAGGGTGTCTGGAACAGCCATTGCGGGAACTCTTTGCTGCCTTGACTGTTCAGTCAATGGCGTTGTGCGCTGCATAAGTAAGGTCAAGGCGTGATGCGTCAGCATCCCGGAACCTTGGTTTCACTGTGTCTTGAGAGGGCATTTCATCTGCTGCCTGCCTGCTGTCAGGCTTCCGGCACATCAATCAGAGCAAAGGAGGCGAAGGCCATGGGACGGCTTGTTGTGGTATCAAATCGGGTGGGCCCGATGAAGGACACAGGCAAGGCTGGAGGGCTCGCCGTGGCTCTGGTCGATGCGCTCACGAGTTCCGGCGGACTGTGGTTCGGCTGGAGCGGCAAGATCTCCGAGGAAGGCACCTTCGGCCCCTTTCAGCAGCAGAAGACAAAGTCGGTCCAGCTGGTGCAGATCGACATGAACCAGGCCGACCATGACAGTTTCTACGCCGGCTATGCAAACCGGACGCTCTGGCCGGTGCTGCATTACCGGCTTGATCTGGCTGTCTTCGACCGGGCCTTTGAAAATGGCTACCGGCATGTGAACGAGCGCTTTGCCTCCCGGCTGCATCCGCTGCTGCAACAGGATGATTTCGTCTGGGTGCATGACTATCACTTCATGCCGCTGGCCGCGACGCTGCGCCAGATGGAGGTGAAGGTTCCCATCGGCTTCTTCCTGCACATCCCGTTCCCGGCGCCGGAGGTTCTGGCGGCGCTGCCCAATGCGGGCGCGCTCATCCGCACCATGCTGGCCTATGACGTGATCGGCTTCCAGACCTCACGCGATGCCGCCAACTTCCGCCGCTTCGTGGTGGATGAGCTGGGGGGCACCAAGGGTGCGGGCGGAGTGGTGAAACTGCAGGACCGGCAGGTGCTGGTGAAGGCCTATCCCATCGGCATCGACGCGGAGGCCTTCGCTCAGTTCCCCGCGACGCCGGATGCGCAGCGGAACTCCGCCCGCCTTGCCAAGCAGCTGGCCGGGCGGCGCCAGATCGTCGGCGTGGACAGGATCGATTACACCAAGGGCCTGCCGGAGCGCTTCCGTGCCTTTGCCCGGCTGCTGGAGGATTATCCGGAAAATCAGGGGCAGGTGTCGCTGATGCAGGTGGCGCCGCCGTCCCGGGCGGAACTCGATGCCTATATCGATATTCGGCGGGAGCTGGAGGGGCTGACCGGCCATGTCAACAGCCGCTTCTCGCAGCTGGACTGGACGCCGATCCGCTTTCTGGCGCGGGCCTTTCCGCGCCGGGTGCTGGCGGGGCTCTACCGGTCGAGCCATGTCGGGCTGGTCACGCCGCTGCGCGACGGCATGAACCTTGTGGCCAAGGAATATGTGGCGGCGCAGGCGCCGGAGGATCCGGGGGTGCTGGTGCTGTCCCGCTTTGCCGGTGCGGCAGAAGGCATGCCGGAGGCGATCAGCGTCAATCCCTATTCGGATGAGGACGTGGCGCGCGGGCTGCAGCGGGCTCTGACCATGCCGCTGGACGAGCGCCGCGCCCGCTGGCAGCCGATGTTTGACCGGCTGTGCCGCGACGACGCGAAGACCTGGTCTTCTTCCTTTGTCGCAGATCTTATGGCGTCCCGGCGGGAGGTTGGGGCCTCGTTGACGGCGGCCTGATGCCAAGGCGGGTGCCGCCGCCACATCCCTCGTTAAGTTGCGCTGGCCCCGCCACCTTCCGGCAGCGGGGCGCTTGGGCTCAAGTTACTCCGCAGCATCCACCTTGATGACGCCGCGGCGGATCTGGTCTTCCTCGATGGATTCAAACAGGGCGCGGAAGTTGCCCTCGCCGAAGCCTTCATCGCCCTTGCGCTGGATGAATTCGAAGAAGATCGGCCCGATGACGGTCTTGGAGAAGATCTGCAAGAGGATCTTCGTCATGCCGCCGTTCACAACGCCTTCGCCGTCGATCAGGATGCCGTGCTTCTTCATCCGTTCCAGCGGCTCGTCATGGCCGTTCACGCGGGCCTTGGACATCTCGTAATAGGTGTCGGGCGGGGCGGGCATGAACTTCAGGCCGTTGTCCGCCAGAAGGTCGGTGGCGCTGTAGATGTCATCCGTGCCCACCGCGATGTGCTGGATGCCTTCGCCCTTGTACTTGCGCAGATATTCCTCGATCTGGCTGGTGTCGTCCTTGGACTCGTTCAGCGGAATGCGGATCTTGCCGCAGGGCGAGGTGATGGCGCGGCTGACAAGACCGGTGATGCGCCCGTCGATGTCGAAATAGTGGATCTGCCGGAAGCCGAAGAGGTTGCGGTAGAAGTCCCACCACTTGTCCATGTTGCCCCGGTAGACGTTATGGGTCAGGTGGTCGAGGTAATAGAAGCCGACGCCTTGCGGCTTCGGATCCACCGGCCCCAGCCACTCGAACTCCGCTGAATAAGCCGAGCCCTTGGCGCCATACTGATCGATGAAATAGAGCAGCGAGCCGCCGATGCCGATGATGGCCGGCACGTCCAGCGTCTTGCCGTCCCCTTCATAGGGCGTTGCGCCCATCTTCACGGCATGGTCAAACGCCTTTTGTGCATCCACCACGCGCCAGGCCATGGCCGGTGCGCAGGGGCCGTGGGCCTCGACAAAGCGCATGCCGTAGGAACCGGGCTCGGCATTGAGGATGTAGTTCACGTCGCCCTGACGGTAGACGGTGATGTTTTTGGTCCTGTGCTTTGCCACGGGGCTGTAGCCCATGCGGCGGAACAGGGCATCCAGCTTCTCGGGCTCCGGATGGGCAAATTCCACGAACTCGAAGCCGTCGGTGCCTGCCGGGTTGTCAGCCGTGATGGTGGCGGGCGGTGCGTCGTGCGGGAAAGGTCCCATGCTGTCCTCCTCTTGATGGTGAGACAAGCTTGCGCTCTGGCGCGCGCAATGTGTGTGCAAAGGACGTAAAATCCCGTAAGATGATGCAAGTTTTATGCGCTCTTTCCCTATTGGATGCATCATCATGCAGGTTGACAGCTTTGATCTGCGGCTTCTGTCCGCGCTTCAGGAAAATGCCGCTCTCACCAACCAGCAGCTCGGGGAGCGGATCGGGCTCTCTGCCAGCCAGATTTCCCGCCGCCGGCAGGCGCTGGAAGCAGAGGGCATCATCCGCCGCTACCGGGCAGATCTGGCGACCGAACGGCTGGGCTTTTCGGTGACGGCTTTTGTCGGCGTCACTCTTGGTGCCCACAGCCGGGAGAATGCCCGCCGCTTCCGCGCCATGGTGCAGGCCATGCCCGAGGTGCAGGAGGCGCATACGCTGACGGGCGACGTGGATTACATGCTGAAGATCGTGGTGCCGGACCTGAAGGCGCTGAGCCGGGTGATCAATGACGACCTGCTGCCGCATGAGGCCGTGCAGAACGTGCGCTCGTCCATCGCCATGGACACGCTGAAAGATGACAATCTGCTGCCTCTGGACAGTGTTCCCGCCGGGCGCTGACTTGCGGCTTGGCAGGCCAGCCACCATCTCAGGCTGACGCAAGGTTTGCCAAGGAGCTTCCAGAGATGTTCGATGCGAAATCCCTTCTCGATCAGGTGATGGGTGCGGCTTCCCGCTCCGGTCTTGCACAAGGCGGCAAGACGGGCGGTTCCGGTGACCTGATGTCCCGCGGCAAGGATTTCCTGTCGTCGAACGCTGGCGGTCTGGCTGCTGGCGGGCTCGCCGGGCTGCTGCTGGGCAGCAAGTCTGCACGCAAGATCGGCGGCAAGGCGGTCACCTATGGCGGCCTCGCGCTGGTCGCAGGCCTCGCCTACAAGGCCTACCGCGATTATCAGACCGGCCAGCAGAACGGCGGCCAGTCCCCCGGCCCGCAGCAGCGCGCCCCGCTGGAACTGGAAGCCCCGCGCGGCACGGCCTTTGACCCGGAGCGCGCGCCCGGCGGCAGCCAGATCGTGGCCCGGACCCTGCTCAGCGCCATGATCGCCGCTGCCAAGGCAGACGGCCATATCGACGCGGAAGAACAGCGCCGCATCTTCGGCAAGATGGATGAGGCCGGGCTTGATTCCGAATCCAAGGCCTTCCTGATGGACGAGCTGCGCGCGCCGCTCGATCTCGACAAGATCGTCAGGAGCGCCACGTCACCGGAAACCGCCGCCGAAATCTACGCCGCCTCGCGGCTTGCCATTGATCCCGATCACGCGGCGGAAAAAGCCTATCTCCAGATGCTCGCTGCCCGGCTGAACCTCGATCCGGCGCTGGTGGACGAGATCGAGATGGCCGTGCGAGAACAGGAAATGGCGTAATCTCATGCCCGCCCTTTGAGGGTCTTGACCGGACCGCGCCTGCGTGTCTCCTCTTGTTCAAAAGAACACGGGTGGAAACATGCAGGATCTGGGCGAGTGGGACTATGTGATCGTCGGCGCAGGCTCGGCGGGTTGCGTTCTGGCGAACCGGCTGTCGCAGGATCCGGACATCCGGGTGCTGCTGCTGGAAGCGGGCGGGCGTGACAGCTATCACTGGATCCATATCCCCGTCGGCTATCTCTATTGCATGGGCAATCCGCGCACGGACTGGTGCTTCCGCACGGCGGCAGAGCCAGGGCTGAACGGGCGTGCGCTCAACTATCCGCGCGGCAAGGTGCTGGGCGGCTGCTCGTCGATCAACGGCATGATCTACATGCGTGGTCAGGCCCGTGATTATGACGGCTGGCGCCAGCTTGGCCTCACCGGCTGGGGCTGGGAGGATGTGCTGCCGCATTTCCGTGCCTGCGAGGACCACTACCAGTGGAACGATGACCTGCACGGGCAGGGCGGCGGGCTCAGGGTGGAGCAGCAGCGCCTGTCCTGGGACGTGCTGGACAGTTTCCGGGAGGCCTGTGCCGAAACGGGCATTCCCAAGGTGGATGACTTCAACCGGGGCGACAATTTCGGCTCGTCCTATTTTCAGGTGAACCAGAAGCACGGCATCCGCTGGAACACGGCCAAGGGCTTCCTGCGCCCAGCGCTGAAGCGGCCCAATCTGCGCGTGGTGACGCAGGCGGAGGTCACCAGCGTTCTTCTGGATGGCCGCCGTGCCTCCGGCGTTGCGCTGACGGTGAAGGGGGTGCCTGCCACGGCACGGGCACGCGGCGAGGTGATCCTTGCTGCCGGGGCCGTGAAGTCGCCGCATATTCTGGAGCTGTCGGGCATCGGCAATCCGGATGTGCTGGATCGCATCGGCGTCACGGTCCGTCATAGTTTGCCGGAGGTGGGCGAGAACCTTCAGGATCATCTGCAGCTGCGCACCATCTTCAAGGTGCATGGGGCAAAGACGCTGAACCAGATGGCGGGCAATCTCTTCGGCAAGGCGCGTATCGCGTTGGAATATGCGCTGAACCGCTCCGGCCCCATGTCCATGGCGCCCAGCCAGCTGGGCGTCTTTGCCAAGTCTGATCCCTCCTTCGAGACGGCCAACATCGAATATCACGTGCAGCCGCTGTCGCTCGACAAGTTCGGCGAGCCGCTGCATCCCTTCCCGGCGATCACCGCCAGTGTCTGCAATCTGCGGCCCGAGAGCCGGGGCCATGTGCATGCGCTGACGGGCCATGCCAAGGACCAGCCGGAGATCCGCCCCAATTATCTCTCCGCTGCGGCTGACCGGCAGGTGGCGGCGGACAGCATCCGCCTGACCCGGCGGATCATGGAAGCCCCGGCCATGGCCCGCTACCGGCCGGAGGAATATCTGCCCGGCCCCTCGCTGCAGAGCGATGAGGAACTGGCGCGGGCAGCGGGCGATATCGGCACCACCATCTTCCATCCCACCAGCACCTGCCGCATGGGTGCGGATGGGGGCAGCGTCGTGGATGGGCGGCTGCGGGTGCGGGGCATCGAGGGCCTGCGTGTCGTGGACGCTTCCGTCATGCCGCTGATCACCTCCGGCAACACCAACGCCCCCACGGTGATGATCGCGGACAAGGGCGCGGCGATGATCCGGGAGGACCGGCGTCAGGGCGCAGCGGTGGCCGCGGCCTGATCTGCATCCGGGGAGGCTATGCCGCGACCGGCCCCACATAGCGCGAGGCGGGGCGGATGAGGCGGCCAGTGGCGCGCTGCTCGGCCACATGGCCGCACCAGCCGATGGCCCGGCCCACGGCGAACAGGGGCGTGAACAGGCTGCGGTCGATGCCCGCCGCTTCCAGCATCACGGCGGTGTAATACTCCACATTGGTCTGCAGGGGCCGGTCCGGCTTGTGCCGGGCGAGTGCGGCAAGCGCTGCCTGCTCAACCCCTTGCGCCAGGATCAGCCGTCCGGCGTTGGAGGGCAGTTCCGCAAGACCTGCCTTCAGCACATCGGCGCGCGGGTCGCGGGTGCGGTAGATGCGGTGGCCGAAGCCCATCAGCCGCTTGCCGTCTTTCAACGCCCGTTCGATCCAGCGCTCCGCCCGGTCCGAGGTGCCGATGGCATCGAGCATGTCCAGCACCGGTCCCGGCGCGCCGCCATGCAGCGGGCCCTTCAGGGCTCCCATGGCGCCGATGACGGCAGAAGCCATGTCCGCGCCCGTCGAGGCAATGACGCGGGCGGTGAAGGTGGAGGCGTTGAAGCCGTGATCGAGAATGGTCACGAGATAGCGGTCGACCGCTGCCGCCGCCCGTGCATCCGGCGCCTTGCGCGTCAGCATGCGCAGCATGTCTTCCGAGCTGCGCAGGCCAAGATCGGGCATCACCGGGGCAAGGCCCTGGCTGATCCGCCAGCCTGCGGCCAGAAACACCGGCAGGCTGCCGCACAGCACCACGGGATCTTCGTCCGCCCCTTCGCTGGCCAGTGCAGAAAGCCCCAGCCGCATCAGCTCATAGGTGCCGAGCTTCGGCGAGGCGGCCTGCAGCACGGGCAGGGCGCGGGCCGCCGTGGCACGGGCCTCGGCAAAGCGGGCCGTCAGCTCCGCGCCGCGCGGCACGCGCAGGATATCGGCCCAGAAGAAGCTGGCTGCTTCTTCATAGCTGAGCTTTCCGGCGAGGTCTTCGATGGGTCTGCCGCGCAGCACCAGCCGTCCGCCTTCGCCGTCCACTTCACTGAGGATCGTGGCGGCAGCGGTGATGCCATCTAGGCCTTCGGCCTGTGCGCCGGTGAAAACCGGGTTGGGGTAAGCGAGCGTCATGGAAAAACTCCCTCCTTTGCCGTCTGAACGGCATGAAAGGAGGAATGCTTGATGTGGTCAATATTGATAGATACAATCAATATATGAGCCAGCCGCTTTATCTCTCCGCCCGCGAGGCCGTCGCCGAACTCGGCATCCAGCCGGCCACCCTCTATGCCTATGTCAGCCGGGGCCTGATCCGCTCCGTGCCGGGGCCGGGCAAGCAGAAACGCTATGATGCCAGCGACATCCGCAAACTGCTGGTGCAGCGCGACAAGCCCGAGCCGCAGGGCGGGGCAAGGCCGCTGTCCGGGGATCCGGTGCTGGAAACCCGGCTCACCCACATTGGCGAGGATGGGCCCTGGTACCGGGGGCACAGGGCGACCGATCTTGCCAAGAGCCTGACGCTGGAAGCCACTGCGGCTCTGCTCTGGGACTGCGAGGAGGACCCTTTCGCCGGGACGGTCAGCATGCGGCTGCCGCTTTTTCCGGACGGGATGGGTGCAGTGGAAAGGCTGATGACGGCGCTGGCCGCCTGGCCCGTGTCTGATCCTTCCGCCTATACCCGCTCGCCGCAATTGCTGCTGCGCAAGGGGGCCGCTTTCGTGCGGGTTGCTGCGGCGGCGCTGCTGGGCCGGGCGGAGGTTTCGAGCCTGCCGGTGCATGAGCAACTGGCGGAGTGCTGGCTGGTGTCTGGCCGTTCCGGTGCCGGGGGAGTTTCAGCTGCAGACGGCGCGGATCTGATCCGGGCCGCGCTCGTCCTCTCCGCCGATCATGAGCTCAACACCAGCGCCTTCACCGTGCGCTGCGCCGCCTCCACCCGTGCGCCCCTGCATGCGGCGCTGATTGCAGGGGCTGGCGCCTTCACTGGACCCCGGCACGGGGCGGCGTCAGACCGGGTGGGGCTGTGGTTCGATCAGATCCATTCAGCAGCGGATGCAGAAGCAGTGCTGCACGAGCGGCTGATGCTGGGAGAGCCGCTGCATGGGTTCGGCCATTCGGTTTATCGCAGCAAGGATCCGCGCGGAGACATGCTGCTGGACATGCTGAAGGCGAAGAAGGGTGGCGGTCCTGCGGCGGAACTGGCGGCCATCGTCATCGATCTGGCGCGCGATCTGTTCGGTCTGGAGCCGAATATCGATTTTGCCTTCGCCGTGCTGCGCCGCGCCCTCGGTCTGCCGCCGCAGGCAGGCAAGACCATCTTCTGCGCCGGGCGCATGGTGGGCTGGATAGCCCATGCGCTGGAGCAATATGCCGCTCCCGAGCAGATCCGCCCCCGCGCCATCTACACCGGCGAACGCCCGCGCAAATGAGAGCGGCCCCGTCCATGGACGGAGCCGCGCCATGCCGTTTCAGGGTCCGGCTTCAGACGATGCTGCCGAGCTTCATGGCAACGGCCATGTTGCCCTCGACCTTGATCTTGCCGGTCATGAAGGCCATCGTCGGGTTCAGCTCACCAGCCAGAAGATCGGCGAGGTTATCCGACGAGATCTTGATGGTGCAGTCGGCGTCCTTGTCCTCGTTGGTGACGGTCGAGCCGTCGAGGAAGATGACGCCATCGCTGCCGCAATCAAACTTCACGGTGTCGTCGATGCCGCCGCCAGCCACTTTTGCACGTACGGCTTCGGTCAGTTCCTGCAGGCTCATTCGTTCCATCTCCCGTGGCGCAGGGCAAATCTTCGCCCTGCCGTTAAAGTCATGAGGCTTCAATTTCCTCTGCGCTGACCCAAGCATACCGTTTACGTAATCGTCAAGTGGGCAATCGGCCAGCGGAAACGACTATGCCACGGCAATGTTGCAAAAGGCTCAAGGCTTCCAGCGCTTCAGCAGGCCCGCGTTGGTGACAACGGAAACCGAACTGAGCGCCATCGCTGCCCCGGCAAAGGCCGGTGACAGCATGCCAAAGGCCGCCAGCGGAATGCCGATGACATTGTAGGCGAAGGCCCAGAACAGGTTCTGCCGGATCTTCGTAAGCGTTGCCTTGGAAACGCGCACAGCCGCCGCCACCATCAGCGGGTCCGAGCGCATCAGCGTGATGCCGGCAGCCTCCATGGCCACGTCAACGCCCGAACCCATGGCAATGCCGATGTCGGCGGCAGCAAGCGCTGGCGCATCATTCAGCCCGTCGCCCACCATGCCGACGGCGCCGCCAGCTTCCGCACGCAGGGCCTCGATTGCCTTGGCCTTGCCATCCGGGCGCACGCCTGCGCGCACCTCGTCAAGACCGGTTTCAGCGGCCACCTTGCGGGCAACGGTCTCGCTGTCGCCGGTGATCATCACCGTGCGGATGCCCATCTCCCGCAGTTCCTGGATCGCTTGCGCCGAGGTGTCACGCAGCGTGTCGGAAAAGGCGATGACGCCGACGGCACGGCCATCCAGGGCGGCAAGAACGCTGGTCTTGCCTTCGCTCTCCAGCGACTTGCGGATGGAGTCTGCGGTCATGCTCTCCACCTTCAGCCGGTCCATCAGGGTCCGGTTGCCGATCACCAGCGAATGCCCGCCCAGCATGGCGGCAATGCCTTCGCCCGGCACGGCCTCGAACTCATCCGGAGTGGACAGCGGCAGGCCCTTGGCCCTGGCTGCCTCCACCATGGCCCGGGCCAGCGGATGTTCGCTGGCGAGCTGCGCAGAGGCGGCGGCGGCCAGCAGGCCGTCATTGTCCCGGTCAAAGGCGATGACATCGGTGACGGCAGGGGCGCCGCGTGTCAGCGTGCCGGTCTTGTCGAAGGCCACGAGCTTCAGCCGGTGCGCCACTTCCAGCGCTTCGATGTCGCGGATGAGAATGCCGGCCCGCGCCGCAGCGCCTGTTCCAGCCACAAGGGCCGTGGGGGTAGCAAGGCCCAGGGCGCAGGGACAGGCGATGACGAGCACGGCCACACTGGCGCCAATGGCCGCATCAAGGCTGCCGCCCCAGATCATCCATCCGGCAAAGGTGAGAAGGGCGAAGACGATGATCACCGGCACGAAAATCGCCGACACCTTGTCGACAAGCTTCTGCACCGGCGCCTTGCGCCCTTGCGCTGTCTCGACCAGCTTGATGATGCGGGCAAGGACGGTTTCTTCACCCAGCGCCAGCACTTCAACCGTCAGAGCACCGGAGCCGTTGATGGTGCCAGCGGTGACGTGGTCGCCGGCAGAACGGGTCACGGGCAGGCTTTCGCCGGTGATCAGCGTTTCGTCCAGCTCGCTCTTGCCCTTCTCGATCTGGCCGTCCACCGGCACTCTTTCGCCGGGGCGCACCAGCACCCGGTCGCCCAGGCGGATCTCGGTGATGGGAACGGTGGTGACCGTATCGCCGTCAATCTTGTTGGCGGTTTCCGGCCGCAGCGCCATCAGCGCCCGCACGGCGGCAGAGGTGGCGCGGCGGGCGCGGTTTTCCAGCAGCTTGCCGAGCAGAACCAGCGTCAGGATCACCATGGACGCTTCGAAATAAAGATGCTCCACGCCAGAGGGATCCGGCACGAAGACCCGGTAAAGGCTGTAGCCATAGGCGGCGGACGTGCCGAGGGCGACCAGCACATCCATGTTGGCACCGCCCGAAAGCACGGCCTTGAAGGCGCCCCGGTAGAAGCGGGCGCCCAGCAGGATTTGCACCGGGGTTGCCAGCAGCAGCTGCACCAGCCCGGGGATCATCCAGTGGATGCCGAAAGGCATCAGCGCCATGGAAATGACCAGCGGCAGGGAAAACGCAGCACCCATCACGAACAGCAGGAAGGCCTTGCGGTCTTCCGCCCGCGCGGCGGCTTCTGCCTTCTCGCGCTCTGCCCGGGCCTTGGCGGCTTCATCCTCATGCAGGCGGGCAGAAAAACCGGCCTTTTCCACGGCGGCAATCAGGTCCGGCACGGGAATGTCCCGCACCAGCGCCAGCCGGGCATTTTCCAGGGCAAGGTTCACATTGGCTTCCGCCACCCCGTCGACGGCGGACAGGGAGCGCTGCAGGCGCGCGGCACAGCTGCCGCAGGTCATGCCGGAGATGTCGAGCGTCAGTTCGCGGGCGCTCGAAGAGCTTGCGGATCGCATGCCGGTTACTCCTCCCGCAGCCGGGCAGGGAAACCGGCATTTTCCAGCACGGCAACCAGTTCCGGCACGGGCACATTCTTTGTGACCGTTACGGCCGCGCTTTTTGCGGCGAGATCGACGCTCGCCGCCGAGACGCCATCGACGCCGGTCAAGAGCCGCTGCACGCTCGCGGCACAGCCGCCGCAGGTCATGCCGGAAACGTCGAGCATCAGCTGGCGGGGGCTGGAAAGGTCTGCGGATGTCATGGCTGCCTGGTCCTTATGCCTGCACCGGGCCATCGCTTTTGCGGGGCCGGTGTCTTGAATCGCGGGATCTTGCCCAAAATAGGGCTTCCAGCTGCTGGAAGGTCAAGGGTTGTTGCGATGCAGCATATTTCGGCAGGTTGCGAGCCTTTTTGCTCAATATTTCCTCAATTTGAGGCTTTAATTTATTGTGCAACGCGGTAACATCATCTTGTGGAATTTAAGTAGGCTCGGCGTATTTGAGGGCCAGATTTTAGTCCAAGTCATTGAACGGGCGTTAAGTGTTGGGGGGAGGCCATATGCTTCCCCCCTTTTTTCGCGCTGCTGCCGCCTGGCCAAAGTCAGTCCGCAATCAGGCCGCAATCAGGCCGGACAAAGTGCCGCAGGCCGGTTATTGCCGCCGGATGAAGCGGAACAGGAACTGGTCATCGGCCCGCTGCTCCACATGGAACCGGTTTGAGACACCCCAGGCCAGCTTCTGCTGATGCAGCGGGATATAGGCCGCATCCCCGTTGAGCAGGGTGTAGATCTGCGCGGTGATGTCCGCACGCCGGTCCTTGTCTTCCTCGCTGGCAAGCTGGCGGATCAGGGCATCTGCCTGCTCGTTGCAGTAGCCGCCGATGTTGAAGGCGCCTTCGCCCGTGGCCGTATTCCGGCACATGGCAACCGCCTGCAGCAGGCTGAGGCTGTCGAAGTCGGCCGGAGTCCACCCAAACAGATAGAAGGAAGTGTCATAGCCGCCGGTGGGCAGGATGCGCCCGAAGTATTTCGCCTTCGGCTGGATGTCCGCGCGGGTCCTGATGCCAACCTTCGAGAGCATGGCCGCAACAGCCTCACAGATGCTGGCGTCGTTGACATAGCGGTCATTCGGGCAGTCGAGCGTCAGGGCAAAGCCGTCCGGGTAGCCCGCCTCAGCCAGCAGGCGCCGGGAGGCCTCCGGATCGTAGGGCAGGCGCGTAAACTCCCCTGCGCGGGCAAACAGCGCCGGGCTGACGAGAAGGGCGGCAGGTTCGGCTGTGCCGCGCATGATCTTGCTGGTGATGGCGCCAGTGTCGATCGCCTGATAGACGGCCTTGCGCACGCGCACATCCTTGAACGGGTTGCTGCCCTTCACATCGGAGTAAAGCAACTCGTCACGGCTTTGATCGAGGCCCAGAAACAGCGTGCGCAGTTCCGGTCCGCTGAGCACCTGGGTGGACGGGCTCTGGTCCACCCGCGCGATATCCTGCACCGGCACCGGATAGATCATGTCCAGTTCGCCGGAGAGAAGCGCGGCAACGCGGGTGGGGCCGGATGTGACGGCGGAAAACTCCACCCGGTCCGGCAGGCCGTCCGTGGCATCCCACCAGTCGGGGTTCTTGCCGTAGACGGTTTTCAGGCCTGGCTCGTGGCTGATGATCCGGTAGGGGCCGGTGCCGTTGGCCTTGAGGGCAGCAGCGCCCGGCGCCGCGCTGGACGCCGAGGTAACCGGAACGGCGCCGTTTGCCTCCGTCCATTCCTTGTCCATGATGTACCAGGTTTCCCATTCGGCGGGCAGCGCCGGGGCAGGGGACGTGAGATGGAAGTCGATGGTATGGCTGTCAACGGCCACCACTTCCGTGCCTGCGGGCAGCCGTGTGCCCACGTCAGACCCTTGCGACCGGACGCGTGTGGCGGAGAACACCACGTCATCTGCCGTCAGCGTGCCGCCGTCGTGAAAGCGCACATCCTTGCGCAGGTGAAAGCGCCAGTGGACCGGGCTCAGCATCTCCCAGCGTTCGGCGAGCGCGGGCTCCAGCTCCAGCTTCGCGTTCCGCCGCACCAGCCCCTCATAGACATTGCCGAGGGCGGAGAGGGAGAAGGTCTCATTGAGGGAATAGGGATCAAGGCTGTTCAGCCCGCCCTGATAGGCATAGCGGAATGTGACCGGTTCCGCATGGAGAAGAGTTGCAGAGGCGGCTAACAAGCCGCCTGCGAGAAACTGTCTGAAGATCATGGGTGCCCCGCCCGTGTCCTGTTCTGCCTGCCCGTCCCAATGGTCCGGGCCGCAGATAGTCGGGCGGGTCAGCTGGGTCTGGCGGCGTGTGTGCCGGTCATCCTATCATCGCAAGAGTGGTGCAGGCCGTCCAGAGCTAGAAATTTGTATTTCCTCGCTTTTCCTGTCCAGAATCCGGCATTTGACGCATCGGGAGTTTCAGGGCGGGAGGCGCCGGCATCGAAAGGCCCGGGATCAGGCAGCCTTGTTGCCGGCGAGGGCTCTCTGCAGCAGCGCCAGGTTCTCCACGCAGGCCACTTCCAGTGGTTCCTTCCGCCCGCGGATCGGCACCTGATGGAAGGGGCGCAGCGGTTCCAGCCACAGGCCCGAGGCGTCCAGAATGTCGCGCGAGACGGCGCAGGTGGCGTTGTGCTCCTTGGCAACGCCTTCCAGCCGGCTGGCGACATTGACCACATCGCCAAGGGCTGTCAGGCCCGAGGCTACGCCGTTGCGCCCGTCAAGGCCGATACGGCCCAGGATGGCCGGGCCGCCATGCAGGCCGACGGCAATCCGCAAGGGACCACTGAGCTGCGATGCAAGATCCCGGTTCACATGCTTGAGTTCGGCCGACAGGCTGACAATGGCCTGCAGCGCATCCCGTGAGCCCTGCTCAAGGGTGCTTTCAATGCCGAACAGGGCCATGATGCCGTCGCCCATCACCTTGTCGATCATGCCATTGTGGCTGCGGATGACACGCACAACGCTGTCGACATAGCGGTTGAGGATGAAGACCACATCGAAGGGAAGCCTGCCTTCGCTCAAGGCCGTGAAGCCGCGCAGATCGACGAACATCACTGCCACCGGCTGTTCTGTACCCCAGCGGTAGCGGTCCTGCAGGCCTTCGCGGGGAATGGCCCTGCCGCCATGGAGCAGGGGGCGGACGACCAGATCCGTCTCCGGCCGGATCTGGCAGGCGAGACGGACATTCTTGCCCGCGTGTATGCGCTTGAGCACATGCGCCTCAGTCTCCCCGGGCGCATGCAGTTCCGCGTTGCCGGAGACGATGAGCGTGCGGCAGGTGGAACAGCGGGCACGGCCGCCGCAGACGGACATGACCGGTACGCCGCGCATGCGGCTGATCTCGAGCAGGGTTGGACCGGGTCTGGCGCGGACGGTCTTTTCACCCAGATAGTGCACGGTGAAAGCCTTGCGCCCGGCCGGCGCCAGCTGGCGGACCAGCGAGATGATCAGAACCAGCAGCAGAAGCGAAAAGAACACCACACGGCTGATATCGGTATAGACCTGCAGCTGGGCGGTCTGTTCCGCCGTGACCTTGAGCTGGTACTGGCCTTCCAGAACCAGCCGTCTTGCGCCATTGATCCAGCCCGTCAGCGACAGAACCGGGACAACTGCGGCCAGCGTCAGCAGCGTGCCGCTCCAGCGCGGATACCAGGGCTTCAGCCGCAGCCAGAAATGAATGCCGATGCAGCCATGCAGCCAGACGAGCATGAGCAGAAGGCTTTGCGTGACGCCGGCACCGGGCCAGAGCACCGACAGTTCATGCTGATAATCCATATAGGCGTGATAGACCTCGACTGCGCCGCGGGTCATGTAGATGTGCCGGATCAGCAGATAGGGAATGGACAGGCCCAGCAGGATCTGGATTGCCTCCCAGACGGGCATCCGGAAGGTGCGCCGCGCTGCGATGCGCCACAGGGCCAGCCCCACATGCACGGCCAGGGCGCCGTAAAGAGCCACTGTTCCGGGCCATGACCACCAGACGATGAGGCGCAGGTCCTGGCCCTTCTGCATCCAGTCCAGCGATATGTTGCCGAGGGCATGGTTGAGGAAATGGGTGCTGGCAAAGACAAAGAGGATCAGCCCGGAATAAAGCCGCAGCTGCTGCTGAAACGGGCCGTTGCCGGGCGGCGTGCGCATCTGCCGTGGTGCCATGGAACTGTCTCTTGAAACAGGGATTTGAGTAAATACACGTAAGCGGCCGCAGTTTGAGCCTGCGCGGGAAACATGCAAGCGGAATGATGCAAATTGCGGAATGCAGCAGCTGTTGAAGCAGGTCACCCGCATGGGCGCCATAGCCTGATAAATCTGCTATGAGGCCGTCAATGTCCATCAACGTGAAGTGAGGCTCGTATGATCGTCTATGGAATCAAGAACTGCGACACGGTGAAGAAGGCCCGCGCCTTTCTGGATGGGGCCGGTGTGGCCTACACCTTCCATGACTACAAGAAGGACGGCGCGGACGCAGAAAAGCTGACGCAGTTTGTCGAGGCCTTCGGCTGGGAGCAGGTTCTGAACCGCCGCGGCACCACCTGGCGCAAGCTGCCGGATGAGGTGCAGGATGCGGTCAAGGACAATGCCAGCGCCATCGCCCTGATGCTGGAGCACCCTTCCGCGATCAAGCGTCCGATTGCCGAAGCCAAGGGCCGCACCCTGCTCGGCTATGATCCGGTGGCCTGGGAAATGGCGCTGGAAATGGGCGAACTGGGCTGACACGGACGAGGGCTGGGGCTCCTAGGTCCCGGCCTGCTTACCGGTCTGCCTACCATGTCCTGCGGGGGCCGTTGTCGATGTGGTAGAAGCCGCTGGAGTAGCGCTTGTAGCCGCCGACCTCCGGCTGGGCCTTCAGGAAAGCCAGAACCTCTTGCGGGTTGCCGTTGACGCGGAAATCCACGGCGCGGCAATTGAGATGGTAGGAGTTGCTGGCGCCGCCCTTCCACCAGTTCTCCAGCCACCAGCGCTTGGTGGAGATCACCGTCACCCGTCCGAAACGGTCGGACAGGCGGTTGAGGACGCGCTTGAGATCGCGCGGAACGCACCATTTGGTGTCGTTGTAGATGACCTTGTCCGAGGACGGGGTCATCCAGCCAAGCCCGGTGATGCCTGACACCGTGCCGCACCCACTCAAGGACAGAGCGGCGGCAAGAAGGATGGCATGTGTGGACAGTCGGCGGGTCATGAATTCGGCCTTGCTGGGTCAGTGTCCCCTTGCCCCAAGACTCGGCCCCGAAAGTTAAAATTGTCATGAAAAACAAGGTTAACGTTTCATGTAGATGCCGCCGGCTGCATGCGTGCCTGGTGCTTTGCCCATGCAAAAGGCCCGGAAGCTTCAGGCTTCCGGGCCTTTTTCGTAACATCTGTCCGCTTAGGGCAGCTTCGGCTCTTCCACCTCGCCGCCCGTGGCGATCCAGCTCATGATGCCGTCCTGCACATTGGCCACCCTGGTCAGGCCTGCCTGTTCGGAAAGATACTTGGCCAGCATGCCGCTACGGTTGCCGGTGCGGCAGAGCAGGATGACTTCATCGTCCGGCGAATCGATGATCTTCTCCAGTTCCGGCCCGAAATCCGGGTTCACCTGACCGGCGGCGTCGAAGAAGGTGACAAGGTGCGAGCCGGGGATGATGCCGGTTTCGCGCCACTCGTCGGCGGTGCGGATGTCGATCACCGGAA
The DNA here is from genome assembly GCF_055685825.1 of Pannonibacter sp. CBAS1226. Lineage (NCBI taxonomy): Bacteria > Pseudomonadati > Pseudomonadota > Alphaproteobacteria > Hyphomicrobiales > Stappiaceae > Pannonibacter > Pannonibacter sp. CBAS1226. The sequence continues at coordinate 151,962 of NZ_JBVOUO010000007.1, read as the reverse complement.
TGCCTGCGGCAATGCGGGCCTTCAGGGCGCCATTGTCCAGGTCGGTAAAGCTCTTGGCCTTCACGTCCAGCAGTTCGATCTCGAAGCGCAGGGTGGCATTGGGCGGAATGACGCCACCGGCGCCGCGCGGGCCATAGGCCAGTTCCGGGGGAATGACCAATTCGCGCTTGCCGCCCACTTTCATGCCGACGACGCCCTGCTCCCAGCCCGGGATGACGCGGCGCTCGCCCAGCGTGAAGCTGAAGGGCGTGCCACGGTCGACGCTGCTGTCGAACTTGGTGCCGTCCATCAGCCAGCCGGTGTAATGCACGAAGACCGTGTTGCCCACATCGGCCTCGGCTCCGGTGCCGATCTGAATATCCTTGATCTGCATTTCCTCAGCCTGAGTCTGTGCCGTCAGGGCAAGCATCAGCGAAAAGACTGCGGCCACAAGTGGCTTCAACATGACTGCCTCACGACTAACGCCGGGTCACGATGAACCGGCTCTTGGCCTGAACTGTTCAGACCCCGCCGCTCAAGTCAAGGGCGGGGCGCCTCCTGTGTCCGGCGCAAAGGCCTGCTGCCTCAGTCCTTCAAAGCGTAGTAGCGCCGCGTCAAAGCCCGCTGGCGGGTCAAGGAAAACAGCGCAGCTTTGGCGGGCGGGACATCATACTGGATGCCGGCATTGCAGCCCGACCGCCAGCGCAGGCTTGCGAGCGCCACGGTGTTTTCCAGTTCGTCAAAGAGGACGATTTCCTCCGGCAGGTCCACTTCGGCAGGCAGCTTCAGCCGGGCTCCTGCCGGTGACATGTCGCTGATCAGGCAGTCGCACAGGAACGTGTTGCTGCTGTCGGCAACCCGGCCCGCCCTGAGGCGTGTTCTCTGACGCTTGTGCCGGCGCGGTTCCGCCGGTTTGCTGAGCTGACGCAAGGGCTCATCTCCTCATGGCTCTTCTTCCCAGATGCAGGAGCGGCCTTGCGTCAGCCTTGCAGGCCGGGCTGGCCGCACCGGGCTGGCCGGGCCGCGCCGGCCGTTCAGGTCCGGGGAAACGGCGTTTCGGCGACCGGGGTCACCGGTTTGCCGGTGCTGAACCAGCTCTTGAGATTGTCGACCACAAGCTGTCCCATGGCATCGCGTGTGGCGACGGAGGCCGAGCCCACATGCGGCAGAAGCACAGCGTTCGGCAGATCCTGGAGGGCCTGCGGCACATGCGGCTCATGCTCGAACACGTCGAGGCCGGCCGCCATGATGGTGCCCTTCTTCAGCGCCTCGATCAGGGCCGTCTCATTGACCACCGAGCCGCGGCCGATGTTGATGAGAACGCCGTCCGGCCCCAGCACCTCCAGCACGCGCTCGCCCACCATATGCTGGGTTTCCGGGCCGCCGGGGGCGACGATCATCAGCGTGTCCACGGCTTCGGCCAGTGACACAAGGCTGGGATGGTATGTGTAGTCCACGCCCGCCTGCTGGGTGCGGCCGTGGTAATGCACGCTCATGCCGAAGGCCTCGGCGCGGGTGGCAATGGCCTTGCCGATGCGGCCAAGGCCGAAGATGCCAAGGGTGCGGCCGCGCAGGGTACCGGGCGTCAGGCGGTAGGCGCCTTTCTTCTCCCAGTTGCCATCCCGGAGCCAGCGCTCGGCGGCTGACAATTCGCGGATGGTCATGATCATCAGGCCGATGGCCGTGTCGGCGACTTCCTCGCTCAGCACGTCCGGCGTGTTGGTGACGATGATGCGGCGCGTGCCGCAGTGGCGTGCGTCCACCTTGTCATAGCCGACGCCGAAGTTGGAGACGATCTCCAGATTCGGGAAGCGGTCGATGAAGGGCTGGTCCACGTTGAAGAAGCTGACGGCAATGCCCCGGATGATGGCTTCGCGCTCCTTCAGGAACGCTTCCGCATCTTCGGCTTCATAAAGCTTGTGCAGGGTGAAATGCGGCTCGAGGCCGTCGATGATCATGTCCCGGAGCGGGGAGGGGATGAGAATGTCGGGCTTGCTCATGGCGTTTCCTTGGGCGTTTCCTTGGACGTTTTCCGTTGTTCTGCTGTTTGGGGCGTCAGGCGCTCATGCGCCGGCAGACCAGAGGCGGGAGAGATCGAAGGCATGAATGTCCTTCAGCAGCTCCACGAAGCCTGCCGCGGCATGGTCCAGCGAGGCCTTGCCCTTTTCCGCCGTGGCGCGGGCGGCATTGCCGACGGCGCCTGCCGGATTGAGATCCTGCGCCTTCCAGCCGAACTGCTGCTGGCCATGGCCGCGCAGATACTTGAACTCCTTGATGAAGTCCTGCTGGGTGGAGGGGAAATCGATGGCTTTGTCCATGCGCACCAGGCCGGGCTGCAGGTGCAGCATGATCGAGGTTTCGATGTCGCCGCCGTGGATGCCATAGGTGAATTCATCCGCAGGGAACAGGCCCTCCGGCTGGCCGAAGCGGGACCAGGCGGTGGCGGTGACCAGCATCTCGTGGCTGATGCGCAGCTCACGCGCCACGATGTCGATGATGGGCACGTTGCCGCCGTGGGAGTTGATCAGCACCAGCTTGCGGATGCCGGCGCGGGCGACGCTTTCGCCAATGTCGATCCAGGCGCGGGTCAGCGTGTCCCAGGAAATCGTCAGCGTGCCGGGCGAGGAAATATGCTCGTTCGACTTGCCGATCTGCTGCACGGGCAGGAAGGTGACCGGCAGGTCCTCGGGCAGAAGCTCCAGCGTGCGGGCGATCTGGCCCTCGGCAATTGCCGTGTCGGTCCATACCGGCAGATGCGGGCCATGCTGCTCGATGGCCGCCACCGGCAGGACGGCTATCCAGTTGCGTGTGTCGGAGCCGGAAAATTCGGCCGTGGTCATCTCATGCCAGAAACGGCGCGGCAGGGCGGGCATGTTGTGAAACCTTCTGAAGGAACGATCAGGACAGGATGGGCAGACTAGCCGGGCTGAAGCCCGCCGTCATGCCCCTTGTTGCGGCACGCGCAGGCTTGCCGATGCTCCGCCTCACGCAAATCTGATCAAATGACTTAACGCCCGTTAAGAAACCGGCAATCGGGGCGCGGTACCTTTTGCGGTATGGTGAGTGTGCTTGCAGGACTTTCCGCCGGCATTGGCTCCCGTGCCGATCCGGTGTCTGCTGCCATACGGGACGCCGCCCCTCAAGGTGAACGCGAGGGGCGGGACGATGCTGCACGCCGGAGTGCGGCCAGTACACAGGCCACGGCCGCTCTTTCGGGCGCCGCCCCGACGCTCCGCGCGGATGCGGTTCAGTTTCTTCAAGGATTGAACGAGGACGGCAGCAGCCTGCGCGATGTCCGCCGCAGCCGCAGCGCAGAGGGTGAAGAACCGCAGGCCCAATCTGCAACAGGCGCTCGCAGCGGCTCTGCCGGCGAAGAGGATACAGTTTCTGCCGGGGCGCAGCAGCGTGACGGGAGCGTCAGCGCTCAAGCTCCCCCTCCTGCCGGTGGTTCGCCCGCCGCGGAGGAGGGGGAAGGCACCGGCAGCGGCGGCACGGCCGGAGCGTCCGAGCTGACCGAGGAAGAGCAGAAGCAGGTCAAGGAGCTTCAGGCCCGCGACCGGGAAGTCCGGGCGCATGAGCAGGCCCATGCCCGGGTGGGCGGCGCCTATGCCGGTGCGCCCAGCTACACCTTCCAGCAGGGGCCGGACAAGAAGCGCTATGCCGTTGGCGGCGAGGTGCAGATCGACACTTCGAAGGAGCGCACGCCGGAAGCAACCGCCCGCAAGATGCAGATCGTCATCCGTGCTGCCCTGGCACCTGCCGAACCGTCTTCGCAGGATCTGCGCGTTGCCCAGCAGGCCCGCGCCAGCCTGCAGGAGGCCCAGGCTGAGATGCGGGCGCAGGCTGCAGAAGAACTGCGCGGCGGCGATGAGGCCGAAGGATCCGGCGATGCCGCACCGGCGGATGAACGGCGCCCTGCCAGAGTAGAAGCCCGTGAGGCGCCGCGTGAGGAAGACAGCCGCCGCGCCGACCGGGCTTCGGCCCGCACGGCCTATGAACAGGCCCGTTCCCTCTTTGGCGGTGGCGGCTCCAGTGCTCCGCCGGGGCTTGTGGCCTGAGCCGCGTCACCATATCTTCACTTGCAAGCGTCTGCCCGGTTGCCTAGTTAGCGGGCACCTCTATGCCGCTCCATTGCTGGCGGCTCCCTTTCAGGATCAGTTCCGATGTCTGCTATCCGCCGTGCGCGCCATGCTGTTGGCGTGGTTTTTTTCGTCATTGGCACCATGATCGGTGTGTGGGCTTCGCGTATCCCGGATATCAAGATCATCCTTGGCGTTGACGAGAGCGGCTTCGGCATGGTGCTGCTGGTGATGGCCTCGGGCGCCTTCATTTCCCTGCCGGTGACGGGCCGCATGGTCGATGTGTGGGGTGGCGCCCGCATGGCGAAGGTGGCTGTCGCCGTCACGCTGGCCCTGTTCGCCAGCCTTGCCTTCGGCACCTCCGTTGTGGTGATTGCGCCCCTTGCCTTCCTCTTCGGATTCTCGATGGGCTGCCTCGACGTGTCGATGAATGCCTGGGGCGTCGAGGTGGAACAGGCGCTGGGCCGCCCGGTCATGTCCTCCTATCACGGGCTTTACAGCCTCGGTGCGGGCGTTGGTGCCGGAGTGGGGGCGGTTGCCCTCAAGCTGGATCTGACGGTGCCGCAGCATTTTCTGGGCTGGAGCGTGCTGCTGCTGGCCGTGGTCCTGTGGGTCCACCGCACGCCATGGGTATCCGAGCGGGCGGCAAAGGGCAGCGAAAAGGCGCCGCTCTTCGCCATTCCGCGTGGCGCGCTGTTCTTTGCCGGCATCATGGCGCTGGTGGCGGCGCTGGCCGAAGGCGCCATCACCGACTGGGCCGCGCTCTATCAGATCCAGGAACTGGGCTTTGACAGTTCGACGGCTGCGGTCGGCTTTGCCGTGTTCTCCGTGGCCATGGTGGTGATGCGCCTGTCCGGTGATCAGCTGATCGCCCGCTTCGGCCCGGTGCCGGTGGCGCGGATCAGCGGCCTTGCGGCGGTGAGTGGCGCTGCGCTTCTGGTCATGGGTGGACCTGTCTGGGTGATCTGGACCGCATGCCTGATCATGGGTCTCGGCAATGCGGTCATCTTCCCGCTTGCCATGTCGCGCGCTGCGGCAGAACCCGGCACCTCCAAGGGGGCGGCGCTGGCCTCCGTCGCCACGCTCGGCTATGGCGCCTTTCTCTTCGGCCCGCCGGTGCTGGGCTTCATCGGCCATGCCCTGTCGCTGCGCACATCCTTCCTTGTGGTGGCCCTGCTGGCCCTGCTGATCCCGCTTCTGGCTGGAACGCTGAAGGTCAACCGCGAGGCCTAAAGGACTGCGCACGGCGGTGCCATTCCCGAGGCCGTCACCCCGGCCTTCGAGCCGGGGTCTACTCGCTACGCTTCGCCCGGGGCGACGCCGAGGCAAGGGGCGGAGCCCGTTACAAGCGCGGCGTTGCGCCTATGCCTTACAAGCCTTCCAGAAACCGCTTTGCCGCCTCGCCGTGCTCGTGGCGCAGGCGGGCGGTGTCGACGCCGTGCGGCTGGCCGTCCGTCACCTGCCATGTGCCGCCCACCATCACCCGGTCGGCGGCATGGGCGCCGCAGAGGATGAGGGCGGCCAGCGGATCGCCGGCGCCGGAAAAGCGCAGCTCATCCAGCGTGTAGAAGGCAAGGTCGGCCATCAGCCCCACCTTGATGGCGCCGATGTCATCGCGGCCAAGGCAGCGGGCGGAGCCTTCCGTTGCCCAGCGGAACACGTCGTGATGGGTGACCGAGGCCGCATCATAGGTGAGGCGGTTGATCATCAGCGCGTGACGCAGGCCTTCCATCAGGTTGGAATTGTCGTTGGAGGCCGAGCCATCGACGCCAAGGCCAACGGGTGACCCGGCCGCTTCCAGCTCCTTCGTGCGGCACTGGCCGGAGGCCAGCACCATGTTGGAGGTGGGGCAGTGGCACACGCCGACACAGGCATGGCCGAGGCGCTTCACCTCGTCATCGGTGAAGTGGATGCCGTGGGCCAGCCACACCCGGTCCGTCAGCCAGCCGCAGTCCTCCAGATAATCCACCGGGCGGCAGCTGAATTTCTCGACGCAATAGCTGTTCTCGTCGTGGGTCTCGCCCAGATGGGTGTGCAGGCGGCAGTCGAAACGCTCGGCGAGCGCCGTGCTTTCGCGCATCAACTCCCGCGTCACCGAGAAGGGCGAGCAGGGCGACAGCGCCACCTGCAGCATCGAGCCCTTCGAGCGGTCGTGGAACTTTGACAGCACCCGCTCGCAGTCGGCGAGGATCTCGTCCTGATCCTGCACCACGCTGTCCGGCGGCAGGCCGCCGTCCTTCTGGCTGAGGTTCATGGAGCCACGCGTGAGCGTCATGCGGATGCCGAGGCGTTCGGCCTCTTCGGCCTGTATGTCCATCGCCGCCTCAAGGCCTGTGGGGTAGACATAATGGTGGTCGGAGGCCGTGGTGCAGCCGGACATCAGAAGCTCCGTCAGCGCCAGCCGGGTGCCAAGGCGGAAGGTTTCCGGCGTCACATTGCGCGCCCAGATGGGGTAGAGCGCCTGCAGCCAGGGAAAAAGTTCCTTGTTGATCGCCTGCGGATGGGCGCGGGTCAGCGTCTGGTAGAAGTGGTGATGGGTGTTGATGAGGCCGGGGATGACCACGTGCCGCGAGGCATCAAAGGTGGCCTGAACCGGCAGCATGGGCTCGCGGCCCCGGCCCACCAGTTCCACGATAATGCCGTCTTCCACGACGATGCCCCGTTCCGCCCCTTCGGAGAGAATGGCAATCGGGTCCTTGATCCACAAACGCATGTCCGGTCTGGTCCTTCTGAAGCTGGACCTGCGGGCTTGGATGGCAGGCACTGACCCGCCCGAGTTCCGCACAGGATTTCACCGGGGACGCATCCTGTCACTGCAGGCCTTTGGTGTTACAGGCAGTCCTGAATGCGCGCGCGGGTTTCTGGCACAGCTTCAAGGCTTCTGTCGAGGCGTTCGCGCCATTTGGGGCCATTGCCCCGTGCGTCTTCCCAGGCCTCTGCCAGATCATCGGGCCTGTCTTCGGCCAGCGCCTCGATCAGAAACGCGGCCTGCAGCCGGTCCTTGCGCGCCTTCAGGCTTCCCGGCCCTTCGCGGCGCCGGTCTGCCACGATCAGCTTGTGAATGGCAAAGCGCTCCGGCCTGGGGATCTGCACCAGCACGCCGGAGCGGTAAAGCACGGCAGCGGGAATAGGCGCGGCAATGAGGTAATTCAGGAAATGCAGCGACTGCGCGCTGACGCCAAGCGCTTCCAGCGGGCGCAGATCCTCCTCCGGGCGGAAGGAGGGGGTGAGAAATTCCACCTGAGTGTCGTTGCGGGTCTGCCGCCAGCGCCAGACCCGGCCCGGATCAAGGCTCGGCACCGGATCAAAGGCAAAGCCGGAAAGCACGTCCTGCATGGAGGTGGATACCTGCTCATCCTGCGACAGGGAGAGGGAAAGCCGCTCGAAGCTGGCAATGTCCATGTCCTGCGTCATGGCCGTCTGGTCGAAACGGTAGCGGACGCCGAGTTCCCCTTCATAAAGCCGGAAGGCATGGGTGCCGATAACCGTGCCACCCAGCCGGAACACCCCGGCACCGGCCATGGCCGCCAGCAGGCTGCCGGTTGCGCCATCCGTGCCGAGAAAACCTTCTGCCCGCAGCAGGCGGATCAGGCGCGACCGCTCCTTCCGGCGCGCTTCCGCCTCTTCCTTGAGCGCCTCATGACGGGCAATGCGGGCCTGAAGTGCCTCACTGTCCTCGCCGATATAGTGTTTGCGCACATCCGTGCCGACCCGGTAGGTGTCATACCAATAGGCCTTGCCATTGCGGGTGACGCGCGTCGGCGTGCCCCTCAGTCCGGCGACTGCCTCATCGAGCAGGGAGCGCAGGAGATCGTGATAGGCTGCGTGACTGACCGGAGAATGCCTTTGCATGGGCTCATGTTCAACGAATGGAAATTTTGTTGAGCATAGCATTTTCAAAAATGTTCAACAAAAATAATTTTTGTTGAACATCGGTATCCCGTGCAGCTCAGTCCGCCTTTGCGGCGATCACTTCCACTTCCACCACAAATTCCTCCCGGGTGAAGCCGCCGACGATCATCAGGGTGGAGGCCGGGGGCGGGGTGGCGGTGAATTCGTCGCGGGTCTTCATGTAGCCGGGCATGTGCTCGCGCCCTGTGACGAAGGCGTTGATGCGCACGATGTCGGCAAGGCTCATGCCGGCGGCTGCGAGGATTTCGCGGATGTTTCCGAAGCAAAGCCGCGTCTGCGCCTCGACGCCGGGCGGGATCACGTCATCCGGCCCGATGCCGAGCTGGCCGGAGGTGAAGACCAGCCTGTGGCCGGCGGGCACCTCAATGCCGTGGCTGTAGCGGGCAAAGGGCGGGCGGATGGTGGCGGGTGTGACGGGATTTGACATGAGGCTTTGGGCAGTCCTGCTGGAAAGTCGGCGTATTTATGCAAGCCAGAGTGCAGCCGGTTTTGCAGTTGCGCAAGGGTTGTGCATGCTGAACCGAGTGGCAAATGCCTGCTGTTTGTGCAAGCTTACGCCTGTCGGGCCAGGGTCCGGAGGGGGCGGGGCTGCCTGCGCGGCAGGCGAATGACGGGAAACCGCCGCCGGGGGCGCCGGTCAAGGCGTTGAAGCGGCTGGCATGGGGTTTGCACCATCAGTTCAGCGTGATTGCCTGAACCGCTCCAAGGGCCTGAGGAGGCACAGCGGCAGAGCTTTAAAAAGCAATACGGAGGCGGAAGACAACATGCGCTTTTTGACTTCTCTTGGCGGGGCTGCGGCCCTTGGCCTCGTGCTGTCCAGTCAGGCCTTTGCTCTGGATGAAATCAAGTTCGCCACCAACTGGCTGGCCCAGGCGGAACATGGCGGCTTCTATCAGGCGGTCGCGGACGGCACTTATGAAAAATATGGCCTGAAGGTCGAGATTGTGCAGGGCGGCCCGCAAGCGGCCAGCCGGGCACTGATGCTGGCTGGAAAGGTCGAGTTCTACATGGCCGGCAACATGCTGCAGCCGCTCAATGCGCTGGCAGAGGATATTCCGGTCGTTGAAGTGGCCGCCATCTTCCAGAAGGACCCTCAGGTTCTGATCACCCATCCCGATGCCGGGCTGGAGAAATTTGAAGACCTGGCCAAGCTCCCCACGATCTTCATGGGCACAGATGGCTTTGCCTCCTTCTTCCAGTGGATGAAGTCGGCCTATCCGGGTTTCAAGGATGAGCAGTACAAGCCCTATGCCTTCAACCCCGGCCCGTTCCTGGCCGACAAGCAGTCGGCGCAGCAGGGCTATATCACGTCCGAACCCTTCGCCATCGAGACGGAAGGCGGCTTCAAGCCGAAGCTGTTCCTGCTGGCGGATTATGGCTTCGAGACCTATTCCACCCTCATCGAGGGCCGCAAGGATTACGTCGAGGCCAACAAGGACCTGACCCAGCGCTTCGTCGATGCCACCATCGAGGGCTGGTACAATTATCTCTACGGCGACAATGCAGCCGCCAATGAGCTGATCAAGAAAGACAACCCGGAGATGACCGACGACCAGATCGCCTTCTCTATCGAAACCATGAAGTCCTTTGGCCTCGTGGAATCGGGCGAGGCGCTGGAAAAAGGCATCGGCTGCATGACCGATGAAAAGCAGCAGGCCTTCTACGAGAGCATGGTCAAGGCCGGTGTGGTGAAGGACGGGATCGACATCAAGTCGATCTACACCACGGAATTCGTCTGCAAGGGCGTGGGCATGAACCTGAAGAAGTGACAAGCTGCTCCGGCGGGCGGCATTCGCGTGCCGCCTGCTGCCAGCCGCCGCTCATGTGATGCAGTCAATGCGTCCGTGAGTCGGCGTCCTGTTGTCCATCTGTCAGGGAGCCTGTGTCAGGGCATGTCCGAATTGTCTCATTCTGCCGCTTTGGCTGCAGCCGCGCCCCATGCTGCCTCTTCCCGTCCGCTGGTCCGTCTCAACCGCATTTCCAAGGTCTTTTCCAGCGGCACCGTGGCGCTGAAGGACATGACGCTGGACGTGGGGCAGGGGGAGTTCATCAGCCTTCTCGGCCCCTCCGGCTGCGGCAAGTCCACGGCGCTGCGCATCATTGCAGGCCTTGGCGACACGTCTTCCGGCACGCTGGAATGGCCGACCTCGGATCATGACGCGCTCGGCAAGGCCCATCCGGAAATCAGCTTCGTCTTCCAGGAACCGACGCTGATGCCCTGGGCGACCGTCTTTGCCAATGTCTGGCTGCCCTTGCGGCTCAAGGGCATTTCGAAGGAGGCCGCACGCGAGCGGGTGAGCGAAGCACTGGAGATGGTCGGGCTCGGCCAGTTTCACGAGGCTTTCCCGCGTGAACTCTCCGGCGGCATGAAGATGCGCGTCTCCATTGCCCGCGCGCTGGTGACGAGGCCCAAGCTGCTGCTGATGGACGAGCCTTTCGCGGCGCTGGATGAAATCACCCGCTTCAAGCTGAACAATGATCTCCTGCGCCTGTGGCAGAGGTTCGGCTGGACGGTCATCTTCGTTACGCACTCGGTCTACGAAAGCGTCTATCTGTCGAACCGCATCGTTGTCATGGCGGCCCGGCCGGGCCGGGTGGTGAGTGATCTGGTGGTGGATGCACCCTATCCGAGGGACGAGGAGTTCCGCACGTCATCCGTCTACAACGACTACTGCCGCCAGACCTCTGCGGCCCTGCATGCGGCCATGGATGTGAGGGACCATCTATGACAGTGGTTGAAAAAGAGGCCGCGGCGCCCGTTGCATCTGCGCAGACTGCGGCGCTTTCGCCCGTCTCCGGCGGGCCGGATCTGACGGGGCGGCTGCTGCGCATTGGCATTCCGGTGCTGATGCTGGGGCTGCTGGTGCTGGCCTGGGCCTGGTATGTCAACGCCTATAACGTGCCGCATTACATCCTGCCCAGCCCCGCCCGGGTGGCGCAGTCGCTCTACACTGACTGGGGCACCCTGTCCGGTGCGCTCTGGGTCACAGTGAAGATCACCCTCACTGCCCTGCTGCTGGCTCTGGTGGGCGGCGTGGGGCTGGCCGTGCTGATGACGCAGTCGCGCTGGATCGAGCTGGCGATCTACCCTTACGCGGTGATCCTGCAGGTGACGCCGATCGTCGCCATTGCGCCCCTCATTCTCATCTATGCGCCGACCACGCAGACCGCGCTGCTGATCTGCGCCTTCATCGTCGCCTTTTTTCCGGTGCTGTCCAACACGACGCAGGGGCTGAAGTCGACGGATCATAATCTCCTGAACCTGTTCGAGCTTTATGGCGCGAGCCGCTGGCAGACGCTGCTTTACCTGAAGCTTCCAGCGGCTTTGCCCTACTTTCTCGCAGGCCTTCGCATTGCGGGCGGGCTGGCGCTGATTGCCGCCGTGGTCGCCGAGTTTGCCGCAGGCTCCGCCGGGGCGCAGTCCGGCCTTGCCTACCGCCTGCTGGAGAGCCAGTTCCGGCTCAACATTCCGCGGCTTTTTGCGGCCTTGATCCTCCTGTCCCTCACGGGTGTAGTGATCTTCGCGGCGACCAGCCTTGTTTCGCATCTGTTGCTGCGGCGCTGGCACGAAAGCGCCATCCGCAGGGAGAACTGACATGACCTGGCTGCTGAAGGCCCCGGTGCGCGGCACGGCCCGTTTCCAGCGCGCAAGAGTGCCCGCCTCCCTCCTGCCTGAGCATGTTGCAGGCAACGATCCTGCCGCGCTGGTGCAGGTGGATATCGAGGTGCGCGATGGCCGTATCGAGATGATCCGCCCCTCCGGCGGCCTTCCGGCGGCGCCCTGCGGCGACTGCCATGATCTCGATGACGGCATGGTTCTGCCGGGCCTCATCGACATGCACACCCACCTCGACAAGGGCCACATCACCCCGCGCCGTCCCAACCCGGATGGCACCTTCATGGGGGCGCTGATGGCGGTGGGAGAGGACCGCATGGCCAACTGGACGACGGCGGATGTGCGGGCGCGCATGGAGTTTTCGCTGCGCTGCGCCTATGCGCAGGGCACGGTGCTGATCCGCACCCATCTCGACAGCCTGCCGCCGCAGGAGACGATTTCCTGGCCGGTGTTCCAGGAGGTGCGCGAGGACTGGGCGGGCCGGATCGAGCTGCAGGCGGCCTGCCTCTTCGGCATCGACCGGCTGGATGCGGATGACGGCTATCTGACGTCCATGGCGGACCGGGTCTCCCGCGCCGGGGGCGTGCTCGGGGCGGTCACCTACATGATCCCGCGTCTCGACGAGCATCTGGACGCGATGTTCCGCGCCGCTGCCGAACGGGACCTGCCGCTCGACTTTCATGCGGATGAAACCGGCGACACGGGCGCCCGCACCCTGCGCCACATTGCCGAAGCGGCCCTCCGCAACGGCTTCAAGGGGCAGGTGGTGGTGGGGCATTGCTGCTCCCTGGCGCTGCAGGAGCCGGACGAAATTGACCGCACGCTGGATCTGGTGGCGCAGGCCGGGCTCGGCATCGTCTCCCTGCCCATGTGCAACATGTATCTGCAGGACCGGCAGGCCGGGCGCACGCCGCGCTGGCGCGGTGTCACGCTGCTGCATGAGATGAAGGCGCGCGGCATTCCGGTGGCCGTTGCCTCCGACAACACCCGTGATCCCTTCTATGCCTATGGCGACATGAACCTGATCGAGGTCTACACCCAGGCAACGCGCATCCTGCAACTGGACCATCCTTTCGGCGACTGGATCAACACGGTTACGCGGACACCGGCGCAGCTGCTGGGCCGGTCTGATCTCGGCCGTCTGAGAGAAGGCGCGCCTGCCGACATGGTGCTGCTGCGGGCCCGCAATTGGGGTGAGCTGCTCTCCCGCCCGCATGGGCTGAAGGCGGTTTTGCGTCATGGCCGGACCATCGACATGACCTTGCCGGATTACCGCGAACTCGACCCATTGATGACCAATGCCGTGACACTTGAACGGGGAGCTGCAGAATGAGTGCGCTCGAAAAGCTGAAGTCGGACCTTGCCGGGATTGCCATGGAGGACAATCCGCAGATCGTGAAACAGAAGAGCCGCGATTTCTTCTGGTACTCGCCGGTGCTGAAGCAGCAGCTGGATCACGTGACCGGCGATCTGGTGGTAACGCCGAAATCCGAGGCGGAGGTGATCGAGGTCCTGAAGGCCTGCTATGCGCAGGACGTGCCGGTGACGGTGCGCGGCGCAGGGACCGGCAACTACGGTCAGGCCATGCCGCTGTCCGGCGGCGTCATCCTCAATCTGGCCGAAATGAACAAGGTAAAGTCCATCCGCCCCGGCGTTGTGGTGGTGGAGCCGGGCGCCATCATTTCGAAGATCGATGACGAGACCCGAGCCCATTCGGGACAGGAGCTGCGGCTGCATCCCTCCACCTACCGCACGGCGACGATCGGCGGTTTCATTGCCGGCGGCTCCGGCGGCGTCGGTTCCATCAACTGGGGTGGGCTGCGCGATCTCGGCAACGTGCTGCGCCTGCGCGTCATCACCATGGAAGCCGAGCCGCAGGTGCTGGAAATGACCGGCCATGACCTGCACAAGGTCATGCATGCCTATGGCACCAACGGCGTCATCACCGAAGTGGAGATGCCGCTGACGGCCGCCTATGACTGGGTGGATGTGGTCGTCGGCTTCGATGCCTTCATGGACGGCGTGCGCTTTGCCGATGCGCTGGGCAATCAGGATGGCCTGCTGGTCAAGGAAATCGCCCCCATCGCCGCGCCGGTGCCGCATGACTATTTCCTGCGGCATCAGAAATACATCCGACGCGACCAGTCGGTGGTGGTGGTCATGGTGGCCTCCTTCGCCATGGATGCCTTTGCCGGCTTCACCGCCGCTGACCGGCGCGCCTCGATCCTCTACCGCTCCGATCTGGCCGATGAGGCGACGCGCAAGGCCCTGCCGCCGGCCTATGAACTTGCCTGGAACCACACCACGCTGCGCGGGCTTCGGGTTGATCCATCGATCACCTATCTTCAGGTGCTCTATCCCTTCCCCGATCACGTGGAGAAGGTGCGCCGCATGTGCGACCTCTTCGGCGACGAGGTGCCGGGGCATCTGGAATTCGTGCGGTTTGACGGCAAGATCACCTGCTTCGGCCTGCCCATCGTGCGCTACACCTCCGAAGAGCGGCTGAACGAGATCATCCGCCTGCATGAGGAGGGCGGCTGCCCGATCTTCAACCCGCACCGCTACACGCTGGAAGAGGGCGGCATGAAGCAGACCGATGAGGTGCAACTGGCCTTCAAGCGGCAGGCAGATCCCAAGGGTCTGCTCAATCCGGGCAAGATGATCGCCTGGGAAGACCCGTCCTATGATTTCCGCAGTGGCAAGGTCTTCCTCTTCCCGGGCCTTGCCCGCGCCTGAGGCAAAAAACTCCGTCCGGGCCGTTGCAAGGCGGCCCGGGTGCCGGTCTGCCGGGCAGGCCGCTTTGAAGTCCGGTTTTCTCTTTTGCAGCCCCGCCCGTTTGGCCGCCCTTCCTCAATAAACAGGAAGGGCCGTCCCTTCCGGCTGTCCGGCGCAACAGGCAGGAGGTGTGAGACAGTCCGATGCGTGTTCTGGTGCTCTTCGCTCATCCGGTTGAGGACAGCTTTTCCGCAGCCCTGCATGCAACTGTGCTAGAGGGGCTTCAGGCTGCCGGGCATGAGGTCGATGATCTTGATCTCTACAAGGAAGACTTCGATCCCCGCCTCAGCCGGGAAGAACGGCTGACCTATCATGACCTTGATGTGAACCGGCAGGCCGTCGCGCCCTATGTCGACAGGCTGCTGGCGGCCGAGGCGCTGGTGATCGTGCATCCGGTGTGGAACTTCGGCTATCCGGCGATCCTGAAAGGCTTCTTCGACCGGGTGTTCCTGCCCGGCGTCTCCTTTGGCCTGCGCAATGGCAAGGTCGTGCCCATCCTGCACAATATCCGCAGGCTTTCCGTTGTCACGACCTATGGCGGCTCGCGCCTCAGGGCGCTGCTGGTGGGCGATCCGCCGCGCAAGGTGGGCACACGGGTGCTGCGCGCCGTGATCAAGCCGGGGGCAAGGGTGGATTATCTGGCGCTTTATGACATGAACCGCGCAGACGGTGCGCAGCGCGGCGGATTTCTCGGCAGGGTCCGCAAGGTGATGGAGGCATACAGGTGAAGGCACTCGTCGTTTATTCGCATCCCGTCCCGGAAAGCTTCAACGCCTCCATGCGCGATCACGTTGTCTCGGTGCTGAAGCAGGCCGGACATGAGGTGCGGCTGCTCGATCTTTATGCCGAGGGCTTTCAGCCGGCGATGAGCGCGGACGAGCGGCGCGGCTATCACGATGTGGACAGCAACGTGCTGCCGGTAAAGGCGCATGTGGAAGCGATCCTGTGGTGCGACATGATGGTGTTTGTCTATCCGACCTGGTGGTTCGGGCTTCCGGCCATGCTCAAGGGCTGGTTTGACCGGGTCTGGGTGCCGCATGTCACCTTCGAGATGCCGTCCGAACACACGGGAATGCGGCCGAAAATGCAGCATATCCGCAAGATCGCCATCGTCACCACCTGCGGGGCAAGCTGGTTTGTTTCCAAGCTGATGGGCGAACCGGGGCGCAAGACCATCATGCGGGGCCTGCGCGCTCTTTGCGCGCCACGCTGCAAGACGCTTTACCTCGCGCATTACAGGATGGACAGTTCCACGCAGGAAAGCCGTGACCGTTATGTAAAAAAAGTTGCAAGAAGGCTCGCAAAATTCTGAGCCGGGGTGCCGGGTGTCATTTGACGGTTAAACAACGCGGCTAGGGTTCCGGCGAATCGGCGTCCGGCTTTGGGTGCCGTGCCTGCCATTTCCACTGCGGAGCGAGCGATCATGGCATTCAGTTACAAGAAGAGCGTCACCTTCCGCCTGCTGCAGGCGGCCAAGGCCCAGCGGGCACGCGCCGGCACCCATCTGATGCGCGCCGGACTGCATCCGGGGCAGGAGCTGGTGCTGAAAGTGCTGGCCGACAGTGACGGCCGCACCATGAGCCAGCTGGCTCTGGCGCTGGGCGTGCAGCCGCCCACCGTGACCAAGATGGTCACCCGCCTGTCCGCACAGGGGCTCGTCCGCCGCCAGATCTCCGACACCGACGGTCGCCTTGCCCGCGTGTTCCTCACCGATGAGGGACGTGACCGGATCGAGGCCGTCGACAAGGCCTGGAAGCGGCTCGAAAAGGAAGCCATCGCCGGTCTTGACGACAAGGACCGCAAGCGCCTGAAGAAGCTGCTGCGCCAGATCGAGAAGAACCTCTCCCTGTCTCTCGATGACGATGAAGGCGACGAAGAGCTGCTGGAGCCGGATGAGGACGATGCGCCGAAGGCCGCCGTGATCGCTCTGGCAACCGCGGAAAGCTGAGACCCTTCCCGGTGAGCCTTCCCTCATCGGGATCTGGCCCGTCCGCCCGGTTTGCACGCTCAGGAGCCGCTGATCGCCGGCAGCGGCTCCCTGCAAGGCTGCCATACCCAAAGGGCAGGGCGAACCGTACCGTTCGGTCTGTTTGTGGGCTTCCGTTCGCCGGGCACTCACTCTAAGGTGTGAGTGCCGCGCCGGTTCTGGCGCGGGCGTTTCTGGAAGAAAATCCATGACCAGCACTCCGGATGGATCCGGCCCGGGGCAGCGTGAGGAGTCGCGCAGCCAGCTTATCGGTATCGGCATGCTCCTGCTTGCCTGCTTCCTTTTTGCAGGCCTTGATGCCACGGCGAAATATCTGGTCCGTGACCTGCCGGCGTTTCAGGTCGTCTGGGTGCGCTTCGTCACGCACATGGTGCTGGCCTTCTTCCTGTTCCGCATCTGGGCGCATCCGGAATATTTCCGCACGGACCGGCCGGTGCTGATGATCCTGCGCGGCTTCTGCTTGCTCGGGAACACCTCCTTCAACTTCCTTGCCGTGCGGCATCTGCAGCTGGCCGAAACCATGTCGATCATGTTTGCCGGGACCATTCTGGTGACGGCGCTGGCCGTGCCGATGTTGGGCGAAAAGGTTGGCCCGCGGCGCTGGGCGGCGGTCTTCGTCGGCTTCATCGGTGTTCTCGTCATCGTGCAGCCCGGTTCCGGCCCGCTCAACTGGGCGGTGATCTATTCGCTGCTGTCGATGGTCTGCTACGCGCTTTATACGCTGCTGACGCGCATGCTCTCGGCCACTGATTCCACCCTCAGCATGCTGATCATTCCGGCAGCCGTGGCGTCTCTGGCGATGGCACCGGGCGGCATTTCCGTGTGGCAGGCGCCGCCCAGCCTGTTCCACTGGGGGCTGCTGCTGTCCACCGGTGTTCTGGGCGGATTGGGCCACTGGATCCTGATCGGCGCCTACCGCCGTGCGCCTGCCTCGGTGCTGGCGCCTTTCACCTATGTGCAGATCATCTGGATGATCAGCCTCGGCTACCTTGTCTTCGCCGACCTGCCGGGCAGTTCCACCCTGATCGGCGCGTCCATCGTCGTCAGCTCCGGGCTCTACATTCTCTACCGCGAGCAGATCGTCAAAAAGCGTTAGGCTTCCGCTTGCCGGATCTCCCCAGTCTTTTCCATTGACGCCCCGCGGCAGGGATGCTCTGAAACTCCTGCAAGGGGTTGGCGAAGATCGGGGGATTTTTCGTGCGGGGATGGGGCTTATCAGGACTGCGGGCACTGCTGCTCGCCATGCCGCTGGCCGGTTGCGCGGGGCTTGGCCTGACGGATGGGCAGGCACCGGCAACACCGGCGGAAGCCGCCGGGTTTCAGCCGGGCAGCGAGGAAGAGTTCATGCTGAATGCGGGCCGCCGCATTCATTTTGCCGAAGGCTCGGCGGCCATTGATCCAGAGGCCGAAGCCATCCTGATCCGGCAGGCCGCCTGGCTCAATATTTATCCGCAGTGGCTTGCCAAGGTGCAGGGCCACGCCGATGACCCCGGCGGAGAGGCGGCCAACAAGCGCTTGTCCGAACAGCGGGCGAAGGCTGTCTTTGACAAGCTGGTGGCGCTGGGTGTGGATCCGCAGCGGTTGTGGTTCAAGGGCTATGGCATCGAGCGGCCGGAGACCGACTGTGATCCGCAGGACTGCGCCCGTCTCAGCCGTCAGGTCACGGTCAACCTGCGCAACGAGTTCGACGACAGTGCGCCGCAGTTCAAACGGTTTGGCCGGTAAGTGCGCCGCATGGCTTGCGCTTCGCGCCTGCGCCCCGCATGCTCGATAGAACTTGCGATTCAGGGCCTTGCCGGTCTATCAGCCTTTTGTCTGGCTGGTTCCCCGCAAGTGGGCCGGAACTGCTTTGGCGCATGTGAGGGACGGCACGTATGGGTGCAGACACGCCCCGTGACGAAATGGGTGGCGACGGTGACGACACGCCGCGCGGCAAACGGCTGACACTCAGCGACATTGCCGACAGGCTTGGTGTGTCCACGGCCACGGTGTCGCTTGCTCTGCGCGATTCGCCGCTGGTGGCCTCGGCCACGCGCGACAAGATCAAGGAAATGGCCCGCCAGGTCGGTTATATCTACAACCGCTCGGCCGCTTCCCTGCGCACGGCCAAGACGCAGATCGTCGGCGTTGCGGTGCATGACATCATCAATCCCTATTTCGCCGAAATCTTCCGCTCGCTGGAAGACGTGCTGGAAGCGCAGGGGCAGATGGTCTTCATCTGCAACCACCGGGACAATGTGGAGCGCCAGCGCGCCTTTGTGGACGCGCTGATGCAGCACCGCGCCGATGGGCTGATCCTGTGTTCTTCCGTCGGCACCACGGCGGACGAGATCAACCGGCTGACCGATCAGGGCATCCCGGTCACGCTCATGTGCCGTGATGTGGAAGGCGCCAGGGCGCCGGCCGTGCGCGGCGACGATGAGCTGGGCGGGGAAATGATCACCCGGCATCTGATCGCGCAGGGACACCGCCATATCGCCATGGCGGGCGGGCGGCGCGGCAGCTCTACCGGGCGCGACCGCAATGCGGGCTGGCGCAAGGCGCTGGCGGAGGCGGGCATCGACCCGGACACGCAGATCGATATTCCCGAACTGATGACCCAGGCCGATGGCCGTGAGGCTGCCCCGCGCATTCTCTCCACCGGCGAGCGCCCGACCGCCGTCATGTGCTTCAATGATCTGGTGGCGCTCGGCATGATGCCGGCTCTGCGGCGGGCCGGTGTGGAGCCGGGGCCGGATATCGCCGTCACCGGTTACGACGACGTGGATGGCGCGGCCTCACGCACGCCCTCGCTCACCACCATCGCCAGCCACCCGGATGAAATCGGCCGCCGGGCCGCCGACCTCATCCTGCGCCAGATCGGCGGCGAGCGCGTGCCCAACACGCTGCATCTGATCCCGCCGGACCTGAAGATCCGCGACAGCTCCCCGCCCCCTGGCGTCCGGCTGGGCAGCAAGCTTTAGGAGGGCTCTCTGCTGTCATCCCCACGAAGGTGGTGATCCAGTACGCCCTGCGTTGCGCTTCATCAGCACTGTGAGTACTAGATCCCGGTCTTGCCGCACTGCGGCAAACCGGAATGACACCCGGTGACAGGATTCCCTCACTCCGGCTTCTCGCTCTCCAGAAACTCCCGGATCCGCTCCAGCGCCAGACTGATGTTTTCGCGGGAGTTGGCGTAGGAAAGGCGGATGTAGCCCTCGCCCAGAATGCCGAAATCCGGGCCGCCGATGGTGGCAACGCCTGCCTTTTCCAGCAGCGCGGAGGCCAAAGGCTTCGCCTTCCAACCCGTCGCCTTGATGTTGGGGAAAGCATAGAAGGCGCCCAGCGGCGTGCGGGCGGAAATGCCGGGCAGCGCATTCAGCCCCTCGACCACCAGCTTGCGGCGGGCATCGAACTCCGCGACCATCGCCGCCACCGCATCCTGCGGGCCTGTGAGGGCGGCAAGGCCGCCGAACTGGGCCGGGGAATTGACGCAGGACCAGCAGTTGACGGCGAGCTTGCGTGCCTTGGTGATCAGGGCATCGGGCCACACCGCATAGCCCATGCGCCAGCCAGTCATGGCATAGGTCTTGGACCAGCCGTCGAGCAGGATCACCCGGTCGCGGATTGCCTCGAACGCCAGCAGCGATACGTGCTCCTGCCCGTCATAGGTCATCTGGCCGTAGATCTCGTCCGAGAGAATTGCGATGTCCGGCCGCTCCGTCAGGCCCTGCACCAGCTTTTCGATCTGGTCACGTCCGGTGATGCCGCCGGTCGGGTTGGCGGGGGAATTGAGGATGACGAGCCGCGTCTGCGGCGTCAGCAGCGAGAGGGTTTCCTCTGCCGAGAAGCCGAAGCCGTTCTCCTCGCGGATCGGCACCGGCACGGGCCGGGCGCCGGTGAATTCGATCATCGAGCGGTAGATGGGAAATCCCGGATCGGGATAGAGAATGTCGACGCCCGGCGCACCGAACATCAGGATGGCCATGAACATGGTGACCTTGCCGCCCGGCACGATGACCACATTGTCCGGATTGACGGAAACACCCACCCGCTTGTGAATGTCCGCACTCACCGCCTCGCGCAGGGGCAGGATGCCGGTGGCGCCGGTGTAGCCATGCTCGCCGTCGCGCAGCGCCTTGATGGCCGCCTCCACGATATGCTCCGGCGTCCTGAAATCCGGCTGGCCGATGCCCAGATTGATGATGCTGCGCCCCTGCTGTGCCAGTTCATTGGCGCGGGCAAGCACCGCAAAGGCGTTTTCCTCTCCAATCCGGTCAAAGGCGTCGATGGTTCTGAGCATGTCCTCTCCCTTGCTTCAGCGGTGCCGTTCCTCCCCGCCTGTTGTTGCGCAGGATCGCGGCGGGGCGGGCGCTGCGCAAGGGCGGAAGCGCGTCATTGTGTTCCGCATTTACATTGAAGTGGTGATCTTTGCCTTTGGACTACCTATATTGCCGCCAAACGCATCACCTCTTATGGTTCGCCGCTGCTGCGCCAGTTGCCGCTGGCAGCCGCGATCCGCTTCAGGAAACAGGACTTCACGCCATGAGCACCGATGCCAGCACCGCGTCCAAGCAGATCCCCGTTACCGTTCTCACCGGGTATCTTGGCGCCGGCAAGACGACGCTTCTCAACCGCATTCTGTCGGAGAATCACGGCCAGAAATATGCGGTGATCGTCAATGAGTTCGGCGAGATCGGCATCGACAACGACCTGCTGGTCGAGTCGGATGAAGAAATCTTCGAAATGAACAACGGCTGCATCTGTTGCACCGTGCGCGGCGATCTGATCCGCACCGTGCAGAACCTGATGAAGCGCCGCGGCAGCTTCGATGCCATCATCGTCGAGACGACCGGCGTGGCCGATCCGGCCCCGGTGGCGCAGACCTTCTTCATGGATGACGATGTGCGCGCCGCCTCTCGCCTGGATGCGGTGGTGGCCGTGGTTGACGCCCGCCATGTGCTGCAGCGCCTCGCCGACACCTCCGAGGCGGAAGACCAGATCGCCTTTGCCGATGTCGTCCTGATCAACAAGACCGATCTGGTGACGCCTGAAGAGCTGGCCGCCGTCGAGGCGCGCATTCACAAGATCAACCCCTATGCGGTGCGTCACAAGACCGAGCGCTGCAGCATCGACATTGGCAAGGTGCTGGACCGGGGCGCTTTCGATCTCGATCGCATCCTGACGCTGGACCCGCAGTTCCTCAACACGGGCCACGGTCATCATCACCATCATGACCACCACCATGATCATGATCACGAGTGCGGCCCCGATTGCGGTCATGATCACCACCACGATCATCACCACGATCACGCGCATGACCATGACCATGACCACGGCCATGATCACGTTTGCGGCCCGGACTGCGATCATGATCACCACCACCATGATCATGATGATCCGCATTCGGTGCGCAGCATTTCGCTTCGCGCCGGCGAGCTGGACCCGCATGTCTTTTTCTCCTGGATCAACCGGGTCACCCAGACCGATGGTGCGAAGATCCTGCGTCTCAAGGGCATTCTGGCCTTCAAGGACGATCCGCAGCGCTATGTCATTCAGGGCGTGCACATGATCGTCGAGGGCGATCACCAGCGCGACTGGAAGGATGGCGAGCCGCGCGAAAGCCGCCTCGTCTTCATCGGCCGCGAGCTGGATTTCGACGCCCTGAAGCAGAGCTTCGACGCCTGCGCCGCCTGACGGACAGCCACGAGAGCCATTGAAGGACTGACCGTGCCGACACTTGCAGCGACTGAACTCTCCGGCTTTGCCGTCAAGGCCGGGTTCCTGAAGGATATTCCCTATTTCGCCCTCGGCAGCGGCGAAGTGGTGCTGGTGGAAGGCGGGCAGAAGACCATCCGCCTGCACTCCGGCGGCCTGCTGGCGGCCGACGAGCGGGTGGAGGCGTCTGGCCACGCCACGGCGCTTGTCACCGGCGGTGACGACGGGCGGGTGATGGAACTGAGTGCTTCGGGCGAGGTGCGCCAGCTTTCCGAGCGGCCGCGCAAGTGGATCGATCTGGTGGCTTGCGGCCCTTCGGGGGCGACGGCCTTCGCCAGCGGCCGCACCGCCTGGGTGCGGCTGGCCGATGGCTCCGAAAAGGAATTCCCGCATGAGCGGGCGGTGGGCGGCCTCGCCTTTGCGCCCAAGGGTCTGCGCCTTGCCGTCGCCCGCTATGACGGGGCGACCCTGTGGTGGGTGAACACGCAAGGCCAGCCGCAGATGCTGGAGTGGAAGGGCGCGCATCTGGCCGCCAGCTTCTCGCCGGACGGCAAATATCTCGTCACCTCCATGCAGGAGGCCGCGCTGCACTGCTGGCGTCTCACCGATGCGCAGGACATGCGCATGACCGGCTATCCGTCCAAGGTAAAGTCGATGAGCTGGTCCGCGAAGGGCCGCTATCTGGCCACCTCCGGCGCCAATGCCGCGATTGTCTGGCCCTTCTCCGGCAAGACCGGCCCCATGGGGCAGGCGCCCCTGCAGCTTGGCACCCGCAGTGATGCGCTGGTGACCTCCGTTGCCTGCCATCCGAAGGAGGATGTGGCGGCGGTCGGTTATCAGGATGGCATGATCCTTCTGTGCCGCTTCGAGGACAATGCGGAGGTGCTGCTGCGCCGTGCCGCGAAGTCACCCGTCTCCACCATGGCCTGGGACCGGGTAGGCGTCCGGCTTGCTTTCGGGACGGAAGATGGCGAGGGTGGTGTCATCGCATTGGAATGACAGGGAGACAGGTGATGATGCTGGCGAGACCCGTTGCTCTGGCGTTCGGTCTGCTTGCAGGCATTACTGCCTCACAGCTGCCGGAGTTTGCTCAGCAGTACCGCCAGCGGCTCGGCGGGGCGATTGATGCCCTGCAGACGGTCATGCTGCAGGCGGCCGAGGATGCGCAACGTTCCGGCCTTGATGTGGATGGCGCGATTGCCAGGCTCAAGGCCAGCGGTGACCAGCTTGTCGCCGCTCAGGGCCGCAGCCTGGAGGAGATCGGCGACCGGCTGGCCAATATGCGGGCCGAGCGCGAGGCCTATGCCGAGGCGGATGAATTCGGCCGCCTGCTGGTGTTCCTCACCAGTGCCGACCGGGAATTGGCAAGGCGCACCTATGACGACTTCGAGCCTGCGGTGCCGGTGACGGCGGAGGGCATTCTGACGGGCATCCTGGGCCTGTTTGCGGGCCTTGGCTCCTTGCGGATTTCCGGGGCCTTTCTGCGCGGCCTGTGGAGGGTGTTCGGCCCGCGCCGGTCCGCCGCACGCTGATCAAGCTGACAGGAGAGAACATGGACACCGTAACCTCGTCCGGCGGCATGGTCGTTGCGCCTCACATGGCGGCAGCAGAAGCGGGCGCGGAGATCCTGCGCGAAGGCGGTTCGGCGATCGAGGCGATGATTGCAGCGGCGGCCGCCATCGCCGTTGTCTATCCGCACATGAACGCCATTGGCGGGGATGGCTTCTGGCTGATCGCCGAGCCGGGGCAGGACCCGAAGGTGATTTCCGCCTGCGGCCCGGCCGGATCGGGCGCGACGATTGCCGCCTATAACCGCGCCGGGCATGGCACCGTGCCAGCGCGCGGCCCTCTGGCGGCGCTGACGGTTGCCGGCACTGTGGGCGGCTGGCAGAAGGCCTTCGAGGCAGCGGCAAGCCTTGGCGGGCGCATGCCCCGGCGCGAGCTTCTGATGAATGCCATCCGTCACGCCAAGGAAGGCTGTGCCGTTTCCGCCAGCCAGCAAAAGCTGACGGAAGAAAAGCTCGCCGAGCTCAAGGATCAGCCCGGCTTTGCCAGCGTCTTCCTGAAGGATGGCAAGCCGCTGGAAGCGGGCAGTCTGATGCGGCAGGAGCGGCTGGCCGACACGCTGGACCAGCTGGCCGCTGCCGGGTTCGATGATTTCTACCGGGGCGATGTGGGCGCGGAAATCGCGGCCGATCTGGAGCGCATCGGCGCGCCGGTCACCAAGGCGGATCTGCAGCGCTATGAAGCGCGCATCCGCAAGCCGCTGAAGGTGACGACCAAGGCCGGAACCCTCTTCAATGCCCCGCCGCCAACGCAAGGTCTTGCCTCGCTGCTGATCCTCGGCCTGCAGGACCGGCTTCCGGCGGCGCCGCCGGAGAGCTTTGCCATGGTGCATGGGCTGGTGGAGGCGACCAAGCGGGCCTTCCTCGTGCGCGACCGGGTGGTGACCGACCCGGACCGCCTGCCGGAGCCGGTATCGCCTTTCCTTGAAGAGGCCTGGCTGGACCGCACAGCCTCCGAAATCAGCGCTGCCCGCGCGCTGGACTGGCCGGTGAAATCCTCCCTCGGCGACACCATCTGGATGGGTGCGATCGACGCCAGGGGCTGTGCCGTTTCCTTCATCCAGTCGGTCTATTGGGAGTTTGGGTCAGGCTGCGTGCTGCCGCGCACCGGCATCACCTGGCAGAACCGCGGAGCAAGTTTTTCGCTGCATCCGGAGGCCTTGAATGCGCTGGAGCCGGGGCGGCTGCCGTTCCACACGCTCAACCCGGCCATGGCACGGCTTTCCGATGGGCGGCTTGTCACCTATGGCACCATGGGCGGCGAAGGCCAGCCGCAGACGCAGGCAGCGATTTTCGTGCGCCATGTGCTGAACGGCATGCCGGTGGGTGAGGCCATCGATGCGCCGCGCTGGCTGCTGGGCCGCACCTGGGGCGATGCCAACACCTCGCTCCGGCTCGAATCACGCTTTGACCCGGATCTGGCCGAAGCGCTGAAACGGGCGGGTCATGACGTGGTTGTGATGAATGCGGCCTATTCCGATACCATGGGCCATGCGGGCATGATCGTGCGCGGCTTGCGCGGCGGCCTTGAGGGGGCGCATGATCCGCGCTCGGACGGCGGGGCGGCGGCGGCCTAGGGCGCGCACCGGAAGGAGAGACGACATATGGATGCCATCACGCGCATGCGCTGCTTCATTCAGGTGGTGGACAGCAACGGCTTTTCCGCTGCTGCCCGCGAAATGGGCCGCTCCAAGGCGCTGGTGTCCAAATATATCGGCGAGCTGGAAGACGAACTGGGCGTCCGGCTGCTCAACCGGACCACACGGCAGATCTCGCTGACCGAAGTGGGCGAGGCCTATTACAAGGAAGCCAGCGACATCCTGCAGCGGATTGACGATCTGCAGGCTTCTGTCCAGTCCACCCATCACGAGGCGCGCGGGCGCCTGCGCGTGTCGGCACCGCGCTCCATGGGCGATGGCTTCATCAATCAGGCGATCATGGAATTTCTGGTGGCAGAACCGGCCATCACCATCGACCTGCGGCTGGATGACCGGTTTGTCGATCTGGTGGAAGAAGGCTTCGACCTCGCCATCCGGGTGACGGATCTGGAGGATTCCAGCCTGATCGCCCGCAAGATCTCCCCCTTCCGCACGGTGGTCTGTGCAACGCCGAAGGTGCTGGCTGACCATGGCACGCCGAAGCACCCTTCAGAACTCTCCAACATGCCCTGCATCGTGGACACGAATTACCGGTTCAAGTCGAACTGGATCTTCATGGACAAGGGCGACCGGGTGACGGTGCCGGTGAAGGGCCGGATCGAGGTCAACAGCGCCTCTGCCGCCCGCGATGCCGCCATGTGCCATCTGGGCTTTCTGCGCACGCCGATGATGTTCGTCTACAACGACATCAAGGCAGGCGGATTGCAGATCGTGCTGGAAGACTACGAGCATGACGGCCCGGCGATCTATGCCGTCTATCCCCACCGCCGCCATCTCTCCGGCAAGGTGCGCTCCTTCGTCGATTTCCTCACCCAGTGGTTCGCCAACATGCGCAAGGCGGGCAAAAGCTGCTGAAAGGCAGCGCGGAGGTTATCGTCTCCCTGCTGCCCCAGCCTCTCACTTGCCTGCAGCCGCGAGCCGTTCTTCGGCGAGGCGGTCTGCGACGGTTTCCGGGGTCAGGCCTTCGGCATCGGCGCGCTGGAAGATGCGGGTGAGGGTGGTGCCGATGGCGAGTGTCTTTTCCCGCACCAGAGCATCATCACCGCCGGGCGTTGCCAGTGCGATGGAAATGACACCGCCTGCGTTGATGGCATAGTCCGGCGCATAGAGAATGCCGCGGTCCTTCAGCGCCTGGCCGTCTGCGGGGGTGGCGAGCTGGTTGTTGGCGGCACCGGCGACGATCTTTGCCTTGATCTGCGGAATGGTGACGGCATTCAGCACTGCGCCAAGGGCGCAAGGGGCATAGACATCGGCCTTCACCGCATGGGCCTCTGCCGGAGAGACGGCCACGGCCTCCAGTTCCGCGACGGCCCGGTCCACGGCCGGCTGGTGAATGTCGGAGACGATCAGCCGGGCGCCGGCGGCCTTCAGCTGGCGCGCCACATCGAAGCCCACATGGCCGAGGCCCTGAACCGAAACGGTGCAGCCGCTCAGGCTGTCCGTGCCGTTGACATGGGCGAGGGCGGCGCGGATGCCGGCGAAGACGCCGAGCGCCGTATAGGGAGACGGATCGCCAAGCCCGGTGGCACGGGTGCCGCGCACATGCGCCGTCTCGCGGGCCACGTCCTCCATGTCCTCAGCCGAAACGCCCACATCTTCTGCCGTGATGTAGGAACCGTTCATGCGGGCGACGTGGCGGCCGAAGGCGCGCATCAGGGCTGGCGTCTTGTCCTTGCGCGGATCGGCGATGATCACCGCCTTGCCGCCGCCCAGATCAAGCCCGGCGAGGGCATTCTTGTAGGTCATGCCGCGCGACAGGCGCAGGGCATCGCGCAGGGCGTCCTCCGTTGTGGCATAGGGCCAGATGCGGCAGCCGCCAAGGGCGGGACCGAGGCGGCTGTCGTGAACGCAGAGAATGGCGCGCAGGCCGGTTTCCCGGTCATGAGCAAACACCACCTGCTCGTGGCCGGAAAACTCGGGATGGTCGAAAGCTGTCATCCCTTGCGTGGAAAAGGGAGCGGTGCGGGACGGGGCGTTCATGGTCCTCTCTCTCATGCCAAGTCTTGCGATGCCGGCGCATCAGGCCGTTCGATGGAAAGTTGATGAGGGAGAAAATGTCTGATCTGCATGAAAATTTGTGATCGATCTTGCGCTATAAGTCGACTGACGAGGAAATTTCTCTCAAAAATGAATTCTGGAAGGATGAAAAACGCCAATTCCCTTTCTGCGACGCAAAAGACGCTTGCGGAAGGTCACCTTCCTGCCCCCTTCTCAGGGCAATGAGCCGTGCCGGAATCACGCCCCAACGAGAATGGAATCACCACGAATGTCTGCCGCTGTGAGCCCCACCGTCTTTCTGCACCGGGCCTTTGTGCTGCTGTGCTGTGCGGCCATGCTGATTTCCATGTGGCTGCTTGCGGGCGGGACTGCATCCGCGCATCCGCATGTGTTCGTGGAAGCGCGGACCAAACTGGTGGTGAATGATGATGGCCTTGCCACGGCGGTGGACCAGGTTTTCCGCTTTGATGATGCCTATACGGCCTTCGCCATCCAGGGTTTCGACACCAACCGTGACGGCATCTTCAGCCGGGAGGAACTGGCGGAGCTGGCCAAGGTAAATGTGGAAAGCATGGAGGAATTCGGCTTCTTCACCTTCGGTGACAACACCAGGGTGGAACTGGATTTCACCATGCCGGAAGTCTACTGGCTGGAGGTGGTGGAGGTTCCCCTTACCGAATACTGGGCGATGAAGCAGGAAGATATCGCGGCTATCAAGGAAGATGCCGAACGCACCGGCAGGCCGATGATGACCACGGTGAAGCTGCTGGAACTGCACTTCCTGTTGCCGCTGAAAGAGCCCACGGACCTCGCCAATACGATCACCCTCGATGTCTATGACCCGACCTATTACGTCGATTTCCGTTTTGCCAAGGACCCCGATGCCACGGGACTGATCAATGCTCCGGCCTCCTGCACGGTCACCCGCAAGGAGCCGCCTCCGCTTGATCCTGCCGTCGCATTGGCCCTTGCTCAGGTCGGGGCCGATCAGCGGGAGCTGCCGCCGGAACTGGCGGACGTTGCTGCCGGCCTCGTCAATCAGATGATCGTCAATTGCGGGCCGGGAGAGGCAGCAGCCACTGCGTCCAAGCCGCCGTTCCCGCCGGTGACGCCGCTAAATGGCCAAAATCAGGGCCAGGGCCAGGGCCAGACGGCGGGCACGGACACCGCAGGCGCTCTGTCTTCGGACCGTCAGGCGGAGGCTGCCTCCCAGATGCCGCCTGCGCCCATGGAGGGCGTTCCCTCGGCGGCGCTGAAGAGCAATGCGCTGGTCGGCAGCTTCTTTGCGCAAATCGCCCGCTATCAGACCGAATTCTACCAGAAGCTCATTTCCGCGCTGCGCAGTTTCCGCAACAGCCCGGATGCGGGCTGGCTGCTGGCGTTCCTCTCCTTCGCCTATGGCATTTTCCATGCGGCAGGTCCGGGCCATGGCAAGGCGGTGATCTCGTCCTATGTGCTGGCCAGCGAAGACACGCTGAAGAAGGGCATCCTGCTCTCCTTCGCCTCGGCCTTTGCGCAGGCCCTGACCGCCATACTGATCGTCTGCGGCGTTGCCGTGGTCTTCAACCTCACCTCCATTGCCATGCAGCAGACTGCCCGCTGGCTGGAGATCGCCTCCTATGTGATGGTGACGGCGATGGGCGCCTGGCTGCTCTGGGTCAAGGCTTTCCGCCCGATGCTGCTGGGGGCACCTGCCGGGCATGATCATGTGCATCTGCCGGGCGAGGATGGCGCCTGCGGCACCTGTGGCCACGTGCATGCGCCCACCGCGGAGATGGCCGCCGGGCGGCTGACGCCGGGCCGTGCGCTGTCGATCATTCTGGCGATCGGTCTCAGGCCCTGTTCGGGCGCGCTGATCGTGCTGGTCTTCGCCCTGTCGCAGGGCATGATCCTGGCCGGCATTGCCTCGACGCTGGCCATGGCCGTTGGCACGGGCATCACCGTGTCGCTGCTGGCCACCCTGGCCGTCGGGGCCAAGGGGCTGGCCGCGCGCCTTGCCGGGTCCGATGGGGTGTGGGCCTACCGGGTGCACCGGGGCATCGAGATTGCCGCCGCCGCTGCCGTGTTCCTGCTGGGGCTCACCCTGCTGATTGCCATGATCGGCTGGGGTTCCGTCCCGGCCTGATCAGGCTGATGTAAGCCTTCAGCTATCGCCGCGCTTGCGGCGGTAGGCTTCCACGGCTTCGCCAAAGGCTGCGAACAGCTTCTGCGAAGGCGTGTCGCAGCTGACCCAGTATTCCGGGTGCCACTGGGTGCCGATGGCAAAGTTCTGCGCGCCCTCCACCGAGACCGCCTCGATGGTGCCATCCTCAGCCGTGGCTTCCACCACCAGCGACTGACCCAGCGCGCCAAGGCCCTGCCGGTGCAGGGAGTTGACCTTGAACTGTGCCGTGCCGATGGCCGCTTCAAGCTGTCCGCCTGTGCGCGCGTCAACGGTATGGGCGAGTGCGAAGCGCTCTTCCTGCTTTTCGGATACGGGTGCGCGGTGGTCGTTGCGCCCGTCAAGCTCCTGGATCTCGGTGAGCAGGGTGCCGCCAAAGGCGACATTCAGCTCCTGCATGCCGCGGCAGATGGCAAAGACCGGCAGGCCCTTTTCCAGAGCCCGGCGCAGCAGCGGCAGGGAGGTGGCGTCACGGTCCGGGTCATAAGGCCCGTTTTCTTCCGTCGCCTCGCCGCCATAAAGATCCGGATTGACGTTGGAGCGCGAGCCGGTGGCCAGCACCCCGTCCACCCGGTCCAGCACCGCGTCAATGTCGAGAGCGCTGCCGAGGGAGGGCAGGATCAGGGGAATGGCGCCAGCGCCATTCAGTACGGCCTCCAGATAGGTGGAGGGCGCTGCATGCCAGCGGTAGCCATCAACGGGCTTCACATCGGCGGTGACAAGAACAATCGGCTTGGACATTCGAGGCTTTGGACCCTTTGGCCGCTAAACGGGATGGGCTGCAAGGTTTGCACGAAGACCACACCGCCGCCAAGGGGGCAGTATCACACCAGCCGCAGTTCCTGGGCGATGCGGTAGAGATGAGCGGCGTTGCCGCTGCCGACCTTGTCGCGGATGTTGAGCCGGTGCGATTCGACCGTGCGCACGCTGATGCCCAGATGCACCGCGATTTCCTTGTTGGCCTGTCCGCGGGCGACCCCTTGCAGCACTTCGCGCTCGCGCTCCGTCAGGCCATAGGGGTTGGTTGGCGAAGGCGAGGGCTTGTTCTCCATCAGCGCCGGTCCGACGCGGGAGGAGAAGTAATAGCCGCCGTCTGCCACGGCGAGAATGGCGTTGATCATCTCCTTCGCGGAGATGTCCTTGAGCAGATAGCCCCTGGCCCCGGACTGCATCACCCCGCGCACATATTCCGGGTTGTCATAGATCGACAGGACCAGAACGCTGATCATCGGATGCTTGCGGCGGATGGTTTCGGTTGCTTCCAGCCCGTTGAGGCCCGGCATGGAAATATCCATCAGGATGATGTCGGGCCTCAGCGTTTCGGCCAGCTGCACGGCCATGCGCCCGTCGGTGGCCTCGCCCACGATCTCGAAGGGGGCGACGCCTTCCAGCCGGGCCCTGATGCCGGCGCGCACCAGCTCATGATCATCCGCCAGCAGCACGCGCACCTTGCGCGGCAGGTCGTCCTTGCGGGCTTGCGGGCTGGTCATGCACTGTGTCTCCTCATCTGCCGGGCGTGGTTCACGCCGCTGTCCGGCTCTCCTCCGGCAGCATGGGCATGGTCACCCGGATCATGGTGCCCTGGGCACCCACCCGCGACATTACCATGGTGCCGCCATGTGTCTCTATCCGTTCACGCATGTTGCGGATACCCAGTCCTCCAAGCTGCGGCAGAGGCAGGGGAATGCCCACGCCGTCATCCTGGATCGTCAGGGTCAGCGCCCGCTCTCCCGCCACCAGCCGGATGCTGACATATGCCGCGGCCGAGTGCCGGGCCACATTGGTCAGCGCCTCCTGCACCACCCGGTACAGTGCGGTCTTGGCCGAATCCGGCAGTCGGCTGCGGCAGCGGTCGGCGGAAATCTCGACAGTGATGCCGGACTGCGCCTCGAAATCCTTGGCAAGGCTTGTGAGGGCTGCGGACAGGCCCATGTCGTCGAGAATGCTCGGGCGCAGATCCTTGGAGATGCGTCGCACCTCGCCAATCGCCTCATCCAGAATGCGCAGGCAGCGCTCGGCCTGGGTCTGCATTTCGCCGCTGCCGGGGCTGCGGGAATGCAGCATCTCGATGCCATAGCGCATGGAGACGAGCAGCTGGGAGATGCTGTCATGCAGCTCGCTCGACACGCGCTTGCGCTCCTGCTCCTGCACATCGACGATCCGGTGGGTCAACTCCTTCAGCTTGCCATCGGCAAACTTCTGCTCCGAGAAGCTGACCGTGGCCACAGCGGTCAGGCTCAGGAGGATGGCGACCATGGTGATGAGGAAGATCACCAGCACCGT
The DNA here is from genome assembly GCF_055685825.1 of Pannonibacter sp. CBAS1226. Taxonomy (NCBI): domain Bacteria; kingdom Pseudomonadati; phylum Pseudomonadota; class Alphaproteobacteria; order Hyphomicrobiales; family Stappiaceae; genus Pannonibacter; species Pannonibacter sp. CBAS1226. The sequence goes on along the minus strand of NZ_JBVOUO010000007.1, from coordinate 120,252 downwards.
CTGCTGCACGTTGGCGGTGAAATCGGCACGGACGAGGGCCACTTCCCGGGCGATGTCGTCAATGTAGAGGCCGGTGCCGACCATCCAGCCCCACTTGTCCAGCATCACGGCATAGCCGAGCTTTTCGGCATTCATGCCGGCGCTCGGCTTGTCCCAGACATAGCGGTGAAAGCCGCCGCCGGCCTCAGCTGCGGCCATGAGATTGCGGATGACGTAATTGCCTTCCGGGTCCTGCAGATCCCACCATTTGCCGCCGACAAGATTGGCCAGTTTGGGATGGACGATGTTGGTGCCATCGCGCAGATAGACGAAGAAATAGCCGTCTTCGCCGAAGGTGATGTCGTTGAGGATGCGTTTTGCTTCCGTTTGCGCCGCCTCGCGCCCGCCATGCTCCTCCTCATAGAGCTTCTGGATGGAGGTCAGGGCAAGGGATATGGCGTTCTGCACCTCCTGCCGCTTGCTGGACAGGATACGCTCCTCGACGGCATGGGTCTGGGCCTCGATCAGGCGCGAGGCCTGAAAGAAGGTGATGCCGCCAATCAGCCCCGAGACAGCTACAAGGGGCAGGATGGTGATGAGGAGCAGTTTTGTTTTGAATGTCACCGGTGGCCCCCTGCATTCCGAAAGTGATCCGCTTCCGGCAATAAAATTGCCGGAAAGCAGCGTCTTTTCAGTAGTACTACGGAAAAGATGCGCAGAAACACGACTAGCGCCTCATTCAAAGGATCACCTAGACACAGACAGGTGTCAGTGCAAGGCTTCAAAGTGGCTGAGCACTCGCCATATCTGGGAGGATATCGTTATGGATCGTCGTTCGTTTATCAAGAAGGCTGGCATTGGTGCTGGCGGTATTGCCGCTGCAACCACGCTTGCCGCTCCGGCAATTGCGCAGTCCCGCACCGACATGGTGATCGTTTCCACCTGGCCGCGCGACATGCCGGGCCTTGGTGTTTCCGCGCAGCGCCTGGCGGCCCGTATCGCCGAACTGACCGAAGGCCGCATCAACGTTCAGTATTTCGCCGCCGGTGAGCGCGTCGGTGCATTCGATGCCTTCGACGAAGTGGCTTCGGGCAACGCACAGGCCTATATCGGCGCCGACTATTACTGGAAGGGCAAGCACCCGGCCTGGTCCTACTTCACGGCTGTTCCCTTCGGCCTGACCTATGCCGAAATCGACGCCTGGATCAAGGTTGGCGGCGGCCAGGAACTGTGGGACGAACTGGCTGACCAGTTTGGCCTGAAGAACTTCAACGCCGGCAACACCGGTGTGCAGATGGGTGGCTGGTTCAACAAGGAAATTGAAACCGCCGACGACCTCAAGGGCCTGAAGATGCGCATTCCGGGCCTTGGCGGCGACGTCATGGCCAAGCTGGGTGCCTCGCCGGTGTCCCTGCCGGGCGGCCAGATCTATGAAAACCTCGTCTCCGGCGCTGTCGATGCCACCGAGTGGGTCGGCCCGTGGAACGACTATTTCATGAAGTTCTACGAAGCCGCCAAGTACTACTACTATCCGGGCATGCATGAGCCGGGCTCCATGCTGGCGCTGGGCTGCAACAAGTCCTGGTTCTCCAAGCTGTCGAAGATCGACCAGATGATCGTCGAAGCGGCCTGCAACGAGGAAAACGCTTTCTCGATGGCAGAAGCCAACGGCTTCAACGGCGCCTATCTCGACAAGCTCATCAATGAGCATGGTGTCGTGCTGCGCCAGTTCTCGGACGAAGTCTATGACGCCTTTGGCGATGCATCGGCTGAAGTGTTCGAGGAAACCATCCAGCACGGCGACCTGACCAAGCGCGTTCACGAGAGCTTCGTGAAGGCCCGTTCGGAAGTGGGCCGCTGGATGCTTCTGGCTGACACCGGCTACACGGTGCAGCGCAACCGCGTGCTCGGCATCAAGGTCTGACCGCCACTGGCGTCCACCTGACCGGGGGGCGGGGCTAGCCCCGCCCCCTTCCTGGTTCAAACCTTTTTTGACGAGGCGTTTGACGATGACGGCCTTGAACCCGGTTCAAGGCGCCGCTGCTGAGACTGCGCGTGCGCTGGAATCCCGGACCGGTGGTGTTCTTGCCATCCGGCTGTTCGGTTGGATCAATCTGGCAGTCATGACTGCCTTCCTGATCAACAACTACCTCACCTACTGGCAGGGTTTTCCTGGACCTGGAACCGGATCGGCCGGCGCGCAGATGCAGACCGGCCTCTATGCCGTGCTGGCGCTTCTGGCCGCAGCTTATGTGCTTTATCCTGGCTCACCTGGACTGCGCGCCGACAGCGAGCGGATCAACAGGCTGAACGCCTTCCTGATCCGCTGGGCTTTCTGGGCGGTGGTCATCGTCGGGGTCGCCGACGCAACGATTTCTTTCCTGCGTGTCGAAGGCGTGCTGGAAGCGGTGTTCGGCCGGCAGCTGGCGAGCGATCTCGGGCGGGCGCAATTCCGCGGTGGCTATGTGCACATGCCGCTCATCGCACTGTCGGTCCTGCTCGCGGCGGTCACGCGGACCCTCGGCTTCTACTGGCTGGCTCTTCTGGTGGTGGTATCCCAGCTTCTGATCGTGCTGGGCCGCTTCGTCTTTTCCTACGAACAGGCGTTCCTGTCTGACCTCGTGCGCTTCTGGTATGCGGCGCTGTTCCTGTTTGCCTCCGCCTACACGCTCCTTGAAGAGGGGCATGTGCGTGTGGATGTGCTCTATGCCAGCTTCGGCGAGACGGCGAAGGGCTTTGCCAATGCCTTCGGTGCCATCGCCTTCGGCATGGTGTTCTGCTGGACCATTCTCTACTTCGGTCTGGGGTCAAGGCAGTCGATCATCAACAGCCCCATGCTCTCCTATGAGACGACACAGGCAGGTTTCGGCCTTTATGTGAAGTATCTGATGGCGGGCTTCCTTGGCGTTTTCGCCGTGAGCATGATGATCCAGTTTGTCAGCTACCTGTTTGCCGCCGTGGCAGACATGCGCGGCGAACCAGGTGGCCGCGAGCTCACCGGCTCCATCAAGCACTGACCCAGCAGGATTTGCACCTATGGAACTGTTTTTCCTTATTCTGCTGATCGTCCTGATGGCGGCGGCGCTTGGCTCGGGCTTTCCCGTCGCCTTTGCCCTGCCGGGATCGGCAATCATCTCCATCGGCCTGGCTGCCGGCGCTGGCTATCTGTTCGCCGGCCACACCGACGCCTATTTCTCCCATGGCGGCCCCACCCAGTGGCTGAGCGCCGGGGTGACCAACTTCCGTGGCATTTACTGGGAGGCGGAGCGCGACACGCTCATCGCCATTCCGCTGTTCATCTTCATGGGCATCATGCTGCAGCGGTCCAAGATCGCCGAGGATCTGCTCATCACCATGGCACGGCTTTTCGGGCCGGTTCCGGGCGGTCTGGGCATTTCGGTCATCCTGGTGGGGGCGCTGCTCGCCGCCACCACCGGCATTGTCGGCGCCACCGTTGTGGCCATGGGCCTCATCTCGCTGCCCGCGATGATGCGCAACAACTATTCGGTGCCGCTGGCCACCGGCACGATCGCTGCTTCCGGCACGCTGGGCCAGATCATTCCGCCCTCCATCGTGCTGATCATTCTGGCCGACCAGCTGTCCTCCAGCGTCGATCAGGCCGGCAACCTGCGCCAGGCTCTCTTCCGCGATGCCAATGGCCCCGGCCAGATGCCGTCCGATCTAGCCATTGCCTCCACCAGCGCGGGCGAGCTGTTCCTCGGCGCCATCCTGCCCGGCATGCTGCTGGTTGGTCTTTATGTGCTGTTCATGCTCGGCTTTGCCCTCATCAACCCCAAGGCTGCACCGGCTGTGCGCGGTCAGGGCAAGATGGACCGGCAGTTCCTGTTCCAGGTGTTCATCACGCTGGTGCCGCCGCTCGCCCTGATCGTGCTGGTGCTCGGCTCGATCATGGCCGGCATCGCCACGGTCAACCAGGCCGGCGCTGTCGGTGCCATCGGTGCCATGATCATGGCCGGCTACCGGCTGCAGGACGGCAAGGGCAAGGGCGTCTATACGCCCGCAATCATTGCCATTCTGGCTCTTCTGGGCATTGCCGTTGCCGTCAGCTTCTATGACACCAACATCAAGCGCGTTCTTTCGAATGGCGATATGACAGGCATCGTCCTCGGTGCCATCGCCGTTTCGATGCTGGTCTTTGCCGTGATCTGGAGCGGCTGGCGCACGATGGTGACGGACAACACCTTGCGCGAAGTGATGATCGAGACGGCCAAGGGCTCGTGCCTCGTGTTCATCATCCTGATTGGCGCGGCCATGCTGACATCGGCTTTCCGCGCCTTTGGCGGTGAGGATCTGGTCAAGGACTTCCTGCAAGGCCTGCCCGGCGGTTTCTGGGCCCAGTTCCTCATGGTCATGCTGGTGATCTTCATCCTTGGCTTCTTCCTCGATTTCATCGAGATTGCCGTGGTGGTGGTGCCGATTGTTGCGCCGATCCTGCTGGCTGATCCGTCCGCCAACGTGACGGCAGTTTGGCTGGGCGTGATGTTCGGCCTCAACCTGCAGACCTCCTTCCTCACCCCGCCCTTCGGCTTCGCGCTCTTCTATCTGCGCGGCGTGGCTCCGGCGGTGGTGAAGACGCTGCAGATTTACAAGGGCGTGATCGCCTTCATCGGCATCCAGCTGGTCGCGCTGGCGATTGTTGGCTTCAATCCGCAGATCGTGAACTATCTGCCGAACCGGTCCTCGCTGCTGTCCGAGACCGCGCCGCCGCCGAAGAACCCGCGTCTGCAATATTGCATCGAGACCTACACCAGCCAGCAGTTCCGCCAGAACGGCGCCGCGATCACCGCTGCCATCAGCCAGCTCAAGGGAACGGATGTCAGCTATCTGCCGTCCGATCTGCAGCAGGAGCTGAAGTCCGGGCTGCAGAACGCTGAAAAGGCCATTCCGCAGATGGCGGAGATCGATGCTGCCGTTGCCGCCGTCACGCAGGCCGCAGTGACCTACCGTCCGTTGCAGGTTCAGGTGCGGGCGATCGAGCGGGATGCGCGCAAGATCGAGCGTGAAATCAAGGAACTGGAGGTGATCATTTCGCGCTCCGGTCCGACCGGCATCTATTCCGCGGAGCGGGGAGAGGACGCAAAGGCGGAAATGGCGGAGCTGCAGGCCGCGCATGATGCGCTGCTGGCGAAGATCCCGGCCAGCTGGGAAGACGTCCATACCGGCTTTGCCAAGGTGCAGGATGCGGAGAACAAGGCACGCCTCGCCTACCGCCGCCTCGCGGACAATGCCTCCGAGCCTGTGATGAAGGTGACAGCCGCGCTTCAGGCCGCACCTGCCCTGCAGGAGATGGAGGAGAAGTTCTCGGCCCTGCAGGATGCGGTCATCTCCAAGCCTCTGCCCAAGGTGCTGGAGCAGATCGACCTGCTGCGCAGTGAGGTCTCCGCCCTTGAAGGCACGGCCGAGATCCGCAAGGGGATCAACGAGGCCCGCAAGATCATGCGCTCCAATGCACCCGATCCGCAGGCCGCTGTGGCCGAGCTGGACAACTCCATCGCCGCGCTCAAGCAAGATCTCGCGTGGCGCCAGCGCGCCTTCGACGAGTTGCTGCCGAAGATCAGCGCCTATGATGCTGCCACCAGCGGCACCATCGGCCTGCGCCAACTGCCGCGCCTGCCGCGTGATGTGGCGGTGGCGCTGGCGCCGTGCCTGTCGAAACACCGGGATGTGTCGCTGAATTTCTGACAGCTGGCTATTGACGAAAGCAGGGCGGGGATGGCTGATGGTCTTCCCCGCCCTTTGCTTTTCCGAAAAGGTTCCGCGATGTTCCGCACCGCTCAGGTGATCACGTCTCTCAATTCGGCGATTGGCCGCGCCGTGTCCTGGCTGATGCTGGGCATTGTGCTGGTGCAGTTTGCGGTGGTCATCCTGCGGTATGTGTTCGGGGCAGGTTCGGTCTGGGTGCAGGAAAGCATCCTCTACATGCATGGCTTCCTGTTCCTGCTGTCTGCCGCCTACGCGCTGGCCATTGATGCCCATGTGCGGGTGGATGTGTTCTACCGGGACGCCAGCTCCGCCCGCAAAGCGCTGGTGGATCTGGCCGGGTCCGCCCTGTTCCTTATGCCCATGTGTGCCGTCATCCTCTGGCACGCCTGGCCCTTCGTCCAGATCTCCTGGATTATCCGGGAAGGCTCGCGCGAGACGTCGGGTATTCCGGCGCTTTATGTGCTGAAGACAGCGATCCTCGTCTATGCCGGGCTGCTGGCGCTGCAGGGCCTTGCCCTGATGCTGCGCGCTGCCGCCGCCCTGTCGGGCAACGCCCCGGCACTTGAAACATTCGCCCGGAAAGAGGGCTGAGACATTCCATGGACCTGATTTCCATCCTCGACATTCTCATGTTTGCCACGGCCGTCATCTGCCTGATGGCCGGTTTCCCGGTGGCCTTCACGCTGGCAGGTGTTGCTCTCGTCTTTGCGCTGCTGGGGCATTTCTCAGGTGCCTCCTTGTCGCTCGGCGCCATTCCGCTGCGCATCTTCGGCATCATGACGAACGAGACGCTGATTGCCGTGCCGCTCTTCATCTTCATGGGCGTCATGCTGGAGCGCTCCAAGGTGGCGGAAGACCTGCTGGAGGCCATGGGCCGGCTCTTCGGCAAGATGCCTGGCGGGCTGGGGCTGTCTGTTTCCATCGTCGGCGCGCTGCTGGCCGCCTCCACCGGCATCGTCGGGGCGACGGTGGTGACCATGGGGCTCCTGTCCCTGCCCACCATGCTGCGCAATGGCTACAGCCCGCGCCTTGCCACCGGTTCGATTGCAGCTGCCGGAACGCTGGGCCAGATCATTCCGCCGTCCATCGTGCTGGTGTTCCTCGCCGACCAGCTTTCCAGCGCCTATCAGACGGCGCAGCGCAATCTCGGCAACTGGTCGCCGGATCCGTTCTCGGTGGGGGATCTGTTTGCTGCCGCGCTCATTCCCGGCCTCTGCCTCGTCGGGCTCTATATTGCCTATCAGATGACGGTCGCCTTTCTGTCGCCCCACAAGGCGCCGCCCATGCGCGGAACAGATGGCGGCGCGCCGCAGAAGGTGAGCCTGAAGGAGCTGGTCAGCGTGCTGGTGCCGCCGCTGGCCCTGATCATCGCCGTGCTCGGCTCAATTCTGGCCGGTGTGGCAACGCCGACGGAAGCTGCTGCAGTCGGTGCCGTGGGTGCGCTGCTTCTGGCGGGCTTCCGGGCCGATGTGTCCCGGCCCCTGCCGGTTTATGCCGGAGCGGTCTGCCTGCTGGCGGCCCTTGCCCTGTCGCGGGTGGTGGATCTTCGCATCACCCGGCTGGAAATCGGGCCGCTGGAATGGGCTGGCATCAGCCTTGCGGCGCTTCTGTGCCTTGGCGGGGCCTGGGGTATTGCGGTCTGCCTTGCCCGTGTGATGCGCTCAGGTGTTCTGGCGCCGGTCATTCAGTCCTCGACGCAGATCACCGCCATGGTCTTTACAATCATGATCGGCGCGACGTTCTTCTCGCTGGTGTTCCGGGATCTGGGCGGCGACGAGCTGGTGCATTCGCTGCTGAAAGACCTGCCGGGCGGTGCACTCGGCGCCATGCTGGCGGTCATGCTCGTCATGTTCGTGATGGGCTTCTTCCTCGACTTCCTGGAAATCGTCTTCGTCGTGGTGCCGCTGGTCGCCCCTGTGCTGCTGCAGCTGCCCATGCCCGACGGCAGTTCCATGCATCCGGCCTGGCTGGGCGTGATGATGGCGGTCAACCTGCAGACCTCCTTCCTTACCCCGCCCTTCGGCTTCGCCCTGTTCTATCTGCGCGGTGTGGCCCCGGCCTCCGTGCGCAGCTCCGATATCTACCTCGGCATCATCCCCTTCGTGCTGATCCAGGTGCTGATGCTGGTGATCCTCTGGTTCGTGCCGCAACTTGCCACCTGGCTGCCGCAGGCGATCTACGGGTAGCAGCTGGAGTTTACGCCCAGTCCACCTGTGACGTCAGCATGTAGCCCGAGCCGTAGATGGTGCGGATGAGGGGCGTCGCGGATTCGGTCGCCAGTTTCTTGCGGATGCGGGAGATGCGCACGTCGATGGACCGGTCGAGGCTGTCGTCGCGGCCGCCGTGCTCCAGCAGGTAATCGCGTGAGAGCACGCGCTTGGGGGCCCGCAACAAGGCTTCCAGCAGGGTGGCTTCACCCGTGGAGAGGAACGTCTCCTCGCCCGAGGGCGAGACGAGCCGCAGGGCGCCGGGATGAAAGGTCCAGCCGGCAAAGCGGGCGGCATTGCCCTTGCCGGGGGGCGCGGCCTGACGCTCGGATGAGCGGCGCAGCACGGAGCGCAGCCGCGCCACGATCTCGCGCGGGTCGAAGGGCTTCACCACATAATCGTCAGCACCCATCTCCAGCCCCATTACCCGGTCGGAGGAATGGCTGCGGGCGGAAAGCACGATGACGGGCAGGGAGGTGCGTTTGCGGATCTCGTTGATGAGGCTCATGCCGTCCATGTCCGGCAGCCCAAGGTCGATGAGGCAGGCATCGGGCAGCTGCTGGTCCATCATGGCGAGCATCTTGCCCGCCTGCTGGAAGCAGACCGAGCGGAAGCCGTAGACCTCCAGCGTGCTGGCCAGAATGGCGCAGATCTCCGCTTCGTCGTCGCAGATGTAAACAAGTCCGGACATGGCTGTTGTGCTGCTTCCGGTGCCGGGCGTCTCAGGCGTCATGAGCGGTGATCTTCCTCAAGGTTCCAGACAGCGCTGCCATGTCAAAGGGCTTGGTCAGAAGTGGAAAAGCTGCGGCATCGGGCTTCTGGCCTGCCCCTTCCGCGGGCGCGCCATAGTCGGCATAGCCGCTCATCAGCGCAATGCCGATGTCCGGGCGCTCCTGCCGGATCTGGCGCGCGAGGGCGAGCCCGTTCATCTGCCCGGGCATCACCACATCGGAAAGCACGGCCCGGATTTCCGCCACATCCTGCGCCAGCTCAAGGGCATCTGCCGGGCTTTCCGCCGTCAGCACCGTATAGCCGAGGTCGCGGATCTGCAGGGCGACAGCTTCGGCCACGGCCGCTTCATCCTCCACCAGCAGGATCAGTTCGCCATTGCCCATGGCAAGGGTGGTCTGCACGCCCTCAGCTCCCGTTCCGGAAGGGCCGGTGCCGGCACTGAGGGGCAGCAGCAGCGACACGGTGGTGCCTGCGCCGGGGGCGGTGGAGATATCCGCATGCCCGCCCGCCTGCCGGGCAAGGCCATAGACCATCGACAGGCCAAGGCCGGAACCGGTGCCGAAGGGCTTTGTCGTGAAGAAAGGCTCGAAGGCCCGCTGCCGTGTGGCTTCATCCATGCCCTGGCCGGTGTCGCGCACGCTGATGCGGGCATAGGGGCCTGCCGCCAGACCCGCGCCGGGCAGATCGCGCTCCGCCAGTTGCTCCTGCGACAGGCTGACGGTGATGCTGCCGCCTTCCGGCATGGCATCGCGGGCATTGAAGACAAGGTTGACGATGGCCGTTTCCAGCTGCGCCGGGTCCACACGCGCCACCAGCCGTTCATCGGAAAGATCAAAGGACAGGCTGATGGCGCCGGGGAGGGAGCCATGCAGCAGCGTCGCGGTGTTGGCCAGAAGCGGCGCCAGTTCCACGGTCTGCAGGTCTGAGGACTGGCCCCGGCTGAAGGCCAGCATGCGCTGGGTCAGGTCCGCCCCGCGCTGTGCCGCCTGCAGCATGGGGGCAAGGTGGGCCTCCACATCGGCGGGCGTCACCTCACTGCCCTTGCGCTTCAGGCTGAGGAGATTGCCCATCAGGATGGCAAGCAGATTGTTGAAGTCATGCGCCAGCCCGCCGGTCAGCTTGCCGACCGCATCCATGCGCTGCGACTGGGCGAGCGCCGCCTCGTTGCGCTTCTGCTCTGTGGCATCGAGCGACAGCACGAAAACGCCGAGCGTGCGCCGGTCCACGGTCATGTCCGGAATGAGGGTGGAGCGCATGTAGGCCAGATCGCCGTTCGGCTTGCGGCGGCTGTATTCATAGGACACCGCATGGCCGCTGAACGCATGCTCGATCTGCGGCTGCAGTTCGGTGAAGAGTTCCGCCCCCAGCACTTCGCGGGCGGGCCTCCCCGCAATGGAGGCGATGGAATGGCCGAACCATTCTGCATAACGCCGGTTGGCAAAGCGGAAGACGGGACCGGCTCCAGAACCCGTGTCCGGGGCCATGTAGGCCACAAGAGCCGGGATGTTGTCGGTGACGAAGCGCAGCCAGTCCTCGCTCTGGCGCAGGGCGCGGGTGCGCTCGGCCACGGTCCGCTCCAGCTTCTCCTGCCGCCGCCGCTCCTCGGTGATGTCGGTGTAGATGGTGACGAACCCGCCCTGCGGCAGGGGCGTGCCGCGCACGGCAATCACCTGGCCGTTGGGGCGGATGCGCTCGAAATAATGCGGCACGAACTGGCGCGCCCGCTCCAGTCGCCGCTGGATCTTGCCCTCCACATCGCCGGGCCCGTATTCCCCGCGCTCCGTGTTGACCCGCAGGAACTCCGCCAGATGCGCGCCGCGCCGGGCCAGCTCCTGGGGGAAGTCCAGCATCTCCCAAAGACCCCTGTTCCAGGCCACCAGCTGCAGGTTTGCATCGAAGACCGAGAAGCCCTGATTCACATGATCAAGGGCAGCCTGCAGCATGTCGATATATTCGGTGGTGCCGGAGCTGATCGTCATGGCTTGAGTTTAGGCAGAAGGCCGGAGGGAACACCAGTCAGCCATCGGATGAATGGAGGATGGCCCTGAAACAATTCGTCACAGTCTGAACATACTGGCGCAATGCACCGGGTCTACCGTCAAATGCAACCCATGGTGAGACATCCGCAGGCTCCTCCAAAGAAAGAGCTTGCGGCCCTTCGGGAGGAAGGCGTTTCATGAGGGCCAAAACGCGACTCCGGTAAACGGGGCGCCTGGGAGGGTGGACGACGCGATGGCAAGATTGACCAGCGCTGCGAGGGAAGGTGCAGACACCTTTCCGAAGATTCTCTTGTGCAATGCGAAAGAACTTGGAAGCCGTACTGCAGTGCGGGAGAAGGACCTTGGTATCTGGCAAAGCTGGACCTGGGCTGAAGTTCTTGACGAGACGCGCAGCTTTTCGATCGGGCTTGGCAGTATCGGCTTGAAGGCAGGCGACAAGGTCGCAATTGTCGGTGCCAACAGGCCCCGGCTTTACTGGTCGATGGTGGCAGCGCAGGCGCTCGGCGCCATCCCGGTTCCGGTCTATGCAGACTCCGTCGCAGAAGAAATGGCCTATGTTCTGGGTCATGCCGAAGTTCGCTTTGCGGTTGTGGAGGATCAGGAGCAGGTCGACAAGCTTCTCTCCATGGCGGAGACCGTGCCGAGCCTGAGTGCCGTGATCTATGATGATCCGCGTGGCCTGCGGGACTATGACCACGGCCGCCTGTTCAGCTTCACCGGCGTGCAGGATCTTGGCCGCCAGCACATGGCAGCAGATCCGAAGGCGCTCAGCGCCTGGGAAGAGGGGCTGGCACAGGGCAAGGGCAGCGACATTGCCGTGATGCTCTACACCTCCGGCACCACCGGCCGCCCCAAAGGCGTGATGCTGTCCTTCGACAATCTGGTCATTTCGGCGCGCAACGCCAATGCCTTCGACAAGCTGGACGAGAGCGAGGACATCCTCGCCTATCTGCCGCTGGCCTGGATCGGCGACCACGTGTTCTCGCTGGCACAGGCCTATACGGCCGGTTACTGCGTCAACTGCCCGGAAAGCCTCGACACGGTGGATCTGGACCGGCTGGAGATCGCGCCGACCTATTTCTTCGCTCCCCCGCGCGTTTTTGAAAGCATGCTCACCCGCATCATGGTGCGCATGGAAGATGCAGGCCGGATGAAGAAGGCCATGTTCGACTATTTCATGGGCGTGGCCCGCCGGTCGGGCGAAAAGATCCTCAACGGCCAGCCGGTGCCGCTCAGCGACCGGCTGCTCTACGGCCTTGGCGAGCTTCTGGTCTATGGCCCGCTGAAGAATCGCATTGGCCTGACCCGGCTGAAGGTCGGCTACACGGCGGGTGAAGCCATCGGCCCGGAGATCTTCAGCTTCTACCGCTCGCTCGGCCTCAATCTGAAGCAGCTCTACGGCCAGACGGAAGCCAGCGTCTACATCACCCTGCAGCCGGATGGCGAGATCTTTGCCGATACGGTCGGCAAGCCCGCGCCGCAGGTGGAGTTGAAGATCGCGGAAAATGGCGAAGTGCTCTACCGCTCGCCGGGCACCTTCGTTGCCTATTACAAGAACGACGAGGCCACCCGCACCACCAAGACGGAAGATGGCTGGGTCTTTACCGGTGACGCCGGCTTCATTGCCCCCAACGGCCACCTGAAGATCATCGACCGCGCCAAGGATGTGGGCAAGCTCAACACCGGTGCGCTGTTCGCGCCGAAATACATCGAGAACAAGCTGAAGTTCTTCCCCAACATCAAGGAGGCGGTGGCCTTCGGCAATGAGCGGGATTTCGTGGGCGTATTTCTCAACATCGACCTGACGGCGGTGGGCAGCTGGGCTGAGCGCAACAACGTCAATTACGCCAGCTATCAGGAACTTGCCGCCCATCCGGACGTCTACCGGATGATCCAGCAGCATGTGGACCAGGTGAACCGGGATCTGGCGGCAGAGCCGATGATGGCGGGTGCGCAGATCCACCGCTTCCTCATCCTGCACAAGGAGCTGGATGCGGACGACGGCGAGCTGACGCGCACGCAGAAAGTCCGCCGCTCCTTCATCGCCGAGCGCTACGCGCCGCTGATCGAGGGGCTTTATGACGGCTCCACCTCGCGCCATGTGCGCACCGAAGTGACCTTCGAGGACGGCCGCACGGGCGTCATCGAGGCCACGGTCGAGATCAGGGACATGACGCCGCACGCCCCGGTGCAGGCCATGCGGGAGGCTGCAGAATGAATGCCGTGACAGCAACCAGCCTGCACCCGGCGGAACCGGCAGCGGAAACAGCACCAGCAGCGGAAGTGCTGCTGAAGGTGGACAATGTCTCGCTGTCCTTCGGCGGTGTGAAGGCGATCACCAACATTTCCTTCGACATCCGCAAGGGCGAGATCCGCGCCATCATCGGCCCCAACGGGGCGGGCAAGACGTCGATGCTCAATGTCATCAATGGCTTCTACCATCCGCAGCAGGGCACCATCACCTGGAAGGGCACGGCCCGGAGCAAGATGCGGCCCTATGATGCGGCGGCGCAGGGCATCGCCCGCACTTTCCAGAATGTGGCGCTGTTCAAGGGCATGAGCACGCTGGACAACATCATGTCCGGCCGCTCGCTGAAGATGCACCGCAACTTCTTCTGGCAGCTCCTGCATTACGGCCCGGCGCGGGATGAGGAAATCGAGCACCGCCGCAAGGTCGAGGACATCATCGACTTTCTGGAGATCCAGGCCATCCGCAAGACGCCGGTGGGCAAGTTGCCCTATGGCCTGCAGAAGCGGGTGGAACTGGGCCGGGCACTGGCCATGGAGCCGGAGCTTCTGCTGCTCGACGAGCCGATGGCCGGCATGAACCTTGAGGAGAAGGAGGACATGAGCCGCTTCATCCTCGATGTGAACCAGCAGTTCGGCACCACCATCGCCCTCATCGAGCATGACATGGGCGTGGTCATGGACCTGTCCGACCGGGTGGTCGTGCTCGACTACGGCAAGAAGATCGCCGATGGCCCCCCTGCCGAGGTGCAGGCCAGTCAGGAAGTCATCGACGCCTATCTCGGCGTGGCGCATTAAGGGGGGACGGCGATGCTCTATGATATTTTCATCCTGCCGTTTGCGCAGATGGCCGATCAGCCGGATTTCCTGCTGCAGGTGCTGTGGGAAGGCTTCGTGGCAGGCATTCTCTATGCCCTGATTGCGCTTGGCTTCGTGCTGATCTTCAAGGCATCCGGCGTCTTCAACTTCGCGCAAGGCATCATGGTGGTGTTCGCGGGTCTGACGCTGGTCGGGCTCTATGAGCACGGGGTTCCTGCGTTTCTGGCGCTGCTTCTGACCATCGGTGTGATGGGCATTCTGGCCTACACAATCGAGCGGGTGGTGATGCGGCCGCTGGTGAACCAGCCGGAAATCATCCTGCTGATGGCGACCATCGGCATGACCTATTTCCTCATCGGCTTTGGCGAGTTCATCTTCGGCGGCGAGCCGAAGCGGATGATCACGGAAGAGCTGTGGCTGCCGACCGGTTCGACGGCGCTGGAGCTTGGGGAGGACGGCCTCGTCATCCTGCAGCATATCGACATCGCGGCGGCGGTGATCGCCATGCTGATGGTGGCAAGCCTCGGCATCTTCTTCAACAAGACCCGTATCGGCCGGGCGCTGCGGGCTGTGGCAGATGACCATCAGGCGGCGCTTTCCGTTGGCATCTCGCTGAACCAGATCTGGGCCATCGTCTGGTTTGCCGCCGGTATCGTGGCGCTGGTGACGGGCATCATGTGGGGCGCGCGTTCGGATGTGTCCTTCGCGCTGGAGATCGTCGCCTTCAAGGCGCTTCCCGTGCTCATCCTTGGCGGCTTCACCTCGATCCCCGGCGCCATCATCGGCGGACTGATCATCGGCTTCGGCGAGAAGCTTGGCGAGATCTATTGGGGTCCGCTGGTGGGCGGGGGCATCGAGTCCTGGCTCGCCTACATCATCGCCCTGATCTTCCTTCTGTTCCGTCCGCAAGGTCTCTTCGGCGAACGCATCATCGAGCGCGTGTGAGGTCCCATGTTTTACCGTGAGGCAGGCCAGTTCAAGACGAGCTACGAGGCGGATCAGGCGCTGTTCCCGATCCGGCAGGACCGGATCGGCATTGCGATCCTCATTTTCGGTGCCTTTGTTGCTGTTCCTTACCTGGCTAATGATTTCTTCCTGAGCTCGATCATGATCCCGTTCCTGGTGTTCTCGCTGGCGGCGATCGGGCTCAACGTGCTGACGGGCTTTGCCGGTCAGCTGTCTCTCGGCTCCGGCGCCTTCATGGGTGTCGGCGCCTATGCAGCCTACAAGCTCACCTCCATCTTTCCGGATGTGAACGTGATCCTGCTGGTGCTGGTATCGGGCGTGTTCTCGGCCGGCATCGGCGCGATCTTCGGTCTGCCGAGCCTGCGCATCAAGGGGCTCTATCTGGCGGTGACGACGCTGGCGGCGCAGTTCTTTCTGGAGTGGTGCTTCATCCGCATCGGCTGGCTCTACAATTACAACGCCTCCGGCGCCATCGAGATCCCGCACCGGACCATGTTCGGCATCACCATCGCCGGGGCCGAATCCACACCGCTGACCCGCTATTTCATCGTGCTGTGCATCACGCTTGCCATTGCGGTGCTGGTGTCGAACCTCATCCGTGGCCGCATCGGCCGATCCTGGATGATGATCCGCGACATGGATATTGCGGCGGAACTGATCGGCATCCGTCCGCTCCGGGCGAAGCTGCTGGCTTTCGCCGTGTCGTCCTACATCTGCGGCGTGGCAGGTGCGATGATGGTGTTCTTCTGGCTGAATGCGGCCGAGCCCTCATCCTATTCCATCGCCCTGTCCTTCCAGATCCTGTTCATGGTCATTCTGGGCGGGCTTGGCAGCATCAGCGGCTCGTTCCTGGGCGCGGCCTTCATCTGGATCCTGCCGGTCGTGCTGCGCGCCATTCCGGCGATGACCGGTATCGAGGTGGGGGCCGAGACGATCCAGCATCTGGCCCACATGATCGTGGGTGCGCTGATCATCTTCTTCCTGATCGTGGAACCGCATGGTCTCGCCCGGCTGTGGCAGATCGGCAAGCAGAAGCTTCGGGTCTGGCCGTTCCCGTACTGACGGCCGCCTGCAATCGAAACCGGCCGGATCCGGAATCCGCAATAATGACAAGGGTAAGCGGACCAGAAAACCAGCCGTTCTTTGGGAGGAAAGCAAAATGAACTTCAAGGCAATCGCATTGGGAACCGCACTCGCGCTGGGGGGCGCTGCGCCCTTCACCGTCCAGACCGCAGCAGCGGAAGGCAACTATATCCCGCTTCTGACCTACCGCACCGGCGCCTTTGCAGGCTCGGGCATCCACATCGCCAACGGCATGTATGACTATCTGCAGATGCTGAATGAGCGCGATGGCGGCATCGGCGGCGTCAAGATCATCCTGGAGGAATGCGAGACCGGGTATGACCCGCAGAAGGGCATGGAGTGCTACGAGGCGACCAAGGGCAAGGGTGCCCTGATGTACAATCCGTATTCCACCGGCACCACGCTGCAGATCATTCCGAAAGCCGGTGTCGACAAGATCCCCGTTCTGTCCATGGGCTATGGCCTGTCGGCAGCAGCCGTCGGCAACACCTTCCCATGGGTCTTCAACGTGCCGGACACCTATTGGGACGGCCTGTCCGTGATCATCAAGTACATTGGTGAGCAGGAAGGCGGCATGGACAAGCTGAAGGGCAAGAAGATCGGCTACATCTTCCTTGACGCCGGTTTCGGCCGCGAGCCGATCCCGCTGCTGGAGCAACTGTCCAAGGACTATGGCTTCGAGGTGACCCAGTATCCGGTTCCCGCCAAGGAAATGCAGAACCAGTCCTCGCAGTGGCTCAACATCCGCCGCGACCGTCCGGACTATGTGATCATGTGGGGCTGGGGCGCGATGAACCCGACCGCCATCAAGGAGGCCGTCAAGACGCGCTTCCCGATGGACAAGATGATCGGTGTCTGGTGGTCGGCCGGCGATGACGATGCCGCTGCCGGCGGGGCCGGTGCCAAGGGCTACAAGGCGCTGAACATCTCCGGTCTCGGCACGGACTATCCGGCGCTGGCCGACATCAGGAAGCTGGTCGTCGATGCCCGCAAGTCGCAGACCACGGAGGCCAATTTCGGCAACGTTCTCTACAACCGCGGTGTCCTCAATTCCGTGCTGATGGCTGAAGCCATCCGCACGGCGCAGGAAAAGACCGGCAAGACCGTTCTGACCGGCGAAGACGTGCGCATCGGCCTTGAGTCCCTGAACATCACGGCAGAGCGTCTCGAGGAAATCGGCCTTGCCGGTTTTGCTCATCCGATGAAGGTCACCTGCGAGGATCACGCCGGTTCGCACCCGGTCTACATCCAGGAGTGGGACGGCACCAAGTGGGTGAAGGCGACCGACTGGATCGAGCCGATGAAGGATGTCGTGCGCCCGCTGCTTGAGGCAGCTGCCAAGGAGTACACGGAAAAGAACGCTCCCTGGCCGGCCCGTACGGAGCCCTGCCCGAACTGACAAGAGTTCAAGGATGCTTTCTGCCGCGGGCATGAACCGCCCGCGGCAGGGAAATGCCGGAAAGAGGATCAGACCCGTGCTTCAAGCTTCCAGCCCGGCTGCGGCCAGCAGCCCCATCCTGTCGGTGAACAACATCGAAGTGATCTATGATCACGTCATCCTGGTGCTGAAGGGCGTGTCCCTGACTGTGCCGGAAGGCGGCATCGTTGCCCTTCTGGGGGCCAATGGCGCGGGCAAGACCACGACGCTGAAAGCCATCTCCAACCTGCTGCGGGCCGAGCGCGGGGATGTGACCAAGGGCAGCATCACCTTCAAGGGCGATCAGGTGCAGGATCTGTCCCCCAATGATCTTGTGCGGCGCGGCTGCATTCAGGTCATGGAAGGCCGTCATTGCTTCGGCCATCTGACCATCGAGGAAAATCTGCTTACCGGTGCCTATACGCGGCGTGACGGGGCAGGGGCGATCAAGGCCGATCTGGAGATGGTCTACAATTACTTCCCCCGCCTGCGGGAGCGGCGGCGCAGCCAGGCGGGCTACACGTCCGGCGGCGAGCAGCAGATGTGCGCCATCGGCCGGGCCCTGATGAGCCGGCCGCGCATGATCCTGCTGGACGAGCCTTCCATGGGACTGGCGCCGCAGCTGGTGGAAGAAATCTTCGAGATCGTGAAGCAGCTCAACGAGGAGCAGGGCGTGTCCTTCCTCCTGGCCGAGCAGAACACCAACATCGCGCTGCGCTATGCCACCTACGGCTACATCGTGGAATCGGGCCGCATCGTGCTCGATGGCGAGGCCAAGGCGCTGCGCGAGAATGAAGACGTCAAGGAATTCTACCTTGGTGTCGGCGGTGAGGGCCGCAAGTCCTTCCGCGATGTGAAGCATTACAAGCGCCGCAAGCGGTGGCTGGCGTAACCAGCGCAAGTTATTTCAAGGCGAAGCAAGCGAGGACAGGCTATGAGGGCGGAACATCGTGAAGCGCGCGAACGGCGGTCGCCGGATCAGCGCGAGGCGGAGCTTTTTGCCCGGCTTCCGGAAATCTTGCGCCATGCGCGGGAGGAGGCGCCCGGCTGGGCCCGCCATCTGAAAGACGTGGATCCGGCCGCCGTCACCTCACGGCAGGCACTTGCTTCCGTGCCTGTGCTGCGCAAGTCGGACCTGCTGCAGCACCAGAAGGCGGAACCGCCCTTCGGCGGGTTTCTGGCCGGTTCCCTCAAGGGTGTGCAGCGGGTGTTCATGTCTCCGGGACCGATCTGGGAGCCGCAGCCGGAAGGGCAGGACCCGTGGAATGTGGCCCGGGCACTGGCGGCAGCGGGGTTCCAGGCGGGTGATGTGGTGATCAACACCTTCTCCTATCACCTGACGCCGGGCGGCTTTCTGCTCGATCACGGCGCGCGGGCGCTGGGCTGCACCGTCTTTCCCGGCGGCGTCGGCAACACGGAAATGCTGCTGGAGGCCATCGAAACGCTGAAGCCCTCCGGTTATGTCGGCACGCCGGACTTCCTGAAGGTGCTGCTCGACAAGGGCAAGGAACTGGGGCGGGACATGTCCAGCCTCAAGCGCGGCCTTGTCTCCGGCGGGGCGCTGTTTCCCTCGCTGCGGGCCGATTATGCCGCGCGGGGTATCGCCGTTCTTCAGTGCTATGCCACGGCGGAACTGGGCGTCATTGCCTATGAGAGCGAGGCCGGCAGCGGCATGATCGTCAACGAGGACTATATCGTCGAGATCGTGCGTCCCGGCACAGGCACGCCTGTTGCAGATGGCGAGGTGGGGGAACTGGTGGTCACCACCTTCAACCGCACCTATCCGATGATCCGCTTCGGCACGGGTGATCTGTCGGCAGTGCTGCCGGGCCAGTCCCCTTGCGGACGCACCGGGCAGCGCATTGCCGGCTGGATGGGCCGGGCCGATCAGCGCACCAAGATCAAGGGCATGTTCGTTGATCCGGTGCAGATCGCCGATGTGCTCGCCCGTCACCCCGAAATCCGCAAGGCGCGGCTCGTTGTCACACGCGCCAGCGAGCAGGATGTGATGACCCTGCAGGTGGAAACCGCCACCGCAGACACGGCCTCTGCCATCGCCGCAACCCTTCGGGAGGTGACCAAGCTGAAGGGCGCCGTCGAATGCCTGGCCGAAGGCAGCCTGCCGAATGACGGCAAGGTCATTTCCGATGAGCGCGACTACGGAGGCCAGGCGGCCTGATTGGCCTCTCCCGCTTCTTTTGGGCGGCACTGATCCGGGATCTGAGTTCTGACGTACTGGACAAGGCTGGCTGGTGTCTTATGTTCCGGCCAAATGTGCGCGTGTGCACGCCTGCCCGTTTCCGGAGTTGTCATGACCGTCCAGTTTTCCCCTGAAGCCCTGGCTGAAGCCGGCCAATCCATGCGCAGCATCAAGCTGCCGGACGCCCACCCGCCGGTGAAGGCGGGCAAGATCGGTGTGCTTCTGGTGAACCTCGGCACCCCGGATGCCACAAGCTACTGGCCGATGCGCCGCTATCTGCGCGAGTTCCTGTCCGACAAGCGCGTCATCGAATGGCCGAAGGCGCTCTGGTACCCGATCCTCTATGGCATCGTCCTGATCACCCGGCCGAAGAAGTCCGGCAAGGCCTATGACGAGATCTGGAACAAGGAGCTGGACGAGTCGCCGCTGCGTACCATCACCCGCAGCCAGTCGGACAAGCTGACGCAGATGATGGGCGATCATGGCGGACGGCTGAAGATCGACTGGGCCATGCGCTATGGCCAGCCCTCCATCCGCTCGCGCCTTGAAGCGCTGAAGGCCGATGGCTGTGACCGCATTCTGGTGTTCCCGCTCTATCCGCAATATTCGGCCTCGACCACGGCGACGGTGAATGACGAAGTGTGCCGTGCCCTGCTGGAGATGCGCTGGCAGCCGGCCATCCGCACCGTGCCGCCCTATCACGATGACCCGGCCTATATCGAGGCCCTGAGCCAATCGGTGGAGCGGCATCTTGCCGGGCTCGATTTCGAGCCGGACGTGATCCTGACCTCCTATCACGGCATTCCGCAGTCCTACTTCAAGAAGGGCGATCCCTATCACTGCCACTGCATGAAGACGACGCGGCTGATGCGCGAGCGGCTGGGCATGAGCAAGGAGAAGCTGCGCGTCACCTTCCAGTCCCGTTTCGGCCCGGAAGAGTGGCTGCAGCCCTACACGGACAAGACCGTGGAGGCGCTGGCGAAGGACGGCGTGAAGAACATCGCCGTGATGAACCCCGGTTTCGTCGCCGACTGCCTTGAAACGCTGGAGGAAATTGCCGGAGAAGCCGGGGAGATCTTCCACGAGAATGGCGGCGGCGAGTTCACCCACATCCCCTGCCTCAATGACAGCGATCTGGGCATGGCCGTGCTGGAACAGGTGGTGCAGCGCGAACTGTCCGGCTGGCTCTGAAGCCTCCGGTCCTCAACGGGAATGCTCCTGATCCGGGTGGCGGTGCCGCCCGGCTCTTTCTGGGTGGCATCGCAGGCTGATCCGTCGCATACTCCGCCCGTTTTGAAGGCAGATAAGACGGGAGCCTCGCATGCCCTTGGCCGATTACGGTTTCAACATTGTTCTAGTTGCACTCTTTTTCTTCGTCATCCTGCTGATTTTTGCGGGCGTGAAGACTGTTCCGCAGGGCTATAACCTGACGGTCGAACGCTTCGGCCGCTACCGGCGCACCCTCTCGCCGGGCCTCAACCTGATTGTTCCGGTCATCGACAAGATCGGCCGCCGCCTCAACATGATGGAGCAGGTGCTCGACGTCCCCTCCCAGGAGGTCATCACCCGCGACAACGCCACGGTGACGGCGGATGGCATCACCTTCTATCAAATTCTGGACGCCGCCCGCGCCGCCTATGAAGTGGCTGGACTGGAGAACGCCATTCTCAACCTCACCATGACCAACATCCGCTCGGTGATGGGCTCGATGGACCTGGATGAGCTTCTGTCCAACCGTGACGAGATCAACACCCGCCTGCTGCGCGTGGTGGATGCCGCCGCCGAGTCCTGGGGCGTGAAGATCACCCGTATCGAAATAAAGGACATCAATCCGCCGCGCGATCTGGTGGATTCCATGGCCCGTCAGATGAAGGCCGAGCGTGACAAGCGCGCCTCGATTCTGGAAGCCGAAGGCAAGCGGCAGGCTGAAATCCTCAAGGCCGAGGGCGAGAAGCAGGCGCTGATCCTGCAGGCTGAAGGCCGCCGCGAATCGGCTTTCCGTGATGCCGAGGCGCGCGAGCGCGAGGCTCAGGCCGAAGCGACGGCAACACGCCTCGTCAGCGAGGCGATTTCGGCCGGCGACATGCAGGCGATCAACTACTTCGTGGCGACCAAGTACGTGGAAGCCTTCAAGGAGCTGGCGACCTCGCGCAATCAGAAGACCCTGATCCTGCCGATGGAATCCACCTCGCTCCTGGGCGCCCTGACCGGCATCGGCGAGATTGCCCGCGAGGCTTTCGGCAACAGGGATGGCGAGGGCCGGTCCAGCTCAGGTTCCGGTCTGCCGTCCGTGCCGCTTCCGGGGCAGAGTGAGGGTGCATGAGCACATTTGAGCAGATCTTCCAGGGATTTGGCGCCTGGGGCTGGTGGTTCGCCGGCATCCTGCTCTTCGGGGTGGAGGTGCTCGTTCCGGGCACCTTCTTCCTCTGGTTCGGCGTCGCGGCCATTCTGGTTGGTGTGGTCAACCTGATCGAACCGCTCACCTGGCAGACGAACATCATCCTCTTCGCGGTGCTGTCCGTCATCAGCGTGATTGCCGGGCGGTGGTTCATGCGGCGGCGGGAAAACGCCTTTGGCGATCCCGGCCTCAACCGGCGGGGCAGCCGCTATGCCGGACACATCTTTGTTCTGAAGGACCCGATTGTCTCAGGGACAGGCTGGCTTTCCGTTGACGACACGGTCTGGCAGATCACCGGCCCGGATCTGCCCGCGGGCACCCGCGTGATTGTGGAAGGCGTGGAAGGTGTGCGCTTGCGGGTCAGGCAGGCTGCTGACGCCTGATCCCGGTGCCTTCAGCGCGGACCCGGTTTTACAGGTTTCCCGGCGGGATCGGTGGGGCCTCGCGCATCAGCAAGACGCTGATGCGCCGGTTCGCCGCCAGGAAGGGGTCGTTCGGGAACAGAGGCTCCGTATCGGCCTTGCCCACCACCGAAAAGATCTGGTCTGACGGCACCCCATATTCGTTGAGGATCTGCCGGGCGATATTCGCCCGGTCGGTAGACAGCTCCCAGGTGGTGTAATTGGGGTCTGTGGCGGCGCTGCCGGTTGTCGTGTGGCCGGTGACCTCGATCCGGTTCGGCATATCCGCCAGAACCGGGGCAATTTTTGCCAGGATACGGCGGGTGGTCTCATAGGGATATTTCGAGCCTTCCCGGAACATCGACCGCCCATCCTGATCCACGATCATGATGTTGAGGCCTTCCTCGGTTTCCTCGAAAATGATGTGCTGGGAGATTTCGGTGATCTCCGGCATTTCCTGCAGGGCCTGGCGCAGGGTCGCAGCTGCTGTTGCGAACTGGCGGGAGCGCTCGATCTCGGCCTCCACCGTGTCGTGGGTGTTGGCTTCGGGTCCCTGCTTGGTGTTCTTCTCGTGACGCTCGCTGGCGAAGTCCGAATCCAGTTCCTGTGGAACCTGCGAGACCTGCTTCATGTAGTCGCGGATCGGAATGCCTTCCATTTCGATCACGCCAAGGCGCCGCGAGTTCTCCTTGACACCAAAGGCATCCTTCATCGAGCCGGCGACGATCTGGAGCTTCTGCTTGTCCTGAACCGAGAAGGAAATGATCAGCACGAAGAAGCAGACGAGCAGGGACATCAGGTCGGCGAATGTCACCAGCCATTCCGGGGCGCCGCCGCCTGCAGGCTTCTTGCGTGCCATGACCTGTGCTCCCTTTCCGCCCTTGCCTTATGCCGCGTCGACGAGGCCGGCACGGGCGCTTTCCGGCAGATAGGCGATCAGCATCTCGCGGATCAGCGCCGGGCTTTTGGATTCTCGGATCTGCAGGATGCCGTCGATGATGAGGGTCTGGTTGACCTCTTCCACGTCGAACTTGGCGTCGAGCTTGTCCACCATCGGCAGACAGAAGCAGTTGGAAATCAGCGCGCCATACAGTGTGGTCAGAAGGGCGATGGCCATGGACGGGCCGATGGCCGAAGGATCGTCCATGTTGGCCAGCATCTGCACCAGACCGACGAGCGTGCCGATCATGCCAAAGGCCGGGGCACTGTCGCCCAGGGCCTTGAACACGCGCTTGCCTTCCGCAAGGCGCGACAGCGTGAGATCCCGCTCGCGCATCATGGATTCGCGGATGAAGTCGATCTCGTAGCCGTCGGCGATATACTGCACGCCCTTTGCCAGGGTCGGATCCGAAACAGCGGCATTTTCCAGCCCGAGCGGGCCAGACTTGCGCACGATTTCCGCCAGGCCGCTGATTTCTTCGATCAGGTCGCGCGGCTTGATGTTCTTGGCACCGAAGCCGACCTTGGCGCCAAGGGCGAGGGCGCTGCCGATGCCCCCAAGCGAAAAGCGGATCAGGGTCGCGGCAAGGCCGCCGCCGACCACGATGAGAATGGAAGGAAGATCGACGAATTGACCGAAGCTGCCGCCCAGCAGGATGGCGACCATGACGATGGCAAAGGCGCCGATAATTCCTATGATTGAAGCCAGATCCATTCCAGGCACCGTTCCAAGAGGCCAAAGAGGCCGAACACTCTGGAGCCGGAGCTTAGAGAAACTAGGCTAATCAATCCCTAATCGCGCTGTGAATTGAGGTTTTTGCGTTAAGCAACCTTTGCGTCAGGCCGCTCCGATGCGCAGCAGGTCGTGCATGTGGATGATGCCGGCAGGCTTGCCGTCTTCCACCACGAAGATCGAGGTGATCGCCGCCGTGTTGAGGAACTCCAGCACGGCACCTGACAGCATGTCGCCCGGCACGGATTTCGGCCGCCGGGTCATGATTTCATCGACGGTCTTGTCGAGGAAATTGCTGCTCATGTGCCGACGCAGGTCACCGTCGGTGACGATGCCGGTGAGATTGCCGGCCTGATCCGTGACACCGGCGACGCCAAAGCCCTTCTGTGTCATCAGCACGATGGCATCACGCATCCGCGTGCCTTCCACCGTGAGCGGCATGGCATCGCCCTTGTGCATGATGTCGCGGGCAAGCCTGAGGCTCGCTCCCAGCTTGCCGCCCGGATGGAAGACGCGGAAATCCTGTGCCGTAAAGCCGCGCGCCTCCAGAAGAGCCACTGTCAGCGCATCGCCGATGGCCAGTTGCAGCAGCGTCGAGGACGTCGGCGCAAGGCCATGCGGGCAAGCTTCCGTCACCTGCGGCAGGGCGAGGACGATGTCGGCTGCCTTGCCGAGCGCGCTGGTGGCCGATGAGGTGATGGCGATCAGCGGCACCTTGAAGCGGCGGGTATAGGCGATGATGCTGGCCAGTTCCGGCGTTTCGCCGGACCAGGACAGGGCAACCACCGCATCATTCTGCGTGATCATGCCAAGGTCGCCGTGACTGGCCTCGCTGGCATGGACGAAGAACGCGGGCGTGCCGGTGGAGGCCATGGAGGCGGCAATCTTGGTGCCGATGTGGCCGCTCTTGCCGATGCCGGAAATGATGACGCGGCCAGCGATGCCATGCAGCAGCGCCACCGCACGGGTGAAGGGCTGAGCCAGGCTGTCCTGCAGCGCATCGCGCAGGGAGGTCAGAGCTGCCAGCTCCGTGCCGAGCGTCCGGTCCGCTGAAGCTAGAGTTTCGCGGTCCTCACTTGAAAGTGATGAGGGGGCGGTATCGGTAAGGCTGGCGCTGTGCATGGCTTTGTCCTGTTGCGCTGCGGACCTCAGCCCTTGTGCGGACTGAGGCTTGTGCGGACTGAGGCCTGTCTATGCCAGCGGCGGCGGCGGCGCAAGCATCCGGGTGGATGATGCCTGCCCGGACGGGTCAGCGGTAACCCTCTGGCAATGCCAATTTACGGCACGGAAACCCGTGGTTAACCATGTATCCCGCATTTTGAGACGAATTGTACCCATGGGTCCCGGTCCGGCTTTTGATGATGCGCCAGTTCCTCTCCTGCCTGCTCGTGAGCGCCTTGAGCGCGCTGCCTGCGGCTGCGCAGGTGGCCGGCAGTCCGTCCACGGGCGCAACGGGACTGCGCACCAGCACCTTTGATGGCAGCGGGCAGGCCATGGACAGCACCGGCGGACAGGCTCTGCCACCGGCCGGCGGCGCGGCGCCTTCGGCCACAGGCTCCCTGCCGCCGGTCAATCCCACGCAGGCGCAGGTCTATTCCCTGATTGGCGGCACGGAAGAGGCTGGCTCTGCCGGGCTTGTCGGCACCGGCCGCCAGAGCCAGACGCGGCCCTTCTCCGACCGGGTCAACGCCGTGCGCCGGGTCAGCGCCAATGGCGGGCAGGGCGGCGCCCTGGGCAATGATGTGTTTGACGGTGAAACCACCTATGATGCGCCATTGGGGCTGCGGGTGGGCACCTTTACGGTTGTGCCGCAACTGACGGTCTCCGGCGGCTGGTCGGACAATGCGGCCGGCTCTTCCAGTGGGCGTGCCAACGCGCTCTATTCCGTTGCACCCGACCTGCAGATCCGCTCGGACTGGTCCCGGCATCAGCTGGATGTATCGCTGCGCGGCTCCTATGCGGCCTATCCCGGCAGCAGCGTGCGGAGCGAGCCTTCCATCGACACCAGAGCGGCGCTGCGGCTTGATGCCGGGGACAGCACGCAGATCAACAGCTCACTCGGCCATTCCTATTCGCGTGAAGACACATCCACGGCGGAGAACCCGAATGGGGAAGGCGATGTCAATGTGGTGAATGCCTCGCTGGGCGTGACCCGGGAGGCGGGCATTCTGGCGGCCACCCTGCGCGGTGATGTGGCCCGGACGATGTATTCCGAGGGGCAGAGCGGGACAGACCGCAGCGGACGCGACAACACGCTCTATTCTGCGACACTGCGGCTGGATGCCCGCACAGGCGCAATGCTGCAGCCCTTTGTCGAAGTGACCGCTCTGCGCCGCGCCTTCGATGAGGATTGCGCTGCCCCTTGCATCCGCCGCGATGCCAAGGGCTATGCCCTGCGCAGCGGCGTGACCATTGGCGCCGGGCCAAAGCTTGCGGGCGAAGTGGCGGCCGGATGGCGGGTGGAGCGGCTGGACAGCCGCCAGCTTCAGGATCTGGCGGGCCTGACCGTCGACGGTTCGCTCGTCTGGTCGCCGACGCGGCTCACCACCGTCACGGCCGGCCTGACCACAACGCTCAGCCCGTCGGATCTGGCCGGATCTTCCGGCTCGATCCTCTACAGCGCGGACCTGCGCGTGTCCCATGCCCTGTCCGAGAGGCTGGTGGCGCAGGCGGGCGCGGGCTATGCGCGGCGCCACTATCAGGGCGTGGGCATCGAAGAGGCAACCACCAGCGCGCTGGCGGGAGCAACCTATGCCCTGACACGCAACGTTGCCTTGACGGGGACATATACCTATCGGACCTTTGACAGCTCAATCGCCGGTGCGGATTACGATGAAAACCGCATCCAGGCGGGTGTCCGGATACGCCGGTGAGCCGATGAGGCCAGAAGATCAGCTTGCCAACATGGGGTGCGGGGGCATTCCGGGCATTAAGGAGGCCTGAATGACGAACAACGGTTTGACCGGACAGGATGTGTCCCGGCCAATGGGCCGGATCGCCAGAAAGGCTCGCGGCCTTGCCGCTGCCGTGCTGCTTGCTGCTGGAGGGATGATGCAGGCTGGCTCTGCGCTCGCGGATGCGGGCTTTCAGACGTGGGTCCGCAATTTCTGGCCGCAGGCACAGGCGGCAGGGATCAACAGCCAGACCTACAACGCCGTTTTCACCGGCATGACGCCGGATCCGGACACGGTGCGCCTGATGTCGCGCCAGTCCGAGTTCGTGAAGCCGGTGTGGGACTATCTCGAAAGCGCGGTTTCCCCCACGCGGATCGAGAATGGCCAGAAGATGCTGCGTGAGCATGCCGCCGTTCTGCGCGAGATCGAGGCCCGCTACGGCGTGCAGAAGGAAGTGGTTCTGGCCGTCTGGGGCATGGAAACCAACTACGGCAGCTTCATGGGCGGCCATGATGTGATCCGCGCGCTGGCGACGCTTGCCTATGAAGCGCCGCGCCGCCGTGAGTTCTGGCAGGGCGAGTTGGTCTCGGCCCTGGGCATCATTCAGGCCGGCCATGTGCGCCACAAGGACATGATCGGCTCCTGGGCCGGTGCCATGGGCCACACCCAGTTCATGCCGTCGAGCTGGAAGCGCTATGCTGCCGATTTCGATGGCGACGGCCGCCGCGATATCTGGACCTCCATTCCCGATGCGCTGGCTTCCACCGCCAATTACCTGAAGGAACACGGCTGGCAGCCGGGCAAGACCTGGGGCTATGAAGTCAGCCTGCCGCGCGGTTTCGATTATTCGCTGGCGGACGACACCACCTCCAAGACGCTGGCCGAATGGTCGCGGCTTGGTGTCGTGCGGCCCAACGGCCGCGGCTTCCCGCGTGCCGATGACACCGCCGTGCTGGTGCTGCCGGCCGGGGCGGCTGGTCCGAGCTTCCTGATGCTGAAGAACTTCTCGGTCATCAAACGCTACAACAACGCGACTGCCTATGCGCTGGCCGTTGGCCATCTGGCCGACCGGATCCGGGGCGGCGATGCCTTTGCCGGGGGCTGGGCGCGGGAGCACCTGCCGCTCAACAAGGACCAGACCATGCAGCTGCAGGCAGCCCTCAACCGCAAGGGCTTCCAGGCCGGTGAGCCGGATGGCCTGGCAGGCCCGGCCACACGCCGCGCCATCCGCGCCTTCCAGAAGTCGCGCGGCCTGATCCCGGATGGCTATGCCTCGGTCATGCTGCTGTCCAGGATCGGCAGCGGCAGCTAATACCAAGGCTTTCGATGCTGACGCATCACGCCTTGAAAATGCTCAAGCACCGTACGGGCTTGACCAACTCTCGATGAGCCGAACTCATCGAGAGTTGGTGTAGCACTTCCGGAGCGGCGCCGGATTGCCTATAGTCTGACCTTGTTCAGTCAGATGGAGGTTTCCGGGTGCCGCTTCTTTCGTTCAGGATGCGCTGGCTTGCCATTCTCCTTGCAGCTCTGGTTGTTCTGCCGGTGCTGCAGGGGGCTGTGCTGGCGCAGGGGCGCCCCATTCCGCCTCCCCCTTCCGAAGATGGCTTCAACCCGCTGCGCCCGCTCATGCGCCTGTTCGGTGTGTCCCGGCCCGAGGTGCGGGTGCAGGAAGCCAAGCCTGTGGTGCGCAAGAAAGCCCCTGCCGCCCCCAGCAATACCCCTCCCAAAGTCGTGGAAGCGCCGAAGGAGCCGGATGCAGGTGTTGTGCTCGTGCTCGGCGGGCCAACGGCCGCAGCCCTTGCCGAAGGGCTGACTTCAATATTTGCACAGAAGCCGATGATCCGGGTTGAGCTTCTCACAGAGACGCCTGCGGCCTCACCGGCCGCGTCCCCCGAAGGCGGCACCGGGGCGGCACAGCCGGCCGTCCGGCCTGACGGCCTGATGGGAGAGCCGGACCCGGCGTGGACGGAACGGGCGGTCTCGCGCATCCGCGGCGGCGGCGTCAAGGCGGTCGTGGCTGTCTTCGGCTATGCCGATCTCAAGGATCTGCCGCAGCCGGATGGCGGTCTGGTGCCCTTCGGCAGCGATGCCTTCAAGGCGGAATACCGCAAGAAGCTGCACGCCCTGGCGCTGGCCATGCGGCAGGAGCGCAAGCCCCTGCTGCTGGTGGGCCTGCCACCGACCGAAGCCGCCCGGCTTGATCCCGGCTTTACGCTGATCAACGACCTGCTTCAGAGCGAAGCCGCCATGACCCGTTCAACCTATGTGGACATCTGGAAGATGTTCCTGGATGACAACGAGGCCTATACCGCCTTCGGGCCGGATGTGGACGGCCAGCGCCGCCGCCTGCGCGCCAATGATGGCGTCGGCTTCACCTGGGCCGGGGCCCGCAAGGTGGCGTTTTTCGTCGAGCGGGAGCTTGCCCGTGTGCTTGGCGGCTATGGCGGGCTCGCCTTTGAAGGCGTGGCGGACGATCCGAACTTTATCGTCCTGACCGGACGCGCCCTGTCGGCAGAGGACCATCTGGCGGGCGATGCCAACGAACCCCAGATCCTGCCTCCGGTGGAAACCGAAGCCGCCGCCCGCCTCGCCCGCAAGTTCCTGGCCACAGGCGACACCGGCGCGCCCACTCCCGGCCGCGTGGATTTCACGGGTGCTGTGCCGAATTGACGGGGGCATTCCGGGGTCTGGCGCTCTGAAGGCCGGCTCTGTCCCGGTGTCAGTTGCGGCAGCCTTTGAACAAGGCCGCCGGTTGCCGCAACCCGCTGGAGCCTGAGGTCACCAGCTGCGCCGGCAGCTGCTATCTGGCCAGCTTGTAGCGTTCGGCAGGCTTGCCATCAAACATCGCCTGCAACAGCCTGCCGGACAGAGCAACGTAGTCCGACAGCAGAGACGTGTCGTGCAGCGACGGTGCGGTGATGGTTTCCCCTTGTTCGAGGCCTGAGAGCGCCGCATCGACACAATCCTCCGTGGTCATGACGATTGCCTCCGGCAGAGGCTCAAGGTCTGCGCCTCCGGCGACTTCCCAGCCTTCGGAAATGACCGCACCGGGCAGCACCAGCTGCACCCTGACCGAAGTGCCTTCGGCTTCGTGCTGCAGGCTCTGGGTGAAGAGGAACACATAGGCCTTGGTGGAGCCGTAAACAGGAATGCCGGGATAGGGGCTGAAACCGGCGCCGGACCCGATATTGACAATCGTTCCGGCATTGCGGCCCTTGAACGCCGCGAGCGCGGCTTTCGACAGGGCGGTCAGGGCCGTAATGTTCAGGGCGATCATGCTCTCGATTGTGGCATCAGGTGTCTGTGTGAGAGGCTTCAGAGCGGAGAAGCCGGCATTGTTGATGACAAGTGAAATGGAAGGATCATCCGACAGGAGCTGCGTCACCGCAGAGACCCCTTCAGCGGTGGTGAGATCGGCGGCCAGCGCCCTGGCGGAAACCGGGAACCGTTGCTGCAGATCCCCGGCAATATGCTGCAAGCGGTCCTGCCGCCGGGCAACCAGCACGAGGTCATATCCGCGCGCCGCAAGACGCTCGGCATAGACTTTGCCGATCCCGGAGGACGCTCCGGTCACGATGGCTGTTCCGGGTTTCTTGAGGTTTGAATGTGTCAAGGCGATTTTCCTTATGAGGATGACGAATTGCCTCAACACAGGTATATATCGTGTACTAAGTGTCAATTACGCACTTAATGTATCCTAGGTATCGTCAAGGAAACCGGATGTCCTATACAGAAGAGCGTGTTCTCGAAACACTTCCTGGCGTCAGGCCGGTGCTCGAACAAATAGCCCACAAGTGGTCTATTCTGATCCTGACCTTTCTCTGCGAGGAGCCGAAGCGCTTCAATGCTCTCAAGCGCCGCCTCGACGGGATTACCCAGAAGGCGCTGACTGAGGCGCTGCGCAAGCTGGAAAGAAACGGGCTGGTGCAGCGGACGGTGACAGCCACGTCGCCGGTTGCCGTCGAATATTCGATCACGCCGCTGGGCCGGACGCTGCAGGATCCATTTCTAGCTCTTTATGATTGGGCCGTTGCGCATCAAGGCGATCTTGCCGCTGCACAGGAGCGGTTTGACACGAAGCCTTAGACGGCTTGCGGCGGGGCTGGCCGCGCAGGACCGGACGGTGGCGGCCCCGGCCGGAGAGTGGGCCTTATCCCAAAACAAAAAGAGCGGCCCGGGGGCCGCTCCTGGGGATTGCGCTGTTCCGCCTGCTGCTCAACGGGGCAGGTTGGAGGAGCCGGTGAGGAATTCGTCCACGGCGCGGGCGGCCTGGCGGCCTTCGCGGATGGCCCAGACGACCAGCGACTGGCCACGGCGGACGTCGCCGGCGGCAAAGACGTTGGCATAGCTCGTCTTGTAGTCCTCGGTGTTGGCCTTCACGTTGGTGCGGCCATCCAGCTCCAGCTTGCCGTCCAGCTCGGCGATGAAGGTGTCGAGGCGCGGGCCGGAGAAGCCGATGGCGGCCATCACCAGATCAGCGCGCAGGATGAACTCCGTGCCGGGGATCGGCTTGCGCTTTTCGTCCACGCGGGCGCACTTGACGCCGACGATGTGCCCGTCCTCGCCGACGAGGCCCAGGGTCGCAGCGGAGAATTCACGCTCGGCGCCTTCGGCCTGCGAAGAAGAGGTGCGGAACTTCGTCGGCCAGTAGGGCCACACGGTCAGCTTGTCTTCCTTCAGCGGCGGGATCGGGCGGATGTCGAGCTGGGTCACCGACAGGGCGCCCTGACGGAAGGCCGTGCCGACGCAGTCGGAGGCGGTGTCGCCGCCGCCGATGACGACCACATGCTTGCCCGCAGCCCAGATCGGGGCCTCGCCGGAGACATCCTCGCCGCCGACGCGGCGGTTCTGCTGGACCAGATAGTCCATGGCCCAGTGGCAGCCTTCCAGCTCCATGCCGGAGACGCCCGGATCCCGCGGACGCTCGGCACCGGCGCAGATGATCACGGCGTCATGGCGCTCGGACAGCTCTTCCATGGTGACGGTGACACCGACGTTGACGCCATAGTGGAAGGTGACGCCTTCTTCTTCCAGCTGCTTGACGCGCAGGTCGATGTGGCGCTTTTCCATCTTGAAGTCCGGGATGCCATAGCGCAGCAGGCCGCCGGCCTTGGGCTCGCGCTCATAGACATGCACCGTGTGCCCGGCGCGGGCCAGCTGCTGGGCAGCGGCCATGCCGGCCGGGCCGGAGCCGATGACGGCAACGGTCTTGCCGGTCTTGGTGGCGGAGGGTTCGGCGCGGATCCAGCCTTCCTTCCAGCCCTTGTCGGCAATCGCCTGCTCAACCGTCTTGATGTTGACCGGGGCGTCCTCGAGGTTCAGCGTGCAGGCCTCCTCGCACGGGGCGGGGCAGACGCGGCCGGTGAACTCCGGGAAGTTGTTGGTCGAATGCAGGTTGCGCAGCGCCAGTTCCCAGTCGCCCTGATAGACCAGATCGTTCCAGTCCGGGATCTGGTTGTGCACGGGGCAGCCGGTGGGGCCGTGGCAATAGGGGATGCCGCAATCCATGCAGCGGGCCGCCTGACGCTCGACCTCGCCCTGGTTCAGCGGCAGGGTGAACTCGCGGAAATGGCGGATGCGGTCGGATGCCGGCTGGTACTTCTGCTCCTGCCGGTCGATTTCCATAAATCCGGTGACCTTGCCCAAGGTGACCTCCTCAAAACTCGTTTCGTCCTCAGCCGCCTCGACCGTTCGTCCGGGAGACGGCGCTGTTGCCGGGTGGTGCCGGCCCTCAGCGTGTGCCGCGAGGGCCGGGCGCAGGTGGCGGGCTTATTCCGCCGCCACCATGCCGAGCCGTTTTTCTTCCATCTCGCGCAAGGCCCGGCGGTACTCGACGGGCATCACCTTGACGAATTTCGGCCTGTACACATCCCAGGCATCCAGGATCGCCTGAGCCTTGGTGGAGCCGGTGTGGGCCACATGGTTGAGCAGGAGCTGGCGCAGGCGCTCGTCGTCGTGGCGGGTCATGTCGCCCGTCACGTCCACGCGGCCCTTGTGCTCGATGTCGCCGCCATGGTGGTGCAGCTTCTCCAGCAGGTCGTCTTCCTCGGCCACCGGCTCGATATCGACCATGGCAAGGTTGCAGCGGGAGGAGAAGTTGCCTTCCTCATCCAGCACATAGGCGATGCCGCCCGACATGCCGGCTGCAAAGTTGCGTCCGGTCTGGCCGATGACGACGACGATGCCGCCGGTCATGTATTCGCAGCCGTGGTCACCTACGCCCTCGACCACCGCAATCGCACCGGAGTTGCGCACGGCGAAACGCTCGCCCGCAACGCCGCGGAAGTAGCACTCACCCTCGGTCGCGCCGTAAAGCACGGTGTTGCCGACGATGATGGACTCTTCCGGCACGATCCGTGCCTTGTCCGAGGGACGCACGATGATCTTGCCGCCCGACAGGCCCTTGCCGACGTAGTCGTTGGCATCGCCCCGCAGTTCCATGGTGATGCCGCGGGCGAGGAAGGCGCCGAAGGCCTGACCGGCAGTGCCCTTCAGGTTGATCTTCAACGTATCCGCCGCCAGGCCCTTGTGGCCGTAGCGCTTGGCCACTTCGCCCGAGAGCATGGCACCGGCAGACCGGTCGACCGAGCAGATGGTCTCCTCGACGATGGTCGGCGTCTTGTCTTCCAGCGCCGGACGGGCGGCCGCGATGAGGCGGCGGTCCAGAATATCCGTGATCGGATGCTCCTGGCGCTGGGTCCAGCGGGTCTCTTCGGGCGTTGCCTCGGGCTGGAAGAAGATGCGGCCGAAGTCGAGGCCCTTCGCCTTCCAGTGGTCGATGGCGGTTTCCTTGTCGAGGAAGTCGGAGCGGCCGATGATCTCGTTGAGGTCGGCAACGCCGAGAGAGGCCATCAGCTCGCGCAGTTCTTCCGCGACGAAGAAGAAGTAGTTGATCACGTGCTCCGGCGTGCCCTTGAAGCGCTTGCGCAGCACCGGATCCTGGGTGGCAATGCCAACCGGGCAGGTGTTGAGGTGGCACTTGCGCATCATCAGGCAGCCTGCGGCGATCAGCGGCGCGGTGGCAAAGCCGAACTCGTCCGCACCCAGCAGGGCGCCGATGAGCACGTCACGGCCGGTCTTCAGGCCGCCGTCCACCTGCAGCGCCACGCGGGAGCGCAGGCCGTTGAGCACCAGCGTCTGCTGGGTTTCGGCAAGGCCGATTTCCCAGGGGCTGCCGGCATGCTTGATCGAGGTCAGCGGCGAAGCGCCGGTGCCGCCGTCATAGCCGGAGATCGTGATGTGGTCGGCGCGGGCCTTGGCAACGCCTGCGGCCACCGTGCCCACACCCACTTCCGACACCAGCTTCACGGAGATGTCGGCTTCCGGGTTCACGTTCTTCAGGTCGTAGATCAGCTGCGCCAGATCTTCGATCGAGTAGATGTCATGGTGCGGCGGGGGCGAAATCAGGCCCACGCCCGGGGTCGAGTGACGCACCTTGGCGATGACCGCATCCACCTTGTGACCCGGCAGCTGGCCGCCTTCACCGGGCTTGGCGCCCTGGGCCACCTTGATCTGCAGCATGTCGGCATTGACCAGATATTCGGTGGTGACACCGAAACGGCCGGAGGCGATCTGCTTGATGGCCGAGCGCTGCGGGTTCATCGAGCCATCCGGCAGCGGCTTGAAGCGCTCGGCTTCCTCG
Organism: Pannonibacter sp. CBAS1226; assembly: GCF_055685825.1. Lineage (NCBI taxonomy): Bacteria > Pseudomonadati > Pseudomonadota > Alphaproteobacteria > Hyphomicrobiales > Stappiaceae > Pannonibacter > Pannonibacter sp. CBAS1226. The sequence continues at coordinate 85,868 of NZ_JBVOUO010000007.1, read as the reverse complement.
CCGCCTTCACCGGTGTTCGACTTGCCGCCGATCTTGTTCATGGCAATGGCGAGCGAGGTATGCGCCTCGCGGCTGATCGAGCCGAAGGACATGGCGCCGGTGACGAAGCGGCGGACGATCTTCTCGGCCGGTTCCACCTCGCCGATGGAGATGGGCTTGCGGCCCAGCTCTTCCGCGCTCTTGATGCGGAACATGCCGCGGATCGAGAAGCGGCCGGTTTCCTTGTTGGAAAGCTCGGCGAACTCCCGGTACTTGTCCGGCAGGTTGCCGCGCACGGCGTGCTGCAGGGTGGCGATGGAATCCGGCGTCCACATGTGGCTCTCGCCACGGATGCGGTAGGCATATTCACCGCCCACTTCCAGCGACCGGCGCAGGATGGCGACATCCTCGAAGGCCATCTGGTGGCGCATGACGGTTTCCTGCGCCACTTCCTTCAGGCCGATGCCTTCGATGGTCGTCGCCGTGCCGAAGAAGTACTTCTCGACGAAGGCGGAGGACAGGCCGATGGCGTCGAAGATCTGCGCACCGCAATAGGACTGGTAGGTCGAGATGCCCATCTTGGACATGACCTTGAGGATGCCCTTGTCGATGGACTTGATGTAGCGGTAGACCACTTCATCGGCATCGACTTCCTCGGGGAAGTCCATCTCGTGATGCATCGAGAGCAGGGTCTCGAAGGCGAGATACGGGTTGATCGCCTCGGCGCCGTAGCCGGCCAGCACGCAGAAGTGATGGATCTCGCGCGCCTCACCTGTCTCCACCACGAGGCCCACAGAGGTGCGCAGGCCCTTGCGGATCAGGTGATGGTGCACGGCCGCGGTGGCCAGCAGCGCCGGAATGGCGATGCGGGCGCGGCTGATCAGGCGGTCGGACAGGATGATGATGTTGTCACCATGCCGCACGGCCTTCTCGGCCCGCTGGCACAGTTCCTCCAGCGCATCCTCCATGCCCTCGGCGCCGCGAGCGGCGGAATAGGTGATGTCGAGCGTCTTGGCCGAGAAGTGGTTGTCCGCGATGTCGCCGATGCGGCGGATCTTTTCCAGATCCTCGTTGGTGAGGATCGGCTGGCGGACTTCCAGGCGCTTGGCGTGCGACAGGCCCTTGAGGTCAAACAGGTTCGGGCGCGGGCCGATGAAGGAGACGAGGCTCATCACCAGCTCTTCGCGGATCGGATCGATCGGCGGGTTCGTCACCTGCGCGAAGTTCTGCTTGAAGTAGGTGTAAAGCAGCTTCGACTTGTCGGAGAGCGCCGAAATCGGCGTGTCCGTGCCCATGGAGCCCACGGCTTCCTGACCCACGGTTGCCATCGGCTGCATCAAGAGCTTGATGTCTTCCTGGGTGTAGCCAAAGGCCTGCTGGCGGTCGAGGAGGCTTTCACCGGCCACCGGAGCGCGCTCGCGCACGCCCGGCATGTCCTCAAGCACGATCTGCGAGCGGTGCAGCCAGTCCTTGTAGGGGTTGGCAGTGGACAGCTGGCGCTTGATCTCGTCATCGGAGACGATGCGGCCTTCTTGCAGGTCGATCAGCAGCATCTTGCCCGGCTGCAGGCGCCACTTCTTGACGATCTTCTCGTCCGGGATCGGCAGAACGCCCACTTCCGAGGACATGATGACATACTCATCATCGGTGACGATGTAGCGGGCCGGACGCAGACCGTTGCGGTCCAGCGTCGCGCCGATCTGGCGGCCGTCGGTGAAGGCCACGGCGGCCGGGCCGTCCCACGGCTCCATGATGGCGGCGTGATAGGCGTAGAAGGCGCGGCGGTTCTCGTCCATCAGCGGGTTGCCGGCCCAGGCTTCCGGGATCAGCATCATCGCTGCATGGGCCAGCGAGTAGCCGCCCATGACGAGGAATTCCAGCGCGTTGTCGAAGCAGGCGGTGTCCGACTGGCCTTCGTAAGAGATCGGCCACAGCTTGGTGATGTCGTCGCCGAACAGCGGCGAGGACACGGACGCCTGACGGGCGGCCATCCAGTTGACGTTGCCGCGCAGGGTGTTGATCTCGCCGTTATGCGCCACCATGCGGTAGGGGTGGGCGAGATCCCAGGACGGGAACGTGTTGGTGGAGAAGCGCTGATGCACGAGCGCCAGGGCTGAGGTGAAGCGCTCGTCCTTCAGGTCCTTGTAATAGGCGCCCAGCTGATAGGCCAGGAACATGCCCTTGTAGACCAGCGTGCGGCTGGACATGGAGACCACATAGAAGCCGTGCTTCACCGCGTCGCTCTCGGCGCGCACGACATTCGAGATCACCTTGCGCAGGATGAACAGCCGGCGCTCGAAGGTGGTCTGGTCGATGCCCTCGGCTGCGCCAATGAAGAGCTGGCGGGAATAGGGCTCGGTGGCGGCAATGTCCGGTGCCTTCGACAGGGACGAGTTGTCGACCGGCACGTCACGCCAGCCGAGGACCTTCTGGCCTTCAGCCGCGACAACGCGCTCGACGATCTCCACGCACTTGGCACGCAGGGCCGCGTCCTGCGGCAGGAACAGGAAGCCGACGCCATACTGGCCCGGCTCCGGCAGGGTCACCCCTTGCGCCGACAGTTCGGCCTTGAAGAAGTCATGCGGGATCTGCACGAGCATGCCTGCGCCGTCGCCCATCAGCGGATCGGCGCCAACCGCACCGCGGTGGGTGAGGTTTTCAAGGATGTTCAGGCCGTCCGCGACGACCTTGTGCGATTTCTGGCCTTTGAGATGCGCAATGAAGCCGACGCCGCAGGCGTCGTGTTCGCGAGAAGGATTGTAGAGCCCTTTATCTGCCGCCTCGCGCAGACGCGTGGCGATAGTGGTCGCGGTGCGAGCTTTTTCCGCTCCCTCGCGCCCTGCTACGGCCATGGCTGTGCTGGTGGTCAGCTCACTCTTCATCATATGCGCCCTCACTGTAATCCAGTGTTTCCGCAGCCGTCCTCAGGTCGCATGTGCGCACCTTTCCCCTCTTGGGGGCAAGACACGCAGATCTCCCTCAGCCTGTGCCGCGGCTCTGTCGTAGTTTTAACGCTTCGCTTCCACAAAGCGAACCGTCTTCTGGCGAAAGCAAGCCTCCCGCTTCGCCGGTGATGCCCTTTTTCTGCCTGCCGCACGGGGCTGCAAGGCAGTCCGGAGCCTGTCCGCAGGTTCCCGCATGAGGTGCCGGTGTCTGTGGTGCCTCCCCCATATCCGGCGATTGCCGCGGATTGGCCACGGCCCAGCGAGTAACCTCGGGGCTCGAAAAAAGGGACAGTATTCCTGCCCTATTCCGAGCCGGGGGAACATGCCAGATTTCCCCCGGGGGGGCAAGACCGTTTATAAGGATTAAAATTCATTTTGTTTCGCCATTTGCAGCGCCAGGTTCATTTTCGGAACGGGCTGCGGCGGAATGAGCAACAAAGTTTCACGATTGCCGTTCACTCTCCCGGCATCAGCGCATGCCTCCGCCGTCACGGGGCTTTGATTTTCCCGCGTCAGGGGAAAGGAGCAGGATGCTGGTCATCCGCTACACGGCGCCATCGGGGGAGCCGGGACGGATGAAACGAGGTACGAAAATGAGCAAGACCTTTCTTTCTGCGGCAATGGTGGCCAGCGCTGTGGCGGCGGCGGTGGCTGGCGTGACTGCGCCGACAGAAGCTGGCGCACAGGCCAAGGAAAAATGCTACGGCGTGTCGCTCGCCGGCAAGAATGACTGCAAGGCCGGTCCGGGCACGACCTGCGCCGGCACGTCCACGGTCGACTATCAGGGTAACGCCTGGACGCTGGTGCCTGCAGGCACTTGCACGGAGATGAAGCTGCCGGATGGCCGCATGGGCTCGCTGACCGAGCTGGACCGCGATCTGCCGAAGTCCTGAGGCTGCAGGACTGGAATGCAGGATCAAGGCTTCCGGCGCGTGCCGCCGGAAGCCGCATTGCGGGGGAGCGATTGCCATCATGACAGGGCTGCAGGAGACGGCGGACCTCAGTTTCACCCTGCCGCAGCGCGGTGGGGCGGGGCTGAAGCCGGAGCATTACACCGAAATTCTTTCGCAGAAGCCCGATGTCGGCTTCTTCGAGATCCACGCGGAAAACTACATGGGCGCAGGCGGCGCGCCGCATCATTATCTGGAGCGGATCCGGGCGGACTATCCCATCTCGCTGCATGGCGTGGGTCTGTCGATCGGCGGCGATGGCCCGCTGGATGAAGCCCATCTTGCCCGGCTGAAGCATCTTTGCACACGCTATGAGCCAGCCTCCTTCTCCGAGCATCTGGCCTGGTCCAGCCATGACACCGTGTTCCTCAATGATCTGCTGCCGCTGCCCTACACACAGGCGCGGCTGGATGTGGTCTGCGACCATATTGACCGGGTGCAGGAGGTTCTGGGGCGGCGGATGCTGCTGGAAAACCCCTCTACCTATGTGGCCTTTGCCTCCAGTGAAATGGATGAACTGAGTTTTCTGGCCGGGATTGTCCGGCGCACCGGCTGCGGGCTGCTGCTGGATGTGAATAATGTTCACGTCTCAGCCGTCAATCACCGCCGCGATGCGCGGGACTATCTGTCGGCTTTTCCCATTGAACATGTGGGCGAGATTCATCTCGGTGGCCACGCGCCGGACACGGATGACGAGGGCGGGCCGCTGTTGATCGATGCCCACGACCGGGAGGTGGATGAAGCGGTCTGGAACCTCTTCGCGGATCTCATGGCGCGGACCGGCCCGCTGCCGGTGCTGATCGAGTGGGACAACAACGTGCCATCCTGGCCGGTGCTGCTGGGGCAGGTGCAGGAGGCGGAGCAGATCATGGCCCAACTTCGGCATGAGGCCCGGCCGCAGGGGCTGCTGCGTCATGGCTGAGCGGGCCTCTGTCTCCGGCGCAGACTTTGCGGCGGCGCTGATGCGGGCCGGCCTGCCGGTGCCGCAGGATGTGACCGGTCCGGACGGCGCCCCTGCGCCCAAGCGTTTCGGCGTTTACCGCAACAATGTCATCGTCAGCCTGACCGAGGCGCTGATGGCGACCTATCCGGCGCTGGTGCGGCTGCTGGGAGAAGAATATTTCCGGGCGCTCGCACGGCTTTATGTGAGCGCCGAGCCGCCGTCATCGCCCGTGCTTCTGACCTATGGCGGCAGCTTTGCCGGCTTCATTGCAGGGTTCCCGCCGCTGGCAGGCTATCCTTATCTGCCGGATGTGGCCCGGCTGGAATGGGCCTGGCTCGAGGCCTATCACGCGGCAGACCGGGCGCCGCTCGATCCGGCCCAGCTTGCCGCTGTGCCGCCGGAGCAGCTGGGCGCCTTGCGCTTCACGCTGCACCCGGCCTGCCGCCTGATTGTGTCGTCTTACCCGGTGCTGGATCTGGTCAGGGCCAACCGGTTCGAAGTTGACGGGGGCGTAGAGGTTGATCCGGGGCAGGGGCAGAGTGTACTCCTCACCCGGCCGGGCATTGACGTCATTCTTCACCCCTTGCTGGCGGGGGATGTGGCTTTTGTGGCGGCGCTGGCAGCTGGCGATGGTCTCGCAGAAGCCGCAGGCAGCGCGCTGACTGTTGATCCGGCCTTTGATCTTGCTACCGCCATTGGCCTGTTGCTGCGCAGCGGTGCAGCTTGTGAATGCCAAATTGACCTTGCGTAAATTTTATCCGGATGCACTCTAACACCAAGCCTTGCCACGCTGACGCATCACGCCCCGCAAAATGCTCAGACGCCGCACGGGCTTGGTATGACACCCGGAACTGTCCGGGAGGGACACAATGTTTGATTTCTTCATCCGTCTGTACAATGGCTTTTTCGCCGGGCTGGAACGGGCCAGCCACGGCTGGCTGATCGGCCTTGCCGGGCGCTTTGTCTTTGCCAGCGTGCTTCTGTTTTACTTCTGGAATTCCGCCCTCACCAAGATCGGGCCGGGCGTTCTGGGGTTCCTTCATCCGTCTGATGGCGCCTTTGCGCAGATCCTGCCGTCGATGATGGAAGCGGTGAGCTATGACACCAGCAAGCTCGCCTTCTTTCCCTATCATGTGATCGTCATTGCCGGGACCTGGGCCGAATTCATCCTGCCGGCGCTGATCACGATTGGTTTGTTCACCCGGGCGGCCAGCCTCGGCATGATCGGCTTCATCGCGGTCATGTCCTATGTGGATGTCTATCAGCTTGGGGCCGATGCAACGGCCATCGGCGCGATGTTTGACGGCAATCCCTCGTCGATGATTGCCGATCAGCGCCTGCTCTGGGGCTTCCTGCTGCTGGTGCTGACCATCTACGGGCCGGGGCGCTTCTCCGTTGACTGGGTCCTGCGCCGCGCGCTGGCCCGGCGGGCGCGATATTATTGAGAGCAGTTGCAAGGCACGGGCTGCGGCGGATAGTGTGACTGCATGATATTTGCCAGTGACAATTGGGCCGGTGCCAGCGCACCGGTCGCCGCCGCCCTCTCCCGCCATTCCACCGGGCTTGCTCCGGCCTATGGCGGCGATCCGCTGACGCTTTCGGTCAAGGCCCGCTTCAGCGAGCTTTTCGAATGTAACGTCGAGGTCTTCTTTGTGCCGACCGGCACGGCCGCCAACGCGCTGGCGCTCTCGGCCTATGCGAAGCCCGGCGGTGTGGTCTTTGCCCACGCCACGGCGCATGTGGCCAATGACGAGGGCAACGCGCCCGAGTTTCTGACCATGGGCCAGAAGATTCGCGGCCTTCCCGGTGCCAATGGCAAGTTGACGCCGGCTGTTCTCACAAATGCCATGGCCGAGCACCCGGATGGGGAGCTGAACAGCGGTCAGGTGGCCGGTCTCTCCCTGACCCAGGCAACCGAATGCGGCACCGTCTATACCGCGAAGGAAATCCGTGCTCTGGCCGATGTGGCCAAATCGCGCGGCATCGTTGTGCACATGGACGGCGCCCGCTTTGCCAATGCGCTGATCACCAGCGGCGGTTCGGCAGCGGACATTACCTGGCGCGCGGGCGTGGATGTTCTGTCCTTCGGCGGCACCAAGAACGGCTGCTGGTGTGCCGAGGCGGTGATCTTCTTCAATCCGGGCGAGGGCAGCCAGTTCCGCTATCTCAGCAAGCGGGCCGGGCATATCCTGTCGAAGAGCCGCTTTGTGGCGGCCCAGTTCGAGGGTTATCTGGAAGACGGCCACTGGCTGGACAATGCCCGCCATGCCAATGCCATGGCCCGCCGTCTGGCTGATGGCCTTGTCCGCTCCGGCTTTGCCCGGCTCGCCTGGCCGGTGGAGGCGAACGAGGTCTTCCCCGTGCTGCCCACCCATGTGATCAACCGGCTGAGGGCCGAAGGCGCCGTCATCCGCGAATGGCCGCCCGCCGGTCTTGAAGGCCACACCGCACCGGGCGCCGATGAAGCGCTGCTGCGGCTCGTCTGCTCCTTCGCCACGACGGAAGAGGAAGTCGAACGCTTTCTGGCACTGGCCGCCGGCTGATAGAGCCAGCGGAGCACTTTGCGCATCGTGTAGGATAATTTTTCCTCAGGCTTCGGATTTCTCTGCTCTTTTGGAAGTGTATTCTGCAATCCGGGTTTGCCTTTTCCAGTCTTGTTCTAGCCTTGCAGGCCTTGAGTCGTTGCGGTGCGGATCCTTCACGCGGTCCGCCCGGCCAGTGAGGATCGTGCCATGAAGATTCACCCAACCGAAGACTTGCGGGTCTTGTCGATTGCCCGGCGGCTGCGGATTCCCGATGTGGGAGCCGCTGCTGCAGAGCTCGCCCCCGTGATTGAAGCTGACTGCCACCGGCATGGGCTTGTCTCTGCCGCTCCCTGGATCTTCATTGCACAGGGCCTGCCGCGCGATGGAAAGACAGAGTTCGACTGGCGTATCTGTCTGCCTGTCACCGGTGCAGAAACCTATGACGGGCCGCTGGATTTTCTGCATCTGGAGCCGGTGATGGTGGCTTCAGCGGTGCACATGGGTCCGCTGCGCAGCCTCTTTACGCAAGGATACCGTCCGCTGCTGCAGGATATCGAGGCTTCCCGCCATGTCCTTTCAGGCCAGAGCCGGGAAATCTACCATGACTGGCGAGGGGCAGGTGCCAGCTTCGGCCGTATCGAGATCCAGTTCGAACTGGCACGCTGAACGGAAAAAGCGCCCAGCGGGGCCGGGCGCTTCTGTCCTGTCTCTTGTCCCCGCGCTCTGCGGAGCGTTTTGAACGATGGCCTCAGTGGGCCTTCGCCTCGATCTGCTTCGGCGTGCCGGCAGCATTGATCTCGATCTTGCGCGGCTTCATCGCTTCGGGGATTTCGCGCAGAAGATCGATGTGCAGCAGGCCGTTCTCCAGATGGGCGCCTTCCACCTTCACATATTCGGCGAGCTGGAAGCGGCGCTCGAAAGCGCGTGAGGCGATGCCGCGGTAGAGCACTTCACCGGCGGTTTCCTCGGACTTCTTCTCGCCCTTTACGGTCAGCGCATGTTCCTTGGCCTCGATCGAGAGATCGTCATTGCCGAAACCGGCAACGGCCATGGTGATGCGGTAGGTGTTTTCGCCCGTCCGCTCGATGTTGTAGGGCGGATAGCTCGGGGTGTCGGAGGTGGCGCTGTCGAGCATCGAGAGCAGCCGGTCAAAGCCGACGGTGGAGCGGTAAAGCGGGCTGAGATCAAAATGACGCATGGTTCTGTCCTCTTCATGAGCAACTGAATGCATGTGCCGGTGCTCCCCCAATTCAGGCGGGAAACCGGCCGTTCCGCAGGCCCGTCTGGCGCCTGCAGCAATGAGGTAGGGAGGGGCTCCGGCGGTTTCAAGACCCGTTGGCACCCCCCTGCCGGTGCAGATGAACGGCGGATGAACAACGCCTTCCGTTTTGGTTCAAGCGCCAGGGTGCATCTTCTTCACAACAGGCCGGCACTGCAGAGAAACACCGCCAGCCGCAGACAGGAAGAAAGGAGCATACCATGCTGAAGACCCTCATCTCCGCCACCGTGATTGCCGCCACCGCAGCTCTCGCCACCGTTCCGGCTCAGGCCTCCTCCGGCCTGTCCATTGAACTTCGCGCCGGTCAGGGCGCACCTGTCGTGCAGATCGATGGCCGTGGCCCGCACTGGGGCCGTGGTCCGGACCGCGGCCGCGATTGGGGCCGCCGTGATGTCCGGCTCTCCGCCCGTGATGTCCATCGCAGCCTGCGCCAGCGTGGCTACGAAAGGATTGATGTGCGCGATGCCCGCGGCCCGGTCTATGTCGTGTTCGCCACGTCCCGCCGCAGCGGTCCGGTCAAGCTGACGGTCAATGCCTACAACGGCAGCATCATCGACCAGCAGCGCCTCGGCCGCCGCTGGTAAGCCGCCGCCGGTAAATCTCAGGGCCCGGAGAGTTTCCCTCTCCGGGCCCTGACTTATACTGCTCCCTGTCCAAGACAGTTGAGCTGGCGCGCTGGCCAAGGTAACTCTGGGAAGCCTGCCCCTTGTGCCCGAGGCTTCCCAGATGACCCTGACCGAAATTCCCGGCAACCCGATCCCTGATGGCGCGGTGGCCGGCTTCATTGAAACGCCGGATCGCGTCAGGCTGCGCTTTGCCCGCTTTTCCGCAAAGCCGGGCCAGCTCAAGGGCACTGTGACCCTGCTGCAGGGGCGGGCGGAGTTCATCGAGAAATATTTCGAGGTCATCACGGAGCTGCAGGAGCGCGGCTTCCACGTGGTGGCTTTCGACTGGCGCGGGCAGGGCGGTTCCGACAGCCATCCCGGCTCGTTGAAGCGCGGCAATGTCAGCAGCTTTTCCCGTTACCGTATCGATCTCGAGACTGTGGTGAGGCAGATTTCGCTCGCCGACTGTCCGGGGCCGCATTATGTGCTGGCCCATTCCACAGGCGGTGCGGTGTTCCTCTCGGCAACGGAGCGCCTGCGCACGCAGATTTCCCGGGCCGTGCTTTCGGCACCTTTCACCGGATTGAGTGATTTTGGCCGCAAGGAACGGATGATCTTCCGGCTGGTGCGGCTTCTGGCCATGCTGGGCCTTGCCCTTGCGCCTGTGCCGGGGCGGGGAAACGGCAAGGCCGAAACCTTCGAGACCAACCGTCAGACGAGCGACCGGCGGCGTTTTGAGCGCATGGTGGAAATCGGCAAGGCCAATCCCGCTCTCGAAATCGGGCCGCCCACCATTGGCTGGCTGGCGGCCGCCGTGCGCTGCCTGATGTCGTTCCGCGAATTGCGGTTTGGCCCGTCCGTGGCCGTGCCGGTGCTGATGATCACCGCCGGACGGGACCGGATCGTCTCAAGCCGGGCAACGGAAGAGCTGTCGACCCGGATCCGGGCCGCCGGCTTCATCGAGATTCCCGGGGCCGAGCATGAGCTGCTGATGGAGCAGGACGTCTACCGCGACCAGTTCTGGGCTGCCTTCGACGCCTTCATCCCCGGCGAGGAATGAAGGCGCCTGAGAGACGGCTCAGGAGAGAAGGCTCAGGTCTGCGGCACATCCATAAGCTGCTTCAGCACGATTTCATGCAGGCGCGGATCGCCGCTGGCAACAATCCGCCCGCCATTGACCGGTGAGCCGCCGCTCCATGTGGTGACAACGCCGCCCGCCCCTTCGATGATGGGGGCAAGAGCCACGATGTCATAGGCCTGCAGACCGGCCTCGATCACCACATCGGCCATGCCTGCCGCCACCATGCAATAGGCGTAGCAATCGGTGCCATAGCGGGCGAGGCGGACCTGTTTCTCGATGCGGTCATAGGCCTCCTTCTCCACCGGCTTGAAGATGCGCGGGCTGGTGGTGAAGAGCACCGCGTCGGCAAGGCTGGCGCAGGCGCGGGATTTGAGCTGCCGCGTGCCCAGCGGGCCGCGGTACCAGGCGGACTTGGTGTCGCCGGCATAGGCCTCGTTCACATAGGGCTGCACCATCATGCCAAGGCTGGGCCTGCCGTTGGTCGTCAGGCCGATCAGCGTGCCCCAGGTGGGCAGGCCGGTGATGAAGGATCGGGTGCCGTCGATCGGGTCCAGCACCCAGACATGCTCCGCATCCGTGCGTTCGCTGCCGAATTCCTCGCCCAGAATGCCGTGCTCCGGGTGCCGGGCGTTGATCAGGGCGCGCATCGCCTCTTCGCCGCCGCGGTCGGCCACCGTCACCGGATCGAAGCCGCCGCTGAGCTTGTTTTCCACCCCGTGGCTGGTGCGGAAATGCGGGAGGATGGCGGCGCTGGAGGCTTTGGCCAGATCTTCGAGGAAGGGATAGAAGTCATGTGATATTTGCATGTCTGATATGCCTTCCTTGCATGTCTTGCCGTTTGAGGCTCATTCTGCCGCGCAACATACGGATTTTCGCGGAGACTTCCATTTATTTCAGCCACTTAATAAATGCTGCAGTGCCCGCAGTTTTAGCCTCCGCCACGCCATGCCGTCAAAGGGAACCGCTTGGAAAGGTGCGGAACCTCTTGACGTTTGTGCGCTGCAATGCGACCTTATTGCAGCGCGATACGACGCGTTGCGTTGTAGCGCCGCCCTCCTTGGGCGTTTCCTCCCTAGACTCGGGCCGCCTCTTTTGAGTGCGGCCCTTTTTTCTGGGGCGCGCCAGCCTGCGCTGTCTTGAGGTGCGTTACTCGGCGGCGATGGACCAGGCGGAAAAGGCACTGTCGGGCATGGCGGTCAGCTCCCGCACAAAGTCCATGAGATCGGCCGCGACGCGGACAAAATCCGCGCCCCGCTCATGGGTTTCCTCATCCATGTAAAGGCCCCGGTTGATTTCCACCTGCAGGGCATGCAGCCCCTTGGCCGGGCGCCCGTAATGCTCGGTGATGAAGCCGCCTGCATAGGGCTTGTTGCGGCTGACCGTGTAGCCCTTCGAGCGGAGCAGATCCGCCGCCATGTCCGTCAGCTCGATGGGGCAGGAGGTGCCATAGCGGTCGCCCAGGATGAAATCCGGGCGGATGCCGGAGGTCTGGCACCTCACGGTGGAGGGCATCGAGTGGCAGTCGATCAGCACCGCGTAGCCGAAAGCCACATGGGTCTGTGCCAGAAGGCGGCGCAAGGTGGAGTGATAGGGTTTGTAGATGGCCTCGATCCGCGCCATGCCCTCTTCCACGGTCAGGCGGCGGGCGTAGATTTCCTGGGTCTCGCTGACGACGCGGGCAATGGTGCCAAGACCGCCAGCCACCCTCAGCGAGCGCACATTGGCATAGGCAGGCAGGCGCCCCTCGAACATCTTCGGGTCCAGTTCATAGGGTTCCCGGTTCACATCCAGATAGGCGCGGGGGAAGCGTGCCCGCAGCAGCGGCGCACCTATCGGCACCACGCCGGCGAACAGCTCGTCCACGAAGGCATCTTCCGACTTGCGGATCGTCAGCCGGTCCAGCCGGGAGGCGTCGAGAAAGCTCTGCGGGTAGCAGACACCGGAATGGGGGGAGTTGAACACGAAAGGCAGGCGCTGGTCGGCGGGCGCGAGAATCTCGAAGGCTGGTTCAAAGACGGGCTCCGCTCCGAAGCCGGTGATGATGCGCATGGGGCTGACCGCTTTCCGCTCTGCCGGCAAACCTGCCCGGTCGCAAGCTTGCTGTTTCCTTATCTTGCCAAGGAATCAACAGTCCTGTCCACAAATGAGCGAAAGCGCGGTGTTCAAGCCCGCTTCACTCTATCTTTACGGCGGATTGGAATTATAACTGGCATCGAGCACCCACCCCCGGCGGTGGTTTCCCTGAGTTTCGGAGTTTGACGGTTGTCCACCATGTCGCGAATCCTTCTGGCGGAAGACGACAATGATATGCGGCGCTTTCTGGCCAAGGCGCTTGAGAACGCCGGCCATGATGTCGTGTCCTTTGATAACGGCAAGAGCGCCTATGAACGCCTGCGGGAAGAGCCTTTCGCCCTGCTGCTGACGGATATCGTCATGCCGGAGATGGACGGCATCGAGCTGGCCCGCCGCGCCACGCAGCTGGACCCGGACCTCAAGGTCATGTTCATCACCGGCTTTGCGGCCGTGGCGCTGAACCCGGATTCCAATGCGCCGAAAGATGCCAAGGTTCTGTCCAAGCCCTTCCACCTGAAGGACCTTGTGCAGGAAGTCGAACGCATGCTGGCAGCCTGAGGGCTGCCGGTCAGTGATGTGGGAAGGCGTCTTTCCACAGGTCAGTGCCGTCTGAAAAATTGTTTGACGGTTCTGAGATTGGGGTCTTGCACAGTCCGGCGATCCCCGTTATATCGCTGACCACCGCAGCGCTCCGGCGCTTGGTTCCGAAGATTTCGGGCGTGTAGCTCAGCGGGAGAGCACTACGTTGACATCGTAGGGGTCACAGGTTCAATCCCTGTCACGCCCACCATTATTGCAGCAGGCAAGGCGAGGGCCCGGTCAGCTGCAGGTGAGGAAAGAAGCCTCAGGCGCGATATCCGCGCCGGGGTTTTTGGCCAGAAACCAAGTCCATGCGGGCGCCCAGGCGCCCGTTTCTTTTGAGTAGAACAGCAGGGCCCTTCCGGGGACACAACGATGAAGATCAAGAACTCTCTCAAGGCGCTGATGGCCCGTCACCGGGAAAACCGCATGGTTCGCCGTAAGGGCCGCGTCTACATCATCAACAAGAAGAACCCGCGCTTCAAGGCTCGTCAGGGCTGAGTTGCTGGTGCTCGCGGGATCGTGAGCCCCTTCTTGCTTTGCAGGATTGACGGCCGCGTGCAGCAAGGTATCCTTGCCAGCATGCGGCTTTTCCTGTTTGTAGCTTTCCTTCTTGCCCTTCCGCTCCAGCCATCGCTGGCGCAGGAAGTGACGCCCGGCACGCCACCGCCTTCCGCAGAGGATCTTAACACTCTGCCGCCGGAAGGCGATGAGGATGCGTCCGGTGCTGCAAGGGCGCCTGAGGTCCAGGCTGACGAGAAGCCGCTGGACAGCCTCTACCGGGACCTTGCTGCTGCAAAATCGGACCGCGATGCGGCTCCGATCGCGCGCAAGATCCAGCGGGCGCATCTTGAATCCGGCAGCGACACGGTGAACCTGCTGATGCAGCGCGCGGCCGTTGCTCTCAGGGCCGAGGACTATGGCCTTGCCCTCGATCTCATGGATGTTGTGCTGCGCTTGAAGCCCGATTATGCCGAGGGCTGGAACCGCCGGGCGACTATCTACTATGTGCAGCGCGAGTATGGCCGTTCGCTGGCCGACATCGAGCACGTTCTGGCGCTGGAGCCCCGACATTGGGGCGCGCTGTCCGGTCTGGCGATCATCCAGCGCCATCTGGACCAGAAGGAAAAGGCCTTGGCCACCTTCCGGAGTGTCTCGCAAATACATCCGGGACTGGAAAGCGCACGTAAAGCAATCGAAGAGCTTGAGAAGGAACTGGCCGGCGAGCCGATCTGAGGCCGGGCCCGTTCCCTTGCTGCCGCACTCAGGCTCAACCGGCTGCCGGAGTGTCGTTGTTGCTGATTGTTGTCGCCGTTTTCCTGTTCCTCGCCCTCTATACCGAATTGCGCCGCAGGCGCATCAATGCCCGTCATAAGCCGGCCGGAACCCTTGGCTTTGTTGACCGTGCATACGTGCACTATGTTCGTTCGTGGCCTCCTGCTGTCTCTGGCGATGTGCCCCGCCTGCTTTTCATCCATGGGGCGAGCGGAAACCTGCAGGATCTGCACCTCGCCTTTGCGCCGCATTTCAAGGACACGCACGAGATGCTGTTCGTGGACCGGCCGGGCCTTGGTTTCTCCGAGCGGAACCTGCCGCCGGATGCCTCGCCGCGGGATCAGGCCCGGCGCATCGCCGCGCTCCTGAAAATGCTGGACTTCGGGCCGGCTGTTGTCATCGGCCATTCCTTTGGGGCTTCTGTGGCCGCTGCATTGGCGCTGGAGGCGCCGGAGCGGGTCAGGGGCCTCGTCTTTCTGGCGCCCGCCACCCATCCCTGGAATGGCGGCGTCGCATGGTACTACAAGCTCGCTGCGCTGCCTGTGATCGGGGAACTGTTCTGCCGCACGCTGGCCTTGCCCGCTGCCGAGCGTCTGGCGCCTGCCTCCATGCGCAACGTCTTTGCGCCGGCAAGCGTGCCGGAGGGATATGACACGGCCATCGGCGTGGATCTGTTGTTCCGGCCGGAGAGCTTCCGCGCCAATGCCATGGACCTTGCCGCCTTCAACCGCCATCTGGCGCAGCAGTGCCGTGACTACGGCGCCATCACCCAGCCGGCCCTTGCCATCACAGGCGATCAGGACACGGTTGTCTGGCCCAGCATTCACTCGAAGGGCCTGGAGCGCGATCTGCCCAATTGCCGCCTGATCGAACTGCCCGGCGCCGGCCACATGCCGCAGCACAGCCACACGGAGGAGATCGTGGCGCTGATCCGGGGGCTTTGAGGCGTGGGGGGGAAGCGTGCGGGCGCTTGAAAAACCAAAGCCACCCCGAGGGGTGGCTTGGCATTTAACTCCCGTCTCCGGGCGGCGGAAGAATGTTTCCATTCCCGCATATGTCTTCAAATATGCGTCTTACTGCTCAAAAGTCAAGGTAAGTGCTTAAGGAAGAGGTTCCGCAAGAGCCCTTGTCATCAGAAGCAGGACGTCCCTCAGTTCCGCAGAGGGCAGTTTCGGGACACCGCCCTTCACTTGCCGCAAGCGGCTGGTGGCAACGGTGCAGGGGTGATCGCATAGAATCCAGCTTACTCTGCCATCCAGCTTGTCGCGAGTCGCCTTGCTGACCTCATGGGCCATCCCGTCATCTGCATTCCTAAGTGATGTTGAAAAAGGCAGAACTGTAACCTTGCCGTGAAGCACGTTCTTGCGGCTTACGATGACGCAGGGCCGGGTCTTCCACATTTCAGGGAGCTCAACTTCGGTTTCCCGATGGAAGTTACACCAGTAAAGGTCGCCGACGCGCGGTGTGCCCTTGATGACTGGCCTGAATTTCTTGGGCCAGCGTGATTCAGAAACTCGTTTGATCTGAGTAAGCCATTCCTGGATCCAGAACTCCGGGTCAGTTTGATGATGGCCGCTCTGATTCATTCGAGTGCAGTCCAGGAAATTTGTCAGAAGAGATTTTCGCAAACTTCGCCATATATCAAGTGTAATCTATTCTTTGCCCCTTTGGGTTGTGCTCCTTCAAACAAAATGGCCCGCCAGGGGCGGGCCATCAGGTATCAGGTGTTTGAGGGCTCTCAGAGGCCGCTCTGGCCGTCGCTGCCGACGAAGGCGATGCGCAGCATGTTGGTGGAGCCGGGGGTGCCAAAGGGCACGCCGGCCGTCACGATCACGCGCTGGCCGGGCTTGGCGAAGCCTTCCTGGCTGGCGATCTTGCAGGCGCGGTTCACCATGTCATTCTCGTCGTTCGCATCCTCGCTGACGACGCAGTGCAGGCCCCAGGCGAGGGCAAGACGGCGGGCCGTGGAAGCGACCGGCGACAGGGCGATGACCGGGGCGGAGCAGCGTTCACGCGCGGCGCGCAGGCCCGTGGCGCCCGACGAGGTGTAGCAGACGACAGCCGCAAGGTTCAGCGTTTCGGCGATCTGCCGTGCCGCTGCCGAGATGGCATCGGCGCCGGTGGCCTCCGGCTCGGTCCGCTGCGCGTGGATGATGGTGCGGAAGTTCTGGTCCGTTTCCACCTGCTGGGCGATCCGGTCCATGGTGCTGACCGCTTCGATCGGGAACTGGCCAGCAGCCGACTCCGCCGACAGCATGATGGCATCGGCGCCTTCGAACACGGCCGTGGCGACGTCCGACACTTCGGCGCGGGTCGGCACCGGAGCGGTGATCATGGATTCCAGCATCTGGGTGGCGACGACCACCGGCTTGCCGGCGCGGCGGGCAGCGCGGACGATGCGCTTCTGGAGGCCGGGAACCTGCTCCAGCGGCATTTCCACGCCAAGGTCACCACGGGCAACCATCAGGGCGTCGGACAGCTCGATGATCTCGGCCAGACGGTCGATCGCCTGGGGCTTCTCGATCTTGGCGAGGATGCCGGCGCGGCCGCGCACGATCTTGCGCACTTCGGCAATATCGTCCGGGCGCTGGATGAAGGAGAGAGCGATCCAGTCCACGCTGGTTTCCAGCACGGCGGTCAGGTCGGCGCGATCCTTGTCGGTGAGGGCGCTCATGCCGATTTCCGAATCCGGAACGCTGACGCCCTTCTTGTCGGACAGCTTGCCGCCGACTTCCACGCGGGTCATGGCGCGCGAGGGAGTGCACTCGGTGACAACGAGGCGGATCTTGCCGTCGTCGAGCAGCAGGCGGTGGCCCGGCTGAAGTGCCTTGAGGATTTCCGGATGGGGCAGGAAGACGCGGGAGACGTCGCCTGGGGTGGGGGCGGAGTCCAGCACGAAGGTGGCGCCGTCTTCCAGCATCACCGGGCCTTCGGCGAACTTGCCGACGCGCAGCTTCGGGCCCTGGAGGTCGGCGAGAATACCGATCGGGCGGCCGACCTTCTCCTCGACAGCGCGGATGCGGCGCACCAGTTCGCGCATCAGATCGTGGTCAGCATGGCTCATGTTGATGCGGAACACATCCGCACCGGCCGTATGCAGCTTCTCGATCATCTCCTGGGTGGAAGAGGCCGGTCCCAGAGTTGCAAGAATTTTAACGCGCCGATTTCGCCTCATTGTGCACCCGTTCCCTGTTGTACCGGCTCAGTCAGCTGAACCGTCCAGTTGCTCTGCTCGCCTGTGTCGATTTCGAAAAATCCAGTGCGCTCGTAGCCGCGCGCCACACAGTCTTCAATTCCGCGAATCGTGAACTCTTTTTCGCGCGTACACATGTACGCCCGGCCGCCCCATTCGCCAAACTGATCGTAATCGACGGCATAAATGTAATAGTAGCGTGACACAAGTGCCCCCGGCACAAGCGTTTCACAGCTGTTGGCTGCCAGGTTCCACCAGCCTTCGGTGACCCAGTCAGTCTTGTCCTTGTATCCAATGGCAACGCCAACGTTGCTTTCGGTCTTGTTACACAGGCGCAAGTCCGCTTTTGCCGTATCACTCAGGAGAGCAACAGCAACAAAAGCTGCAAATGCAAGAGCTGCACGCGCAAAGCCTGTGCCGGTCCATGCCGGATCTCTCATGCCCTGCGTTCCTTGTCCGTGATCATTAAACCGATTTAATCCGATAATTTGTGAGGACTTTTGCGGTCCGGGTCATGTCCTGTCAATGACAACGGCACGGAAGTCGTTGACATTGGTGAAAGTTGGCCCGGGGGTCAGCAGATCCCCAAGCTTCTCGAAGAAGCCGGTGCTGTCGTTTCTCGCCAGAAATGCGGCAGCATCAAGACCCGTGGCCGATGCGCGGGCGAGGGTGGACGAATCGAGCATGGCACCAGCCGCGTCATCGGCGCGTCCGCGTCCGCCGTCCGTGCCGTCCGTATCCCCCGCGACTGCCGAAATGCCTTCGGTGCCGTTGAGGGCGAGCGCCAGCGCCAGCGCATATTCCTGGTTCGGCCCGCCGCATCCGTCGCCGCGGATGGTAACCGTCAATTCTCCGCCGGACAGAAGCACGCAGCGCCGGCCGCTCCGCTGCAGGTCAAGGGCCAGTGTTGCATGCGAGGCGGCGACGTCGCGCGCCTCACCTTCAAGGCTGTCGCCCAGGATGATCGTCTCGTAACCGGCGGCCTCTGCCACGCGCCTTGCGGCCTCGATGGACTGCATCGGCGTTGCCACCAGCGTGTAGCTGCGCCCCTCGAAAGCGGCATCGCCCGGCTTGATGCTTTCGTTGGCCGGGTCGTTCAGTGCAGCCTGAATGGAGGGCGGCAGGCTGATGCCGCGTGCCAGGCACAGGCCGCGCGCATGCTGCAGCGTGGTCGGGTCCGGCACGGTGGGGCCGGAGGCAATCACCGCAGGATCGTCGTGGGGCACATCCGACGCGGCCAGCGTCGTCAGCGCCACATCCGGACGGATCGCCTTGGCAAGGCGGCCGCCCTTGATGCGCGAGAGATGCTTGCGGATGGTGTTGATCTCGTCGATCGTCGCCCCGGAGCGCAGCAGCGCCTTGGTCAGCGCCTGCTTGTCGGCAAGAGACACGCCTTCAGCCGGGGCAATCCAGTTTGCAGAGCCGCCGCCGGAGAGCAGCACCACCACATGATCGCCGGCTCGCGCGCTGCGGGCGATGTCGAGGCAGCGCAGCGTTGCCGCAACGCCCGCCTCATCCGGCACGGGGTGTCCGGCCTCTACCAGTTCGATGGTGCCCGTCGGGCGGGCGTAGCCATGGCGGGTGACGCCAAGGCCCAGAAGCCGGTCCGGCCCGAGGCCGCGGTCTTCCCGGTAATGGCGCTCGGCTGTCTCCAGCATGGAGCCTGCCGCCTTGCCTGCCGCCAGCAGAATGATCCGCCCGCTTTCCACAGGTTCAGGCAAATGCGGGGGAAGGCACTGTCCCGGAAGAGCAGCATCAACCGCAGCCTGAAACAAGGTTTCGAGAAAGGAAGCGGTATGTGTGGCGACGGGCATCGAAAACCTGTTGGTAGAGGCGCCTCTATGTTCTATTTCTTACGCAAGCAAAGCGCTTGCGTCATCCGAATTGCGCATCCTCTCAACCGTCATCCCCGAGCAATGCACTTGAACCCTTCCGCATTTGAGCCTGTCGAAGCCATTGACGGGAATCTTGCCTGCGGCCTGCTGCTGCTGTGCGATCATGCCCGCAACGCCCTGCCGCCCGAATATGGCGATCTGGGCCTGCCTCCGGCACAGTTTGAACGGCATATCGCCTATGACATCGGCGTGCGGCCGCTGACGCTGGAACTGGCACGGCGGCTTGCCGCGCCCGCGCTGATGACGACCTTCTCGCGCCTGCTGATCGATCCCAACCGGGGGGAGGATGATCCGACGCTGGTGATGCGCCTGTCCGATGGTGCCGTTGTGCCCGGCAATGCCCGCCATGATGCGGCAGAGCGGGAGCGGCGCATTGCGCTCTATCACCGGCCCTATCATGACCGTATCGCCGCGACGCTGGATGCCATGCTGGAAGAGGCGGCACCTCCGGTCGTCGTGTCGATCCACAGCTATACGCCGGTCTGGCGTGGCACGCCGCGGCCCTGGCATGCGGGGCTGCTGTGGGACAAGGATCCGCGTGCGGTTACGCCCGTTCTCGAAGCTCTGTCTGCGGATGGAACGCTTGTCGTCGGCGACAATGAGCCTTACGACGGAGCCCTGAAAAACGACACAATGTACCGCCACTGCACCCGGCGCGGCCTGGCCCATGTGCTGATCGAAGTCCGGCAGGATCTGATCGGCGATGAGGCGGGTGTGCTGGAATGGGCCGGCCGGCTGGAGTCCATCCTGCGCCGCATGACCGGCATGCCGGACCTGCGCCAGATCCGGCATCACGGGTCGCGGGCGGACTGAAACAAGCGGAGAGACAGCGATGGATCTTGATGCAGCAACGCAGGAAAAGCTGGAAGCAGCGGCGTTCCGCCGGCTGGTGGAGCATCTGCGCAAGCGCACCGATGTGCAGAACATCGACATGATGAATCTCGCCGGCTTCTGCCGCAACTGCCTGTCCAACTGGATGGCGGAGGAAGCAGGCAAGGCGGGTGTCGCCCTTGGCAAGGACGAGGCAAGGGAACTTGTCTACGGCATGCCTTATGAAGACTGGAAGCGGCTCCACCAGCGCGAGGCGACGGCGGAACAGAAGGCTGCCTTCGACGCCAGCCGTCCGGAGCACTGATCCGGCTTCAAACTTTGGGACTTCCCATCAAGCCGCCGCTTGACCCGGCCTTCGGACCGTGGCAGGGCAGGCGCAATTCACAACTGAAGGAGTGCTAGCATGTCAGATCCGGGTGGCGTTGCCGCAGACCAGCTCAGGGCGTTTATCGAGCGTATCGAGCGTCTTGAGGAAGAAAAGAAAGTGATCTCCGACGACATCAAGGATGTCTATGCGGAGGCCAAGGGCAACGGCTTTGACGTCAAGATCCTGCGCAAGGTGATTTCCCTGCGCAAGAAGCAGCCGCATGAGCGTGAGGAAGAGGAAGCGGTTCTCGACCTGTACCTCCAGGCCCTCGGCATGTCGGCCTATTCCGGCAACGGCTGAACGCAGACCACCGGTTTGCAAACGGGCGGCGTGGCCGCCCGTTTCTTTTCCGGGGCACCGGACATGAAAAGAGCGGCCTCAAGGGGCCGCTCTTTTTGTTTCAAGCTTGTGCTTCCACCCGGTTCAGCGGGTGTAGACCACCGGAAGAATTGCCACGGCGGTGCCGGTGAAGCTGTCGGCACGGATGTCCTGCGGAGCTGCCGTGGTGAAGCTGTTCTTCAGGAAGCGGTTGCCCGGCTCCAGCAGCTCGGTGAGCTTGCGCTGGTTCGGATGGCTCATCTTCGCGAAGGATCCGGTGCGCAGCGTCGATGCGGCCGAGATGATCTCCGGCGAGTTCTTGTCCGGTGCGCGGGCAAAACCAGCCAGCGGATCTTTGATCTGCGCGGGTACGAGGCCGGCAAGGGTCGGAGCAGGCGTGGCCGGCTTCTTCTTGTCGCGGGCCATCCGGGCCGCAGCTTCCGCTGCCTTGGCGCGCAGCACATCCTGCGTGGTCGGCTGCGGCTGGGTGGCGGCCTGCGAGGCATAGGCCATGGCCGCTGCCGTCAGTTGCGGCTTCGGAGCCGGCTGGGTGCCCGTGGCAGCCATGATTGCAGAGACAGGGTCCGTGGCCTGAGCCACGGCGCGGGCGGTTGCCGACTGCGGCTTGGCGTGCGGAACCGCGACTGCGGCCAGTTGCTGCGCGGCGGCTGGCTGGGACGGTGCTGCGGGCGGGACCGGCGCTGCGGCTGCGGCAGCCTGCTTCAGAGCCTCGTCGGCGCTGACGCCGCCTGTATCAGCCGATGCAATCTGGAAGGGGATGTTGGCTGGCTCGCGGGCCCCTGCGGGCTTGCCCTGAGGCAGGGCGGTTGCGGTGACAACAGGAGCTTCGGGTTCAGGCGCACGTGCCGGTGCTGCAGCAGGCGGAGTTGCAGCCACAGTGCCGCGTGCAGCGACTGCGCCCGGGCGCACCTGCGCAGGGGCACGGTCAGGCTGGGCTGCAGCCTCTTCTACATCGTCATCCTCGCCAGAGAAGAGGGCGGCCAGGAAGTTGCGGCCACCACTTGCGGCGGGACGCACAAGGCGGCCATCGTCACCTGAGGTGAGGGTCTGGCCACGTGTGTTCATCCGGCTGGTGCTTTCACCTTCCTCACCGCCGCTGTTGCTGGCGACAACGACGGGGGCAGAGCGGCGGCCGCTCTTCAGCTCGGCCAGGGCCTGCTGATAACCCGGCATCGGCTTGCCATCGGCGGGAATGTGAATGGTCTTGCCGTCCGGGAAGACGCTTGCCAGCTGCTGGCGCGTCATCTTCGGCCAGTGGCGGACGCTGCCGGTGTCCATATGGACGAAGGGCGAGCCGGAGGTGGGATAGAAGCCGACGCCGCCTACCTGCCTGCGCAGGCCGGTGGCACGGAGCTTTGCAAGATCAACGCCGGGGATGAAGAAATCCATCGCCTTGCCAAGCATGTGCTGGCTCTTCTGCGCCACACCGCGCGAGCGGCCGCGCAGCATGTTGTTGGTTGCCGGCGAACGGTAGCTCGACACCACGTGGATGTAATCACGTCCGCCAACCTGCTGGTACACTTCCCAGACCAGGTCGAGCAGATTCGGGTCGATGTTGGTGATCTCGTTGCGCCGCCAGTCCCTCAGGAAACGGTTCGCGTCACGCAGGCCGCCCGGGATATACCGGCCGTCCTTCTTGAACGTGATCTGAACTCTTTCCTTGGTATGCACGTTATAGAGCTTGAGGGTGCGGGTTTCGGCATGTGCGGATGACAGGCCGGGTGCAACCAGTGCAGGCGCAAGGAGCATGGCGCCGAAAACACAGACGAGCGCCACAAGGCGCTTCAGTCGGGTCAGGGCGTTGTCTCGGGCAAACCGTGTACGCAAATCACTTCTCGCATTCTATCGGCCTGGCGGCCGGAACTTCCCCCCGATGATGAAGAGGACGTTACCGGCGTGAGGTTAAGAAGTTTTTACCGTGATTTCATTTCACGGCCCATAGTGGCGAATTTACAACGAGGAATCCAGCCCCTGATTTTGCGTATGCCGCATTTGGTAACCGGCTGATTCCCATTGTCTTGTCCTCCAGTCGAGGCAGATCCAGGAGAAGGTTTCTGCGTCAGCAGTCCGGAACGGCTCAATCAAACATCCATTGACAGATGCCGGTATGCCGCAGCTGCGCTGTCACGTTTCTCCAGTCTGCTGATCGGTGCTGTCCTCCAGACCGTAATCCTTCAGCTTTCTGTACAGCGTCGAGCGTCCAATTCCTAGCCGTTTCGCGACTTCTGTCATCCGCCCGCCATAGTGGCTGATGGCCGTACGGATCATTTCCTCCTCCACAGCCGTCAGGCTGCGCAGATGACCGCCATCGTCAAGACTGCGGAGGAACCCATAGGGGGAGCTTGTGGCAGCTTGATGATGAGGCGGCACAGCCTGGCCGCCCTGTGGGGAACTTGTGGAAAACGCCGCCGCCGCGCTTGTGGCCGGCGAAGAGCTCGCGCTCACGCTGACAGGCGCTGCCTTTAGTTCCGGCACGGGCAGGGGATGATCGAGCGCTGCTGCCACCTGCGGGAAATCCTCAGGCACGAGCTGGTCGCCATCGCACAGCACCACGGCGCGGAAGATGGTGTTTTCCAGCTGGCGGATGTTGCCGGGCCAGGTATAGGCCTGCAGCAGGGCCAGCGCTTCGGCCGAGATGCCGCGCACCTGCGGCTTGCCTTCCTCGGCTGCAAAGCGCGCGAGGAAATGGCGGGCGAGTGCCGGAATGTCCTCGATGCGGTCGCGCAGCGGCGGGATCCAGATCGGAAAGACGTTGAGCCGGTAATAAAGGTCCTCGCGGAAGCCGCCTTCCTTCACCAGATCCAGCAAGCGCCGGTTGGTGGCGGAGATGAGGCGGAAGTCCACCTTCACGGGGCGGCGGGCGCCGATGGGGTCGATCTCCCCTTCCTGCAGCGCGCGCAGGAGCTTGACCTGCACCTCCATGGGCAACTCGCCCACTTCATCCAGGAAAAGGGTGCCGCCATGGGCTTCCTGAAACTTGCCGACATGCTTGTCGACCGCGCCGGTGAAGGCGCCTTTCTCGTGGCCGAAGAGGATCGATTCCACCAGATTGTCCGGAATGGCGCCGCAGTTCACGGTGATGAAAGGGCGGGACTTGCGGTCGCTGGTGCCCTGGATGGCGCGGGCGATCAGTTCCTTGCCGACGCCGCTCTCTCCTTCGATCAGGATCGGGATGTTGGACGAGGCGGCCCGCTGGCCAAGGCGCAGCACGCGCTCCATGGCGGCCGAGCGGGTGATGATCTCGTTGAAGGTCAGCGTGCCGGACGCGCGCTTGTGCAGGCGGGTGATTTCGCTTTCGAGTGCCGAGACCTTCATCAGGTTGCGGATGGAGACCTCCAGCCGCTCGGCCGACACCGGCTTGACGACGAAATCCTGCGCGCCCGCATTCATGGCATTGACGACCGTGTCGATGCCGCCGTGGGCGGTCTGCATGATCACCGGCACGGCAATCTTCTGGGCCCGCATCTGGCGCAGGGCGCCAAGGCCGTCCAGCTCCGGCATCACCATGTCCATGACGACTAGGTCGATATCCGCGCCTTCCACGCCGGTCATGATCTTCAGCGCTTCAGCGCCGTTCTCGGCCAGCTTCACCTTGTAACCAAAGCGGGTGATGGCCTCCTGCAACAGGCGGCGCTGGATCGGGTCGTCATCAACAACGAGGATGCGTCCGCTGGCTGCTACCATTTTACGTCCCGGCCTTACCTGTCTCAATTCGGGCCATCATTCGCAGCCGCAAGTAAACAAATCGTCCATAATCATGGCGCCATTCGATAGAATGATGATTGCTTGTGACGGGGTTTGCGCCCTAATTTCAACAAGCACAGACTTGCAGACATGTCTTTGACGCATCGCACGGATGCAACCGGAGGATTTATGAAGGGTATTGAAGCCGCCAGCTCCCACGCAACCGCAACAGGGCTGGGCGACTTGCCGGAATGGGATCTCACAGACCTCTATCCGGCACCGGACGCGCCGCAGGTTCAGGCCGATCTGGCCGCAGCCCTCGAGCGCTCCCGCCAGTTCGAAGGCGCTTACAAGGGGCATCTGGCAAGGCTTGCCGCCGAAGACAGGGACGGGCTCCTTGCTGCGATTCAGTCCTTTGAGGATCTGGAAGACCTGCTCGGCAAGCTGATTTCCTTCGCGGGCCTCGTTTATGCCGGCAACACCACCGATCCGGCCCGGCAGAAATTCTATGGCGACGTGCAGGAAAAGATCACCTCGGCCAGCTCGCACCTTCTGTTCTTCACGCTGGAGATCAACTCCATCGAGGATGCGGTGATCGAAGCGGCGCTGGAGGATTCCGGCCTGAAACACTACCGTCCCTGGTTCGAGGATCTGCGCAAGGAAAAGCCGTTCCAGCTGGAAGACCGGGTGGAGCAGCTGTTCCACGAGAAGTCCGTCACCGGGCGCGGCGCCTGGAACCGGCTGTTTGACGAAACGATCGCCTCGCTTCGCTTCACCGTTGGCGGCGAAAGCCTTGGCATCGAGCAGGTGCTGAACCTGTTGCAGGACGCTGATCCGGCACGGCGCAAGGCAGCCTCTGATGCGCTGGCCGAAACCTTCAAGGCGAACCTGCGGGTCTTCACGCTGATTACCAACACGCTGGCCAAGGACAAGGAAATCTCCGACCGCTGGCGCAAGTTCGAGGACATTGCCGACAGCCGGCACCTGGCCAACCGGGTGGAACGCGAGGTGGTGGATGCCATGGTTGCCGCCGTGCGCGATGCCTATCCGCGCCTGTCGCACCGCTATTATGCGCTGAAAGCCCGTTGGCTCGGCATGGACAAGCTGAACCACTGGGACCGGAATGCACCGCTGCCGAAGGCGGACAACCGGGTCATCCCCTGGAGCGAGGCCCGCGATACGGTGCTGGCCGCTTACGCCGGTTTCTCGCCGGAGATGGCGGAAATCGCGCAGCGCTTCTTCGACAAGGGCTGGATCGATGCGCCTGCACGCGACGGCAAGGCGCCGGGTGCCTTTGCCCATCCCACCGTGCCGAGCGCGCATCCCTATGTGCTGGTCAATTACCTTGGCAAGACGCGGGACGTGATGACGCTGGCCCATGAACTGGGTCATGGCGTGCATCAGGTGCTCGCTGCCCCCAACGGCCCGCTGATGGCACCGACGCCGCTGACGCTGGCCGAGACGGCGAGCGTCTTCGGCGAGATGCTGACCTTCCGCTCGCTGCTGGACAAGGCCGGGGACAAGCGCACCCGCAAGATCATGCTGGCCTCCAAGGCAGAGGATATGATCAACACGGTGGTGCGGCAGATCGCCTTCTACAGCTTCGAGCGCCGCATCCATGCCGAGCGGCGCAACGGCGAGCTGACGGCGGAGCGCATCGGCGAGATCTGGATGGATGTTCAGCGCGAGAGCCTTGGACCCGCAATCCATCTGGGTGAGGGCTACGAGACCTTCTGGACCTATATCCCGCACTTCATCCATTCGCCCTTCTATGTGTACGCCTATGCCTTCGGCGACTGCCTCGTGAATTCGCTCTATGCGGTCTATGAGGAAGCCGAGGCTGGGTTCCAGCAGAAGTATTTTGATCTGCTGAAGGCCGGTGGCACCAAGCATCATTCGGAGCTGCTGGCGCCCTTCGGGCTTGATGCCGGCGATCCGGGCTTCTGGAAGAAGGGCCTGTCGGTGATCGAGCGCATCATCGACGAGCTGGAGGCGATGGAAGACTGAGGTCCGGTTTTCCATTGATAAAATGAGGAGAGGGGATGTTCCGTTACACGCCTTATGACGGGTCGAAACGTCCCTTCTCCATTGGCCTGGAACCGGTGCCGCAGGAGCGCTGGTTTGATCCGGACGAGCGCTTTGCCGAACAGCTGGCGCGCAAGCGTGAGCTGATGGCCACCGTGCCGGATCTGGTGTTCCATGGCGAGCCGGAGACTTTGGCCGCGCAGGCGGAAGCCTTCGCACTCATGGCCGCGCATCTGCCTGTGGCGCATCCGGATCTCTACCGGGCTGATGGCGGCGGTATTGCCTTGGCCGCGGATGGCACGGCCTTTCATCTGCAGGACAATGAGCCGCCGCTTCTGACCATCAGCGGTGCCGTGCAGGAAGATCTCGTCCTCATGCGCAAGGGGGAGGGTGGCTGGCGGCTGGCTGCGGCTTCGCTCTGTTTTCCGTCCTCCTGGTCGCTGGCCGCCAAGGCGTCGCGGCCGATGGCGCAGATCCATGAACATGTGCCGGGCTATGCCGGGCGCATGGGCCAGACGGTGGACCGCATCTTCGACAATCTGAAGCCCGGCCAGCTGGTGGCGCGGCTCAACTGGTCGGTCTATGACAGTCCGGAGCTGCATCACCCCCGGCCCAAGCAGATGTCGCCGCAAATGGCGGAAGGCGAGGGGGCGATGCTGGCGGGCGCCTTCATCCGGGTGGAGCGGCAGACGCTCTCACGGCTGCCGGATAGCGGCGATCTGCTGTTTACCATCAAGATCCATCACGATCCCTTGCGCCTGCTGGCCGCGCAGCCCCGGGCGCGGGAATTGGCCGCAGGGCTGGCGGAGCAGCTTGGCAGCCTTGATGAGGCGCAATTGCGCTACAAGGGCCTGACGCTGCACCGCGACCAGCTTGCCGCAGATCTCGCCAGCCTTGTCTGATGACTGCCGGCAATGTGACTTGCTGAACGGAGCCAGCGTCCCATATGGGAGCAGGACAAGAGTTCAGCATGTCAGGAAGCCTTGATGTCCGCAGGTAATGACAGGGAAGCCAACCGGTTTTCGGCCCGCGTTGGCCGCTATGCCCGCGTGGGCACCAATGTGGGCGGCGTTGCCGCCAAGCTGGCGGGGGCGAAGCTTTTCGGTCTTGCGGCGGACAACAGGAAGGATGCCGAGAGCCTTGCCGCCGCGCTGGGCGGTCTGAAGGGGCCGCTGATGAAGGTGGCGCAGCTTCTCTCCACCATCCCCGATCTGCTGCCACCCGAATATGCTGCCGAACTTGCCAAGCTGCAGGCCAATGCCCCGCCGATGGGCTGGGCCTTCGTCAAGCGCCGCATGCGCGCCGAATTGGGGGCGGATTGGGAGCAGCGCTTTGCCATTTTCGAGAAGGAGCCTGCGGCGGCGGCATCGCTGGGTCAGGTGCACCGGGCCGAGGCGCAGGACGGCCGCGCTCTGGCCTGCAAGCTGCAATATCCGGACATGGCTTCTGCCGTAGAGGCGGACCTGAGCCAGCTTTCCATGCTCTTCTCCCTGCACCGGCGCATGCAGTCGGCCATTGACACCCGTGAGATCGCCAAGGAAATCGGCGAGCGGCTGCGTGAGGAGCTGGATTACCAGCGCGAGGCGCAGCAGATGGCCGTCTACCGCGCCATCTTCAGGGATGAGCCGCGCATCCGCGTGCCCGAAGTGGTGCCGGAACTCTCGACCAATCGCCTGCTGACCATGGGCTGGCTGGAGGGTGGGCCGCTGCTGTCCTGGAAGGACGCGGATCTGGAAACGCGTAACCGGCTGGCTTCCACCATGTTCCATGCCTGGTGGCATCCTTTCAGCCATTTCGGTGTCATCCATGGCGATCCTCACCTTGGCAATTACACCGTGTTTCAGGAGAACGGCGAGGCGGCGGGCATCAACCTGCTTGATTACGGCTGCATCCGCATCTTCCCGCCCGGTTTTGTCGAAGGGGTGGTGGATCTCTATCTGGGGCTCCTGCATGAGGATGAGGCGCGGGTCGTCTCTGCCTATGAACGCTGGGGCTTCAAGGGGCTGACGCGGGAGCTGATCGATGTGCTGAACATCTGGGCCCGTTTCATTTATGGCCCGCTCTTGAGCGACCGGGTGCGCTCCATCGCTGACGGGGTGAGCCCGGCCGAATATGGCCGCAAGGAAGCCTTCCGCGTGCAGCAATCCCTGAAGAAGCTTGGGCCAGTCACCGTGCCGCGCGAGTTCGTCTTCATGGACCGCGCCGCCATCGGCCTTGGCGGTGTGTTCCTGCATCTGCGTGCCGAGCTGAATTTCTTCCGCCTGTTCAACGAACAGATCGACGGTTTCAAGGTGGAGACGGTCGCTGCCCGTCAATCTGCGGCACTGGAAAGCGCGGGGCTTGTGGCGGGAGGGTGAATTCTTGCGTCTGCAGAAGTGGCGAGGAGGGCCAAGCTTGGGGGCTCCGGGTCGCCCCGGCCAAGCGAAGCGCGAGCCGGGGACTACTCGCTTGCAGAGAGAGGCCGCCGTCTCCAAAGGTCCGGCAGGTACCTGCACCATCCATTCGAGCAGGAGCCCAATCAGCTCCGCTCTGGAAACGAGTGGTCCCCGGATCTCCGCTTCGCTGCGTCCGGGGCGACACCTCAGTCTTTCTGGCCGCTCCACTGCGCTTTACCCACAGCGAGTAAAAATGCCATTTCTGCGCAAAGCCCCCGCCCCTTCAAACTCACATCTTTGCACCTCGGGGCTTGACTGGCGGCGCCGGTCGTGAGAGCGATGCGGGCAGAAAAGGATGACCGGAACCGGGGGAATCTGATGTCCAACTCCACTTCTTCTTCTTCCATGGATTACGCCGAGCACGAGCGGACCTACGAAGGCTTCATCAACGCCTCGAAGATCGGGACGATCTCGGTCCTGTCCATCGTGGTGACGCTGCTCATGTTTGCTTTTGGCGGCACGGCTGCGCTGGTTCTTGGCTGGATCATGCTGATCGCCAATCTGGTGACCGTCGGCATCGGCTTCGCCCTTGGCGAAAAGGGCTGGATCCCGCCCGCCGCCGTCTTCGCCCTGACGTGCATTCTGGCGATCCTGACCGTCTGATCCATCCTTCTCGGGATACGGCAAGGCCCGCAGCCCATGCTGCGGGCTTTGTCATTTCGGTGGAATGCTGCTGGAAAACCTTCACCGTCGTCATCCCGGCTCGCGCTGCGCTTAGCCGGGATGACGAAGGAGAGGTGCCGGGCTAGGAAACAGCCTGCGCCCACTCTGCGGGCTTTGTCATGTCCGGGTGGCGCTGTCCGCGGCTTTTTCTTGCAAATGCGCATGCGCCGCGCCATACGCTCTGGCATGGACCAGAGCCAGCCGCTTCCCTTTGATTACACGCCGCCGCAAGGCCCCCTGCAGATCCTGTTTCAGGACCGGGACGTGCTTGTCGTGGTCAAGCCGCACGGGCTTTTGAGTGTCACCGGCAAGGGTGAGGGGCGCGATGACAGCCTTGCCACCCGCGTGTCGCGGATGGTGCGCGGGGCGCGGATCGTCCACCGGCTCGATCTCGACACCTCCGGCATCATGGTCATGGGCCTGAACGCGGAAGCGCACCGGCAGCTTTCCATGCAGTTCGAGCGGCGCGAGACGGACAAGGCCTATGTGGCGCTGGTCCATGGCCATGTCGAAGGGGAGGCTGGGGAAGTGAACCTGCCGCTCATCGTCGACTGGCCGAACCGGCCGAAGCAGAAGATCTGTTTCGAGGAAGGCCGTCCTTCGGTGACCCAGTGGCGCAATGGCGGCATTGAGGGGGAATTTACCCGTATGCTGCTGACGCCCATCACGGGCCGCTCGCATCAGCTGCGGGTGCATATGCTCAGCCTCGGCCATCCCATCATCGGCGACAGCCTTTATGCGCATGAGGAAGCCCGCAAGGCGTCCCCGCGTCTGGCGCTGCATGCGCAGATGCTGGAGTTCACCCATCCGGTGACGGGCGAACGCATGCGGTTCGAGGCGCCTGCGCCGTTCTGAGAGCTAGAGTTAGCGGGAAGCCTGCTGCTGGGCGCGCTGGGCGCGGCCCAGGCCTTCACGGGCAAGATCGTTGGTGCTGTCGAGGCCGAGGGCGCGGTTGTAGCTGCGCACCGCGTCGGTATATTTGCCCTGCATTTCCAGCGCCACACCGCGCCCGGCCCAGGCCATGGCGGAGTTCTTGTCGAGGTTGACCGCATCGGACAGATCCGACAGGGCCGCCGCCGGATCGTTGATCTTCAGATAGGAAATGCCGCGGGCGGTATAGGGCTCTTCCGCCTTGGGGTTCAGCACGATGGCGGTCGAGAAGTCCTCGATGGCGAAGGTGTGCTGGCCCTGTGCCTGATAGATCAGGCCACGGTTGTGGAAGGCCCGGGCGTCATAGGAGTTGCGGCGGATCGCCTCGTCAAAGTCGCGCAGGGCCTCATTGTAGCGGCCCATCAGACGGTAGGTGTTGCCGCGGCCGATAAGCGCGGTGTCATAGGCCGGGTTGATGCGCAGCGCCCGGTCATAATCGGCGATGGCATTGGGCATGTTGCCCCGGCGGCGCTCGACAAGCGCACGGTTGGCGAAGGCCTGATAGGAGTTGGGGTCCAGATTCAGCGCGGTGTTGAAATCTTCCATCGCCTTGTCGAGGCGGCCGGCCTGGCCATAGGCGATGCCGCGCGTGTTATAGGCGCTGGCGTCCCGCGGGTTGGACTGGATCACTGCCGTCAGTGAATCGATGTTGGCGCTGGACCCTGCCGCCCGGTCAATGGGCACATTGCTGTAGATGTCCGAGGTCTGGCAGGCCGCCAGCGCGAGGCAGAGTGCCGCAGCACCCGTCAGCCGCGCTGCCAGCTTGATACTGGTCCGGGGAAGAATGCCTGCAAAAACGCCCATCCGAATCATCCGTCCTGATACAGAGGCCTCATGGAGGCTTCACCCTGCCGTCTTAAACACGCTTTGACAATGCCGGCCGTGCCGCCCGTTTGCCGTAGCGGTCTCAAGGCTTGCAGGCAACATAAAAAGACCGGCCGGAAATCCAGCCGGTCTTTTCAGAATCTTTAAGGCATAGCCCTCTCGCGCGCTGCACGCCTGGCCAGTGTTTCACCAGCTTCCAGAGCGTGAGCTTTCAGTGCGTGGCGCGGCCGGGAACCAGGCCCTCGCGCTGCGCGCGCTTGCGCGCAAGCTTGCGGGCGCGGCGGACAGCTTCAGCCTTCTCGCGCGCCTTCTTCACGGAAGGCTTCTCGTAGTGGCCGCGAAGCTTCATCTCGCGGAATACGCCTTCACGCTGCAACTTTTTCTTCAGCGCACGAAGCGCCTGATCAACATTGTTGTCGCGAACCAGAACCTGCACGCGTCTGACCCTATCGTTCCACATCCCGCCAGAGGCAGGAGTGCTGTAGACATGATGTTTAGAAAGCAAGGCCTGTGGCGCGCCCCGGCCTGAAAGGCCTGTTCTCGCAGCCACCACCGCTCACTGGCGCGCGTGTTATCAGAATTTGGCCGCAATGTCCACTCTGCTTGCGCTCTGCGCCTGCGAAAGCGCCAGCCTGGTCCCGTTGCGGCAGAACTGGTTGTGCGGCGGGTGTGCCAGTATTGCGGGTGGACAGGGGCTGCCAAAGGGTCTACCTCTTTCTGCCCATCAAACAGGCATGCCCTCCATGCCGGTGGGGAGTTCCTTCATTGCACCGCCCCCGCATGCCATTGATCTGACGGGAGACGTGCCTGCCGCGCTTTCCGGAGCCTGTCATGCAGACCTCACCCCCGAATGCCCCTGCCGCTCTTCCGGCGAAGAGCCTCTGGCTCAGTGATATCCGCCCGACGCTGGTGCTGGGCCTGCCACTGGCCGGTGCCCAGCTGGCACAGATGGCCATCAACACCACCGACGTGATCATGGTGGGCTGGCTTGGTGCCGTCGAGCTTGGCGCCGTGGTTCTGGCGCAGAATGTCTATATCCTGTTCTGGATGTTCGGCATGGGCGTCTGCCAGGCCATCGTGCCGCTGGCAGCGGCCGCGCGCGGGCGCAAAGATGCCCGCGCCATGCGCCGTTCCGTCCGCATGGGGCTGTGGATCGTGGCCTGCTACTGCGGGCCGGTGTGGCTGCTCCTGTGGTTCAGCGAGGATATCCTCCTGATTCTGGGGCAGGAACCGCAGATTTCTGCAGCCGCCGGGGCCTATGTCCGGGTGATGCAGTGGTCGCTGTTCCCCGCGCTTGCGGTCATGGCGCTGCGCTCCTTCCTGACGGTCACCGGCCTGACGCAGATGGTGCTCTGGGTCACGGTGCTTTCCGCCTTCCTCAACGGCGGTCTCAACTATCTGCTGATTTTCGGCAATTTCGGCTTCCCAAGGCTGGAGCTGGTGGGGGCGGCCATTGCCTCGGTCCTGACGTCCAGCTTCGGCTTCCTGCTGCTCGTGGTTTATGTCACGCGGCACCGCCGTCTGCGCCGCTTTGCCATTTTCGGACGGATCTGGCGGCCGGACTGGCCGGATTTCTTCACGATCATCAAGGTCGGTACACCCATCGGCGCGACCATCGTGGCCGAAGGCCTCCTGTTCTCCGGATCGACACTGATGATGGGCTGGCTGGGAACGGTTTCCCTTGCAGCCCATGGCATCGCCCTGCAACTGGCGGCCATCACCTTCATGATCCCGCTGGGCATCAGCCAGGCGGGCATGAGCCGCATCGGCATCGCCGCCGGTCAGCGGGACCGGTCCGCGGTTGCCCGGGCCGGCTGGGTCACGCTCGGCCTTGCGCTCGTCTCCATGGGCTGCGCTGCCATCACCTTCTGGACGATTCCGGAGTTTCTGGTCGGCCTGTTCCTCGACAGCGGCCATCCGGATACGCCGCCGGTTCTGGCGCTGGCTGCGGTGTTCCTCGGTGTGGCTGCCATCTTCCAGCTGGCCGATGGGGCGCAGGTGGCGGCAGGCAGCATCCTGCGCGGGCTGGGGGACACGATGGTGCCCTTCTTGCTGGCGCTTGCCGGTTACATCGCCGTCGGCATGACCACGGCTTACGTGCTTGCCTTTGTTATCGGGCTGGGCGGTGTGGGCATCTGGTGGGGCCTTGCCGTTGGCCTTGCCTTCACCGCTGTTCTCGCCATCTGGCGCTTCTCCCAGCGCGAGCGGCTGGGGCTGGTGTCCAGAGGCTGATTCAAGCCCGCGTGGCGTGTGAGCCTTTTCAAGGCGTGATGCGTCAGCAGAGCAGGCCTTGGTGCTACGAAACGGAAAAGGCCCGGCGGAGCGTTTCCACCGGGCCTTTTGATTCATGCCGCCAGCGGGATGTCAGCCACCTGCCTTCGGGCGGATGCGGTTGACGTGGCCCATCTTGCGCCCCAGCCGGATTTCGGCCTTGCCGTAGAGATGCAGCCGCGCGCCGGGCTCTGCAAGGACAGCGGCCCAGCCTTCGGCATCGGCGCCGATCAGGTTCTCCATCACCACATCACTGTGGCGCGCCGGATTGCCCAGCGGCCAGCCTGCAACGGCGCGCATGTGCTGCTCGAACTGGGACACGAGGCAGGCGTCCTGCGTCCAGTGGCCGGAGTTGTGCACGCGCGGGGCGATTTCGTTGACCAGAAGGTCCTCGTCCGCACCGGAGCCGGTGACGAACATTTCCACGCCGGTCACGCCTACGTAGCCGAGACTATCGACCACGCGCCGGGCAATTTCCAAGGCCTTTGCCGCCGTGGCCGGTGTGACACTAGCCGGAACGGTGGAGGTCTTGAGGATGTGATGCTCGTGGTGGTTCTCGGTGATGTCGTAGCAGGCGATGTCACCATTGATGCCGCGTGCGGCGACGACAGAGACTTCACGTGTGAAGGGGATGAGCTGTTCCAGCACCAGATCCTTGCCGCCAAGTTTCGCCAGCGCATCGGCTGCGGTGGCGCGGTCGCGGATCATCGCCTGGCCCTTGCCGTCATAACCGAAGCGGCGGGTCTTCAGGACGCCCTGGCCGCCGAAGCGGTCGAGCGCGGCGTTCAGATCCGCAAGGCTGTCAATGGTGGCATAGCCGGCAAGGGCAATGCCTGCGCCGGAGAGAAAGTCCTTCTCGCTCAGCCGGTCCTGCGACACGGCAAGGGCGCGCGGCCCGGGGCGGACGGGGACGAAGGAGGCAAGATGCGCCGCCGTTGGGCCGGGCACATTCTCGAACTCGTAGGTCACCACATCGACGCTGCGGGCAAAGGCCTCCAGCGCTGCGCTATCCTCATAGGCGGCCTGCGTGTGTGCTGCCGCGACCTCGAAGGCGGGGCTTCCGGCTTCCGGGCAATAGATATGGCTCTTCAGGCCAAGGCTGGCACCGGCAAGGGCGAGCATGCGGCCCAGCTGACCGCCGCCGAGAATGCCGATGGTGCTGCCGGGCTTGAGGATACGGCCGTCGTCAGGAAACTGGCTCATCCGGGGTCAGGCCTCGTCGCTCGGGAAATCGGCAACGGAAGCCGTCTGTTCGGCGCGGTAGCTGTCGAGCCGGCCGGCGAGCCCGTCATCGGTGAGGGCAAGGACGGAGGCGGCGAGCAGGGCGGCGTTGACGGCACCGGCGCGGCCAATCGCCAGCGTGCCGACGGGAATGCCTGCCGGCATCTGCACGATGGACAGGAGGCTGTCTTCACCTTTCAGGGTGCGCGATTCGATCGGCACGCCGAACACCGGCAGCGGCGTAAGTGCGGCGGTCATGCCGGGCAGATGGGCGGCCCCGCCGGCGCCTGCGATGATGACCTTGACCCCATTTCCGCGGGCGGCCCTGGCGAAGTCGAACATGCGCTCGGGCGTGCGGTGGGCGGAGACGATGCGGGCCTCATAGGCGACCCCCAGACGGTCAAGCGTATCTGCGGCGTGTTTCATGGTCGGCCAGTCGGACTGGCTGCCCATGATGATTGCGACCGGTGCGGGCCCGTTTGCCATGCTGTCTCCTTATACCAAGTCTCTGAGATGCTGGCGCATCAAGCCTTGAGAAGGCGCGGATTATAGGCACGGCAAGGCGTGGCGCAAGGCCGCAAGGGCCTGCGATCCGGCATTTTTCAGCCCCTGAGGATCAGGCGATGATATCCGGGAAAAGCTGGTCTTCCAGAATGGCGATCCGGTCGCGGATCATCAGTTTCTTCTTTTTCAGGCGCTGCAGCTGCAGGGCATCTGCGCTGCCGGTGCCGGCAAGGGCCTGAATGGCGGTATCAAGGTCACGGTGCTCCTGGCGCAGCTGCGCCAGCTCAACTCGCACGGCCTGTTCATTAGCTTCCGGCATCGCTCTCCCCAGACACAATACACGCCGGGCTCAAGTGCTCTGATCCTGGCACAAGTGCTCCCCGGCCCATCGCGCCTTGCAACTCCAATCGCGGTGGAGAAACCGTACACCGCTGCCTGCGTTTCTGCGAGCCAAATTTGCACCGGGTGGTCCCAACACATTGTGGGCGTGGACAAATTCCGGTTTTATGGTGCGGTGCAATAGAATAGAATCCCTCTATTATTCTTGTGATTTTAATTCTTACGTAAGTGTAGTTTTTATTTTGCACTGCACTATGCGCCAGATGCAGAGCGGGTCCCATGAAATGCATTCGACAAGCCGGCAAAATGTGTGGCAACATCTGTCTGTCTGAGCCAACAGGACAAGGAGCACTATCCATGTCAATGCAGTCGCATCTTGCAGAACTGGAGCGCCGCCACGCAGCCCTCGACGAAGAGATCGAAACGGCCCTGCGGCACCCGAGCGTCGACACGCTCGAACTGGCCGAGATGAAGCGCAAGAAGCTCAAGCTCAAGGAAGAGATCTTTAAAATCCAGTCGAAAGCCACGATGCACTGAGGTCTGGTCTGACCTGAAGCAACTGTGACGTGACAGGAAGCATGAGCTGGCGGGGCTTCCGCCAGCTGCCAACTGGGACCGAAGCGCCAAACGGCTGAAGCGGAACCCGCAGAAACACAAAATCAGAAAACACGAAAAACCCCCGGCCAGTCAGGTCCGGGGGTTTTTTGATGCTTGCAAGATCTGCAGTGCTGGGGCTCAGGAGCCCAGGAAGCCTGCGAACTTGTTCTTGAAGCGCGAGACGCGGCCGCCACGGTCCATGATCTGACGGTCACCACCGGTCCAGGCCGGGTGGGAGGTCGGATCGATGTCGAGGGTGAGCGTGTCACCTTCCTTGCCGTAGGTCGAACGGGTCATGTATTCCGTGCCATCGGTCATCACGACCTTGATGCCGTGGTAATCGGGATGGATGTTCGCTTTCATCGCCGGTCCTTTCCAGCACCTGCCCACACACCCGTGAGGGCGTTCCGGCGAGATGCAAGTCCTGAAATTTGAGCCAGCGAACGTCTTCCGCACGCGTGACCCTTGAAACATGAGGCGCTGCTATATCTCAAGACGGCAGGCAAGACAAGGGCAGGCAAACGCTTGCAGGCGCCTTTTTCCGCTTGGAATTGCCGCTGCCATGGGCCAAGTGATGGCAGGACAGGTTGACAGAGCTGACGGGCAGGCAAATGAGCGGGCAGTTTGACGGCGCAAGAGACGCAAATACGGCAATGCAGGGCGCTGAAGACGAGGCTGAAGCACGCCGCCGCTCACTGCGGCCGCTGGCGCAGCTTCTCCCCTATGTGCTGCGTTACCGCTGGATGGTTGCCGGGGCGATGGCGGCGCTGTTTGCGGCGGCCTCCGTCACGCTGGTTCTGCCTGTGGCCGTGCGGCGGATGATCGACAACGGCTTCACTGCAGGCGATCCGGCGCTGGTCAACTCCTACTTCCTGATGCTGATCGGCGTCGCGGCGGCCCTCGCTCTTGCCAGTTCCTGCCGGTATTTCCTCGTCATGTGGATCGGCGAGCGCATCGTTGCCGATGTGCGGGCGGATGTCTTTGCCCATCTGACGGCGCTTAGCCCGGCCTTCTATGACAGCGCCCGCTCGGGTGAGATCCTGTCGCGGCTGACGGCGGACACCACCCAGATCAAGTCCGCCTTCGGTGCCAGCGCCTCCATCGCCATGCGCAATCTGGTGATGTTCATCGGTGCCGTGTCGCTGATGGTCTTCACCAGCCCGCGCCTGTCCGTCATCGTGCTGGCCGCCATTCCGGTGATCGTGCTGCCCCTGATCGGTTTCGGCCGCTCGGTGCGCAAGCGCTCGCGCCGGGCGCAGGACACGCTGGCCGGTGCTTCCGCCTTTGCCTCGGAAATGCTGGGCGCCATCCGGGCGCTGCAGGCCTTCACCAGCGAAAGCGTTGCGGCAGGCAAGTTCCGCAAGGCGGTGGAAGAGGCGTTTGGCGCAGCGCGCAGCGCCATGGGCGCAAGGGCGGTTCTCACCGGCTTTGCCATCTTCATCATCGCCTCCAGCGTGGTGGCGGTCTTGTGGATTGGCGCGGGGGACGTGTTCGAGGGCCGGATGACCGGCGGAGAACTCGGCCAGTTCCTGCTCTATTCAATCCTTGCCGCCGGGGCTTTGGGCGAGCTGTCGCAGGTCTGGGGCGAGATTTCGCAGGCTGCGGGCGCTGCCGAGCGGCTGGGCGAGATCCTGCGCATCGAGCCGGTGATCAAGGCCCCTGCCCATCCCAAGCCCCTGCCAAGCCCGGCGCGCGGCGAAGTGAGCTTTGACGGCGTCAGCTTCGCCTATGGCCACACCGGCGGCGGGCCCGTGGTGCGGGAGGTGACCCTTGATGTGAAGGCGGGCGAAACGGTCGCCATCGTCGGGCCGTCGGGGGCAGGCAAGTCGACGCTCTTCCACCTGCTGATGCGTTTCTATGACCCGGTGGCCGGCCAGGTGCGCCTTGATGGCGTTGACCTGCGCGATGTCAGCCCGCAGGCCCTGCGCTCCCGCATCGCGCTGGTGCCGCAGGACACGGTGGTGTTTGGCACGACGGCGGCGGAAAACATCGCCTATGGCCGCCCGGGTGCCTCGCTGGAGGAAATCCACGCGGCCGCCCGCGCCGCCCGTGCCCATGACTTCATCTCCGCCATGCCGCAGGGCTATGACACGGTAATCGGCGAGCGCGGCGTGACGCTCTCCGGCGGTCAGCGCCAGCGCATTGCCATCGCCCGTGCCATCCTCAAGGACGCGCCTGTGCTGCTGCTGGACGAGGCGACAAGCGCGCTGGATGCGGAAAGCGAGGTGCAGGTGCAGAAGGCGCTGGAGCAGCTGATGCAGGGCCGCACCACGCTGGTCATCGCCCACCGCCTTGCCACCGTGCTGAAGGCGGACCGGATCATCGTCATGGAAGAGGGCCGCATCGTGGAGATGGGCCGACATGCGGATCTCGTTGCCGAAGGCGGCCTCTATGCCCGCCTCGCCCGCCTCCAGTTCGACGCCAGCCGCGAGGATGCGCTGGCCGGTGCCTGAAAAAGCTGCGGCGGCGCGTTCAGGGAACGGCCGCCGCTTGTTGTGTCCGAATGCGGGAGCGCTCAGTCGCCGTCCGGAACGGCGACCGTGTAGTTGAGCGGCATGCGGCCGCCGTCCACGTAGAGCGTCTGGCCGGTCATGTAGGATGCGTCGTCCGAGGCCAGGAAGGCGGCAACAGAGGCGATTTCCGAAGCTTCGCCGATCCGGCCGAGCGGCGTGCGCGACAGGATGCGGTTCTTTGCGGCCTTGTCGGAATTCACCGCTGCCAGCATGTCGGTCATGATCGAGCCGGGGCCGATGGCATTGACACGGATGCCGTAGGGCGCCAGCGAAAGCGCCGTGGCGCGGGTCAGCTGGGCAAGGCCACCCTTCGACACGCAGTAGGGGATCTGCGAGGGGATCGCCAGAACTGCGTTGATCGAGGACATGTTGATGATGCAGCCCGGCGTGCCGCCCGCCTCGACGCGCTCCACCATGTGGCGGGCAACGGCCTGCGACACCAGGAAAGAGCCCTTCAGATTGACCTGAATGACCCGGTCAAAATCGGCTTCCTCCAGATTGAGGAAATCGGTGCCGGCGACGATGCCCGCGTTATTGACCAGAATGTCGATGTCGCCGAAGGCATTCAGCGTTTCGGCGACCAGATTGCGCACGTCCAGCGCTTCGGCGACGTTGCAGTTGACATAGAGCACATCGCCCAGCGGCTTCAGCTCTTCGGCTGCGGCTTCGCCGGCCTCGTCGTCGATATCCGCGATGACGACCCTGGCGCCGTCGCTCAGAAAGCGCCGTGCAATGGCAAGACCGATACCGCGCGAGGCGCCGGTGACGATGGCAACCTTGTTGGTGAGGGACAAGGGAAAATCCTCGTTGTTGTGCAAGGGCGAACCGCCCGGGAGAGGGCCGTTCCGCGCGCAACAATAGGGCCTTGCGGTCAGCCTGTCGATGGCTGACCGCAAGGCCCTGTGTCTCAGGTTCTTGTCAGAACACCATATTCCCTGAGGGCCGTCTCGATCTCGTCAAGGATGGCCGGATCGTCGATCGTCGCGGGAATGCGGAACTCCTGCCCGTCAGCGATCTGCCGCATGGTGCCGCGCAGGATCTTGCCGGAGCGGGTCTTGGGCAGGCGGTCGACGGTGACGGCGATCTTGAAGGCAGCGACCGGGCCGATGACATCGCGCACGCGGCGGACAAGCTCCGTCTCCACCTCGTCATGCGGCCGGTTGACGCCTGCCTTCAGCACGACAAAGCCGCAGGGCAGCTGACCCTTGAGCTGATCATTGATGCCGATGACCGCGCATTCGGCCACATCCGGGTGTCCGGACAGCACTTCTTCCATGGCGCCCGTGGACAGGCGGTGCCCGGCCACGTTGATGATGTCGTCGGTGCGCGACATGATCGACAGATAGCCGTCCTCGTCGATGATGCCTGCGTCCGCCGTCTTGTAGTAGCCGGGGAACTCCTCGAGATAGGCGCTGCGGAAGCGGGCATCCGCGTTCCACAGGGTCGGCAGGCATCCGGGCGGCAGGGGCAGCTTGATGACGATGTTGCCCAGCGTGCCGCGCGGCACCGGGTGGCCTGCGTCATCCAGCACCTGCACGTCATAGCCGGGCATGGCCACCGTGGGCGAGCCGCGCTTGACGGGGAGAATGCCAAGGCCAACCGGATTGCCCGCAATGGCCCAGCCGGTCTCCGTCTGCCACCAGTGGTCGATCACCGGCACGCCGAGCTTTTCCTCCGCCCATTGCACCGTGTCCGGATCGGCGCGTTCACCGGCAAGGAACAGGGTGCGGAAGCCGCTGAGGTCATAATCCTCCATCAGCTTGCCGTAGGGGTCTTCCTTCTTGATGGCGCGGAAGGCGGTGGGTGCGGTGAAGAGCGCTGCCACCGAATGCTCCGAAATGACCCGCCAGAAGGCACCGGCATCGGGCGTGCCCACCGGCTTGCCCTCATAGACCAGCGTGGTGCAGCCCTGCAGTAGCGGGCCGTAGACAATGTAGGAATGGCCAACCACCCAGCCCACATCGGAGGCGGCCCAGAACACTTCGCCGGGCGCGATGCCATAAAGGTTGGACATGGACCATTTCAGCGCCACCATGTGGCCGCCGGTGTCGCGCACCACACCCTTGGGCTGGCCGGTGGTGCCGGACGTGTAAAGCACATAAAGCGGATCAGTGGCCTTCACCGGCACGCAAGGCACCTGACGGGCAGCCAGAAACGCGGCTTCCGTCAGGGCGCCGAAGTCGCGGTCGCGCTCCTGCGAAATCTCTGCGGCAAGCTGCGGGCGCTGGATGACGAGGCAGAACTCCGGCTTGTGCGCCGACTGGGCGATGGCCGCATCCACCAGCGGCTTGTAGGCAATCACGCGGCCGGGCTCGATGCCGCAGGAGGCGCAGATGATGGCCTTGGGCGCGGCGTCATCAATGCGGGTGGCCAGTTCATGGGCGGCAAAGCCGCCGAAGACCACGGAATGAATGACCCCCAGGCGCGCGCAGGCCAGCATGGCCATGGCTGCCTGGGGAATCATCGGCATGTAGAGAATGACGCGGTCGCCCTTGCCGATCCCATGGTCCTGCAGCACGGCTGCCATGGCCTGAACCTGGTCGAGCATTTCCTGATATGTATAGGCGGCCTGCGTCCGGGTGATGGGGCTGTCGTAAATCAGGGCTGTCTGTCCGGCACGGCCGCGGGCCACGTGCCGGTCGAGGCAGTTGTAGCAGGTGTTCGTCTCGGCCCCGGCGAACCAGCGGCCATAGGCGCCTTCCTGCGCATCGAAGACCTTGTCCCAGGGCCGGAACCAGTCGATCTCAGCCGCCGCCTGCGCCCAGAAGGCCTCCGGATCGCGTTTCCAGGCATCATAGGTTTCATGATAGCGGCTGGCGGCCATGGCTTGTCCTCCCAGACAGTTCGGCGGTTCCATCCCTTGCGGCCAGGGCAGGCTTGTGCCTTGCCGGGCCGCGTGGCGGAGAATGTCGCAGCTTGCGCTGCACAAGCAAGAGGGCGGCTGCTTAGACATTCGCAGGGGCGTGGGTTTACTTAACCTCTTTGGCTATGCTCCAAAGAGTGGCCCCTGTTTCGGGGGCACAGTCCCGCCGGAAGCCTCATCATGTTCCTGTCTCCGATATCCGATCCGCTGTTCTATGCCGTGGCCATTCCGGCCGTCATCCTTGCCGGGCTGGGCAAGGGCGGCTTTGGCGGGCCCATCGGCATGCTCGCCGTGCCGCTGATGGCATTGGTCATCCCGCCCATCCAGGCAGCTGGCATCATGCTGCCGGTGCTGATCGTAATGGATGGCGTGAGCCTTGCCGCCTACCGGGGCACGTTTGATCGCAAGGCCATCGCAATCCTGCTGCCTGCGGGCATCTTAGGGGTGGGGCTGGGCTGGCTGACGGCGGCCTTCGTCGAGAACGCGCATGTGACGCTGCTGGTCGGCGTCATTTCGCTGGCTTTTGTGGCCGACAGGTTCCGCCCGGGACGCAGGGGAGGCGGGGCGCTGCCGCATAATCTGCCCTCAGGGGTCTTCTGGGGCACGGTCTCCGGCTTCACCAGCTTCGTCAGCCACACGGGCGGGCCGCCCTATCAGATCTACATGGTGCCGCGTGGCCTTGCCCCGGCGCTCTTCGCGGGCACGGCCGTCATCTTCTTCACCACCGTCAATGTGGTGAAGCTTGTTCCCTATTTCCTGCTGGGCCAGTTCGATGCGGCCAATCTGGCGACCGCAGCGGTGCTGTTGCCGCTGGCGCCTCTGGCAACGCTGGCCGGCTGGCGGCTGACGCGGATTGTCCGCCCGCAGCTCTTCTACGGCGTGGTCTATGCCGTGATGGCCGTTGTCGGCACCAAGCTGGTCTGGGATGGCCTGTCTGCGCTTACCGGTGCAGGCTGATCCGGGCTTGATGCAGCCGCTGTTCCGGAACGGCACGCTGCCTGTCCCGGAACGGGCCTGAGAAGGGAAGGGGAAAGTCCGGCTCTCAGCCGGCCTTGCCGAAAGCCGCGAAGATGCGGTCGATCTGCTGGGCCACCGGGTTTTCGGCCGCAACCGGCTCTTCCGGCTTTTCTTCCACCGGATAGAGCATGGCGTCCAGATGCTGCACCCGCTCCTGCAGACGCACGGAGCGCAGGATCAGGTCCTGCAGGCGCAGCGGCAGGGCATCAAAGGAATTACCCGAATTGGCGCTGCTCAGGCGGTCGAGGCGCACGCGATTCTTGTCGGTGCTGGCCTGATCGGGAGACATCTCGCCTTCGTTGACCGCGCGCTGCAGCAGCAGCCAGGAGGCGAGCTGCATGAGGCGCGTCGTCAGGCGCATGGATTCGGTCGCATAGGCAAGCGAGGCAGGGCGCTCCAGCCGCTTCGATTCACTGCGGCCGTTGCCGTCCAGATAGGCGGCCGTCTCTTCCACGAGGGCCATGCCCTCATGAAACAGCGCCTGGAACTGCTGGGATGCGGCAAGGCGGTCTGCGAAGCTGACCGTTTCCGGCACGATGCTGAGCTTCCTGGTTTCGTCCGTCATGGGTTAACGCCTTCTCATTTGACCCCGGTCCTTGTCCGGACCAGCCATCCGCTTCTGTTCCGATTTGAAACGCGCGGATTTCTTGACAGGATGAAGAGCAACTGCCGTGCCAGCCGCTGTGCCCATGGCGCTGCGGTGAACCGAATCCCTGCTTACAATGTCACGATGGCGAAAAAAAGAGCCGCGCGCGCGCGGCTCGAAGTCATTAACAGGGAGGCGTCAAACAGAGTGGACAGGAGCCACTCAGGAATCCAGATAACTGGACATTCACAGTTATCTCCCGGAAGGCTTAATATGGCGTAAATGAATAAAATTTTAATGATGCCGTTCCGTTAGCCACCTTTAACGGTCTGGTGATGCTGGGATTTTTTCTCACCTCATGAGGATGATGGCTTGAACAGCGCATCGGCTGCTGCGCGAACACCGCTTCTGGCGTCAATTTCCCGCTGAAGACGGACGATCTCTGCTTGCAGGTTGGAGATCTCTGTCTGCAACTCGGCCACGGACAGACGCGAGAGATCACTGCCCGGAACAAAGACCGCCGAAGCTGCCTTTGGTGCTGCCCAGATGTTGTCGTCGCTCATCTGCCTTCTCCTCCTCTTTCTGCCGTGCCTTGCAGGCGCAGTGGCACAGGCTGGCACGGCGGGTGTGGCCCATTCCGGAACAGGTCCCGATCTGAAACCCTCTCCGCCGCGCTTGTGCCAGCGGACAAGAATAGGACAGGGCGCGGCGTCTGTCAGTCTTTCAGGAGAGACCTTGCATGTGAGGGGAGGGCAGCCTTGCGTGCGATTTCCGGGAAAACCGGTTTCCACTTTCGCCGGACAGACTCTACAGTGCCGGGCGAGAGTGTGAACCGCTTCAGACAGATACAGGGAGATTGCCATGTCCGCCATTCCGTCCAGCATTCCGCCCGGCCTGCCGCAGGAGATGACCGTGATGGCGATTCCGGTTCCCGGCGGGCCGGATGTGCTGGCGCCGGAGAAGCGGCATCTGCCGGTGGCGCAAAAGGGCGAAATCCTCATCAAGGTCGAGGCGGCGGGCGTCAACCGGCCGGATGTGATGCAGCGCATGGGGCTCTATCCGGCCCCCAAGGGCGCGTCCGACCTGCCGGGCCTTGAAGTGGCCGGCACGGTGGTGGACCGTGGCCCGGGTGCCGAGCGGTTCAACATCGGTGATCAGGTGACCGCGCTTGTGGCGGGTGGCGGCTATGCCGAATACTGCAAGGTGGACGAGCGCCACGCGCTGCCGGTGACTTCCGGTCTTTCCATCGTGGAAGCTGCGGCTCTGCCGGAAACCTTCTTCACCGTCTGGAGCAATGTGTTCGACCGGGTGGGGCTGAAGGCCGGGGAACGCTTTCTGGTGCATGGCGGCACCTCCGGCAT
This sequence comes from Pannonibacter sp. CBAS1226, assembly GCF_055685825.1. Lineage (NCBI taxonomy): Bacteria > Pseudomonadati > Pseudomonadota > Alphaproteobacteria > Hyphomicrobiales > Stappiaceae > Pannonibacter > Pannonibacter sp. CBAS1226. Next base: position 41,175 of record NZ_JBVOUO010000007.1, on the reverse strand, counting down.
CGGCACCACGGCAATCCAGCTGGCCAAGGCCTTTGGCGCCGAAGTCTTCACCACCGTGGGCTCGGAGGACAAGCGCCAGGCGGTGCTGAAGCTCGGCGCGGATCACGCCATCAACTACAACACCCAGGATTTCGTCGAGGAGATCGGCCGCATCACCGGCGGGGCGGGCATCCACGTCACCCTCGACATGGTGGGCGGCGATTATGTCGAGAAGAACTGGCAGGTGGCGGCCGTCGAGGGGCGCATCTGCCAGATCGCCAATCTCAACGGGGTGGCCATGGAGGTGAACTTCAACCGCCTGATGATGAAGCGCCTCATTCACACCGGATCGACCCTGCGCCCGCGCGACAATGACTTCAAGGCGGCGATTGCGGCGGCGCTTGAGGCGCATGTCTGGCCGCTGATCGCAAATGGCACCATCCGGCCGGTGATGGATTCGACTTTCCCGCTGGAGCGGGCCGCCGATGCGCACCGGCGGATGGAAAGCTCCGGCCATATCGGCAAGATTGTCCTCACCGTCTAGGCGGCGATGGTGGTGCCGTCTGACGTTGCGGCAGAAAAGGTCGAGATTCTTTGAGGCAGGCGCGCTTGCGCGTTTGCCTTTTAAGCCGTCTCAGCCTATATTGTTGTCAATCTCCCATTCATTCGAACATGGAATACCGCTTTTTCGCCTTGCCGGGCGAGGGAGCCGACAGGAGGATTTTACACCGATGTCGAACACGCCTCTTATGCCGAAGGCCACTGCCGTCTGGCTGGTGGACAACACGGCGCTGAGCTTCACTCAGATCGCCGCCTTCTGCAAACTGCATCCGCTGGAAGTGAAGGCGATCGCCGACGGTGAAGCCGCACAGGGCATCAAGGGTCTGGATCCGGTGATGACCGGTCAGCTCAGCCGCGAGGAAATCGAGCGTGCGCAGCGTGATCCGAACTATCAGCTGAAGCTGCAGGGTTCCAAGGTCGTCGTGCCGGAAAGCAAGCGCCGTGGCCCGCGCTACACCCCGGTGTCGCGCCGTCAGGACCGCCCGAATGCCATTCTCTGGCTGGTGCGCAACCATCCGGAGCTGAAGGATGCGCAGATCATGCGCCTTGTCGGCACCACCAAGCCGACGATCGCCGCCATCCGCGAGCGCACCCACTGGAACTCGTCCAACCTGACGGCATCCGACCCGGTGACGCTGGGCCTGTGCAGCCAGCTTGAGCTGGACATGGAAGTTGAAAAGGCCGCCAAGAACGCCCCGCCGCGTCCGGAGACCGATTACACCGAACTGCTGGCACCGGTGGAAGACACCACGAGCGAGGAAGCCATCGCCGCCGCCTTCACCCGCGACCGCCCGCAGCGCGAAGTGGAAGAAGAGATCGACGCCGATGCGGTCTTTGCCAAGCTCAACGCGCTCAAGGGCTCGAAGAAGAACGACGACGAGGAAGAAGACGACTACCGCTTCTGAGCCGTCAGCGTTTCGCGATCATTCAAGGCCGTCCCATTGGGACGGCCTTTGTTGTTTTGGGGGAGCGGGGAAGACCACGCAACGGGTCTGCACCAACGCGGTGCCGGATGGCTCCACACTCCCGGCGTCGCCCCGGACGCAGCGGAGCGGAGATCCGGGGCCTACTCGTTCGCAGAGCGGTGAGGGTGAGGCGAGGGGCTGAGATTCGCACCAGAAAGCCTCGGTTGCCGCACGTCTTCAGACAACGGCCTCTCTCTGCAAGCGAGTGGTTCCCGGCTCGCGCTGCGCTTGACCGGGGTGACTGAGTGCCTGATTGCATGCGCGGTGCCGGAGCGGCAGGGGCGCCCTCTCACCGTTCCGTCAGCTTCAGCTCGATGCGGCGGTTGCGGGCGTTGATTTCGGGGGTATTGCCCGGCTCCAGAGGCTGGAATTCGCCGAAGCCGGCGGCCACGAGATGCTTGGGGTCGACACCCTTGCTGATCAGGTAGCGCACCACCGAGGTGGCGCGGGCGGAGGACAGCTCCCAGTTATCGCGCAGGCGCCCCGTGCCGGACAGCGGCACTGCATCGGTGTGGCCGTCAACGCGCAGCACCCACTGGATCTCGCTCGGGATCTGCCCCTCAAGCTCCAGCAGCGCCTCGGCCAGCTTGTCCAGTTCCACCCGGCCGTTGGGGTTGATTTCGTCGGAGCCGGAGGGGAACAGCACTTCCGACTGGAAGACGAAGCGGTCGCCCACCACGCGGATATCGGAGCGCTGGGACAGAAGCTCGCGCAGGCGGCCGAAGAAGTCGGAGCGGTAGCGGTTCAGCTCCTGCACGCGCTGCACCAGCGCTGCATTGAGCCGCTGGCCAAGGCTGGCGATGCGGGCCTGGCTTTCGCTTTCCTTGGCCTCGGAAGCCTCCAGCGCCGCATTGGCGGCGGCCAGCTGGCGGCGCAGGGCGGCGATCTGCTGGTTCAGCAATTCCACTTGCGCCAGTGCCCGCTGGCTGACCTGCCGCTCCTCGTTGAGGGTGCCCTCGAGGGCTGCAAGCTCGCCGCCGGCGCTGGCGGCGGCGCCCTCGCGGTCAGACAGCAGGCCGGAGAGCCTGTCGCGCTCGCTGGTGGCGGCACCGAGGCTGGCCTGCAGGGTGGCGACGGTTGTTTCCAGATCGCGCTTGGAAGCCCGTTCCAGCGACAGAAGCTCGGTCAGTTCGCTGATCTGGGCATTGAGGCGGTTCAGCACCGAATCGCGGCCCGACAGCTGCTGGCTGAGCACGAACTGGGCGATGACGAAGATCGACAGCAGGAAGATGAGCACCAGCAGCAGCGTGGTCAGCGCATCCACGAAGCTCGGCCAGTAGTCGATGTCCTGATTGCGCCTGCGGCCGCGAAACCCCGCCATGGATCACTCCTTGGCGCGGTCGAAGGCCGCCGCGATGGAGGAGAGGAGGTTCTCCACCCGCTTCTGCTGGGCGCTCTGGGTGTCGGCCCATTCGCGCATCATCTGCTGCTCGGAGCGCACGTGCTTGACGAGGCCCTGGATGCCTTCGGCAAGGTTCGCCATGGCCTGATTGGCGGCCTTGCTGCCGCCTTCCTCCACCGCGCGCTGCAGCCGCTCGATGGCCAGTTGCAGCTTGTCCGTATCGGGTGCCGCAGCAACGGGTGCACGCGCCTCTTCCTGCTCGATCTCGGTGACGGTGGAGAGCCAGTCTTCCAGCTCCGTGTAGAAGCGGTTCTGGGCCTGTCCGGCCTGAAGATCGAGAAAGCCGAGAACCAGCGAGCCGGTGAGGCCGAAGAGCGAGGACGAGAAGGCCGTGCCCATGCCGGAAAGCGGCGCCTGCAGGCCTGCCTTCAGGTCTTCGAAGATGACGCCCGTATCGCCGGACACCACATCCAGCGACTGGATGGTGGAGCCGACGGCGCTCACCGTCTGCAGCAGGCCCCAGAAGGTGCCGAGCAGGCCGAGGAACACGAGCAGGCCGGTCATGTAGCGGGCAATCTCGCGCGACTCATCAAGGCGCATGCCGATGGAATCGAGAATCGAGCGGGCAGTGGCAGGCGTCAGCGCCATTTCGCCCACCTTGTTGCCGAGCAGCGTCGCCATCGGCGCCAGCAGCACCGGCGGGCGGCGCACTTCGATGCCTGGATCCCCGATGCGGAAGCTGTTGACCCAGGCGATTTCGGGGAACAGCCGCACCACGCGGGCAAACGTCAGCATGATGCCGAACAGGCCGGTGAGCACGATCATCCCGTTGAGGCCGGGGTTGCTCATGAAGGCCGTGGCGATCTGCTGGTTCAGGATGAAGGCGACGAAGGCAACGATCACCAGGAAGATGATCATGAACGAGAGATACGCCTTGGGACTGGACAGGCTGTAGGGATCGAAATCGCGTGCCATGAACCGTCGAGCTTCCGCCTGTTGCTGTTGGCACCAGTGATAGCGCGATTTACCGTTTGTTGAAAACCGTTAATCGCGCGTTAGCAAAAGCTTAATTGAAAAGCAGAAGGCCGGGGAGCGGTTTTGCTCTCCGGCCTTCGACGGATAAATCCCGGGTTTCCGGGCGTTCCTGGGGGGCTTCCCTTTGCAAGGCAAAGCCTCTCCGTCTTCGTCCTGCCATGGCTTGACCATGGCATCCTCCCCGTGACCTTCCCGCTCTATAAGCCTGACAGTATGCCTGCCCATTTCCGCCGAAGGCCGGGAGAGACAAGGGCATGGATGCCATGGTCAAGCCATGGCAAGACGGAAGGGAAATATTGGGGGTGGCAGAAAAAAATGAGCGCAGAAGCATAGGGCTTCTGCGCTGCGTGTTCATGCCGGGCGGGCGCGCGGGCTGCCGCAAACGCCTGCTGTGTTACTCGGCTGCGCTCTTCAGCAGCTTCTGCAGCTGGGCCTTGATGAACTCGTTGCCCGCGACCACCGAGCCGGTCTCCAGCATCGTGTCCTTGCCGTCAATGTCGCTGACATAGCCGCCGGCTTCACGGATCAGAAGGATGCCGGCTGCAATGTCCCAGGGGTTCAGGCTGTGCTCCCAGAAGCCGTCGAGGCGGCCCGAGGCGACATAGGCAAGGTCGAGCGCGGCAGCGCCGATGCGGCGGACACCGGCGACTTCCGGCATCACGTAGCGCAGTTCCTTGAGGGCACGGCCATGGTCGCCACGGCCGAGGAACGGCAGGCCGGTGCCGATCAGGCTGTCCGGCAGGGCGGTACGGGCGGCAACGCGCAGGCGCCGGTCATTGACGAAGGCGCCACGGCCGCGCTCAGCCGTGTAAAGCTCGTCCATCACCGGATTGAAGATGACACCGGCAACGATCTGGCCCTGGCGTTCCAGCGCGATGGAAATGGCGAAAACCGGAATGCCGTGCAGGAAATTGGTGGTGCCGTCAAGCGGATCGACGATCCAGCGGTGCTGGCCATCTTCGCCGGCCGTCTCGCCGGATTCTTCCATCAGCAGGCCATAGGTGGGCCGTGCCTTGGTCAGTTCGGCGCGGATGATCTCTTCGGCGCGGCGGTCGGCGGCGGAGACGAAGTCGCCGGGGCCCTTGCGCGAGACCTGAAGGTTTTCGACTTCGCCGAAGTCACGCACGAGCGAACGTCCGGCCTTCATTGCTGCCTGGACCATTACGTTGAGGATTGCTGTACGTGCCATGATCTGTCTTGCCGGGTCTTTGGAATGGGGAGCCCGGCACCCCAGGGGGAGCGCCGGGCGGAAGGATTTTCAGAAGCAGGATCAGTCCGCGCGGCGGACGTATTCGACCGTGCCGGTGTCGACGATGATCTTCTCGCCAGCGGTGATGAACGGGGGCACGAGCACACGCACGCCGTTTTCCAGAATGGCCGGCTTGTAGGACGAGGACTGGGTCTGGCCCTTCACCACGGCATCGGCCTCGGTGATCTGCAGGGTGACGAACTGCGGCAGGGTGATGCCGATCGGCTTCTCTTCGTGCAGTTCCACGGTCACCATCATGCCGTCCTGCAGGAAGGCGGCGCGGTCACCGACGAAGTCCTTCTGCAGCTCAAGCTGCTCGTAGGTTTCGGTGTCCATGAAGATCAGGACGTCTTCCTGGATGTAGAGGAACTGGAAGTCCTTCTGCTCCAGACGGACGCGCTCGACCTTGTCTTCCGAACGGAAGCGCTCGTTCAGCTTGCGGCCGTCGATGAGGTTCTTCATTTCCACCTGGGCGAACGCGCCACCCTTGCCGGGCTTGACGTGGTCCACCTTGACGACCGCCCAGAGCGTCTCCTGATGCTGGAGAACATTGCCGGGCTTGATCTCGTTACCGTTGATCTTCATGAAACGACCGATTGATTAGGGCGTGAAACCTGACGGTGCATCCACGCTCTGCCGGATAAGGACGGCGAGCGGGCACCAATGACGCGCCTGTCCAACACAAAACGGGCGCAAATTCAAGGAAAAACCTGCAAAGCGGTTACTTGTCAGGGGGTGGCCCTGGCCGGATCCAGCGGTTTGGGGATCAGCGTGGCGGTCAAGGTGCCTGCGCGTTCCATGGCCTTGGTCACGGTTTCCTGGTCCAGCGATCCCACGTAACCATCCAGCTCCAGATCGGAAAGGCCAAGCGCGCGCGCCACATAGTGCCAGGCGGCGGCCTCGGTCTGATCGACGGGCCGTCCACGGCCGAAGGCATAGACGCGGGCGAGCCGGTTCATGCCCACCGGATTTCCGGCCCGCGCGGCCCGCTCGAACCAGTCTGCAGCATCCGCCTCGTCCGGTTCCACGCCGCGCCCCTGAAAGCGCAGGATGCCGTAGTAAACCTGTGCCGAGGTATGGCCGCGCCGGGCAGCCCGGCCCAGCCAGTTGGCGCCCTTGATCGGGTCGCGCACTTTCTCGCCGCCTTCCAGGAACTGGAGGCCGAGGGCATATTGCGCTTCCACGTCATCCTTTTCGGCGGCCTGCAGCAGCAGCTGGGAGGCGCGCTCCTCGTCATAGGGACGGCCTTCGCCTTCCTGATAGAGGATTGCCAGATTGTAGATGGCGCCCGGGATGCCCGCATCAGCGGCTTTCTGGAAGAGATCGGCCGCTCTTTTCTTGTCGGCCTCAACCCCTTCGCCCAGCAGATACATCTGCCCCAGCCGGTAGGCCGCATTGGGGTCGCCGGAGGTGCTGGCGACCTGATACCAGTCCGCAGCCTTCTTCCAGTCCCGTGCCACGCCAAGGCCGGTTTCATGCATCACGCCCAGCAGGGTCTGCGCGGCACGGTCACCTTCCTCAGCCAGCGGGGTGGCAACGGCAAGCGCCGTCAGATACCAGCCGCGCTGGAAGACGCCATAGGCGAAATCGGCATCAATCGGCTCGCCCGGCTCCATCAGCGGCGGACCCGCCTCAAGCAGGCTGACAAGCGGTTCCGGCTCATAGCGGGCAAGGGCACGTGCGGCTGCATCGGCTTCGGTAGCCGTCTCTGCAGCCGCGCCTTCAGCGCCATCCTGTGCCGCAGAAGGCTGGGCCGATGCTGCCTCGCCTGCCGGGGTTCCTGCTGCCGGGGTTTCGGCAGTTGGCGGCGCGGCCTGCTCCTGAGCCGGGGCTGCGGGCACCGTTGGAGCCGCCGTCTGGGCAAGGCTGCTGCCTGTGGCTGCGCAGAGCGCAGCCAGCGCCAGACCTGCCAAAGCCAGACCCGGTGCGCCGGGCCTCAGGCCACGGCGCAGGGGCGGGCGGGCAGATGCCTCCGCCGTTTCGGGAAACTGGCTTCCGGTCAGGGTCCGGCGCGGCAGGGTCATTCCTCGTCCTCTTCAAACGGGTGCTGATCGAGAATCGCATTGGCAAGGCGCACGGCTTGCGCCGGGCCTTCCGGATGCTGCCAGATGGCATCCTTCAGGGCAACGAAGTCGGCCTTGGTGTCCGCCGTTTCGCCGAGGGTGGCCAGATCATTGCCGCCAAGGGCAACGCAGGGCGTGGAGAACAGCTCCGCCCACCATTCGGCGCGCTCCAGCGTCTTGGCATGGGCGCCGGGCTGCTCCTCAAGGTCCAGCCGGCCGAAGAACAGATAGTCCACGCCGCTTTCGGCGATTTCCATTTCCTCGTGCTTCATCTTGGTGCCGCCCACGCCGACAATGCGCGCCGGCTGCAGGCTTTCCATGGCCAGCTTGATGTCCTCGAAGGAGCTGTCGATATGGGCGCCGTCTGCACCCGTGCGGCCGGTCACCTGCGTGTCGCGGTAGATCAGCGCGGCGGCTTCCGCCTTCTGGATCATGGGCACCAGCTTTGCAGCCGTGTCCTGCAGCGCCTTGGCGGTCGCCTCGGGCTGATAGATGAGGACGCAGGCCACATCCCCGCCCGACAGCGCCGCTTCAAGGCGCGGGGCAAAGGCTTCGAGGTCAAAGGTGGGCGGCGTAACCAGATAAAGGCGCGGGCGGTTCAAGGCGGTATCCGTCTGTTGGGCCCGGCATGCGGGCACATGGTACATACCTATGTCCCTAAAGACGGCAAAAGCGCGACGCAAGCGCAGAGATGGGTGCAGAAGCTTTGCGCGGCGGAATGTTGCGGGTGAGGGGGGCTGTGCTCGCCTCACAGGTCCCGGCACGGAGGCCGGGACGGTGCGGTGCAAGATGCCGCGCCTGCCTGACTGCATGCACCAGAGTGCAGCAAAAAGGCCGGAGCGATGCCCCGGCCTTGGTTTGATCCTTGAGTAAGGTTCGAAAGCCTTACGAGATCTTCGGGTCCAGCGCACCGGACTTGTAGCGGGCGGCCATTTCCGGGAGGGTGAGGACGCGCTTGATCTTCGAGGCCTGACCGGCGGTGTTGAAGGCTTCCAGACGCTCCTTGCAGAGCTTGGTCATGGCATCGCGGGCGGGCTTGAGATACTTGCGCGGGTCGAACTCGCCCGGGTTCTCGGCGAGGATCTTGCGGATCTGGCCGGTCATCGCCATGCGGTTGTCGGTGTCGATGTTGATCTTGCGCACGCCGTTCTTGATGCCGCGCTGGATTTCTTCCACCGGCACGCCCCAGGTCTGGGGCATCTTGCCGCCGTACTGGTTGATGATGTCCTGCAGGTCCTGCGGCACCGAGGAGGAGCCGTGCATGACCAGATGGGTTTCCGGCAGGCGGCGGTGGATTTCCTCGATCACGTGCATGGCCAGGATCGCGCCATCCGGCTTGCGGGTGAACTTGTAGGCGCCGTGGCTGGTGCCCATGGCGATGGCCAGCGCGTCAACCTTGGTCTCGCGCACGAACTTCACCGCTTCTTCCGGGTCGGTCAGCAGCTGGTCGTGGCTCAGCTGGCCTTCGGCGCCATGGCCGTCTTCCGCTTCGCCCATGCCGCTCTCAAGGCTGCCGAGCACGCCCAGCTCGCCCTCGACGGAGATGCCGCCCAGATGGGACATGTCCGTCACGGCCTTGGTGACGCCGACGTTATAGGCCCAGTCGGCCGGGGTCTTGCCGTCGGCCTTCAGCGAGCCGTCCATCATCACCGAGGTGAAGCCGGCCTGGATGGCGGTCATGCAGGTGGCCGGTTCGTTGCCATGGTCAAGATGCACGCAGACCGGGATGTGCGGATAGATTTCCGTCACCGCGTCCATCATGTGCTTCAGCATGACGTCATGGGCATAGGACCGGGCGCCGCGCGATGCCTGGATGATGACCGGGGAATCGGTCGCATCGGCCGCTTCCATGATGGAGAGCGCCTGTTCCATGTTGTTGATGTTGAAGGCCGGAACGCCATAGTCGTGTTCCGCGGCATGATCGAGCAATTGACGAAGTGTAATGCGTGCCATCGAATCTCTCCTGTTCCAGATCCGCAAGGAACCCTGACCCGGCTCCGGACCTGCCTGCTCAAACACTGCGCGTGGTCCGCCTGTTCCATTGGTCTTGCCAATTGAACGAAGCGTTTTCCCGCGCTGGCCGTGCAACGGCGGCGTGGGCCGCAGATAAGTTTCGCACTGCGACAAAACCGTGGCCGTTCTAACAAAATCCAGCGGTTTGGGAAGATGGGGCCGCAGCCCATAAATCAATTTAAATGCCGGTAAACGCAGGAAAATTCGAACATTTTTAATTTGATGCCCGAATTAAATAGGTGCCTTGCAAGGCCTGCAGGCGGGAGGCGGCGCGCCAATACTGGAGCGGCGCGCCGCAAGACTTGATGAACTGTCAGGCTCAGGCCTGCAGGGCCGTTACGCCCGGCAGATCCTTGCCTTCCAGCCACTCGAGGAACGCCCCGCCAGCGGTGGAGACATAGGAGAAGTCACCGGCTGCGCCTGCGTGGTTGAGGGCAGCCACCGTGTCACCGCCACCTGCGACGGACAGCAGCTTGCCGTCCTTGGTGCGGCTCGCCGCATGCCGGGCAGCGGCGACGGTTGCCTTGTCGAAGGGCTCGATCTCGAAGGCGCCGAGCGGGCCGTTCCACACCAGGGTGGAAGCGCCGTCGATCTTGGCCTTCACCGTCTCGATGGAGGCTGCGCCCACATCCAGCATCATGGCATCGGCGGGAATCGCGTCGAGGCTGACGGTTTCGTTGGCAGCGCCTGCCTTGAACTCGCGGGCGACGACTGCGTCTACCGGCAGCACGATCTCGCAGCCGGCCTTTTCGGCGGCTGCCATGATCTTCAGCGCGGTCGGGGCAAGGTCATGCTCGCACAGGGACTTGCCGACATTGACGCCCTTGGCGGCGAGGAAGGTGTTGGCCATGCCGCCGCCGATGACGAGCATGTCGACGCGGGTGACGAGGTTTTCCAGAAGGTCGATCTTGGAAGACACCTTTGCACCGCCGACAACGGCCAGAACCGGGCGCTTGGGCGCGCCAAGAGCTGCACCAAGGGCTTCCAGCTCGGCCTGCATGGAGCGGCCGGCATAGGCGGGCAGCAGACGGGCAAGGCCCTCGGTGGAGGCATGGGCGCGGTGGGCGGCGGAGAAGGCGTCGTTCACATAGAGGTCGCCATTGGCAGCCAGAGCGGCGGTGAAGTCGGCGCCGTTCTTTTCCTCGTCCTTGTGGAAGCGGGTGTTCTCCAGCAGCAGCACGTCGCCGTCCTGCATGGCGGCAACGGCACCGGCCGCAGCCTCGCCAATGCAATCGGCGCAGAAGGCCACCGGGCGGCCGATGACGGCGGCAACAGCCGGGGCCACCGGCGCAAGGCTCATGTCTGCCACGACTTCACCCTTCGGGCGGCCAAAGTGGGCCAGCAGGATAACCTTGGCACCCTTGTCAGACAGCTCGCGGATGGTGGGGGCGACGGCGCGGATGCGGGTGTCGTCGGTGATCTTGCCGTCCTTCATGGGGACGTTGAGGTCCACACGCACGAGGGCGCGCTTGCCTGCGATTTCGCCGGCATCGTCAATTGTCTTGAAGGTCATGGCTGGGCGTATCTCATCACGGTGAAAACAATAGCGCTTCCTGCTCCCCACGTGGTGAGGAGTGCAAGCACCAGCTGAAACATTGTCGGCATTGCCGAAAGTCTGTCCGCCAGTCCGGAAAGGCGTCCCTCAATCCCTGAAAGTCTGCCATCAAGTTTGGCGGCATTGACCTCCAGGCTGGTCAGGCTTTTCCTGAAATCCTTATTGTCCTCGGCAATCTGGCGGATTGCAGGTTCAAGTCTGGAAAGTGCCGTCTCGATACGGGAACAGGTCTCTTCGAGAGCAGCCACGCGCTGTTCCATCGTCGGTCCTCCTGATCCCCCTCCAGACTGGGGTTCCTTACCCGGTGGAAAGGGGACAATGCTTGCCATCAGGATTCACCCTTTTCCGGAAGCATGTTGATCAGAATCTTGGTCAGGTGCTGCTCAATGTGGCCGCAACGCCTGCAAACAAGTGTCGTGACCGGGCGTATGCCGGCACGTTCTGAAGCCAGTATTATATCCGGAACTTCACCGAAGTTGAAGCCGGGAGGCGACAGATCTTGAGACATATAAAAACTGTCATGGCTGCATCGAAGACAGCGGAGATTGGGAAACCGGTCTGATATCAAATCAACCAGTTGCCTGAAGTCTTCCACCGGCTTCGATGCGTCGTCCATGACCTTACCCCTTTGGGGTAAAGCTATCAGATGTGCTTGGCGAGTGCCACAGCGGTGTCCGACATGCGGTTGGAGAAGCCCCACTCGTTGTCGTACCAGCTCATGATGCGCACCAGCGTGCCGTCCATGACCTTGGTCTGGTCCATGTGGAAGATCGAGGAGTGGCTGTCATGGTTGAAGTCCATGGACACCAGCGGCTCGTCGGTGAAGCCGAGGATGCCCTTCAGCTTGCCGTTGGCAGCGTCGCGGATGGCGCTGTTGATCTCTTCCACGGTGGTGGAACGCTTGGCGATGAACTTGAAGTCCACCACGGAGACGTTCGGGGTCGGCACGCGCACGGACACGCCGTCCAGCTTGCCGTTCAGCTCCGGCAGCACGAGGCCCACGGCCTTGGCGGCACCGGTCGAGGTCGGGATCATGGACATGGCTGCAGCGCGGGCGCGGTACAGGTCCTTGTGCATGGTGTCCAGCGTCGGCTGGTCGCCGGTGTAGGAGTGGATCGTGGTCATGAAGCCCTTCTCGATGCCGATGGCGGCATTGAGGACATAGGCAACCGGAGCCAGGCAGTTCGTGGTGCACGAAGCGTTGGAGACGACGAGGTCGGCAGCCGTCAGCGCATCGTGGTTCACGCCGTAAACGATCGTCTTGTCAGCGCCGTTGGACGGAGCGGAGACGAGAACGCGCTTGGCGCCAGCAGCGAGGTGCGCTTCGGCCTTCGGCTTGTCGGTGAAGATGCCGGTGCATTCCATGGCGATGTCGACGCCCAGCTCGCCGTGCGGCAGATCCTTCGGGTCGCGGATCGCGGTCACCTTGATCGGCTTGCCGCCGTTGATGCGGATGCTGTCGCCTTCGACAGTGACGGTCGCCGGGAACTTGCCGTGCACCGAATCATGACGCAGCAGATGCGCGTTGGTCTCCACCGGGCCGAGGTCGTTGATGGATACGACTTCGATGTCGGTGCGGCCGGACTCGACGATCGCGCGCAGCACGTTGCGGCCGATGCGGCCAAATCCATTGATCGAAACCTTGGTCACCATGTGAATAACTCCCATACATGCGTGGCGCCGTTATGGAGGACGCCTTTCGCCAGCCCAGACCGGGCCGGCCTTGCGAAAGGGCAGGAGAGGGCCTGCCCGGGCTCAGGAGCCCCCGCCGGGCGGCGGAGGCGAGAGTTCTGGTGTCTTCCGGCGGCAGCCAGGCCCATGGCCCGCTGCACTGGAGCCGGATCAGGCGCCGAGGCGCGCCTTGGCAGCGTCCACAACCGCCGTATCGGTGATGCCGAAGTGGGCATAGAGCTCCTTGTAGGGGCCCGATGCGCCGAAGCCGTGCATGCCGACGAAGATGCCGTCGTTGCCGATGAAGCGGTCCCAGCCGAGGCGGATGCCGCTCTCGACCGCGATCTTCACCTTCGAGCTGCCGATGACGGAGGCCTTGTAGTCGTCCGACTGGGCTTCGAACAGCTCGAAGCACGGCACGGAGACGACGCGGGCAGGGATGCCGTCAGCCATCAGCTTTTCGCGGGCGTTCATGGCGATTTCGACTTCCGAGCCGGAGGCGAAGATCGTCACATCCGCAGCTTCTTCGCTGCCCGCCAGTTCATAGGCGCCGCGTGCGGAGAGGTTCTCTTCCTCGAAGGTCTTGCGCTGCGAGGGCAGGGCCTGACGGGTGAGGGCGAGCACCGACGGGGTCTTGGCGGCAGTCAGCGCAATCTGCCAGCACTCCAGCGTCTCGGTCACATCGGCAGGGCGCAGGAAGTAGAGGTTCGGGATGGCGCGCAGGGCAGCGTAATGCTCCACCGGCTGGTGGGTGGGGCCGTCCTCGCCAAGGCCGATGGAATCGTGGGTCATCACGTGGATGACGCGCTGTTCCATCAGGGCGGCAAGGCGCAGGGCCGGGCGGCAGTAGTCCGAGAACACCAGGAAGGTGCCGGAATAGGGGATGACACCGCCGTGAAGGGCCATGCCGTTCATGGCAGCGGCCATGCCGTGCTCGCGGATGCCCCAGTGCATGTAACGGCCGGAGAAGTCATCCGGCGTCACGGCCTTGGTCTGCGGGGTCTTGGTGTTGTTGGAGCCGGTGAGGTCGGCCGAGCCGCCGATCGTCTCCGGGATCACCTCGTTGACCACGTTCAGCACATGCTCGGAGGCCTGACGGGTGGCGAGCGAGGGCTGCTCCTCGAACAGCTTGCGCTTGTAGGTCAGCATCGCTTCATCGAAGCCGGCCGGCAGGTCACCGCGGTTGCGGCGCTCGAACTCGGCGCGGGTTTCCGCATCCTTGGCGGCGAAGCGCTTTTCCCAGCTCTTGTGTGCATGGGCGGAGCGCAGGCCGGCGATGCGCCAGGCGTCCAGCACGTCGCTCGGCACGACGAAGGGTTCGTGGCTCCAGTTCAGCGCCTTGCGGGTGGCGGCGATTTCGTCCGCGCCCAGCGGCGAGCCGTGCACCTTGTTGGTGCCGGCCTTGGTCGGAGCGCCGAAGCCGATCACGGTCTTGGCTGCGATCAGCGTCGGCTTGTCGCTCTCCTGCGCCTTGCGCAGGGCATTGGCGATGGCTTCCGGATCATGGCCGTCGACGCGGCTGGTGGCCCAGCCGGAGGCCTCGAAACGGGCGATCTGGTCGGTGGAATCGGTCACATCGATCTTGCCGTCGATGGAGATGTTGTTGTCATCCCAGATGACGATCAGCTTGTTCAGCTTCAGGTGGCCGGCGAGCGTCAGGGCTTCCTGGCTGATGCCTTCCATGAGGCAGCCGTCACCGGCCAGCACATAGGTGTAGTGGTCGACGATATCCTCGCCGAAACGGGCTGCCTGCAGCTTCTCGGCAATGGCCATGCCGACAGCGTTGGCAAGGCCCTGGCCCAGCGGGCCGGTGGTCGTCTCGATGCCGGCGCCATGGCCGAATTCCGGATGGCCGGCCGTGCGGGCGCCGATCTGACGGAAATTCTTCAGCTGATCGAGTGAGAAATCCTCATATCCGAGCAGATAGAGCGCGGAATAGAGCAGCATGGAGCCGTGACCGGCGGACAGCACGAAGCGGTCGCGGTCGGCCCAGTGCGGGGCGGTGGGGTTGAACTTCAGGAACTGCGTAAACAGGACCGTGGCGATGTCGGCGGTGCCCATCGGAAGGCCGGGATGGCCCGATTTGGCCTTTTCGACCGCGTCCATGGAGAGGAAGCGGATCGCATTCGCCATGCGGTGATGCTTTTCAAGATCAGTCATGTTCATCCCGTTGCTACATGCGGCAGGCCGCAGGGCTACCTGAGAATCTGTTTTCCTGGTGCCGGAGAGGTGAGGATCGGCCTTTTGCCATCTCCCATGCCCTCGCCAGCCCTGCAGGGAGCCCGACAAATAACAGGAACCCTAGTGGTGTCAACAAAGGCCGCACTTGCATGAAATGACGGGATGGCGGGGGAGAAACGCCGCAGAGCCGAATGCCGCCATTGACGGCGCTTTTAACGATTGCTTAATCTTTATGCCGCGAAGGCGGTCCGGGCGAATTCCGTTAAGTGTGGTCATCCGGTTATTGCCGCCTGCTCGCAATTTGCTTTAGTTTTTGCGGCGGGCCATATGTGTCACGCCAGCGGGCGCTGGTGGTCTACGCTCAGGAAATACCCCTACGCAGGGTCCTGAAGGCGGATTTTGAAAGTGGATGCGGTTTGATGGCAGAATTGGGCTCAGGTCATAGCCAGTCTCTGGATGCTGCCTTGACGCGCCTTGCGACTGCCATTTCCCATCTGGAAACGTCGGTTGGCCGGCGGCTGGATGGCGACCATTCCCTCAACGCCCTGCATGACGACATTCAGCGCCTCGGCGAGGACCGCTCGCAGCTGGCCATGAACCTGGACAAGGCCGAGGCCCGGGCGCAGAGCCTGGAAGACGCCAACCGCGAAGTGTCCCGCCGTCTCGTTTCCGCCATGGAGACGATCCGCTCCGTTCTCGAAGCACACGGAGGCTGAGGGCGGATGGCGCAGATTTCCGTCACCATCAACGGCAGGGCCTTCCGCATGGCCTGCGACGACGGCGAGGAAGACCGGCTGATCGGTCTTGCCGAGCGGTTTGATGGCTGCATCAATCAGCTGCGCGGCAGTTTCGGTGAAATCGGCGACCAGCGGCTGACCGTCATGGCCGGAATCATGGTGATTGACGAACTGGTCGAGCTGGAAAAGCGCGTGCAGCAGCTGGAGCAGGAGCTGTCCATGGTGCGCGACGCCCGCCAGGCGGCACTGGAGCATATCAACCGCAATGAGGCCACCGTCGTGCTGCGCATCGATGAGGCCGCCCGCAAGATCGAGGCGCTGGCCGAAGGCCTGACTCGCAGCCTCAAGACCGATTGAATGCAGTCCGGCGGGGGACGATGATGCCTGCGGCTGCGCGAAGGGCTTTCAAATGCAGCGCTCTGGCTCTATATCTGGTTCAGCAGCTGCGCTTCCCGTCAGGAAACATTATCCCCGGGGCCTTACGCATTCCCTAGGGAGCTGTCCCTGATCCGGCCCCTGGGCTGGAACAAACGGCGCCCACCTACACTGTAGGTTTCCCGGGATTGCAATTCCAACGGTCGCCGTGGCTGCACTTTACCATTCTTCTGAGGGCCGGATCTGCGGCCCGCCGCTGCCTGAAAAGGTGCGCCGGATGGCAGTCCCACCGATTGCCGGACCGGTTCCCAGCGAGGTTCGATGCCCGCCACTGACACCCGCAACGCTCTCACCGATCTTGTTCAGGCCAAACAGCAGATCCGCGCCGGGGCGCTGGCGCGCCGTGCGGCGATGACGGCTGTAGAGCGGATCGAGGGTTCCCTTGCCCTGACCGCTCACGTGGACGGGCTGAACCTGAAGCCCGGCGAAACCGTCTCCGGCTTCTGGCCGATTCGCGACGAGATCGATCCGCGTCCGCTGATGCATGAGCTGGCATCCCGCGGCCATCCTCTCTGCCTGCCCGTTGTCGCAAGGCCGCATCTGCTGTTCCGCAAGCTGGACCGGGAAACGAAACTGGTGCCGGCAGGTTTCGGCACGAGCGTGCCTGAGGAAGCGTCTGCGCTCATGCGCCCGGATGTGATGCTGGTGCCGCTGGCGGCATTTGATGCGCGCGGCGGGCGGCTGGGCTACGGCAAGGGGCACTACGACACGGCGATTGCCGCGCTGGAGAAAGACGGCCCGATCCTGCGCATCGGGCTTGCCTTTTGCGTCCAGGAAGTGGATCAGGTGCCCACAGAACCGCATGACCAGCTTCTCCACGGCATCCTGACTGAAACCGGGCTGCGCTGGTTTCACACACGAGAGGACCGATGAAGCTTCTGTTTCTGGGTGATCTGGTCGGCCGGGCCGGCCGCACCGCTGCCATTGAGGCTCTGCCGGGCCTGATCGAGGAAAACGGCCTCGATTTCGTCGTTGTGAATGGCGAGAATTCTGCCTCCGGCTTCGGCATCACCGAGCAGATCCTTCAGGATGTGGTGGATGCGGGCGCCGATGTGGTCACCACCGGCAACCATGTCTGGGACCAGCGCGAAACCCTCGTCTATATCGACCGGCAGCCGCGCCTGCTGCGTCCGGTCAACTTCCCGGCCGGAACGCCGGGACGCGGCGTCAACATCTATTCTGCCCGCAACGGTGCGCAGGTAGCGGTCGTCAACGTCATGGGCCGCGTCTACATGGACCCGCTGGATGATCCCTTCGCCGCCGTGGAGCGGGCGATTGCCGATTGTCCGCTCGGCCATGTGGTGGATGCGATCATCATCGACATGCATGCGGAAGCCACCAGCGAAAAGCAGGCGATGGGCCACTTTCTCGATGGCCGCGTCAGCCTTGTGGTTGGCACGCACACCCATGTGCCGACGGCCGATCACCAGATCCTGCCGGGCGGCACGGCCTATATGTCCGATGCGGGCATGTGCGGCGATTATGACAGCGTGCTGGGCATGGAAAAGGAAGAGCCGGTGCAGCGTTTCCTGCGCAAGGTGCCTTCCAGCCGCTTCACCCCGGCGCTGGGCGATGCGACGGTCTGCGGCGTGGCGGTGGAAACCGATGACCGCACGGGCCTTGCCGTTCATGTCTCGCCTCTGCGTCTGGGCGGGCGGCTCGAGCCGGTGATCCCGCACTTCTGGCGCTGACACCAACTCCCGGTGGGAATGTCTCACCGGGAGTTGGCCAAGCCCGTGCGGCGCTTGAGCAATTCCAGGGCGTGATGCGTCAGCATCTCCGCGCCTTGGCATGACAACGGTGCAGATCCGGTGCTCCGTGCGCAAGAGAAGCGGCGGGGTGTCTGGATTTTACCCGCGTCATTGCCTATAAGGCTGCCCATTCTTCATGCGCCGGAGCATTGTCTGGTCCTGACGGGCCTTGGCTCCGGCCGTCTCAACTGCCGGGAAGACCATGGCCGGACATTCACAGTTCAAGAACATCATGCATCGCAAGGGCCGCCAGGACGCTGCCCGGTCGAAGCTTTTCTCCAAATTGTCGAAGGAAATCACCGTTGCGGCCAAGCACGGCGATCCGGACCCCGCCTCCAACCCGCGCCTGCGCTTGGCCGTCCAGAACGCCAAGGCCCAGTCGATGCCCAAGGACAACATCCAGCGGGCCATCAACAAGTCGCAGAGCGGTGACGCTGAGTCCTACGACGAAATCCGCTACGAGGGTTACGGCCCCGGCGGCGTTGCCGTCATCGTCGAGGCGCTGACCGACAACCGCAACCGCACCGCTTCCAACGTGCGTTCCTATTTCACCAAGTGCGGCGGCGCCATGGGTGAAACCGGCTCGGTGTCCTTCATGTTCGACAAGGTCGGCGAGATCATCTACCCGGCCAAGGCCGGTGGTGCCGAGGCGGTTCTGGAAGCTGCCATCGAGGCGGGCGCCGAAGACGTGCAGTCGGATGAAGACAACCACGTCATCATCTGCGCCTTCGAGGATCTGGGCGATGTGTCCAAGGCGCTGGAAGGGACCCTGGGCGAGCCGGAATCGGTCAAGATCATCTGGAAGCCGCAGAACCTGACGCCGGTGGATGCCGACAAGGCCCAGACGCTGATGAAGCTCGTCAACATGCTGGAAGATGACGATGACGTGCAGAACGTCTACGCCAACTTCGATATTGACGAGGAAACCATGGCGAGCCTTGCAGGCTGAAGGCCGGATCAAGCCCTTCATGGCGCCGGTCCATCCGGCGCCATTTTTCTTTGGAGTCCCATCTTGCAGGAAATCTTCCGTCTCAGCCGTCTCGACCCGAAGACACTGCAGGAGCGCACCCTGAAGCTGAGCGAGGAAGCCGGCGAGGTGGCGCAGGCGGTTCTGTCCGCCACTGGCGCGCCGGGGTCTGCCTACAAGGGGCTGACGCTGGAAGATGTGCGCGAAGAGGCCGTGGATGCGGCCATTGTCGCTCTCGCCATCCTGGCGCAGGCCTGCCCCGACGAAGAAACCTTCCACGCCGAATGGCAGCGCCTTGTCAGCGGCAAATGCGCCAAGTGGCTGGGATCTCTGCCGCAGGAGTGATCCTGCATGTCTGATCAGCGCCCGAGCCAGCCATCCAGCGCAGGCAGGCTCGTCAGGGCGGCAAGGGCAATCAGGCTGTAGGCGATGCGGCGGTAGAGCTGCGGATTGGCCCGGCCGAAGCCGCGCGCGCCGAGATAAAGCCCGAGGCCATAGACGGCGATGCCGCCAATCGCCAGCGCCAGCACCCGGCCGTTGAAAACCCCTGCAATCAGATAGGCCAGCAGGCTTCCCGTTCCCGCCAGCGCGAAGAAGACGATGAGATTTGCCCGGATCACATGCGGGGGATGCGGGCTCGACAGCCAGAAGGCAACCACCGGCGGGCCGGAAACCTGCGACACGCCGCCCATGATGCCCGCTGCAGCGCCGACGCCGGCGGAGGTGGCAGGCGAGGGCGTACCGGCATAGCGCCAGCCGGAGATCAGCAGCCCCAGCAGCGCCAGCACCACAAGGCAGATGATCCAGCGCAGGACCAGCGGATCGGCGCTCACCAGCAGCCAGGCCCCCAGATGCACAGAGACAACCGCCGCCAGAACCGCAGGCAGCACCGTGCGCCAGTCGCACAGGCGTAGGGCGCGCGGCAGCAGCGGCAGGGTGACGAAGTAGTCCAGCAGCAGAAACGCCCCTGCCGCCACGGGCGGCGAGAACAGGGCGGCGGCGACCGGCATGAAGATCATGCCCGCGCCGAAACCGGCAAAGCCACGCACAACACCCCCGGTGAAGAGGACCAGAAGACCGGTGATCAGGGTGGGCCAGCCGTAGGCGGTGATGAGGTCCTGCAAGGGGCTTCCTTTCCGCAGGGCGGGATAACTTCGCAGCTAGCCTGCGTTAGAAGCCCCTCGCACTAGCGTCAAGGCCAGAGTTTTGTTACCGGTTTGTTCTATGATGCATCCGATTCGAATTCTCGGGATTGATCCCGGCCTGCGCCGCACCGGCTGGGGCCTCATTGAGGCGCTGGGCAACCGGCTGACCTTTGTTGCCGCCGGAACCGTCACGTCGGATGACAAGCGGGAACTGGCCGCCCGGCTGGTGCAGCTGCATGACGGGCTGCAGAAGGTCATCGACGAGAATGCGCCGCAGGAGGCCGCCGTTGAGCTGACCTTCGTCAACAAGGACGCCGGCGCGACGCTGAAGCTTGGCCAGGCGCGCGGCATTGCGCTGCTGGTTCCTTCGCTGCACGGGCTGGAAGTGGCCGAATATGCGCCCAATCTCGTGAAGAAGACCGTGGTGGGCACGGGGCATGCCGAGAAGGACCAGATCCGCCACATGGTGAAGATCCTGCTGCCCAAGGCGCAGTTTGATACGGATGATGCGGCGGATGCCCTGGCAATCGCCATCTGTCACGCGCACCATCGCAAGACCTCGGCGGTGCGGGCAAAGGCTGAGGCATTGGCACGGGGTGCAGCATGATCGGCAAGCTCAAGGGTACGGTCGACAGTTACGGTGACGACCACCTCATTCTCGATGTCCACGGCGTGGGCTATCAGGTGTTCTGCCCCTCGCGGGTGCTGCAGGGATTGCCGCGTGCCGGTGAGGCGGCGGTGCTTTTCATCGAGACCATCGTGCGCGAGGACATGATCCGGCTCTACGGCTTCTCCTCCGAGGCCGAGCGCGAGTGGTTCCGCCTGCTGATGACCGTGCAGGGCGTCGGTGCCAAGGTGGCGCTGGCCGTGCTCAGCGTGCTGAAGGCCAGCGAAGTGGCAACCGCCATTGCGCTGGGGGACAAGGCGGCGCTGGCACGCGCACCGGGCGTCGGCAAGCGCGTGGCCGAACGGCTGGTGATCGAGTTGAAGGACAAGGCGCCGGGCTATTCCAGCCTTGATGCCGACACACTGGCGGTGGCACAGACGGTGAGCGAGAATGTCGCCGCCCGTCCCGTTGCCGAGGCAGTTTCGGCGCTGACCAATCTGGGCTATGCCCAGGCGCAGGCGAGTGCGGCCGTGGCCCGTGCCGTGAAGTCCGCCGGCGAGGATGCCACGACCGAAACGCTCATCCGCCTTGGCCTGAAGGAACTGGCCCAGTAAGAAGGCGGCAAGGGAATACCGGGACTTTGAGGCGCTGACGTACCGCGCCCCCGATCTGCTCAAGCGCCGCACGGGCTTGTGCCAATCACTCCGCCACGGGCGGGGTCTGGAGTTGAAAGCGTATGGAGAAGACCGAACGCCTCGTCACGCCGGAAATTCGCGGTGACGAAATCGACACCACCATGCGCCCGCAGGCGCTGGATGATTTCGTCGGTCAGGCGCAGGCGCGAGCCAATCTGAAGGTCTTCATCGGTGCGGCAAAAGCCCGCGGCGAGGCGCTGGATCACGTGCTGTTCGTTGGCCCTCCGGGGCTTGGCAAGACGACGCTGGCGCAGATCATGGCGCGCGAGCTTGGGGTGAATTTCCGCGCTACGTCCGGCCCGGTCATCGCCAAGGCAGGCGATCTGGCGGCGCTTCTGACCAATCTGGAAGAGCGGGACGTGCTTTTCATCGACGAAATCCACCGGCTCAGCCCGGCGGTGGAGGAAGTGCTCTATCCGGCGATGGAGGATTTCCAGCTGGATCTGATCATCGGCGAGGGGCCTGCTGCCCGCTCGGTGAAGATCGATCTGGCGAAGTTCACGCTTGTCGCCGCCACCACGCGTCTTGGCCTGCTGACCACGCCGCTGCGGGACCGCTTCGGCATTCCGGTCCGGCTGGAGTTCTATACGGTCGAGGAGCTGGAGCTGATCGTCAACCGGGGGGCGCGGATTCTCGGCATCGGCATGGCGCCAGATGGGGCAAGGGAAATTGCCAAGCGCGCCCGCGGCACGCCGCGCATCGCCGGGCGCCTGCTGCGCCGGGTGCGGGATTTCGCCGTCTTTGCCGGGAACGACACGGTGGACCGGGGGATGGCGGACCGGGCGCTGTCACAGCTGGAAGTGGACGGGGCGGGGCTGGACAGTCTCGACCGGCGCTATCTCAACCAGATCGCGCTCAACTTCGGCGGCGGACCGGTGGGCATCGAGACGATTGCCGCAGCCCTGTCCGAACCGCGCGATGCCATTGAAGAAATTGTTGAGCCCTATCTCATCCAGAACGGCTTCCTGCAGCGCACCCCGCGCGGGCGGGTTCTGACGGCGCAGGCCTTCCGGCATCTGGGTCTCGCAGTGCCGCAAAGTTCTGCTGCGCCGCAACTTGGACTGTTCGCGGATGATGCTGAAGTGTGACCTAAGGAAAAATACCTGTCACGTTGTGCATTGCCAGAAACTGCAATCAAAAGTGTTCATTAAGTTAGTATTTCGGCGCCTTGTATCTTATTTCCGGCGCTGATTAAGGCTTTTTTGGGGAAGTATGCTCACGATCCTCCCAGTTCAGGGAGGAACCCCATATGATCCGTAACCGCTTGTCCAACAAGGTTGCCGCGATGTTTTTCGCCGGTGCAGCCATTATGTGCCTTGCCATTGTCATTGTCACGGCACGGCTCGCGGGGGACGTAGCCGACAGTCAGGCGAGCAAGGCACTTTCAAGCGCAACACTCGGTAAATACCGCACGCTGGAACTTGCCCTCGAGCAGCGTGTCGATGCCGCCCGCTTCTTTGCATCGGTGTCCGATGCCAAGGATGCGGTCATGAAAATGACCGCCGGCTGGAAGGTGCTGAAGGAAAATCAGACCGAACAGCTCCGCAAGACCTTTATCGATGACAACCCGCATGGACCGGACGAGCGGCATTTGCTGGTGGAATCGAGCGCAGGCAATTTCTACGCAAACAACCACAAGCCCATCCACATGGCTATTGGCTCTTTCGTGGATCAGGGGCTGTTCAAGGACATTCAGCTCATCGATCTCGATGGCAATGTCATCTACAGCTACATGAAGGGGGAGGAGTTCGCCCGCAACCTCAGTTCACCCGAACTGCAGGGTGGCCCGCTGACGGCGGCGGCGAAAGCCATTCTCGATATCCCGGAAAGGACAGAGACGGCGTTGCCAAGGGTCACATCCTCGGGCTTCCTCGTTGCGCCGGACGGCAGTGTGCGCCTGACGCTGGCAACCCCCGTCTTCTCGCATGACCGGTTCTTCGGCGTCATCGGCTACACGGTTGACATGACCAAGCTGGCGGGTCTGATCTCCGCAAAGGGCGGCATTGGCGAGACGGAACTTGCCCTGCTTGTGGATGCGGCCGGAAATGTCGCTGTGTTCGATGGCGACAAGGCGCCGCAGGCTTTCCGCTTTGATGCCATCCGCTCCGGCGATGGCCTGGTGACGCTGGGCGGCAATGCCTACCGCTACACCGTGACGGATGGTCTGAGCGTCGACAAGCCGTTTGGTGTCGGCGCCGCTGTCGAAAGCGCAGAACTGAACGCGGCAGCGCGTCAGATCACCTGGGGTGCGGTCATCGCGGGCATTGCCTGCCTGCTGCCGATCGTTGCCGTCATGTGGTGGCTGACCAGCCGTATGTTTGCGCCGCTGCAGTCCCTGTCCGTCACGGCCCGCCAGATTGCGGATGGCGATCTTTCGGTGGCGATCAATGCTCTGGAGCGGGGCGATGAAATCGGCCAGATGGCCCGTTGCATCGAGGTCTTCAAGGAGAACTCGCTTGAGCGCGAACGGCTGGCCGAGGAGCGCCGCACCGGCCATGTGGCCCGCGAGCAGCGTGAGAAGCATATTGATGGCCTGATTGCAGGATTCCGGGAAGAGGCGCAGGCGCTGCTGGCGGAGGTGGAGAGCAATCTCGTCCGCGTGGAGGAAACATCGGTCATTCTGAGCAGCCGTTCCGACACGGCCTCCCATCGCGGGGCGCAGGCCGCCGGTGATGCGGAGAATGCGTCCTCCAACGTGCAGGCGGTTGCCAGTGCGACGGAAGAACTGAATGCCTCCATCGCTGAAATCGCCCGGCAGGTTGCCACGACCGCGGATGTTGTCGGCCGCACCACGGCCAATGCCCAGTCGTCGAACCAGAAGATTGCAGGGCTTGCCAATGCCGCAAACAAGATCGGTGAAGTGGTGGACCTGATCCGCGCCATTGCCGAACAGACGAACCTCCTCGCCCTCAACGCCACCATCGAGGCGGCGCGTGCAGGTGAGGCCGGACGGGGCTTTGCGGTCGTGGCCGCGGAAGTGAAGGAACTGGCAACCCAGACCTCCAAGGCGACGGAAGAGATTTCCGCCCAGATTTCCGCCATCCAGAACTCCACGGCAGAAGCGGTGGACCAGATCGCCGATGTCACCAACTCAATGGAAGAGGTGAACTCCTACACGGCCTCCATTGCCGGCGCCGTGCGCGAGCAGGGTTCGGCGACGGGCGAGATTTCCCGCAATGTTTCCGAAGCGGCCCATGGCACCATGGCGGTGGCCAACGCAGTAGCTGCACTCAATGCGGATATTTCCGAGAACTCCGGCTCGGCCTCGGCCATGCAGGAAGCCACGCTCACCATGAAGCAGCAGGCCGACACGCTGCGCCGGTCGGTGGAACGCTTCCTGCGCGAGGTGGCGGCCGCCTGACCTCAGAACATCTGAAGACGGATCCTGAACGCCCGGTGCTGGCCGGCCCATTGCGGGCTTGCAAGCGCCGGGCGTTTCGCGCATATGCGGCCGGGCAGGGAGTTCAGATGGCATCATGACGCAGCAAGACAGCACCACCGATGGCCGGATCGTGGAAGGTGTGCACGTCCTTCCTGTCCGCATCTATTACGAGGACACGGATTTCAGCGGGCTCGTTTATCACGGGTCCTATGTCCGGTTCTTCGAGCGCGGCCGGACGGAACTGCTGCGGGCTTGCGGTGTGCATCATGCGGCGCTCGCCGACGGCAGCCACGGGCAGCCGATTGTCTTCGCCGTGCGCGACATGGTGATCCGTTTTGTGAAGCCGGCCCGTATCGATGATCTTCTTGAGGTCCGCACCCGTCTCAGCGAAGCGCGCGGCGCCCGTCTGGTGCTGGAACAGGAAATCTGGCGCGACGGTTCGCTGCTGGTTTCGGCTCAGGTCGTCGTTGCGGTGATCCTGGCTTCCGGCCGTCCGGTGCGTCTGCCGCCGGAGCTGGCAGCCAGGCTGCCGGTACAACCGGATTAAGAAACACCACCCGGCTTTGGGTGGCTTTTCCGGAAGCTTTTTGAGGCTTTGGGATCAAATCAATTTGTGCGACGCAACGTCATTAACAGGGCAGTAACCTTAATCCTTTTGTTTAGGGGAGATTGCGCGCGTTGCGCAGTCCCAGTTTTGCCAAATTCAGCGGTCAGGAAGACCAAAGGTCCGGGAGGAAACCGAAGCCGCCGGGACACAACAGGTTTCCTGGCGTGCTTTTAACTCATGATGACAACTCCACGGGCAAGAGGTCCCTTTTAGATGAATGAAATCGCCCAGACGACCATGGCGGCCCCGCATGGCGACATGTCGTTCATTGGCCTGTTCTGGCAGGCCCACATCGTCGTTAAGCTTGTGATGTTTGGTCTGATCATCGCATCGGTCTGGTGCTGGGCGATCATCGTTGACAAGGCGATGCTTTTTACCCGTACCAAGCGCCAGATGACACGGTTTGAAACTGTATTCTGGTCGGGCCAGTCGCTCGAGGAGCTGTACAAGACCCTGTCGAGCCGTGCCAATCACTCCATGGCTGCCCTGTTCGTGGCGGCCATGCGCGAATGGAAACGAAGTCATGAAGGCGCAAGGCCGGCTCTTGCCAGCCTGCAGCAGCGTATCGACCGGGTGATGGACGTGACGATTGCCCGTGAGACGGAGCGCCTGGAATCCCGCCTGCTTGTTCTGGCAACGGTTGGCTCGGCGGCGCCCTTCATCGGCCTGTTCGGGACGGTCTGGGGCATCATGACGGCGTTCCAGTCCATCGCCCAGTCCGAAAACACCTCGCTTGCCGTCGTGGCTCCGGGTATCGCCGAAGCTCTGCTGGCAACGGCTCTCGGCCTGCTTGCCGCAATTCCGGCGGTTATTGCCTATAACAAGCTGCAGACGGATGTGGCCAAGCTCTCTGCCCGCATGGAAGGTTTTGCGGACGAGTTCTCGGCCATCCTGTCCCGCCAGATTGACGAACGGATCTGACCCATGGGTATGAGTGTTGGAGCGGGCGGCGGCGGTGGAGGACGGCGCAGACGCGGCGGCCGCCGTGCGACGCCCATGAATGAAATCAACATCACCCCCTTCGTGGACGTGATGCTGGTGCTTCTGATCATTTTCATGGTGGCCGCGCCGCTGATGACCTCCGGTGTGCCGGTGGATCTGCCGCAGACGGCGGCCAAGCCCCTGCAGGGGGACAATGAGCCGATCACGATTTCCGTGACGGCGGATGGGAAGATCTTCATCCAGAACACCGAGATCGCGCTGGATGAGGTGGTGCCGAAACTGTCTGCCATTGCTGAAAATGGCTACGAGGAGCGGATCTTCGTGAAGGGCGATCAGACGGCGGCCTATGGCACGATGATGCAGATCATGGGCCGGATCAACGCTGCCGGCTTCAAGCGCCTTGGGCTTGTGACACTTGCTGAATAGGGAACCTGACGCATCATGCGCACAGGCTTGATCGTTTCCGTCTCGGGCCATATGGCTCTTGTGCTCTGGGGGCTTGTTGCGCTTCCGGGGGCGGAACCGTTTGACACCAAGCCGATGGAGTCCCTGCCGGTTGATCTGGTGCCGATTGGTGAATTCACCCAGCTGCACAAGGGTGAAAAGACCGCGGAGCTGAAGGAACAGCCGAACGAGTCCACCGCCAAGGAAGCCAACAAGAAGGCGCCTGAACCGGACAAGACGGCCGGGGAGGCGAAGACCGAACTGCAGACGCCGCCGACACCCCGGCCGACCAATCAGTCTGTTGCCGCGCAGGAGTCATCGACGCCGCCACCCACGCCAACGCCAGAGCCTGCCCCGGTGAAGCCTGCACCGGTCAAACCGGCTGCAGAGCCTGCACCGAAGGCCGAGCCGGAGCCTGTCAAGCAGGCCGTGGCAGAAGCTGCACCTGCCGAGGAAGCGCCCAAGCCGCTTATGTCCGAGCCGGTGAAGGTGACCCCGCGTTCCAAGCCAGTGCCGCCGAAGCCGCAGCAGCAGACCGCCCAGCAGCAGCCGAAGAAGGACGAAAAGTTCAACCCGAACGAGATCAGCGCGCTGCTGAACAAGGTTGATCCCTCCGGCGGTGGCACCGCCGGTGCCACGGAGGCCGCCTCCCTGGGCAGCCGCACGGGCAACAACAACGTCAAGATGACGGTGTCGGAGCTGGATGCGCTGCGCGGCCAGATCGCAAGGTGCTGGAACCCGCCGGTCGGTGCTGCGGGAGCTTCGGATCTTGCCGTGCGCCTGCAGTTCAATCTGAGCATGGCTGGCGAAGTGGAAGGGTCTCCCCGGGTGATCAACTCGAGCGGCAACCCCTCGTTCCGGGCCGCTTCCGACAGTGCCGTGCGCGCCGTCATGCGCTGCCAGCCCTATACGCTTCCGGCCGAGAAGTATGATGCCTGGCGTGAGGTCATCATCAACTTCGACCCAAGCCAGATGCTGGGGGGCTGACACATGAGGCGGCCAGGCGGGGCGAGGCATTCCGGGCTGGGCAGGCACCTGATGCAGACTGCATTGCTGCTTTGTGCGCTTGCCGTGCCGCCGATGGCCAAGGCGTCTGACACGCAGACGCTGACCGGACAGGAAATCTCTGGCCTGCGGGAGGCGGTCCAGCGCTGCTGGATGCCGCCTCAACTGCAAGCTGGCACCAGCGCCGAGGTGAAGGTGCGGTTCAGATTAACGCCGTCCGGGGAACTGGATGGAACGCCGCAGGTTGTAGAGGCGGCAGACGGTGTGGATGGGCAGTTGCTCGCCCAGAGCACCATCCGGGCTGTGCAGCGATGCGCGCCCTATTCGTTGCCAGAGGCCAAATACGAGGCCTGGCGTGAGATTGTCATCAATTTTGTCCATCAATGACGGACTGGTGGACTTTAGGAAAAACCGGAGCCTCGATGAAGATGAGAGCCTTCCAGATTAAACGGCGCCTTGCCACGGCCCTGCGTGCGGCCCTGGCGGTTTGCGCCATCTCGGTGTCTGGCGCGGCAATGATTGCGCCGGCCAGCGCCCTGATCGAAATCGACATCACGCAGGGCACGATCGAGCCGATGCCGATCGCCCTGCCGGATTTCTCTCCTGAAGGCGGTGACGCCCAGCTGGCGCGTCAGCTGACGGAGGTGATCTCCAACAATCTGCGCCGCTCCGGGCTTTTCCGTCCGCTCGACCCGGCCAGCTTCATCGAAAAGAACGTGAGCGCCCAGACGACCCCGCGTTTTGGTGACTGGCGCACCATCGGGGCGCAGGCGCTCGTTTCCGGTTCCGTCACCCGCCAGCCGGATGGCCGGCTGCGCGCCGAGTTCCGCCTGTGGGATGTGTTCGCCGGCCAGCAGATGCTGGGCCAGCAGTTCTTCACCACGCCGGAGAACTGGCGCCGCCTTGGCCATATCATTTCCGATGCCATCTATGAGCGCCTGACCGGTGAAAAGGGCTATTTCGATACCCGTATCGTTTTCGTCGATGAAAGCGGCCCGAAGCAGAAGCGCGTCAAGCGTCTGGCCATCATGGATCAGGACGGCGCCAACCTGCGGTATCTGACCCGTGGCGATGAACTGGTGCTGACGCCGCGCTTCTCGCCGACGACGCAGGAAATCACCTATATGGCCTACACCGGGGCCGATCCGAGCGTTTTCCTGCTCAATATCGAGACCGGTCAGCGCGAGATTGTCGGCAACTTCCCCGGCATGACCTTTGCGCCGCGTTTCTCGCCGGACGGACAGCGGGTGATCATGAGCCTGCAGCAGGGCGGCAATGCCAATATCTTCACCATGGACCTGCGCTCGCGCGCCACGACCCGTCTGACCAATACGCCGGCCATTGACACGAGCCCGTCCTTCTCGCCGGATGGCCGCCAGGTGGTGTTCGAATCCGACCGGGGCGGCACCCAGCAGCTTTACGTGATGGGTGCAGACGGCTCCAATCCGCAGCGCATCAGCTTTGGTCCGGGCCGCTACTCGACGCCGGTCTGGTCGCCGCGCGGGGATCTGATTGCCTTCACCAAGCAGAACCAGGGACGGTTCATGATCGGCGTGATGCGTCCGGACGGCAGCGGTGAGCGTATCCTGACGGAAGGCTACCATAACGAAGGTCCGGCCTGGGCGCCGAACGGCCGGGTGCTGACGTTCTTCCGCGACACGCCGGGCCCCAATGGCGGCCCGCAGGTGTGGACCGTGGATCTGACCGGCTACAACGAGCAGCGCATCACCACTCCGGCCTTCGGCTCGGATCCGGCCTGGTCGCCGCTGCTGGACTGATTGAAGCCATCTGCTGCCGCCTCCGGCGGCGGCACGCCTGTGTGGAAGAGCCGGAATCGCAGAAAAACGTGAGGTGCCCGGCTCTTTCTTATATGATAGGGCTGGCCGCCAACCGGTTGTTAACCACTGTTGTAGAGAATGCGTTCACCTTGCCGGATTCGGCGGGACGAGGAGTTATCGAATGTTGAATACGGCTATGATGGCGCGCGGTGCGCGCATGGCGGCTGTCATTGGTTTTGCGCTGACCTTGGCTGCCTGCTCCAACACCAATACCGACGGGCTTGATGGCAGCGCCAACGCCACCCCGGGCTCAAGCCAGGACTTTGTGGTCAATGTCGGCGATCGCGTGTTCTTCTCAAACGATCAGTCGACCCTGAGCGGTCAGGCGCAGGCGACCCTCGACAAGCAGGCGCAGTGGCTGAACAGCTACAGCCGCTACAGCATCACGATGGAAGGCCATGCGGATGAGCGCGGCACCCGTCAGTACAACATTGCACTGGGCGCCCGCCGTGCAAACGCTGCCCGCGACTACCTCGTCTCGCGCGGTGTTTCGGCTTCGCGCATCCGCACCATCTCCTATGGCAAGGAGCGTCCGGTGGCCGTGTGTGACGACGAGAGCTGCTGGTCCCAGAACCGCCGCGCTGTGACCGTTCTGAACAGCGCCGGCAGCTGATCTGATCTGCCCGTGAAGAATTTGACAGGCGCGAAGGCTTCCTTCGCGCCTGTTTTTATATGAACTGGTGGTTGAACGGTGTTTCCGTCAAATTTTGGCCGAAGTCAGCGCGCCCTGTGCTATCCATCGGATGCCATGAAGGCAGACCGGAGGTAAAGCATGGTGAAATGGAAGACGCTTCTCGCGGCCCTGGCCGCCGTTTGCATGATGGCATCAGCGGTGCCGTCCGCAAATGCGCAGCTTTTCGGCAGCGGTGGCGGTAACGATGCGCAGGTGCGCCTCAACGAAGTGGAAGACCAGATGCGCCGCCTGAACGGTCAGGTGGAGCAGCTGAGCTATCAGCTGCGTGAGTTGCAGGATCAGCTGCGCCGGATGCAGGAAGACAACGAGTACCGCTTCCAGCAGCTGGAAGGCGGGCAGAAGCAGCCGGGCAAGCGCTCTGACGCGGGCCCTGCCGCGCCGGCTCAGCAGCCGCAGCACGCGAACAACAATGCAGCAACTGCGGGTGCCGGTCTGGCACCCGCAGAGGGCACTCTCGGGCAGATGGCTCCGGGCAGCAATGCGGCGGGGGGCTCGGGTGATGCCGAGTTTGCGGCCGGTGGCGGTTATCAGGACGGGGTCTATCAGGAGGGCGCGCCTTCCGGCAGCGGGCCGCTGGATCTGTCGGCGCTGGCACGTGGCCAGTTTGGCCAGCCGCAGCAGCAGCCCATTTCCCCGGGCGGCACGCCGCCGGGCGTCAACAGCGGCAATGGTGAGTTCTCCGGCCAGATCGCGAGCCTCGGCATGACCGGCGATCCCAGAACCGATTACGACAACGCCTATAATTTTGCGCTTCAGGGCGATTACGTCTCCGCCGAACAGGGCTTCCGCTCCTTCCTTGAGGCCTATCCGCAGAGCGATCAGGTGCCCAATGCGCAGTACTGGCTGGGGGAAAGCCTTTATGGGCAAGGGGATTTCCGCGGTGCTGCGGACGCTTTCCTGAAGACCTATACCGATCATCCGCAGAACACGAAAGCACCCGACAGCCTGCTGAAACTGGGTCTTTCCCTCAAGGGCCTTGGCGAGACGGGCGCGGCTTGCGCGACCTATGCCGAGCTTCTGACGAAATATCCCAATGCGGCGAAGGCGGTGCGTGATCAGGCCCGCGCCGAACAGCAGCGTGCCCGCTGCTCCTGATGCTTCCAGCGCATTTCCGGTCTCAGATGATGAGGCCGCGCGTCTTCTGGCGCCGCTTGAGCGGTTCTCGTCGCTTGCGCTGGCCGTCTCGGGAGGCGGTGATTCTCTTGCGCTCCTCCATCTGACCGCCGGCTGGGCCCGCGCGCGCCATTCTGCCGGCCTTCCGGCGCCACGCCTTCAGGTTCTAACCGTTGATCATGGCTTGCGCCCGGAGGCGGCGGCCGAGGTCCGGTTTGTCGTTCAGCAGGCGGAAGTCCTGCAGATTCCCGCGAAAATTCTCACCTGGCAGGCGCCGGAGGGCCTCACCAATCTGCAGGCGGAAGCCCGCATGGCGCGCTACCGGCTGATGGCCGATGCCATGGATCTGTCCGGCGTGGAGGCGCTGGTGCTGGCGCATCATCTCGATGATCAGATCGAAACATTCTTCGACCGGCTGACCCGCGGCAGCGGTGTCTATGGACTGGCGGCGATGGCGGCGGATCAGTCCGGGGGGGCCTTCGGTCTGCGTCTTCTGCGGCCTTTTCTGACGGTTCCCGGAGCCCGCCTCAAGGCCTCCCTTGTGGCTCGTGGCCTCTCCTGGGTGGATGATCCTTCCAACAGCAATCCCGCCTACAAGCGGGTGCGCCTGCGCCAGCTTCAGGCCGGGCTGCTGCTTGAGGGGTTTGATCCGTCCCGTATCAGTTCCACCATCCGCCGGATGGCGCGGGCTGCGCAGGCCATTGATGCGGCTGTGGATGTTCTTCTGAAGGACGCCTGTGCCGGTGATGTGCCCGACTTCGCCCGTCTCGACCTTGCGCGCCTGACACCACTGCCCGAAGAGGTGCGCCTGCGGCTGCTGGCCCGGCTGGCGCAGCATGTGGGCGGCAGTCTGCATCCGCCCCGTCTCGACCGCCTGGAGGCGCTGGATGCCCGCCTTCTTGCCGGTGGCCCGTTGCGGGTGACGCTGGCGGGGGCGGTGTTTGATGTTTCGGCGGGCGGGCGCATGCGGCTTTGGCCGGAACCGGGCCGCTCCTTGCCGGTCGCGGTGGAGCTCCTGCCGGGGCAATGCGTCCACTGGGACGGGCGTTACCGTGTCTGCCTCAAACCGGATGTTAAGGGGAGCCTCAGGATCATGCCCGTGGCGCAGCTGCGGCAAGATGAAGCGCTGCGGGAGGAAGTCCGCACCCTTGCAAGGGCCAGTGGTTTCCCCACTGCAGCTTTCGCCCGTCTTCCGGCCGTCATGCGTCTTGAGGGTGGCGGCAAAAACGGCGCAGTCTGCCTTGCATGGGCCTTGCCGCGGGAGCCGGGACTGGTTCTGCGCCGCACCGGAGATCAGGCCCTGTCCGCAATGATGCCGGATAATTGACGCTCTGTGCAAAGAGTGCGGGGCGGTGCGTCATTGCACCTGCAGGCAACATGCCCTAAGGGAGGCTGATGTTGCTGAAAACCGGCGCGGGCTTAACAAAAAAGTGAGCTGATCCGCGCAACACTGCGGCTACTCCTTGGCAGGGGCACTATGCCGACCTATCTTGTGGGACAGTAGCCGGCAACCCCTCGACGTTGATGGACGCCTGATGGCGGACAAGGGATCGAAATGAACGCAAATTTCCGCAATCTTGCCCTCTGGGTGATCATCGCGCTCCTGCTGATCGCGTTGTTCCAGCTGTTTCAGGGCTCTTCCCAGAGAACGGCGTCCAATGACATTCCGTTCTCGCAGTTCCTGAACCAGGCGGATCAGGGTGAGATTCGTGATGTAACGATCCAGGATCAGCTGATCACCGGCAACTTCACCAATGGCGGCCAGTTCCAGACCTATGCGCCCAGCGGCACCCAATATGTGGACGAGCTGCGCAACAAGGGCGTGCTGATCAAGGCCCGTCCGCCTTCAGAGAATTTCTCGCTTGCAGGCGCACTGATTTCCTGGCTGCCGATGATCATCATCCTCGGCGTCTGGATCTTCCTCATGCGCCAGATGCAGGGCGGTGCCGGCGGCAAGGCGATGGGCTTTGGCAAGTCCAAGGCCAAGCTGCTGACCGAAGCCCATGGCCGCGTGACCTTTGACGACGTGGCCGGCATCGATGAAGCCAAGGAAGACCTCCAGGAAATCGTGGAATTCCTGCGTGATCCGCAGAAGTTCCAGCGTCTCGGTGGCCGCATTCCGCGCGGTGTGCTGCTTGTCGGCCCTCCGGGTACCGGCAAGACCCTGACCGCCCGCGCGGTGGCAGGCGAGGCCAATGTGCCGTTCTTCACCATCTCCGGTTCGGACTTCGTCGAAATGTTCGTCGGTGTCGGTGCATCCCGTGTGCGCGACATGTTCGAACAGGCGAAGAAGAACGCGCCTTGCATCATCTTCATTGACGAAATTGACGCGGTCGGCCGTCATCGTGGTGCGGGTCTCGGCGGCGGCAATGACGAGCGCGAGCAGACGCTGAACCAGCTCCTCGTTGAGATGGATGGTTTCGAGCCGAACGAAGGCATCATCATCATCGCTGCGACCAACCGTCCGGACGTTCTGGATCCGGCGCTGCTGCGCCCGGGCCGCTTCGACCGCCAGATCGTTGTGCCGAACCCGGATGTGACCGGCCGCGAGAAGATCCTCAAGGTGCACATGCGCAAGGTGCCGCTGGCGCCGGATGTGGACGTGAAGGTTCTTGCCCGTGGCACCCCCGGCTTCTCCGGTGCGGATCTGATGAACCTCGTCAACGAGGCAGCCCTTCTGGCCGCCCGCCGTTCCAAGCGCCTCGTGACCATGGCAGAGTTCGAAGACGCCAAGGACAAGGTGATGATGGGCGCCGAGCGCCGCACGCTGGTGATGACCGAAGAGGAAAAGCGCTGCACCGCCTATCATGAGGCTGGCCACGCCCTTGTCGCGCTCAGCGTGCCGAAGGCGCATCCGGTCCACAAGGCAACCATCATCCCGCGTGGCCGTGCGCTTGGCATGGTGATGCAGCTGCCCGAGCGTGACGAAATCTCCATGAGCTACACCCAGATGACCTCGCGCCTTGCGATCATCATGGGCGGGCGCGTGGCGGAAGAGCTGATCTTCGGCCTTGAGAATGTCACTTCGGGCGCTTCCTCGGACATTCAGCAGGCGACCCGTCTCGCCCGTGCCATGGTCACCCAGTGGGGCTATTCCGACAAGCTCGGCAAGGTGGCCTATGGCGACAACCAGGAAGAAGTGTTCCTCGGCCATTCCGTTGCCCGCCAGCAGAACGTGTCCGAAGAGACCGCGCGTATCATTGACGCCGAAGTGCGCCGGTTCGTGGAGGATGGCTTCAACGAAGCCCGCCGTATCCTGACCGAACGTGCGGACGATCTTGAAACGCTCGCCAAGGGCCTGATCGAATACGAAACCCTGTCGGGCGAAGAGATCAAGAACCTGCTCGCAGGCAAGCCGCCGGTTCGTGACGAGGATGATGACCAGCCGGTGGGCCGCAGCTCCGCAGTTCCCTCCGCCGGTGCCAAGCGCGGCGGGGAGGGCGGTGCGCCCTCAGGCATGGAGCCGCAGCCACTCGCCTGAGCTGTCATTCCTTCTTGATAACCTGACGCCCGGTCTTTACAGGCCGGGCGTTTTTCATCGTAACAGTCGATCACAAATTTTGACCGGCCTTCTGCGGCGGAACGCTGTATGAGGGACGCACAAGACCAATCGCAAAGGCAGTGATTCACCCATGCGCAAGTATTTCGGAACCGACGGCATTCGCGGCAAGGCGAACACCCATCCGATGACGGCGGAAGTGGCACTCAAGGTCGCCATGGCGGCGGGCCTCATGTTCCGCAATGGCCATCACCGCAGCCGCGTCGTGATCGGCAAGGATACGCGCCTGTCCGGCTACATGCTGGAGAATGCCATGGTGGCGGGCTTTACGTCCGTTGGCCTCGAAGTGTTCCTGCTCGGACCGATGCCCACGCCGGCCGTCGCCATGCTGACGCGCTCGCTGCGTGCAGATCTCGGCGTCATGATCTCGGCGTCGCACAATCCCTTTGCCGACAATGGCATCAAGTTCTTCGGGCCGGACGGCTTCAAGCTGAGCGATGAGATCGAGCTCGAAATCGAGCGTCTCGTGGACAGCGACCTGACGCCGCGCCTTGCCAGCGCCGATCAGCTGGGCCGGGCCAAGCGCATTGACGGCGTGCACGACCGTTACATCGAATTTGCCAAGCGCACCCTGCCGCGCGACATGAGCCTGGAAGGCCTGCGGATCGTCGTCGATTGCGCCAATGGTGCGGCCTACAAGGTGGCGCCTGCGGTGCTGTGGGAGCTGGGCGCGGAAGTCATCTCCATCGGCGTCAATCCGGACGGCTACAACATCAACCAGGACTGTGGCTCCACCTCCACCGATGCGCTGGCGCGCAAGGTGCATGAAGTGCGGGCCGATATCGGCATTGCGCTGGATGGTGACGCGGACCGGGTGATCATCGTCGATGAGCGCGGTCAGGTGGTGGATGGCGACCAGCTGATGGCAACCGTTGCCGAGAGCTGGCATGCGGCAGGCAAGCTCTCGGGCCCCGGCATCGTTGCGACGGTCATGTCCAACCTCGGGCTGGAGCGTTTCCTGGGAGCACGCGGGCTGGAGCTGGCCCGCACCAAGGTGGGGGACCGCTATGTGGTCGAACACATGCGCGCCCATGGCTTCAACGTGGGCGGCGAGCAGTCCGGCCATCTCGTACTGTCGGACTTCGCCACCACTGGCGACGGCCTGATTGCGGCCCTGCAGATTCTCGCCTGCGTGCGTGAGCAGGACCGCCCGGTCTCCGAGGTCTGTGCCAAGTTCGTGCCGGTTCCGCAGGTGCTGAAGAACGTGCGCTACAAGAGCGGCAAGCCGCTGGAGAGTGACATGGTCAAATCGGCCATAGATGCTGGGCGTGAGCGCCTTGGCAGCAGCGGCCGGCTGGTCATCCGTCCGTCCGGGACAGAGCCGCTGATCCGTGTCATGGCGGAAGGGGATGACGCCTCGCTGGTCAATGATGTGGTGGATGAGATCGCCGGAGTTGTCGCGCGTTCGGCTGCCTGACGTCGAGGGACCGGCTCATCCCAAGGCGTCTGATGCTGTTCATCACACCTTGAAACGCTCAGACGCTGCACGGGCCTGACCATCCTGAGATGAGGTAAGCTCTTTTTGGAGCGGTAAAAGCACAAGGCATCTGCTGGAGAGGCGGGTGCCTTTTTTATTAATGAAGTCCTAACGTGATTGCTCTTGTTTACCTTGGGTTAAGGTAAAAAATCCTGGTAAAGAAATACGGTTAAGCACCCTTTAAACCTTTTGCCCTAGATCTAAGACATGTTCCAAAGCGCGCCCCGCAGCCTGGCTGGTGCGGACGCTTGTTTCAAAGGACGAGGACATGGGCAGCGTTTTCAAGCAGTTGTCTTTGGCGAGCTGTGCGATCTTCATCTCGCAGGCAGCACTGGCTGCGGATCTGGCGATGGATCTGCCGGCTCCTGTGATTGAGCATATCCCCGAAGTCCCGGCCACTGGCGGCTGGTATCTGCGCGGCGATATCGGCTACAAGATTTATCAGGCGCCGAAAGGCAGCTTCAGTGATCCCGTGATCGGTGATCTGCGGTTTAACCGCAACAAGATGAACGATACGGTCGTCATCGGTGCGGGTATTGGTTACAAGTTCAACGACTATCTGCGCTCAGATCTGACGTTCGACTACGAGCCGTCGGCCAAGTACACGGGTCATGCCCCGTGTAATGATCCCTGTGCGAGCCCGGGATACTCCCGCGAGACGTCGAATATTGACGTCTGGACGCTGATGCTGAACGGCTACCTGGATGTTGGCACCTGGAATGGCTTCACCCCTTACGTGGGTGCCGGTGTTGGCGCGGCATATGTCAATGTGCGTGACACCAAGTCCTTCAACCCGAATGGCGTGAACACGTCCTACGACGGGTCGAGCGGCAAGTGGAACTTCGCCTGGGCGCTGATGGCCGGTACCTCCTATGCGGTGACGCCGAACTGGGACATTGATCTTGGCTACCGCTACAAGAACCTGGGCGAGGCCCGTACGGTTCAGCTGAACAACGTCGGCACCGGTCAGAGCCGGATCAAGTACAAGGATCTGGCCGCTCACGAAATCCGGCTTGGCGTGCGCTACAACTTCGATACGGCTGGCCCGGTCAACCGTCCGATGCTCTATTCGGGCAATGCTGTCTCTGCCCGTTACTGATCCTCTTCCCCGCGGATCATTTCAGGGGCCGGTGCCACAAGCACCGGCCTTTCGCTTTGCAGCGCTGCAAGGCTCCATCCGGCTTGACCGGCCCGCCGGAAGGGCATATCCAAGTCAGTGGGACACTCCTCCCCAACGAGGAGCGCCTATCTGAGAGGATAGCATATGACAGCGACTGCAAAGCCGGCACAGCGCCCGGCCAATCCCCATTTTTCGTCTGGTCCTTGCGCCAAGCGCCCCGGCTGGTCTGCCGCCGCGCTGGACGTGAAGTCCCTTGGCCGCTCCCACCGCGCCAAGATCGGCAAGACCCGGCTTGAACTCGCCATCGACAAGACCCGTGAGATCCTTGAGGTGCCTACGGACTACCGCATCGGTATCGTTCCGGCCTCGGACACGGGCGCGGTCGAGATGGCCCTGTGGTCGCTGCTCGGCGCGCGCGGTGTCGACATGCTCGCCTGGGAAAGCTTCGGCTCCACCTGGGTGACCGATGTGGTCAAGCAGCTGAAGCTGGATGCCCGCACCATCGAAGCGCCCTATGGCGAGCTGCCGGACCTTGGCAGCGTCGATTTCAGCCGCGACGTTGTCTTCACCTGGAACGGCACCACGTCCGGCGTGCGCGTGCCGGACGCCAACTGGATTCCGGCAGACCGGGAAGGCCTCGTCATCTGCGATGCCACCTCCGCCGCTTTCGCGCAGGACCTGGACTTCGCCAAGCTCGATGTGGTCACCTTCTCCTGGCAGAAGGCACTCGGCGGTGAAGGCGCCCATGGCATGCTGATCCTCAGCCCGCGCGCCGTTGCCCGGCTGGAGAGCTACACCCCCGCCTGGCCGCTGCCGAAGATTTTCCGCCTGACCTCCAAGGGCAAGCTGATCGAAGGCATCTTCAAGGGCGAGACCATCAACACCCCGTCCATGCTCTGCGTCGAGGACTATATCGATGCGCTGGAATGGGCATCCTCCATCGGCGGCCTGAAGGCCCTGATCGGCCGCGCCGACACCAGCGCCGGGCATATCGCCCGCTGGGTGGAAGAGACGCCGTGGGTGGACTTCCTCGCCGTTGATCCGGCCACGCGCTCCAACACCTCCGTCTGCCTGAAGATCGTTGATCCGGCGGTTACGGCGCTGGACGATGCGGGGCAGGCGGCGTTCGCCAAGGCCATGGCCTCCGCGCTGGAGGCTGAAGGCGTCGCCTATGACATCGGCTCCTACCGCGATGCCCCGACGGGCTTCCGCATCTGGTGCGGTGCGACGGTGGATCCGGACAGCGTTGCGGCCCTTCTGCCCTGGCTCGACTGGGCCTTTGCGGCTCAGAAGGCCCGCCTGCAGGCCGCCGCTTGATGCGAGGGCCCGGTGAGCTTTTCTCCGGGCCTTGCACTTCACCAAAATCCTGCGCCCGCGTGAGGCGCCTGCTGCGGTTCACCGGTTGAACCGTAGACGGTGCTGCCTTGCCTGAAGCGCGCTGAATGAAGGAGAGTTTCATGGCTCCCAGAGTGCTCATTTCGGATCAGCTGTCGGAAGCAGCCATCCAGATCTTCAAGAACCGTGGCATCGACGTGGATTTCCGCCCGGAGCTGGGCAAGGACAAGGACGCGCTGCTGGCCGTGATCGGCGAGTATGACGGCCTTGCCATCCGTTCGGCCACCAAGGTGACCGAAAAGGTGATTGCCGCCGCCACGCGGCTGAAGGTGATCGGCCGCGCGGGCATCGGCGTCGACAATGTCGATATCCCGGCTGCCACCGCCAAGGGCATCATCGTGATGAACACGCCCTTCGGCAACGCCATCACCACGGCGGAGCATGCCATTGCGATGATGTTCTCGCTCGCCCGGCAGATCCCGGCCGCCGATGCCTCGACGCAGGCCGGCAAGTGGGAGAAGTCCCGCTTCATGGGCGTGGAAATCACCGGCAAGACGCTGGGTCTCATCGGCTGCGGCAACATCGGTTCGATCGTCGCCGACCGGGCCATCGGCCTGAAGATGAAGGTTCTTGCCTTTGACCCGTTCCTGTCGGTTGAGCGGGCAAGGGATCTGGGCGTTGAGAAAGTCGAGCTGGACA
The DNA here is from genome assembly GCF_055685825.1 of Pannonibacter sp. CBAS1226. NCBI lineage: Bacteria > Pseudomonadati > Pseudomonadota > Alphaproteobacteria > Hyphomicrobiales > Stappiaceae > Pannonibacter > Pannonibacter sp. CBAS1226. The sequence goes on along the minus strand of NZ_JBVOUO010000007.1, from coordinate 2,009 downwards.
CGCTGCTGGCGCGGGCCGATTTCATCACCCTGCACACGCCGCTGACGGACAAGACCCGCAACATCATCTCCGCCGATGCACTGATGAAGACCAAGCGCGGCGTCTATATCATCAACTGCGCCCGTGGCGGTCTGGTTGATGAGGTGGCCCTGCGGGCGGCACTTGATACGGGCCATGTGGCAGGGGCCGGGTTCGATGTGTTTGTCGAGGAGCCTGCGAAGGAAAACGTGCTCTTCGGCGCGCCGAACATGGTCTGCACCCCGCATCTGGGCGCTTCGACCGAAGAGGCGCAGGAGAACGTTGCCCTGCAGGTGGCCGAGCAGATCTCGGACTATCTGATGAGCGGTGCCGTCATCAACGCGCTCAACATGCCTTCGATCTCGGCGGAAGAAGCGCCGCGCCTGACGCCCTTCGTGCGGCTGGCCGAGCAGCTGGGTTCCTTTGCGGGCCAGCTCACGGAAACCGGCATCCGCAAGATCCGCATCGAATATGAGGGCACGATTGCCGACATGAACACCCGTGCCCTGACGGCGGCGGCGCTGACCGGCGTGCTGACGCCGGTGCTGCAGACCGTCAACATGGTGTCGGCCCCTGCCATCGCCCGCGAGCGGGATATTCAGGTGGAAGAGGTGCGGCGCGGCCAGATGGGCGCCTACGAGACCTACATGCGCCTGACCATCGTCACCGACCGGCAGGAGCGCTCCGTTGCGGGCACGGTGTTTGCCGATGGCAAGCCGCGCATCATCCAGGTGAAGGGCATCAACATGGAAGCCGGTTTCGGCCCCTACATGCTCTACATCACCAACGAGGACAAGCCGGGCTTCATCGGCAAGTTCGGCAGCCTTCTGGGCGAGGCGGGCATCAACATCGCCACCTTCAACCTTGGCCGCACGGAGCCGGGGGGCGACGCGATTGCCCTGCTGGAGGTGGACGGTGAAGTGCCTGCCGCCACGCTGACAGCCATCGAATCGCTGCCGCTGGTGAAACAGGCCAAGGCGCTGAAGTTCTAAAAAGGCATAGGGAGCGGCATCCGGCAGGGTGCCGCTTTTTTATTTTACCGGCGCAGCAGTTTCAGCACCCGCCCGTCAAGCAGCACGAGGCCGCAGAGCAGAATGCCGAGCCCGGCGAATTGTACCGGATAAAGCCTCTCGCCCAGCAGCAGATATCCGAAGCCGAGGGCGCAGACGGGGACCAGCAGGGTGACCGTCGAGGTGTTGGTTGCCCCTGCCTCGCCCAGAAGCCGGAAGAAGATCATGTAGCCGAGCGCCGTGGCGAGCACGGCGAGCGCCAGCACATTGCCCCAGACCAGCAGGCTGATATCCGCCGGTGACCAGCTTCCGGCCGAGAAAAGCGCGACCGGCAGCATCAGCAAGGTGGAGCCGGTGATCTGGCCGGTTGCGGTGACGAGCGGCGGCGTGCCCTTGAAGCGGCGGCCGAAAGCTCCGGCGAAACCGTAGGAGAGGGCGGCGCCCAGGCAGGCGGCCTGCGCCCAGAGCGGATCGGAGCTGAGCCCGGCAAGGCTGGAAGACAGCATCAGCGCCACGCCTGACAGTCCCAGCAGCACCCCTGCTATGCGGTTGGCCGTTACCGGTTCCTGATGCAGCACCACGGCGGCGATCAGGAAGGTGAAAATCGGCGTTGTGGCATTGAGGATCGAGGCAAGGCCTGCCGCGATGCCCGTCTGGCCCCAGAAGATCAGCGAGAAGGGAATCACGTTGTTGAGCAGGCCCATGACAAGGAAGCTTGCCAGCAGCTTCGGATCACGGGGGAAACGGTGCCGCGACAGCCGGAGCACCAGATGCAGCACGGCGGCGGCAATCAGCACCCTGAGGAACACCAGCATCAGCGGCGGTATCTCGGCCACCGCCACCTTGGCAAAGAGGAACGAGCCGCCCCACAGGGCACTGAGGAAAAACAGCAGCAGCCAGGCGGCTAATGACATGATTGTGTCCGGATGTTTGAGGCGAGTGTTGATGCTGGCCGGCAGTGTTTACAACGGACTTTCAGTT
>NZ_JBVOUO010000006.1:0-356299 GCF_055685825.1 Pannonibacter sp. CBAS1226 | reverse complement strand
CGGATTCCAAGCGTTGACGCCGCGTTCCTTCACATTATGGACTGCTGCGGATTACTCAAGGTCCTCAAGGCCGACAAGAAGGCCATCTTCACCGCCGCCAGCGCCGCCGCCAAGGCCACCGACTTCCTCGCCGGGCTGCAGGCAGCCGACATCACCGAGGCCGCCGCTTAGGCGGCCTCATTTCGGGACTTCCGACATCGACCGGGGACGCTTGACCAGTCGACGGATCGCGGCGCGCACCGCCGCCTCCGTCTCCGGCATGATGCCCCGTCCCGAACGCCACTGGTAATAGGCCGTCAGGGATACACCAGCGGCTCTGCAAATCGACCCGATAGACAGGCCGTGCTCGGTGCGCGCCTGGTCGATGAGCGCCAGCGTATCGCTGGCGTCCCGGATGTCTGCCCGCTTGATAATCAATACATTTCGAAAAGGGCTTCTTGGCACGTCATTACTCCAATCACTAATCTTCGCTTTTCTGCGCGCTTCCAATAATTGATACTCATATTCTCTGCATCAACTATGTTGCTAATTTGCCATATGGGCATGTAGCGAAAACATCCATTACTTCGCATAACTGTCGACAACAGCAAATCATCTTGCTTAAATCTGCGTATTCCTAACAAGCAATTTAAAGGAAATCGTAATGAAAAAGTCCCTTCTTCTTGCTGGCACCGCAATTGTGGCCCTGAATGCCGCCACTGCTGCTGCCGTAGATGTTGACATGTACGGTCAAGTCAACAAGTCGGTTCTGGTATACGACGACGGTCGCGATACCGAAGTGAACTTCGTTGACAACGACAAATCCTCGACCCGTTTCGGCCTTCGTGGCTCGCAAGCTCTTTCGAACGGCCTGACCGCTTCGGTGCTGTTGGAAGTAGAAGTCCAGGACGGTCTCGGAGGCGAGTCCAACACCATCACCCAGAACACGACCCCCGGTCAGTCTTCGACGCCGGTAAACGCCTTTGCTGGCGGCTCCTTCCTGACCGAGCGCCATACTCGCGTTGGCTTGGCTGGTAACTGGGGCGCAATCTTCCTGGGCCGCACCAGCACCGCGACCGACGGCATCACCGAGATTGACATCGCTGGGGCTGACGACGTGCTGGGTTCGGGTGTTGATCGCTTTGGCGGCGCCCTTCAATTCCGCAATAACACCGGCGCTTTGACCGGTGTTCGCGTGCGCGATGTGTTCGACAACCTCGATGGCATCGGATCGCGCTCGCACGCCGACGACCGCACCCAAACCATCCGCTACGACTCGCCCATCTTCAACGGCTTCCAAGCGCGCGCTGCTGTAGCTCAGGGCGGCGATATGGACGTTGCCCTGCTGTACAGCGGCAAGATCGATGCCTTCGAGGTTCGTGGTGGCGTCGGATACGTTGCATTCAACAGCCAGCCCACCACTGCCAACAACGATCTTACTCACCAGTGGGCGGGTTCGGTGTCGGTCAAGCATGACAGCGGTATCGGTGCGACCTTTGGCTACGGCCAACAAGGTCTGGAACGGAAGACCGCCGGCGTAGACGATCCGAGCTTCTATTACGTGAAGCTGGGCTATACCTGGGATGCTTTCGAGGTGGCCGCTGACTACGCGCACCACAGCGACATGCTGATCGGTGCTGCCGACCATGATGCCACCGCTTGGGGCATCGGCGCCCAGTACAACATGGGCAATGGCGTAAGCCTCGCCGGCATGTGGCGCATGCTGGACCTTGATCAGACCGGCGCCAACTACGACAACATCCACATGTATGCCATGAACCTCCGCGTGAAGTTCTAAGCAGTCATGCGCTGTCACGGCATCTGACAGCGCAACACATCGGAGACCCCGCTTCGGCGGGGTCTTTCGTTATGTGCGGCATCTTTGCGACAGGGGGTCGGGAGAAAATAGAGAATATCGCTTGTTCATAAAATGAACATTACGAGATTGAGTCCGCGATGCTTAAAATGACCACGTTGTTATTGCAATACAACGTAAAAGGATAAAGGAAATGATCATTTTTAGAAGACTGCTTGTTTTGGCTGTCGTCTGTGCTGCGGCTCTCGGTGTCTCGGCGTGCGACGATGATAATAAGGGCAACGGCAATGCCTTTGTCATCGGAAACGACGGCTAACGACCGGATTAGAAATAAGGAGTGAGATTCATGAATTTCAGAAAGCATTTTGCCGCGACCTTCGCCGCAGCGGGCATGCTGCTCGGGGCTGCTTCGGCCTCGGCTGTGTCGTTCACGGTAGTCATCGACAAAATCGAAGTGATGGAAAATGGCACGTCGCCTGACCGCATCACCATCTATCACCCCGCAGCCGGGATCGGCGAAGCGGCGACCCGGACGCTGGACCTGCTGAACGCGAACAAGGCTGGCACCGCCCTGCCTGTCCGCGCGCCTAACGCTGGCACCTATCGCACCATGTTGGTGACCTTCGGCGATATCCGTGTTGCTGCGGAGACGGCCACCGTCTCCGACACCACGCCGTTGACCTTCGGGACCACGGATGGCTTTGGCGCTGAGTTCGGGCGTCAGGTTCTCGTCATGGGTGACGTTGACCCCGCCGCAGGCATCGGCTTCGCGTTGGGCGGCGTAGATCCCGTCGTGCCCATGCAGCCGATCGTTTCGACCGGCGGCTCGATTGCCCTCCCAGCGTTCAACTTCTTCCTGCGCGCGGCTGATGTCGTTGTGAACGGCAACGAGGTTGGCGTCTCTCGCCTGCCTGTACCGATCTCGGTTGCTCGCAACGACGTGGACTCAAACCTCGTTCCTAACGTGACCGTGGGCGTGAAGGGCTTGGCCTTTGGTGGTCCTAGCTCAGTGCTCCCCGCTAACGTCGGCAACTTCAACGTCAAGGTTGGTCTGTTCCGCAGCGCCTTGGACCTGAAGCCCGTCTACATGCGCACCGCCACGATCGTATCGAACTCTCTGGCCACCGCAGCCTCGATCACGGAAGTAACCTTCGTTGACGTCGCTGACGGCACCTATCTCCCGCTGGCCTGGTATGACGCCAACAACAACAACCTGCTGGACAGCGGCGAAGCCACCATCATGGCTGATGTGGCTGGCACCGATCTGTCGAGCAGCGCTGCGCTTCTGACAATCGACAAGGCCGCCCTGTTCGGCACCGGTGCTGCTGGCGTGGTCAGTTCGACCTCGGCCGCCTTCGACGTATCTGACACCGGTTCTCCTCTCGGTACCCTGTTCGGTGGTGCAACCGCCAACGGTTACCTGGGCCAATCGGGCAGCTTCTACGCTTTCCCGGCTCGGGAAATCTCGATCTCGATTGCCGCCGTCAACTCGGCCGCTGCGTCGATCACCTATAACAACAACGCCTATGAGTGCGATGATCTCTGCGGTCTTGCCGTGACTTGGGCTGGCGGTCTGATCACGAACGCCACGGCTGATGCCACGCTCACCTTCACCGTCAATGGGAACACCACGCCCATCCTGACCGTGAAGTTCGACAAGGATGGTTTGACCGGCGCAGACATTGATGACGGCGATGTCGGCCACCTGACGCTGGCTGCCGCTACCGCTCAAGCTGCCAGCTCGACCCTGCTGTCCTACTCTGCCGCTGGTAGTGGCGCCTTGGCAGGTATTGCTGTCAACGACGGCGCTGTTCTGACCATCAGCCCGGTTCCCTTGACCAGCCTGCTTGATCTGGACGTCAACGTGGACACCGGTTTCGGTGAGTACGTAGTCGACTTTGCCATCCAAGCCCGCGACGATGGTGCCGCGTTGGGCGGTATCGACACTGGTACGATCACCCACGCCGATGTCGTTCTGGATGCTAACGACGCAGCCGGTCACTACAACAACGCCCTACGCCGTGTGCGCCTGATTGGTGCGAACCGCGTCGAACTCACCAACAGCCTGGGCAACTAAGCTACCCAATCAAACCCTTGAGGTTTGATGCAAAGCCCCGCTTCGGCGGGGCTTTGTCTTTTGCGGAGGATTGCGATAATTGGAAATATCGATTACTATTTTCATGCTACAGGCACTCCAAGGCTTTGTAGCCAGTCGGAAAGCCCCCGCCTGTCGGGGGCTTTCTACATTTAATCTTCAGTATACACACCATTTTGGACGCAATACGGCCGCTACGCATCATTCATGTCGCCAACTTCTCCCTGAAGCCCAAGGGTGCAGGTTTCTTCTCGACCTCGTTCAAGATCAGCAACGGCCTGACGCGGCTCGGGCACAACGTCCTCAACTTCAGCGATCGCGATGTGGCGCGGGCGTCCAACATTTTTGGGAGTCGCAAATTCGGCATCCGTCCAGCGAACCGAAAGCTGGTGGAACTGGCATGGCGATTCCGCCCTGATCTCGTCTTGCTCGGCCACGCCGATGTCATCTGGCCGGAAACGCTCGACGAAATCCGCGCCAACCGGCCCGGTATCAAGATCGCCCAATGGAACGTCGATGCTCTCTTCGAGCACGACAACGTCGAGCGCTTGAGGGCGAAAATCGATTGGGTCGATTATACCTTCGTTTCGACTGCAGGCGCGAGGTTGATGGAGTTGGGCGCTCCCGGTCACAAGGTGGCCTATCTGCCAAATCCGGCCGATCCGTCTATCGAACGGTTCCGCGCATTCGCTCACCCGCGTGAGAAACTTCGGACGGACCTCTTCTTTGCATCCGGCTCTGGCACGGTCCCACGCTTCCACGCCGGCATCGAAACCACTGCCAATACGCTCGCGACTAAGATCAAGGACGCAATACCGGACCTCCGCGCCGACTTTCCTGGCATCCTTGGCGCGCCACACAAGTTCGGAGCAGATTTCGAGGATGCCCTCGCCACATCGGCCATGGCGCTCAACGTGAGCCGCCGCAACGATCACTACCTCTATTCATCTGACCGTATCGCGCAGGTGATGGGATGCGGGTTGCTGACGTTTGTTGATCGCGCAACGGGCTTGGACGAGTTCTTTAGCGACGAAGAAGTGGTGTTCTATAGCGACGAGGCCAGCTTGCTTTCTGAACTCGACCGGCACCTTCGCGATGATGGCCTGCGTCGTCGTCGGGCGGAGGCAGGCTGGCGGCGGTATTTTCAGCTTTTCGACACGACCAAGGTCTGCTGTTACATCTTGGACACTGTCTTTGAGCGCGTCAATCCCACCGCGTTTGGATGGCGTTCTACAGCGTGATACCAGCATCGCGGGGGGAAAGGCCTTTCCCCTGGCCTCAGCCAAACTGTCTTCGGCACACCCCTTTCAAGCGGGATTTCACCCCGCAACGCCCCATCGCCGCCGCACCGGGACCCGCGCTGACGCTGCCCGACGCGGCGGCAGCGGACGGCCCTTCGGGCCGTAGTTGATCTTCTGATCGCGCCTTGGCGCGATACCCTCTTCTGCCAGCTTGTGCCGACCCCGCCGGGCTTGCCCAAGATCGCCGTCCGGCCTGCCCACTCCATTCGGGCGGCTGACGCCGCCCTCCCGTGTTGGCCGGATGCCCCCTGACGGGGCGGCTCCCTTGGAGCCCGTCGGATGTCGGCGCGACGCCGCCAGGCTCAATCCAAGCACGTCCTCACACTTCACCGTCTGTCGTCGCTCGCCGCTGGGCAGAGGGTAATGCGCGGGGCGTGGGTGTCCTTCGCAGCCTTGAACGACTGAACGGAGGATTGAGCCAATGAACGACACGACGACGAAACAAGGCAGCGCTGTCGCGCTGCTGACTGACGGGCAACGCGCCCGGATGCTTGCTAAAGGACGGGAAAACGCCGCGCGGATCGACGCAGACGGTGATACCCACGACTTCTGGCCTGTGGTGAAGCTGTTCTGCCCGTGGGGAGCCGCGACGTGGCTTCTCTCGGAGATCGACCCCGAGGACGAGGATATCGCCTTCGGCCTTTGCGATCTGGGCTTCGGATGCCCTGAACTGGGCAGCGTGCGGCTCTCGGAACTTGCCGCCATTCGTGGCCCCGCTGGGCTGACCATCGAGCGTGACGAGCATTTCACGCCGACCAAGAGTCTGACGGCCTACGCCGCAGACGCGCGGCTTGCTGGCCGTATCGTCGCGTAGTCGGGGGGCAGACCATGAAATGCCTTGCCGACTTCAAGCGCGCCCTGCTGGCGCATCCGTGCTGGACGTTCCAGTACATCGATAACCAGCAGGATTGCGGCGCCCAACGCCGCACCGTCGCCCACGTCCAGACCAACGGGGTGTGGTTCACCATGCCCGATAGGGGCGGCGGAAAGACGTGGCTGGACTTCCCGCCCGCCCGTCTTTGCCGTTTCCCCGACCCGCAAACGCTGGTCATCGACCACGGCGACGAATGGGGCACCCGCCTCATCTACCGCATGGCGGCGGCACAGGCCGCGCCAGCCGACAGCGCCATCACCAACGCCTGAACCAACCCGCCCGCTTCGGTGACTGGGCGGGCACGGCTTAACGAAATCACGAAAGGACGAAAACCATGACCATCGAAACCATCCCCTTCTCGAAACTCGCCCTTGCCGAGGGCGCCAATCCCCGCCGCAGCATGGACGCCGCTGCCATTGAGGGGCTTGCCGCCTCGATCAAGGCGGACGGCCTGTTGCAAAACCTCGTTGTGCGCCGCGACGGGCGGAAGTTCCGCATCGTTTCTGGCGAACGGCGCTGGCGCGCGCTTGCCCTGTTGGTGGAGCGCGGCGACATCGGGAAGGACTATCCCGTGCCCGTCGAGGTGCGCGCCGATCTGACCGAGGCCGACGCTTTGCGTCTGGCCACCGTCGAGAACATCCAGCGGGAGCAGCTTGCGCCCATGGACGAGGCCGAGGCGTTCGCCACCCTGTTGGGCGCGGGTGCCAGCCTTGAGGATGTGGCCGCGAAAGCGGGCGTGTCGGTGCTCACCGTAAAGCGCCGCGTGGCGCTGGCGAGCCTCACCGACGAGGTGAAGGCGCGTGTGCGGGAAGGGGAGATTTCCCTTGCCGCCGCCGAGGCGCTGACGCTGGGTAGCGCCGAGCAGCAGCGCGCCGTCATCGAGCGGCTGGACAGCGGCTTTCGCTACGATGCCGACGACATCCGCGACTGGCTGACGGGCGAGAAGCCTGCCCTGTCCTTGGCGATCTTTCCGCTGGATCGCTACGAGGGCACGACCACATCCGACCTGTTCGCGGACGAGGACGCGACCGTCTTCGACGATGCCGAGCAGTTCCTTCGGCTCCAGACCGAGGCCGTGGAGGCGCTGGCCGCGCATCACCGCGAGGCGGGTGCCGCCTTCGTGGACATCCTCACCGAAAACTACGCCGCTTGGTGGCAGTATCGGGACGCCGATGCCGAGCAGGGCGAGACGGGCGGGGTGGTGATCCACTTCAAGCCGTCAGGCCGTGTCGAGGTGCGGGAGGGGCTCGTGCGCCGCGAGGTGCGCCCGAGCGTCGCGGAAGAGACTGCCGAGCATCCCGCCGCGCCGAAAGAAAAGCCCGAATACACGGGCGCGGTCATCCGCATGGTCGCCGCCCACAAGTCGCTCGCCGTCATGGCGGGGCTTCTGGCGAACCCCCGCAAGGCGCGGGAGGTGGCCGTGGTGACAATGCTGAACGCCTGTGACTGGACGGCGCGGGTGCGCCTCGATGCCCATCCCGCGCTGGGATATTTCGCGGGCGAGGATAGCCAGCCGGAGACCTACGCCAATGTGGAAGGCGCGGCGCAGGCGGTGATGGAGGCGCTCGACATCGCCGCTACGCTCACCAGCCGCTATCCCGCACCCGACCGTGGGGCATGGGAGACGCTCTTGCGCCCCCAGAAGGAGCCGCTGGCGCTCTACGAGGCCGTGACCGCCCTCGATGAAGCCGCGCTCGATGCGCTGCATCTGCTTCTGACCACGCTGACCTTCGGTCAGGGCAACATGGACGCGCTGGACGCGGGCGCGAGCCTGTTCAACCGCGTGGCCAGCGATCTCGGGGTGTCGATGCGGGATCATTGGTGCCCCGACGAGGCGTTCCTCACCCGCCGCCGCAAGGATCAGCTGGAGGCCATCGCCAAGGAGACGGGTGCTGTGACCCGTCTCGGAGCGCTCAAGGACTACAACAAGACGCAGTTGGCCGCTGCCCTTGCCCGTCACTTCGAGCGTTGCGCCGCCGATGACAAGCGGATCGCCGCCGACCTGAAAGCCCGCGCCAATGCGTGGCTGCCCGAGGCCATGTGCTTCGGCGGGGTGGAGGTGGAGAGCGGCGACGCGGCCGAGGAAGCGTCCGAGGTCGAGGCCGACATCGAGGCCGATGACGCGATTGGCGACGGTTTCCCCACGCCCGCCGTCGCCGAGGACGTGCAGCCCGCCCACGCGGCCTGACCCGTCCAGCGAAGCCCGCCCATGACGGGCGGGCTTCGTCCTTTCCTCATTTCGTCAATTCCTCATCCGACAGGTGCCCCATGCCCACCATCCTTGGCGCAATCGCGCTCTTTGTCCTCGCCGCCTACATCGCCCACGTCACGGGCAATCCGGAGAACTTCCTCTGGACCATTGTCGCCGTACCCTTCGTCATTCCCGTCACCGCCATCGTGCTCTGGATCATCGGCAAGCTGCTGGCTGCGTTCCGTGGCCCGCCGCCGTCACCCTGACGGTCGGGGAGCCATCGCCATGCCGATCATCGTGACCCTCGCGCTCATCATCCTCGCCGCCTTCGTCAGCACCCGAACCGGCAGCGCCGATGCCTTCATCGCGGTACTGGTCGTCGCGCCGCTGGCAGCCCTGGGCCTGTTTTATGTCCTGCTGTTGGTCGGTTGGATCATTCGGGCGATCCGAGCCGGGTCGAAGCCCCGCTGACCCACGATCCCGTGTGCCGCATCGAGGGCGGTGCGGCCAAACACCGACCCACAGCGCCGCCTCGCTCCCGTCAGGGGGCAGGGCGGTTTCTCGGTGCGCAGGGGATGCGATTTGGCCGGAAGCTGTGAGGGGACGGAGGCCGATGGGCCGCGTGTCGGGCGAAGGAGGCCGAGGTCGCCAGCGCGTCTTGCCTCTGTTTGGCGCGGATCAGCCGCCCACCTGCGTCCTTTCCTCTCATGGCCACATCTGAGCCCGTCGCCCGTCCCCGCAACGGCGCGCGGTCAGTTTCTTCCCCTGACCTTCGGTCATTCCTCGCGAGACAAGAAACAGCCCGCTTGCCGTCTGCCGCTTCGCTTCGCCCGCTTCGTGTCCCGGTCGGGGCTTCGCCCCTCCGCGCCTCTTGGGGTGCGGGGCCGTGCTTCGACGGTCTCTCTCATGGGCCATGGAAAGGTCGCGATGGGCGCGACCGCCAGAACCAAACAAAGGAGACTTACATCATGGCAACCATCGGCACCTTCACCAAGACCGACAGCGGCTTCACCGGCACCATCCAGACCCTCGGCGTCAAGGCCACCAAGGTCGCGATCACCAGCGTCGAGAAAACCGCAGACGCCGCCCCCGACTTCCGCGTCAAAGCGGGCGCTGTCGAGATCGGCGCGGCCTGGCACCGCACCTCCAAGGGCGGCAACGAGTACATCTCGGTCAAGCTGGACGACCCGAGCTTCGCCGCCCCGATCTACGCCAACCTGGTCGAGCAGGACAAAGGCTTCGCCCTCATCTGGAGCCGCTGACCGCAGGCGACGCCGCCCGCCCGACGGCGGGCGGCGCTGCCTTCCCCGAAAGATTAACGAATTGACGAATGGACGATTTCGACATGATCACTTTGACCGACACCCATCTGCAACGCCTCCACGCCGAGGCCGCACGCCTCGCCGAAGACGCCGACCGCCGCCTCGCGACTGCCGAAGACACCGACGATTCCGATGACTGGGATGCATGGAAGGAGGCCGACGGCATCGCCACGGGCTTCAAGCTTGCCCTTCAGGAACTCGCCCGCGAGACGGCCAATCCCGAGCCGACGCCGACCGCGCCCGCTCTCAGCTACGACGATTGGCGCGACGCCTACTGTCCGATCCGCAACACCCTCCGCACGGATGCGCCGTTCGACGGCTGCATGTTCGAGACCTTCGGCCCCGAACTCGATGCCGTTCGTGCGGCCGACCCGGCTTGCGTCTGGACGCTCGTCAGCAGCGATGACGACGATGGTCTCTACCTTCTGTCCGGCTTCCACTTCGTCAACCGCCTTGGCTACCTCATCACCGAGCGCCCATGGCAGGGCGACGGTCAGCTCGACACCCGCCTCGACTGACGGTGCGTTCCGCCCCCGTCGCTTCGGCGGCGGGGGCTTTTCCTGTGTCCCATCGGTGGCTCTTCGGCGGAGGGCGCAGGCATCCAGTCCCGCCCCCTTCCGGTCGGTTGCCCGTCCTTTGGAGGTTCCGCGTCCTGGCAGGCGGCGCCTTGCCGTCCATGACCTGCCCGCACCAGCGGGTCGGTGCCCCGCCCGTGTTGGTCAGGACGGCAGCGGCTCATGCCGCCCGCCCTTTCGGTCGCGTCCGTCAGGACGCGCAACCAACGACCGAAAGGAGATCATCATGGGACTGGATATGTACGCCTTCACCACCGCCGAGCCAATCACGGCCGAGGTGGACTTCACCACCGAGAATGCCACTGACCTCGCCTACTGGCGGAAGCACCCCAACCTGCATGGCTGGATGGAAAACCTCTACTATGCGAAGGGCGGCTGCGACATCGACTTCAACTGCGTCAACGTCGCGCTGACGGCCGACGACCTCGACCGGCTGGAGGCCGACATCCGCGCGAACGCGCTGCCGAATACGTCCGGGTTCTTCTTCGGCGAGTCCGATGGCAGCGAGACCGAGGGCGACCTCGCCTTCATCGAGAAGGCCCGCGCGGCCATCGCCGAAGGGAAGACGGTGTTCTACACCTCTTGGTGGTAAGCGCTGCTTGGAACGAGGCCGCCCTCGCCAAGGGCGGCCTCGACCGCGTTTTCCGCCAGTATCCCCTCGACGGACGCGGGGTCGGCGGCCGGTGCGTCATGCGGTCAGACGTAGGCGGCTCGCATCGGGCTCCGCTGGCGCGACGCTGCTTCTGACGAGCGGCGTCTGCGAGGCGCGACGTGGCGAGCTGGCCCCGGCACAGGCGTCGGTCGGCCGACACGGGTCTTATGGCGGCGACGGTCACCCCGGCGACTGACGTCCTCACGGTCAGCGGGTCGGTGGTCGGGCATGCAGGGCGGGGTATGCCACCTTCCGAGGCACGCGACCGATGCGGGCCTTCCAACTGGGCAAACTGACGTCGGCGGCGTCCGCCGCAACGGCGCCGCCCGACTTTCTTCCCCGGCGCCGATGGCGCCTTCCTCGCGATCGCTGCGCTCCAAGAAAGACGGGCCTCGCCGTCTGCCGCTGCGCTTCGCCCTTCGGGTGCGGCTGGACGCCCTTGCCGACGCCTCACGTTGCCCATGGAAGGCCGCGGTCGCGGCCACAGCAACGGAAGGAGGCAAACCATGAACACCCTGCACACCATCGACACCGACTACGAGCTGACCTGGGACGAGTTCCTGATCACCGTGGAGGACCTGCACCTTATCGAGACCGGCGCCGACCTGGCCGACGACGACTACGCCACGGTGCTCGCCGCCTTCGAGCGCGGCCTCAGCCCGAACGGCTGCGTCATGAGCATCATCGACACCCGCCGGCCGTTCGACGCGCGCGAGCACTGGTTCCACGCCGCCTGACCGACGGCGGCCCGAGCGAACCCCGTCGGGGCGACCCGGCGGGGTTTTCGCATGCCTGTCCGCCGGCAGTGTTCGAGCGGCCACGACGGCGCTGACGCGCCTCCGTCCGCCCGCTTGCGCTGTGCTGGGTTTCGGCGGCGTCTGTTGTTGGTGGCTGTGGGCAGGTGTTGTGGCTTGTGAAGAAGGGCGATTGCGGTTAGTATCGCGTTGTCCATCACTGGCATTAAGTGTCTGACCTGTCAGTCCGAATCCACTCCACCCTGTGGACCGACCCCATAAGCGGGGGAGGGTTTTCGTGTCACAGGGGGGAGGCAAGATGGATGTTGTGTTACAAAAACTCCCGCGTCGAGGCTGCCGCCCCGACACCGGCCGCGGCTTCGCCGACCGGCCCGGCGGGAGTTTCTTCCACCCAACAGCGCCCGCATTCGACCCCCTGACGGGGTCTCAAGCGACACTCATCTTGCTCTGCGAGGCGACCGGGACAGGGGGCATCTGAGCCATGGCACGGCCAACCCTTGATCCCCAGCGCAAGCGCTCCGAGGTCCTGAACCTTCGGCTCTCCCCCACCGAGATGTACGAACTGCGGCGCCGCGCGGCCGAGGCCGGCGTGACGCTCGCCGACTATGCCCGCGCCACCCTGACAGGGCGCCGACCGAAGCCGAAGCCGGTCAAGGACCGCGTCATGGCGGCGCTCCTTTATGAGCTGTCGTCCATCGCCACGAACCTCTCCCAGCTTGAAGACGCCACCGGCGAGGCGACCTACGCGCAATGGGCGCGTTATGTCGGCGGCGAGCTGGTCGAGCGGGTGACCGACCGCCACGAGCTGACACCCCTCATCGAGGAGCACCTGGAGGCGATCAACGGCGCCGGGCACATGGTCAACGCCATGGCGCGGCGCGCCAACATGGGCAAGCCGCTGGACGCGGCTCAGGTCGAGGAAACCCTCGCCATCCTCCGCCGCGTGCTGGAGCCGATCCACCGGGCGGTAAAGCAGTCGCCTAAGGCGGGCAGCCGAGCGCCCGATCCGGAAGAGGGGCCGGATGCGCTTTAAGGTGCCCGCCCGTCAGCCCGAAAGCTTCCGGGCCTCCGCCCTCTATCTCGCCGGCAGGGTGAAGGGCCTGTCGCCCGACCGGGTGGAGTTCGTCGAACGGCGCAACCTGCATACCGACGATCCGCGCTCGGCGGCGGCCGTCATGGATGCCACCGCCCAGAAGTCGGCGCGATGCCGCCAGCCGGCCTACCACTTCATCGTCACCTTCGATCCTGACGACGCGGCGGCGGGGAAGGTGACGCCGGAGCTGAAGCGCCGCGTGGCGCAGCAGGTCATCGAGCGGATGGGGCTCACCGAGCACCAGCTCCTCGTCTATTCCCACACCGATACGGATCACCCCCACCTGCATTTCCTGGTCAACCGGGTGCACCCGACGAAGCACATCGCCTATGACCGCCATCAGGACGGGCGGCGGCTGACCGGCATCGTGCAGGAACTGGCGCGTGAGCACGGGCTCAACATCCTGCGCAACCGTGAGTACGAACGCCAGCTTGGCCGCGAGGTGGTCGAAGACCTCGGCCCGGCTCCGACCGATGCCGAATACTGGCGCGCCCGGCGCGAGGAACGCGAGGCGCAGCTACCCTTCGAGAAGGATGCCGTCACCGACCTGCGCCGCCGCCTGAAGGACGACTTCATCCGCGCCCGAGACTGGGATGACCTGGCCGAGCGGCTCGCCGCGAAGGGCATCACCATGGAGCGCAAGGGGCAGGGCCTGGTGCTCACCGACGGCGAGCGCTTCGCCAAGCTCTCCGACATGGGCAAGGGCGTGCGCTTCCATGTGCTGGAGGAACGCTACGGCGAGAGCTTCGACGACCACATGACCCGCCGCGCCGCCCGCGTCGTCGAACGGCAGCGGGGCAAGGAGGATCGCGCGCCCGACACCAGCGGCATGGCCCCGGCCGAACGGCGGACGGTGGAGGGGATGTTCGACGAGGAGCCGGATCGCGGTCCGGCCGAGGACGCCGTGCGCCGGTTCGACCAGGCCGACATGGAGTTCCGTTACTGGAGCCAGATCGAGGCATCATACCGTTCTGCCGCCGGCAAGGTGCGCTATGCCGAGCGCCAGCAAGCCTTCAACGAGAAGCAGGTGCATCGGGACGAGGCATGGCTCGGCAAGCGCAGCCGCAGCCTCGACGAGATCCTGGGCAAGGTCTATCGGGACGCCGCAGAGGCGCGGGCGCTCTGGGATGACCTGGAGGAGAAGTTCGGCATCCGCGATGCCGAGCGGATGATCGAAAAGGACCCCTTCATCCTCGGCGCGGTGCGGGGTATCCGGCTGGGCGACACCCGCACGGCCGACCGGCGGGAGGCCAAGCGGTATTTCCGCTACATCGTCGAGCGCCGCCAGCGCTGGCGCGACGCCAAGAACCGGCTGGAACACACCCGCGCCGAGATCGAGCGCGCCCGCCAGCGGGTGAAACTCGCCGTGCGCGAATACGAGCTTCTCCAGCATGTCGCAGGCTCGCCGCAGATGCTGCGCGAGACCATGCTGGAGAAGATCAAGGCGCGGGCGCGGGCACTGTCGCGCGTGACCGAACGCGCTATCGAGCGCAGCCGTCTTGCCGACGAGCGGCGCGAGCAGTTGCATCGCGCCTGGCGCGTGGCGAAGGAAAAGCGCCTTGAACGGGAGCGCAAGCGCGAGCGAGGCCGGGCGTTCGGGCTCGATCTGAGTTTGTTCGATGAGTGAAGATTGGAGCGCGATATTGTCAGCAAAGATTGCACGCGGATGGAAAGCAGTGGAATATTGGAAGGTGCAATTTGACGAAATTCCGAGGGCGAGGGGGGGTATTCGGATGAATGTGCCAGCCATTCCGAGCTTTCTAACGGCAGCTATGAAATTAAGTGTGCCGATAAATGGTGTATTTGTGCCATTTAACCAAGCTGTCACGAACCTACAACGATTCTGTCGCCCACTGCTGTTTCACAATGATTGTTCAGTATTCGACCTTTCATATTCCGGATCGTGTTTTCTATTTCGGCATGGTGGACGGAATATAATGCTTTGTACGCGACACCAAATTGTAAACCAGAGCCGGGACCCCAAGGACGTAGCGTTGGTCATTGAAGAGACAGACGGCAGGAAGGTTGCGCTTGGGCCGAATGAATTTTCTAGAGTCATAGCGAATGTTCCACAGCAGTCCAAACTGGAGGATATATTTCTCGCCGAGTATGAATCTGAGCGCAACGGTCGGAAAATAGAAGCGCAGTTCCTCCAGCTCGACCTCGATACGATTGCGGATCTTCGGATCGTCGCGGAGGAGCAGGTCGTTCTGATCTTCGCAATCGGCTATCCATCCCGTTTCTCATCATTCGAGACGAGCATCGACGAGGTTGATGGCTCTGCAACCGGCCTTGACGTCATTTCGCGTTGGGTAAAACTCTATTTGGAGCTGGCTGAACCAAGTAACTGGGATCATGATCTCCGGGTTCCATTGCAGACCCATCATCACTACCACGCTGACATCGGTGATCCAGATGGATTTAGTGGTTCGCCTGTTTTCTTCGTATACCAAGACGAATCGAAACAAGCGCATCTTGGCTTCGCCGGAATGCTAACCGACGCGAACAAGTCCGGTCGGTTCATGCTATACGAGGCGGCCCATATTCGAGAAATTGTGAAAGGAAGTTCAAAGATCGCGGCCGAACCAACCTAAAACCGTTCTGCGCGCCGGATAGGACCTTGCCGACAATTTGTCTCTGTCTAAAGCCCATACCCCGTCCAGAAAGGGATACCGTTCCGGCGGTCGTGCCAGCCGATGGTGAAGTCGATGTGTGCCTCCCCGCCGGATGTCACCACCATGGCGATGCAGCGCCGGTAATCCGCGATGGCGCCGCGCCGCAGTTCCGTTGCGTCATAGAGGCCGAGAACGGTTTGGCCGCTCCGAGCGTCGAGCGCCTCTCGCACCTGATCGAGTGAGCGCGCCTCGTCGCACCGCGGCAGCTCCACCGCGCTTCCGTGCGCGTCGCGATGCAGGAACACGGCGAGCGGGATGGCCCAGACCGTGGCGACAAGCAGGCCGAGGAAGGCATACCCGCCGATATCGTGACTGAACGGTTTCATCATTTCATCCTTTCGTTATTTCATCATGTCAGCGGAGATGAGCGCACCGGGGTCGTCCTCGGCCGCCTCCATGCGCCAAGGTGTCCAGCGGCCCTTGAATGCCCGCTCCTCGAAGTAGCGGAGCTTCTGCGCCAGGATCGGCCGGCAGCCCTGCACGAACAGCAGCTGGCAACTCTCCGGCAGCAGCATGATTTCGGACGGCGCCAGCAGTGGCCGCCCGATCTCGCTCTGGTGCTCGCTGTAAGTCGAGGCGAAGGTGAGGAACGGCAGCCGTCCACTCTTGCCGCCACTGGTGACGGGGATCGTGCGCTTGCCCAGCATGGCGGAGAGGAGCTGCGCCGTGTCGCTGTCCTGCACGTTGAAGGCTTGCCGCACCGCGCAGTTGGCGATCATCGAGCGCCATTTCCGATAGGTGCTCTGGAGCTGGTCGAGGTCCTGGACGAACAGCCACAGATGCGCGCCGTAGCCCGCGAGGTAGCCGATACCGTCCTCGATGGGGCGCATCGAGCCCAGCGTCGGCAACTCGTCCAGCAGGAACAGCACCGGGTGCCGGGGCACTCGCTTGTTGCGGGTCATGGCCGCCGTGGTCAGCCCGACCATGAGCCGCAGGAAAGGCTGGTAGACCGTGGCGTATTCCGGCGGCACGATCAGGAAGATTGACATGACGCCGTTCTTCAGGTCTTCGAGCCGGAAGGTCGAATGGTTGGTGATCGCCGCAAGCTGCGGGCTGTCGAACACCGCCGTGCGCGTCTGAGCCGTCGAGACGACGGCAGACCGCTCCTTGGCCTCCTTCTGCGAAAAGCCGTCGGCAATGCGCTGGACGATGGGGTGCTTGCTGTCGCCCATGTGGGCGAGCACCGCGTCGAACTTCTCGCGCGAGCGCATCAGGAGGACGCGGAGTTCGCGCAGGTTCCGGCGGTGCGGCGGCATGTCGAGGGCGATATGGAGCAGCAGGCCGGTGACCAGCACGCGGGCCTCTTGCTCCCAGTGGTTCGGCTCGTGGCCTTCGGGAGCCACGATCATCTCGGCGATCAGGCGCGCGTCGTCCACATCGTTGACGGTTCCGGCGCGGATGAACTCGACGGCGTTGTAGGAGGCACTCTCGATGCCGGGATCGAAGGGCGCGAAGGCGTGCACCGGCCCGAGCGAGCCACGATGCCGCGCGGTGATGCGGTAGTTCTCGCCCTTGATGTCGGTCACCACGACCGAACCCGGATGGTCGAGCAGGTTGGGGATGACGACGCCGATACCCTTGCCCGAGCGCGTCGGCGCGAAGGTGAGGAGGTGGCCCGGCCGATCGAAGCGGATGAAGCGTCCGCCTTTCTTGCCCAGGATTACGCCACGCGAGCGCAAGCCTGCGCTGCGGATGTCACCTGTCGTCGCAAATGCCGCCGAGCCGTGCGCGTCGGACGGCTTGCGCGAGAGGCGGTAGGCGAAGAAGAGGATTGCCGCGAAGGCCGCGGCTCCCGTCGTGCCCAGCACCACCAGCCGGTCGGCGCCAACGGTCAGATTGTCGATGATGGTCCAGATGAGCGCTGCGATGAGCAGGCAGATTGGCAGCTCGACGAGGACAAGCCTGACGAGACGCCACAGAAGACATAAATGCCCCATGGTGCATTCCCTTGGTAGTTTACTTTGCCAAGGGTTTATGGGGCGGCGAAAAATTACTTTGGCTGACGTGTGGAAATTGTTCGAGATCGGAGCAATAATGGAAGTGTTGCCGGCTCCGTTCGTCGCATTCCCAGTTGACGACTTTGCCAAATGAGGAGTCGGCAACGCCTTCCTGATACAGATATTGGCATCGAGGCTTTGCAGGGAAACCTGTCAACCTTAACAGCTTGTATTTCGGAAAGAAATACCCATATAGCGATTTCGTTCTTTCTTTATCCGCGCCGCTGTTTTACCAAATCGAAGCCCTCCTTCAGCAAGTCCAGCATCGAGACGCCGTGCACGGCCGCGTAGGCTTTGAATTCGCGGTGAAATTCGGGGCTGACCTTGAAGTTGAGCGGCTTCATGGCGCCGGCCTCGGCACGGTCGAGGTTGTGCACGACCTGTGCCGGTGCGGGCGGCAGGCCTTTGCCCGTCCTCTGGGGCGGCAGAATCTTCGTCATCTCAGGCGGCCTCCCTGTTGCTGCTCGCCTGCATCAGCTCGGCGATCTCCTGGGCGATGGCTTCGGCCCGCTCGTTGAGGGACGGGAAGCGCGTTTCTGTTGGGGCGCGACCTTCGTCGCTGGCGCGGCGGAACCCGGTCTTCTCCGGCAGGACGTTCGCCAGAGAATGGTATCCCGCCTGACGCACGTAGGCGCAGGCCTCGGCCAGCTCGCCTTCGCTGTCGCCGACACGGCAGAAGGCGACGACGATCTTCTCGGCCGGTATCCCTTTGCGAGTCAGCTCGTGCGCCAACAGGACGGTCGGTTCGAGGTCGTCCAGTGCAAGCCCGGTGGGCAGCACGACGAGCGTGCTCGCTTCGGCGATCTGAAGCGTGCCCATGGTGGCGTGTGGCGGGCCGTCGAGGATCATCAGATCATAGCCTGTCGCCACCTTCACGGCCTGGCCGACGGTGCCGAAGCGCTCGACCGCGACCACCGGCTCGACCGCGCGTTGAAGACGCCGCGCCTGCCAGCTGAAGCTGGTGCCTTGCTGGATGTCGAGGTCCGCGATCTTCACGTTCCAACCCGCAAGGGCGTATTCGCGGGCGATGAGGCGTGCCAGCGTGCTTTTGCCGACACCGCCTTTCTGAGAGACGATTCCAATGAAGAGAGTCATGTCCGATCTTTCTTGTTGTTTTTTTTGAAAGGACGATTTGATGAAATCA
The DNA here is from genome assembly GCF_055685825.1 of Pannonibacter sp. CBAS1226. Classification (NCBI taxonomy): domain Bacteria; kingdom Pseudomonadati; phylum Pseudomonadota; class Alphaproteobacteria; order Hyphomicrobiales; family Stappiaceae; genus Pannonibacter; species Pannonibacter sp. CBAS1226. The sequence goes on along the minus strand of NZ_JBVOUO010000006.1, from coordinate 337,830 downwards.
TGACATATGGAAATCGTTATTTCACGCATTTTTGTCGAAGCGCATAAGTATTGGCAAAATCCAATGCTTGGAGGAGTCGCGCATTCGGCCGACCGTCATCGCCTTCCTTGACCAGATACGCCATGTGGAGGATGTGGCGTCGCTCGAAGCTGCCTTCTCGAAGGCGCTCTGGGACCTCGGATTCCGGGAATGGGCCTACCAGGTCATTCGCACTGATGCTCTGCCGGACGAGAAGCCGCTCATCCTCACGACCTTCTCCGATGCCTGGTACAACCACTACATCGACAGCGGCTATCACCGCATCGATCCGGTGATCCAGAATGGACCGTTGCAGGTCGCGCCCTTTACCTGGAGCGCCATGTCATTCGGCATCGAGCCTTCGCCGGAACAACGGCGCCTGTTCGCAGAGGCCGCCGAGTTCGGGGTCGGGGAAGGCGTGGGTATCCCGATCCACGGCGCGCGCGGTGCACTCGCGATGGCGTCCATGGTTTCCGACCATGGCGCGAGCGGTCTCGACCGGCTTATGTCCACGGTCGGGCAGGATGTGCACCTGTTATCGCTAGCCTTCCACAATCATGCCCGCGAACTGCTCGCGCTCGGCCGCATGGGGCGCACCACCGTCAGCCTGACGCCGCGCGAGCGGGAATGCCTGCTCTGGAACGCGGCGGGCAAGTCGGCCTGGCAGACTGCGCAGATACTCGGGATATCGGAGCGCACGGTCTATTTTCACCTCGCCAACGTCCGCGCCAAGATGGGCGTGGCGAACGTCTATCACGCCGTGATGAAGGCGATCATGGAAGGCATCATCACTCCCTGAAAGCGCTCTACTTGCCAGTAACCTGTGGAGGTTGACAGGATGGCAGGCGCGTCTTTCTCTGGCTCAATGCTCCCAAACACATTGGGAGGGAAACCGTTGCTTCACATCATATCGAAAGATAATGCACACCTGCACTGGGATGCGCTCGCATCCATGCACCAGCTTCGCCGCGCGGTCTTTAGCGAGCGGCTAGGTTGGGACGTCACCGTCGTCAACGGGTTGGAGCTCGACCAGTTCGACCTGCCCGAGGCGCATTACCTTGTTCACTACGCCCCCGACGGCCGCGTGAACGCCTGCACCCGGCTTCTGCCGACGACCGGCCCTTATCTGCTGGCCAATGTGTTCCCGGCGCTCGTCGATGGCGAGATGCCGCGCGCAGCCGATATCTGGGAGAGCACTCGCTTCTGCGCCGACCAGGCCACGGCGCCGGCAAACATCGCCGCGATCCTGATGGCGGGCATGCTGGAGTTCGGGCTGTTCACCGGTTTGCGCGGCTATGTGTCGGTATCCGACATCCGCATGGAGCCCATCATGCGCCGCGCCGGCTGGAATCCCGTTCGCCTGGGTGGAACGATGGAGACCGGCACGGACACTGCGGCTGCCGAATGGCTGGAGGTGTCTCTGGCCTACCTCGGGCGGGTCCGCGAGCGGGCTGGCTCCGCCGCGCCGATCATCGCCAACCTGGACGAGATCGATCAGGGGAGGGTTGCGGCATGACATACGACACCGAATGGCCGGCCTCGCCGCCACAGGCCTCCGAACGGCCCTCGCGCATCGAAGCCGACAGGCTCGCCTGGTGCATCCGGTATCTGGCGGATGAGGCGCGGCGGAGTGGTTTCAATGAAACCGCAGCGGCGTTGGAAGCGGTAAATGTCCCTTGCAGAAACGGCCATCTCTAGATGCGTCGAACTACGAGAAAGACGGCTCTGACACCGAAAAGTTACGACACTGGAAAAAGCCCGTACCGACCACGTGATGTGCGCTTGGTGAAGTGGACTGTGCCGGGATTATCCCGAATGGCAGCAGGTGGATCGGTGTTCTCGATGATGATGACCTGCCGGTCGGTCCAAGTGCTTAGGACATCATAGAATTTCGCGTGTAGATCTGTACCACGCAGCTCGTCGTCATCGGCCTCGTGGGCGTCGGCGTCCGGGGGTCGGTACGCCAAAAGCGGTGAGTCGAGAACCGCAAAGCCTGGATGCGGTTTGGTGTTCTGCCGGCAATAGTCCATCAGCCCGAGAGTGAACGCGGCGTGCGTGATCGCCCTCATCCCCTTGCCCCGGCTACCCCGGCGCTTGCCAGCGATCACGAGGTCGCGTGTCGACGTGTCGAAATGCACGCGCTCGGCCTCCGGGAAGTGCCATGCCTTGAGGAGGTTCTCGACCGTCTGCGAGAAACGGTCCAGCGTGACCGACGACAGGTCGGTTGCCCCGTTGGTCGGGGGGGCTTCGGCATTGCCGTCGTTTTCCAGTGCTTGACGCCGGGCCACAAGGTCGGCGATCTGCTCGTGAATTGTAAGTTCGGCTCGTACGGTCGCGCGCGCCTCAATCAGTTCGGTGTAGCTTGCACGCAGCTGAAGCAAATCGGGCGACTGACCTTGCAGGTCGCTCTCGGCCTTCGCCAGCTGCTCGCGGAGGCGCGGCAGAAGACGGTCAAAGCTCTGGGCTTCGCCACGGAGCTGGGCGACCGTCTGGGCGAGTTCAGTCCGCAGCTTCTCGATCTTGGCGCTCTCGGCCGTGGCGGCGGTGACGACCTGATCGACGTTTCCATCGCAGTCGGTACCCAACCGCTGGTGATCGGTCGCCGCGCCGCAGAGGGGGCACTCCGCTGGCGCCAGCGCCGCCACCAGTGTTCCAGCCTCGCGAATGCCTTCCAGCCGGTTCAAATCCGAACGGTAGTGCGCGTCTAGAAGCGCGAAGCGCGCGAGCAGCTCGTCGATCTCAGATCGGCGCTCGGTACCTCCTTCCACCCGCCGACGCAGGTCGTTCCGACGTTCCAGCAGCGCACGATAGGCAGCCTCTGTCGTATCCAACGCGGCTTTGTTCGACGCGAGGGTCTGTTCCAGCCGTTCGACTTGATCCGTCAGTTCTTCTATCGGAGTTGGCTCGTCCCCCAGGCGGCTGCGATAGCTCTCAAGCAGTTCGTCGAGAAAATCTAGCTTGGCATTGACGGATTGCGTGACGGCGGCGTCCGTGGCGGATGAAACGACCGCGCTGTCATCCACGCCCGTCAGCAGCAGTTTGAAGACCGATAGCTCACGCGTTTTGTTGGTCGCCTGTCCGCCTTCGATCGGAGAAGACTGCTTCTGAATATTCCCTTCGCTCACCAACGAGAGCGGGACCAGGTTGCGGAAGCTGAGATTGTTCGTCTCGTTCCTTTTGTTGACGCGAACACGCTTGTTCCCGAGGCCGATGTGGTCGAGCAGGATCGATGACAGGTTGTTGGGATTTTCCGCCGAGTGCTTGGACGCAACGACCTTGAGCTCCACCTCTTGCGGTGGAACCAGGTGAACACCCTCCGTCATTTGAAACTGACCGCCTGCCGTTGCACGGAACAACGTGAACGCAGCGCCCTCCGAAGGCGCGATCGCCAGAGCAATGCGGTCATAACCCTCCCGCTCCGGTATGTCTCGCAGCTCGGTCTGTCCCCCGAGCATGAAGTCGATCGCTTCCAGGATGAACGATTTGCCCGTGTCTGACGCGCCGTAGATGACGTTCAGCCCATCTGCGAACGTGAGAATGGCCGGCTCCTTGTCCGGGCCGGTGAAACAGAGCTGACGGAGTGAGAGCCTTGGCGTGCTCATGCTTCGGCCGCCAGACTGCGTTGCACCGCCTGAAACTCGTCGATCCAACGGCCAAAAATGTCGTCCATCGTCTTGCGCAGTTCGTCTGGAGCCAGAGGTCCGAACGTCTCGACCACCCATTCGCCGCGCGCACAAAGCTCCGCCAGGTAATGAGCGCTGAGGGAAGCCAAGAAGGTTTCGGCCATCTCGCCCGCTTGATAGCCGATTCCGCTGACCTCGGGCACGCGCTCGATCAGACCGCGGCTGATCATCAACAGCAGGCCACGCTCGACGAGCTGCCGCCTTACAAGAAGCTCGGCGGGTCGCAGTGGGAGCGGTGCATGCAGGCTCTCCGGCCCACCTGCATCAGCCGTGTGGACCACCAGATAGTCGAAGGCCACGAGCCGCTGAAGGTCCATCGTCTCGGGATAGGCCGGAACCAACACTGACAGCGCGCGAAGGCCAGCCTCAAGCGGGCTGTTGAACGTGGCCACCTTCCGCTCGGCCGTCATGGCTTCCTCCACCGGAGCCGATCTTCATTTGCCAGCTGGTGGCAAATCCCTTTGCGGTCCTGGGTGTATAGACGGGTAATGAGCGGATTGGCGGTCAGCTGAAGCGCGGTCGCTGCCTGCATGACCTGTGACATGCGCACAAAACCGTCGGCGTGCGGAGCCGCCTCGACATCTATCACGCCAGAATGGATCTCGGTCTGTAGGTCCTCGAACGTCCCCTCGGGTACGGTATCGCGCGCAAAATTGCGCAGTGACTCTGCGTGGTAGAAAAACTCCCGCTGACGGTGGAAGTGGTCAACCAGCTCGCTGCGCGTTGCCAAATCACCAAGGCTCGAAACGGGAACCTTGAGATGATCACCGTAAGCCTCATAGAGCTGCGCTACATAACGGCTCTCGCTTGGCTCAACTGCCGCTGGCGCGGGCGGAGCCTTGGGGCGTTCCTTCAGCCCGCCGCCGAACCGGACCGCGTGATAGGGCGTCGCGCGATGGTCGTCGACGATCTCAAGCGTGGTGCGCATCCCGAAGATCGAGAAATCGAACGCGTCCACATAGGCGGCAAATGCGCCCTGAAGCACGATCGTCTGCTTCTTCGTCACGGCGTTGGCGCATTGTTTTTCCCAGTTATCTGTAACGTATTTCTTGAGGGAATCCGGTTTCATCAGAAGCTTCTTGAGTGCCATGCCGCACTCTCTTGGCGCAACGAAAGCGTATGCAGACGGCGGCTTGTACAGGCCATTGAAGCTGTACCAGAGGATCTTCGCGACCTCGCCAGCTGCGGTGGACGGCGTCAGCGGGTCACCATAGTGCTTGCACTGAAAGTTGTGCCACACCCCCATCAGGCCGTCGTCGTCTAGGAATCCAGCAACGTCGATGCCCATATCGTTCGCGCCAGCGAAGCGGAGGACCTGTTTGTACTTCGCACGTTGGGCGTGGACCCATTCCTGAATGAAGATTTCCCATTCGTCAGGCGAATAGAGGAGGATGTGCTGCTGCGGTTGCAGCTGCTTTCCGTACTGAACGCTGCTCGCGGTGCACGGAGCATCGGTCGTCGGCACAGGAATTTCCGCGAATTCCGCGACTCCCGTAATGTCTCCCGTCGCCGACAATGCCGCCCCGCTCCCCTGCCTATCGCTGCTGTTCCGGTTGACCCGGAACCTCTCATTACCGACCGTTTTTGAGAGGGTTGGCGCCGCCCGACGCGGGCGAGGCACCTCTCACTGAATCAGGCTATCAAAAAAGCTTCTCGAAACCAATATCTCAATTTGGTACCATGTACGTTGAGTTTTGAGAGGACAAGCATGCTCATCGGCTACGCCCGCACATCCACGCTCGACCAGAAGCCCGAGCTCCAGCTGGACGCTCTGACGGATGCTGGCTGCGAGAAGGTGTTCGTCGAGCAAGCCTCAGGCGCGCAGCGGGAGCGCCCCCAATTGAAGGCCGCGCTTGAGTTCGCCCGCGAGGGAGACACCCTGGTCGTCTGGAAGCTGGATCGCCTGTCGCGATCCCTAAAGCAGCTCATCGAGACGGTGGAACTGCTCCAGACGCGGGGCATCGCCTTCCGCAGTCTGACCGAGGCAATCGACACGAGCGGCGCCGGCGGCCGCTTCGTCTTCCACGTCTTCGGCGCGCTGGCCGAGTTCGAGCGCAGCATCATCAAGGAACGGACGATGGCAGGTCTCGCGGCCTCGCGCGCTCGCGGGCGTCGCGGCGGCAGGCCGAAGCAGATGACGACGAAGAAGATCGCGATGGCGAAGAGCATGCTCTCCGACCCCTCCATCACGATGGAAGACGTATCGCGGGAGCTTGGCGTCTCGGTTGCGACCCTCTATCGGCACCTGCCTGGTGGGCGAGGGGCGTTAACGGACGGCGCGCTTTAGCGTTCCCTTCTCCAGTCCCACGGCATGTCGAATGTGCCAGACCAGACGCCCCGACGTGCGGTGCGCGCGGCATCCTCTTCACGAACGTAATCCTGTCCGAAGCGCCGATAGGCCAAGGCCCAGCCGTTGAGGACCATCCAGCCGTTCAAATCTTGGCCTTGATGGAAGCAGACCGCGACGAGTCGGCCATACCGATCGGTGTCCCGCCCATGACAGGTCACCGTTCCGCGGCCGATTTTGTCCGCCAGTGCAAATGCAGCGCGGCGACCGCATGGCCAGACAGCGCCATCGCTGCGACGGCACAGCTGGTCGCTTTCGGGCGCATCAATGGCGTGCAGCCTGATTCGCACACCCCTGATCTCCAGCGTGTCTCCATCCACCACCGTGGCAACACCAATGACACGCGCCGATGCCTCGAACCCCCCTGAAATTGAGGGAAATCCACCCGTCAATGCCGCCGAAACCGCTAATACCCCCAGGAACCGGCGCTTCATGGCAGACAAGGGGTGGCCATCGTGGTGCATTCTACATATCCTCGCCGGGCAGCAGCGGGAGGCCGCTATGGCGCCCAGATCGAGCAAGAAAGAGTTTCGGACATCGGTCATCCTGACCGAAGCGCAGCATAGGCGGGTCCTGGACATCGCGCGAGCGAACGATGCCTCGATCGCATGGGTGCTTCGGCAGGCTCTCGATCGATATTTGGAGGCACAGGGTAAGGCTCAAGTGGTGGCCAAGCCCAAGGACGCCTCCGATAGGCATTGAGCGGAGGGTGGTATGGCACGGGGGCGGAAAGCGACAGGTGGAGGTAACGGGGTCGAGGTCGCCGACTACCGCCACGATGACACGCGCAAAAACATCCCGCCCGCCAAGATCGCCGCCGAGGGGCGTGTTCCCGATGTCCCGAAGATTACCTACAGCTACAGCCCCCGGCTTGATCCGGCCCTGCGCTTCGACGGGACGGGCGGTGCCGACGCTCTGCCCGAACTTCTGGCGACCGCGCGGCAACGCGCGCTGACCGACGACGAGGCCCGCGCGCTCGCTGAAGCGCTTCGTGCCCATGAGCCGTGGCTCGAATGGGCCGGCAAGCGCGAATCCAAAGCCATCGATGTCGATCCGGTCGCCCTTCATATCCATGAGCGCGTCAGCGCCCAGGCCATCCTGAAGGTCGCTGCCCGGCAGGACGTCACCCGCGATCTCTTCGCCGACCCCCAGCAGGAATACCGCCAGGCGGTTCAGTTCTATCAGCACGACATCGACTGGACGAACCGGCTGATCCTCGGGGACAGCCTTCAGGTCATGGCCTCCCTTGCCCAGCGCGAAGACCTCGCGGGCAAGGTGCAGATGATCTACTTCGACCCGCCCTACGGAATACGGTTCGGAAGCAATTTTCAGACGGAAGTCGGCAACCGCGAGTCCCGTGAAAATGAGAAGGGCCTTACGCGCGAAGTCGAGATGATCCGTGCCTTTAGAGACACATGGCATCTCGGGGTTCACTCCTATCTTGCCTATCTCCGTGACCGGCTGCTCGCAGCCCGCGAGCTACTGACCGACAGCGGCAGCGTGTTCGTTCAGATCGGTGACGAAAACGTCCACCTGGTGGGCGGCGTCCTCGATGATGTCTTCGGCCGCCGAAACCGTGTCAGCCAGATCACGATCCAGAAAACGACAAGCTCGACCGGCGGACTGATTTCAAACGTATGCGATTTTGTCCTTTGGTATGCGAAAGACGCCGCTGAGATAAAGTATCGGCCACTCTATCAGGTGAAGATGCGCGGTGGCTCCGGCGGCCAGCACTACAGCGGCGTAGAGCTTGAGACCGGCGAGCGAACCTCCGCTGGACGCTTCACCGATGACTCTCTCCCTGAGTCCGCCCGGTTTTTCACATCTGGCGATCTTCAATCTGCTGGCATGGGTCGCGAGAAAGGTTTGGGAGCCGCTTCTTGGTTTCCCGTTCCGATAAACGGCAAAGAATACCTGCCGTCCACCAAAGCGCGGTGGAAGACAAATGAAGAGGGAATGCGGAGGATCGTAAGGGCCGAGCGGGCTTTGCCTCAGGACACGGCGCTTCGGTACGTCCGCTACATCGATGATTTTCCTGCCTACGCCATCCACAATGTATGGTCCGATGTCGGCGGCGCTCCTAACAAAGCCTACGTCGTTGAGACAGCGCCAACCATCATCGAGCGCTGTATGCTCATGACCACCGATCCTGGTGATCTCGTGCTCGATCCGACCTGCGGCGGTGGAACGACGGCAGCCGTCGCCGAGGAGTGGGGACGGCGGTGGATTACCATCGATACCAGCCGCGTTGCGGTTGCGATCGCGCGCCAACGGATCATGACGGCGAAATACGAATACTTCGAACTCGCCGATGGCAGCAAAGGGGTGGATGGTGGATTCCAGTACAAAACCGTTCCGCATATCACGCTCAAGAGCATCGCCCAGAACGACAAACTTGACCCGATCTTCGCCAAGCACGAGCCGATCCTCGATGAGCGCCTGAAGGACTGCAATACGGCTCTGTCTTCTGTCACGGATGAGCTGGGCCAGAAACTTCAGACGAAGCTTGCAGTGAAGCAGAGGGCGGAAGGCAAACGCGCCATCACCGATGCCGACACCCGGCGCTGGACTCTGCCTGCCAAGGGAGCGGCCTTCGAGCACTGGACGGTTCCCTTCGACACCGATCCGGACTGGCCTTCGGCCTTGTCCGAGGCCGTTACGGCGTACCGGGCCGCATGGCGGGCCAAGATGGACGAGGTCAACGCCTGCATTGCCGACAACGCCGAGCAGGAAGAGCTGGTCGATCAGCCCGTCGTGAAGCGAGGCGTCGTCCGCGTCAGCGGTCCCTTTACCGTCGAGGCCGTCCAGCCGCCCGAGATTTCACTCGGTGACGTCCTTGAGACGCCCATCGGCGGCGCGCCCGACGAGATCGAGGACACCTTCGTCGGTGGTTCAGCCGGGACGGCCACCGCCGACGGCGACAGCCAGGCGAAGAACGCCGAAGCCTATCTCGACCAGATGATGCGCCTTCTGAAGGTCGATGGTGTGCGCTTCCCCGATAACAAGCAGATGCGCTTTTCTCGTCTCGACCCCATGGGTGGGCGCTCCAACGCGATCCATGCCGAGGGCCGCTGGGTGCCGGACGGCGAGGCCGACGACGATCAGGAGGGTCGGGCAACGGTGGCCGTTGCCTTCGGACCGCAATACGGGCCGGTAACCGCGAAGCAGGTCGAGCAACTGATCCGTGCCGCCTCCCGGCGCGGCTATGATGATCTTGTCATCGCTGGGTTCAACTTCGATGGGGCCGCCCAGGCCGTCATCGATGAAGCCGATCATCCCGACCTTCGGGTCCACATGGCCCATATCCGGCCTGACGTGAACCCCGGTATGGCGGGGCTTCTCAAGGAGCAGCCCGGCGCCCAGCTCTTCACTGTTTTCGGTCAGCCACGCACGACGCTGGACGGGCCGAACCGCGATGGCGATTACGTTGTCCGCATGGACGGCGTCGACATCTACAACCCCGTCGACAACACCGTCACTCCGAGCCGTGCGGACAAAGTCGCCGCGTGGTTCCTCGATACGGATTATGACGGGCGGACGTTCTGCATCACGCAGGCATTCTTCCCCGATAAATCCGCATGGGCCAAGCTCGCCAAGGCGCTCGGGGGTGTGGTCGATCCCGACGCCTTCGAAAAGCTCAGCGGCACCGAGTCCATGCCGTTCCCCGCCGGGAAGCATGGCTGCGTCGCGGTGAAGGTCATCGACCCGCGCGGCAACGAGGTCATGCGCGTCCATCGGCTGGAGGGCTGAGCCATGGTCGATGCCCAACAGGAAATTCCGCTTCAGCCGGTCGACAAACCGATCATCTGCTCCCCCTATGAGGAGCCGAAGGATCACTGGCTCTACGACCGCAAAACCGGCCAGCCCAGCCGCGCCGGGTTTCGGCGGCAGGCAGGCTACTGGTACAAGACCGACAAGACCGGCTCGACCCAGGGCGAGCTGTTCGTCGAGGAAGAACGGGACGACCTGCCGCTCGTCAACCTTCTGCGGGGGGACGTGCGACGCTGGCGTGAGGCGGATTATCGCGGGGCCAGCAACGTCACCAAGGAGCTTCTGCGCCATTGGTCGCGCGCCGACCGGCCCCGGCGGCTGTTCTTCTGCCAGCGCGAAGCCGTCGAGACGATCATCTACCTCGCGGAGATGCGCATTCCAGGCCGCTCCCGTCGCACGGGCTTCCAGAACTTCGATCTGGCCGATGACGAACTGGCGAAGCTTCTGGCCGGGCAGCGCCCGTCCTTCGATCTGTCGTCCGAGGACTTCTTCCCGACCCTCCTCGATCAGCCGGGGGACACCAGCCTCGACGGACTGCGCCGTCTCGGGTGCAAAATGGCGACCGGCTCCGGCAAGACAGTCGTTATGTCGATGCTCATCGCCTGGGCGTTCTGCAATCGGGGACAGAATCCCCAAAGCACGGAATTTCCCAATGCGGTCCTGGTGTGCTGCCCCAATCTGACCGTGAAAGAACGCCTTCAGGTGCTCCGGCCCGAGCACCCCGACAATTACTACGCCGCCTTCGACATCGTGCCGATGAAGTACCGGCCCCTGATGCAGAAGGGCAAGGTGCTCGTCACCAACTGGCATGCCTTCGCGCCCGAGTCCGAGCACAAGGAAGGCGGCAAAACCTACGCCGTCGTCAACAAGGGGCCGGAAACACCGGAGACCTTCGCCCAGCGCATTCTCGGCGATCTCGCCGACCGCATGCCGATCATGGTCCTCAATGACGAAGGGCATCATTGCTGGCGTCCGAAACCCGACGGCGATAGCGCCGGGCTCACCGGCGACGAAAAGAAGGAACTCGAGGCCGAACTTCGCGAGGCGACCGTTTGGGTGGACGGCCTCGACCGCCTCAACAACCTCAAGCTCCCCAGCGGTCAGGGCGGCATCGCGCTTTGCGTCGATCTCTCCGCGACACCCTTCTACATTAAAGGCAGCGGCCATCCGGAGGGGCGGCCGTTTCCCTGGCTGGTAAGCGACTTTGCGCTCGTCGACGCCATCGAGAGCGGGATCGTTAAGATTCCGCGCCTGCCCGTGCAGGATACGACCGGACGGCCAGATCCGCTGTATTTCAAGCTGTGGGAAGCCATAAAGGACGGGCTCGCACCCGCGGAACTGCTTCCGGGCCGCGCCAAGAAGCCGAAGCCAGAAGTCGTCTATCGCAAGGCCGAGGGCGCGCTTCAGCAGATCGCCGGCCAGTGGGCCGAGCGGTTCCGCTACATCGACGAAGGAAAACCCGGCCAGGATAAGGTTCCGCCTGTCCTCATCATCGTCTGCGACAATACCGACATCGCGGAGGTGTTCTTCCGTAAGATCAGCGGCGAGCACGAGGAAGAGGCCGTCACCGAGGAAGAGGTCGAAGAGGTCCTTGGCGAGGACGAAACCGAGGAAGAAGAGGAAGCGACACCGCGCGGGCGGGGCAAGAAGCCCAAAAAGCGCATCGTCTACGGTGAGGGCGAGGTATTTCCCGAGTTCTTCGCCAACAAGCCCGGCCTGCGCCGCACCATCCGTATCGACTCCAAGCTTCTGGCCGAGGCCGAGAGCGATGATCCGGGGAAGAAGAAGCAGGACGCGGCCGAGGAGCTGCGGCGCATCGTCTCGACGGTGGGCCGTCCGGGCGAGCCCGGCGAGCACGTCCGCTGCGTCGTTTCCGTCTCGATGCTGACCGAGGGCTGGGATGCGAACAACGTCACTCAGATCCTCGGCATCCGCGCCTTCGGCAGCCAGCTCCTGTGTGAACAGGTGGTGGGGCGCGGCCTGCGCCGCATGGACTACACCCCCGATCCGAAGACCGGCCTCCTCACCGAGGAGTACGTCGACGTCTATGGCATTCCGTTCTCGGTCATCCCGTTCAAGGGCAGGCCCGTCAAGCAGAGTCAGCCTGAGGACAAGCCCAAGAACCACGTCCGGGCCATCCCCGAGCGCGCCGCCATGGAAATGCGGTTCCCCGTGGTGGAGGGCTACGCCTTCTCCCTCAAGAAGAACCTCATCCGCTGCGATGTGGACGCCATGGAGCGGCTGATCATCCAGCCTAACCGCCAGCCCACGGCGACCTTCGTCTCCGCCGCCGTTGGCTATCAGGTTGGCGCACCGTCAACGTCCGGTGGGTTCTCCTTCCAGGAGCAGAACCGGCAGCAGTACTACGACAGCACCCACCTCCAGACGATCATGTTTCAGGTATCGCGGCTCATCGTCGACGATCTCGTGGCCTATGATCGCAGCGGCTCGGACAAACGCCGTCGCGTGCTGCGCCTTCAGTCACGGCACCAGCTGTTCCCGCAAGTGTTCCGCTATGTCGAGGAATACGTGCGCAAGAAAGTCGACTTCCAGGGCCAACACCCGTGCGAGCTGGGGCTACAGGAATATGTCGAGCGCCTCGTCGAGCGTCTGCGCGATGGCATCGTCCCGGACGATACCGAAGGCGAGCCGCCGCTTCTGCCGCTTCTCAACCGCTACAAGCCCATCGGCACGACGGCCGACGTTGACTTCAAGACGACCCGCCCATGCTTCGCGACGAACGCAAGCCACATCAACCAGGTGGTCTCCGACACCAAGACATGGGAGACAAGCGCGGCCTTTCGCATCGAGCAGGCGGTCCAGCAGGGTGTGGCGAAGTTCTACGCCCGCAATGACAGTATGGGACTTGTCATCCCCTACGAGTATGTCGGCGTCGATCACAGCTATGAGCCCGACTTCCTAGTCAGGCTCAACGCGCCGGGCGGTGATCTCACCCTTATCCTCGAAATCAAGGGCTTCGAGGACGATCAGACCAAGGCGAAACATCAGGCGGCTCGCCGCTGGGTGTCGGCAGTCAACAACTGGGGCAAGCTTGGCCAGTGGGCTTTCCATGTTTGCCGGAACCCGCAAACCCTCGACAAGGAGCTGGCCTATCTGTTGCGCGAAGCCGGGCAACGAGCGGCGTGACGGTGGACCATGCCGATCCTGCCCGACAGACTAAAGGACCTGGTGGATTTTGACGCGGCGACCTTGCGGGTGAGCAGCCGCGAGGGCAAGCACAGGGAATTCAAGCAGCAGTTCAGCAACGCAGACTTCTCGCGCTTCACAAAGGCGCTCGCCGCCTTCTGCAACACTGATGGCGGTGTTTTGATCTTCGGCATCGCCGAAAAGCCCAATCGCATCGAAGGCGTCGATGCGGCAACGATGCCGGACGAGGCGGCCTGGACAGACCGCCTGAAGAAGGATTTCGATCCGGAAATCCCCTTCGAGACCAAGCATTACGAGGTGAACGGCCGCACGGTTGCGGCCATTGGCGTAGAACGACACGTCCAACGGCCCGTCATCTGCAAACGTGACGCCACAGTACGGATCGAGAAGCGCGGCAAACAGTCAGACGAAACCGTCATCCAGCAGGGCGCCATCTACTACCGCCAATCGGGGCAAACCCGCCCGATCGCCTTTGCCGAGTTGACGGCGCTTCTTCAGGAACGAGACGAGCGCCGCCTTCGCGCCTTTCTGGAAAATGTCCAGATCATGCAGAAGATCGGCCCCGAGCGCGTCGGCATTGTTGATGCCTCCAAGGCGGCCGCGCCTGGGGAGGCGACGAAGCTCTATGTCTCGCGCGAAGTGGCGAAATCCTTGAACTTCATCGACAAGGGGCGTTTCGTCGAAACGGAAGAGGACGGTAGCCCGGCCTACGTCGTCGCCGGCACCGTTCAGCTCAATGAGGTGATCGAGCGCCCACTCGATGATGCCGACAAAAGCCTCCCGAACGAGGCAGCCGATCAAATCCGGCCCATCGTCGAAGAACTCTACGGCCGGGGAACACCCTTTACCGGGCACCACCTTGCCAAGCTATCGCGGCATTTGGGGGTTCGAGAGGGGGAGGAGACCGACCAGCGGTACTGCGTCTACGACAAGAAGGTCAAACGAGCGTTTTATCGACGCGACGGGATTGCCCACATCGTCGCCAAGCTTAGGGAGAGCCCGCGAGATTGCTTTCGAAGCTTCGCGGCGAAAGCGGCGATCATCGAGTTTGAGGCTCGATTAGATGAATGAACTCGGCAAGTCGATTTGCCGATGCCCGAGCAGAAAGAAGCCCCGCACGGGGGCGGGGCTTCAGTCTTCGATCAAGGCCGTGTCAGGCCGCGGGCTTCAACGGCCTCGGAGCCATGCGCTGGCCCTCCAGCCACTTGTTGAACTCGGCGCGGTCGATATAGACCCGGCCACCGATCTTCAGCAGCGCGGGCTTCAATCCATTCGTCTCCGCATGGAAGATCCACCAGCGCAGCGTGGCTTCCGTGATGAACGGCGCTTCCGCCGCTACCTGCTTCACGGTTGCCAGGTCCCTGTAGTCAACCATGGGTTACCTCATGGTCTCGGGGCCTATAAAGGAGCAGGAACCTTCCTTATGCCTCAGAACAGCTTCTCGTTCAATTGCGTGACCACGCCCTTGACGTGGCTCTCCGACAGGTGTGCGTAGCGGCGCACCATCTGGAGCGTCCGGTGGCCCAGGATGTCGGCAATCTCCACGAGGCTCGCGCCGTTCATGGCGAGGTAGCTCGCCGTCGAGTGGCGCAGGTCATGGAAACGGAAATCCTCGAGCTTGGCCGCATCTCGCGCATTCTCCCATGCCTTGCGGATGTCGATAGGCTCCAGTCCGTCCCGGCGCGGGAACAGCCAGCGCGTCTTGGGTGCTCCCTCCAGCGCCTCGTAGAAGGCGGTCACCTTGGCGATCTGCTGTTCCAGGACCGTGCGCAGATGCAGGACCACCGGCACCGCCCGCGTGTCGCCGTTCTTCGTATCCCGTAGGATGGCCGTGTCGCGGGCGAGGTCGAGGTCCGACAGCGTTAGGCCGAGGATTTCGCCCTTCCGCGCGCCCGTGGAAAGGGCGAAGACCACGACGGGGTACAGGTGTTCGTTGTCGCTGGACTTGCAGGCGTCCAGCAGTCGCTTGCGCTCATCGTCGCTCAAGAACCGCGTGCGCTCGTTCCTGATCTTCGTGATCCGGTTGACGCCATCGAGCGGACTCGACCCGGTCCAGCCCCACTGGGCGGCATACTTGAACAGCATAGCCAGCGTGTCGCGATAGTGCTTCAGCGTCTTCGGGCTCTTCGGCCGTGGCGGCTTCTTCGGCTTCTCGCCGTCGACCAGCTTGCGCCGCCCGTCGCCCGCAGCTGCCAGCTCGCCCATCTTCTCGCTGATCATGTCTGCTGTAATGTAGGCTAGAGCGTAGCGTCCGAGCTCACGCTCCCAATGGGCGACGAAAGACGCTTCGGCCCGTTTGGTCGTCTCCGCGCGGTGGACGAAGACTTCTTTGCGGAACCGGTCGATCACGTCCTGGAGCGTCTTGCTCGCCGCCGTGCGGATGACGTTTTTGAACTCACCCTTGCGGATGCCTGTTTCGGTCTCTTGTGCCCATTGTTTGGCGTCCGTCAGGCGTTTGAAGGTGCGCACCTGGTCGGGGAAGCCCTTCATGCGGACCATGACCCGGTAGGACGGGCCTTTCTTGCCTTCGCGCTTCTGGATCGTCGCCATGGAATGCCTCGGGAGCCGAGAGAGCGGGCGGAGCGCCCATAGCGTTTTTGGCACACTTTTGGCACACTGAAAATCAAAAAATCTCAACAACAGCCTGAAGGCCGCATTAGGAAAACGACGTGTTTTCAGTGCTATGTGTGTTGAGACTTGTTGGAGAAATGTGCCAGAAGTGGGTTTTCGCTTGGCTCATAACCTGAAGGCCGCAGGTTCAAATCCTGCCCCCGCAACCATCTTTACTTGCGATCCACCCCGCTCTCCGGCGGGGTTTTTCGTTTGTGCGGAAATCATAAGGATTCCAGCGAGATCGCCTTGTACGTCGATCTCCACCTTGCCATCCACCGGCGTCAGCACAATCTTGTCCACCAGTGAGCGCAAGATGTCGGCCGCCTCGATGCGCTGCGCCTCATCCTCACCCTGAAGGGCCTCATAAAGCTGCTGCACCCGAGCCCGGTATTGCAGCGCCATTGAAGGATGCAGGAGGGGAGGCGGTTCGTCCGCTTCGGCCAGGAACAGCGCCAATTCCTTCTTGCGCTGTTCCAGCAGCACCATCTTCGAGTTGATCGCGTCGGCTGCGCCGCCCTTGAGGATCAGGTTGAGCAGCGTGTCGAGTTCCCGGTCGATCCGTGCGATCTCGGCTTCGGCCGAGGCGATCCCCGCGCGCCCTTCCATGCGCAGGCGGTGCATCTCCTGCGTGAACACCGCGCAGAAACGAGCGAACAGTTCAGGATCGACAAGCCGGGTGCGAAGCGCATTCAGCACACGGGATTCCAGTTCGTCGCGGCGGATGTTGACCCGGTTGTCGCAGGTGCCCTTGTTGCGCGCCGTCGAGCAGCCAATGAGAGTTGCAGAAATCGCGGAGTAGCCACCACCGCAGCAGGCACATCTCGTCAGGCCGGAGAAGAGATACTTCGGTCGGCGCCGATTGTTCATCTTGCCTACGTCGGCTGTGCCGCTCTCGTCCCGTTCAGTCCGCATTTCGCCCTGGCGGGCTTTCACGGCGTTCCAGAGGTCGTCATCGAGGATGCGTAGCTCGGGCGCTTCCTGAATAACCCATTCCGATTCCGGGTTGGGCCGGGCTTGACGTTTGCCGGTATCGGGGTCTTTGACGAAACGCTGGCGGTTCCACACGATCTTGCCGACATACATCTCGTTGTTGAGGATGCCGTTCCCGCGCTTCGGGTTGCCGTTGATGGTGCTGAACCCCCAGTCGCCGCCTGATGGCGCGGGGATATGGTCCCTGTTCAGGGCGAAGGCGATGGTCTTGGCCGACTTGCCGGCCGCGTAGTCGCGGAAGATGCGGCGCACGACCTCGGCCTGCGCCTCGTTGATCGTGCGGTCGCCGCGGATGGGCTCACCGTTGGCATCGAATTTCTTCACCACGTCATAGCCATAGGAATTGCCGCCGCCGGACTTGCCGGCCTCGACGCGGCCGCGTTGTCCGCGCCGGGTCTTGTCGGCCAGATCCTTCAGGAACAGCGCATTCATCGTGCCCTTGAGCCCGACATGCAACTCGCTGATCTCACCCTCCGACAAGGTGAACATCCTCACGTCCGCATAGCGCATGCGCTTGTAGATGCCGGCGATGTCCTCCTGGTCACGGCTGATCCGGTCCAGTGCCTCAGCCAGGATCATGTCGAACCGGCCTCGCGCGGAATCCATGATCAACGCCTGGATGCCAGGACGCTGGATCATGCTGGAGCCGGAGATGGCGTGATCGGAATATTCCTCGACCACCGTCCAGCCTTCCTTCTCCGCCCGCAGGCGGCACATGCGGAACTGGTCGGCGATGGACGCCTCGCGCTGATTGTCCGACGAATAGCGGGCGTAGATCGCGACTTTCACTGCACATCTCCTTTCGGCATCAGGAGGTGCGCTTCCCCCGTCGACGCGTCATCTTCACTTCCTCGGCGTAGCATTCCCGCGCTGCCTGCCGCGCCAGAAACTCGACGAGACGCAGAAGGCGCGGATCGGGATTGCCGCACGGGGTGAACGTCAGTTCCGGCTCGTCGATCACCAGGGATTCGAGCAGCGCTTCGCGCTCTCGTCCTGACATCTTTGCTGTATTTCCGGGGGCTCGCAAGGTCATGCGAGACAGAATTCGTGCCTATGACAGTATAAGCAACTGAAAACGCAGTCGAATATTTGGCGGAATCCAGCGCTATGCTGCGTATTCCGGCGCGTTCCAGCGTAGTCATGCGCATCATGGCATAGCGAAATAACCTACGGGATTTCGCCCCGGCGGCGGGTATCGAGGGGCTCCTTGGCGCTATGGCGAGTTCGGTGAGCATGACTAGGATATTATCGTATTGCCTTTTGCGATACAATCCCCTATCTTGCATGAAAGGAGACGACTCATGGTCAGCACAGCGGAACGCAAGGAATATCCCATCTCAATGCGACTGCCCGAAGCGGATGTGGCGATGATTGACCGCGCGGCAAACCTGCGCGGCCGTTCCCGAACGGATTTCGTGCGGGATGCCGCCGTGCGGGCCGCCGAGGAGGTCGTCATGGAGCAGGGGCTGATCCGCATGAGCCCGGAGGGCTTCGCGGATTTCATGGAGATCCTGTCACGCCCGCCCACCATCGTCCCCGAGATGATGGAAGTGCTGAAGCGGCCCGCGCCGTGGGAACCCGGCTTTGAGCCGAAGCGGTGAGCCGTGGCTTTATCTGCGCCCGAGCCGCTGACTGCGGCCCATGACGTTTCCGCATTTTCATGCGGTAAGCCCACGCTCGATCACTGGCTGAAGACCCGCGCCCTTGCCAATCAGGAAAAGGGCTTCACGGCTGTCGTCGTCGTCCACGAGGCGGGGCGTGTCGTCGGATATTATGGGCTGGCCCCGACAGGAGCCGTCCCCTCAATCCTGCCGCGCGCAATCCGCACCGGACAGCCGCCCAACCCGGTCCCCTGCTTGCTTCTCGGGCAACTCGCCACGGACACTGATAGGGCGGGGCAGGGGATCGGCACCGGCTTGATGAAACATGCTCTTCAGCGTTGCGTTCTGGCGTCGCGCCTGATCGGCGGTCGGGCCTTGTTGGTCAATGCCGTCGATGAGGAGGCGGCGCTATTCTGGCAACGACATGGTTTTATGCCTTCCCGAGATGATCCGCTGGTTCTGCTGCGAGCGATCTCCGACATTGCCGCCATGCTGGCGCAGGCATGAGCCTCAGGATAATCCAGCCAGTCAAAAACGTTTATTTGGGGGAAAGCCTTTCCCTTGGCCGGCACCATGTTGCCGGCGCACCCCCCATCGAGCGGGGAGATTCCCGCAACGCCCCTTAGAGTGAGAGTGCGGGCCGGGTTTGCCGTGACGGGTTGAAGGCTGGAGAACAGGTCTCCGGCGCCCGTCGCGGAGAACCGCGATGTCCAGATATGACCGCACCCCACGCTCCGGCTCGGACCGGACGAACCTCTATGACGAAATCACCGGCAAGATCATCGCCGAACTTGAGGCCGGGCGCTTTCCTTGGGTCCAGCCATGGGGTAAGGCCACCGCCAAGGCCCCGCTCGGCCTGCCGCAGAACGCCAGCACTGGCCGCGCCTATAGCGGCATCAATATCCTGATCCTTTGGGGCGCCGTGGTTCAGCACGGTTTCCCCGGACAAGGTTGGCTCACCTATCGCCAGGCGGCCACCCTTGGCGGCAATGTTCGCAAGGGCGAGCGTGGCACCACCGTCGTCTATGCCGACCGCTTCACGCCCGAGGACGAGAAGCGGCGCGCGAGAGAGACCGGCGAGGAACCGGGGACGATCCCGTTCCTGAAGCGGTTCACCGTGTTCAACGCTGCCCAATGCGAGGGGTTGCCCGAGGATATCGCCGTCGCTATGCCGCCCCCACCACCCGGCCTAATCGAGCCGAGGGTCGAGGCGCTTATCAAAGCCACCGGCATCGACTTCCGCATCGGCGGGGATCGCGCCTTCTATGTCCCGGCCCTCGACCATGTGGTCGTGCCACCGCCGCAAGCTTACTTCGAGCCGATCAACTGGCATCGGACAGCCCTGCATGAGCTGGGTCATTATGCCGTAAGCTGGATTATGCCGCATGGCCGAGTTCGGCGGCCGTTGCGTCTGCTGTCGGCCATGCGGCAGTTCGGCATAATCAGAGCGTTTCGAGGAAAGCGAGCAGCTCATCGCTTGGGCGATAACGCCCGGTATGCGTTTCTGGGCTGGCAACCTGCGCGAGCGCCTTTTCCTTCAGCCGCATGTCGGCGTGGATATAGATCTGGGTTGTTTCCACGGATTCGTGCCCAAGCCATAGAGCGATCACGGATTGGTCGACACCATGATGCAGCAATTCCATCGCCGTGCTGTGCCGCAACGTGTGCGGCGTGACGCGCTTGCCTGCGAGGCTCGGGCAAACTCGTGATGCTGCTAGGCAATGCTTGCGCACCAGGTGTTCCAACGCATCGCGACTGAGCCGCTCGCCCCGGATCGACGGGAACAATGGCCCATCGCTGTTACGGCGTTCGCCTATCCAGCCCTGAATCAGCTTAGCTGTATCGCGACGAAGAGGAGTGCTGCGTTCTTTCCGCCCCTTTCCGATGCAGCGGATGTAGGCGCCAGTCCCAAGAACCACGTCCTTGCAGCGCAGATTGATCAGTTCTGACGCTCGCAATCCGGTCTGAAGCGCAAGCAGCAACAGAGCGTGATCACGGCGTCCCACCCATATCGTTCGATTTGGTGC
The DNA here is from genome assembly GCF_055685825.1 of Pannonibacter sp. CBAS1226. NCBI lineage: Bacteria > Pseudomonadati > Pseudomonadota > Alphaproteobacteria > Hyphomicrobiales > Stappiaceae > Pannonibacter > Pannonibacter sp. CBAS1226. The sequence continues at coordinate 317,612 of NZ_JBVOUO010000006.1, read as the reverse complement.
TGCGAGCAGCGCCGCGATCTCTTGAGCGTCAAGGAACGTCACGCTTCGCTTCACATACCGCTTGTTCGGCATCGAGAGAATACGCTGGCAATGAAGAAGCCAGCTCGGATCGGTCATTGCGACGTAGCGGAAGAATGATCGGATCGCGGCAAGGCGTGTATTGCGGGTGCGCGCCGTGTTGCCGCGCGCCGTTTCCACATGGGTCAGGAAGTCGGCAACGAGATCGGCGTCGAGATCCTCGATCGTGAGCTTCGTCGGCGGCTTCCCGCACCTGGAACTCGCATACCGGATCAGCAACCGGAATGTGTCCCGGTAGCCAGCGACGGTGTGGCGGCTCGCCTCCATTTGCGTAGAGAGCCGGTCGGTGAAGAAGCGTTGGATCAGCGCGGGGAAGTTGGTCGCCTTCATCGGATTCCCGCCTCCGCCGCCACGCCAGTCATTCGGGACGAAGCCAGTTCCAGCAGTTCCGGGACCGCTTCCAGATACCAATAGGTATTGGCAGGGCTTGCATGACCCAGCCATGTCGTGAGCTTGATCATCTCGCGGCTGACATCTTTGCCCGACCGGTACCAGTTCAGCATGGTCCGCACCGCGAAGGTGTGGCGAAGATCGTGAATGCGCGGCCCACGGCCATGTCGAAGATAAAGCTGCGGCTCTCGTAGCCCAATCTGCTGGCACACATGCGCGAAGTTGTAGCGGGCGCTGCAATCGCCAAGACGATGCCCCTCGCAGGTCACGAAGAATGCTCCCGGCCTGCGCCCGAGCAGCCGGTCCCGCTCGCGGCCGTAGCTTTCGAGCCGTTGCACGACGCTATGATCCAGCGGCAGCAATCGCTCCTTGCCGAGTTTGCCCTGCCGGACGTGAAGAATGCCGGATTCAACCTCCAGGTCAGCAGGATCGAGACCGAGAGCTTCGCTGATCCGAAGTCCGGTCACGGCGATCAGCCCGAAGAGCGTCGAGCAGGTCAGGCCACGCAGGCCGTAGACCGATGGTAACGTCCGCGCCTGATCGATGATCGCAACGATTTCAGCTTCGCTATAAATATATGGATGCACGCGTTGAAGGCGGCCAGGCACCAATCCTCGGGGTGGAGCCTCGTGCCTCGGATCAATGCCATGCAACCATTCCGCAAATTGACGGGCCACCCTGAAGCGTGTTGCCCGGGTTCCGGGACTGGCGGATGGCAGGCTCTCGAGCCAGCGCATGACCAGATTGGTGTTCACGTGCTGCGCGCCATCGCGGTCGGCGAAGGTGGCGAAGCGACGGAGTATCCGTGCATCGGTACTCAGATCGGCGCCGAGGACTCTTCTGAGAGTCACGTAGCGGTCAAGTTCGGCAAGGAAGCTCATCGTGCCTCCTCCGCGACGGGCCAAGATTGGGCGATGGAGCGTAGGCCATCCGTGTCGAGTTTCGCGTAGATCATCGTCGTCGCCCGCGACCGATGCCGTAGCAGATCGCCGATTTCCTCAAGCGATGCGCCGGAGCGCACCATATTCGTCGCTAGGCTGTGGCGCAGAACATGCGAGCCCACATAGGGCGTCGGCGGCTTCACGCCCGTCGCCGCGAACGCTTCCTTCAAGATGTCGTTTATGACCTGGCTGTCCTTGAATGGGCGGTTTGGCGCTCGGTGCGTCACGAACAGCGTGCGCGTGGTCGTTGACGTTCGCTCCTGCTGCAAATAGCCGATGATGGCTTCGCCGACGTCGGGCGGGATTGGCAACCGATCATGACGCTGGCCTTTTCCACGGACCAGCAACTCGCCGGCCCGCCAGTCCACGTCATCAAGCTGCATCGCGATGACCTCCGGTGCGCGCAAGCCGAGGCGGGCCATCAGCATCAGCATTGCGTAGTCGCGGGCGCCGCGCCGCGGATTGACCCGTACCGAGGCCAGAACTGCCTCCACCTCATCGGGAGACAGATGACGCGGAAGCCTGGCGCCCCAGGGCTTATGCGTCCTAGGCACGCTGAGCGACAGGTTGGTCGTCGTCAGGCCCTGTGCGAACAGATACTGGAAGAAGCTGCGCAGATGCGTGGCCGGCGTCTTGTCGCGGAACGGGTGCTTGCGCGCGAGCAGGTGCTCCATGAACGCCACGACATCCCGGATGTTCATCGCCGGAAGATCGAGCATATTGTCACCAAAGCGATGATCGAGGAAGCGATCCGCGAACCGCAGCACATGATAAATCGTTCGCGGGCTGAGGCCGCGCTGCTGCAGAAGATAGGTTTCAAAATTGCTCAGCAACTCTGCACGTTCGGCCTGCGCAGGTGTCAACGGTGGCCGTGTCGCCACCCCGATCTCAATCAGATGCGCGACAAACAGCCTGGCAAGATTGGGAACCTTGATCTGGCTTTTTGGTGTGACCGGCAACCGTCGCCCTAGTTCGACGGCAAGTTCTGGCGTCAACGCCGAGGGTGCAATGCCCTCGGTTTCGAGCAATCGCCCGAAGCGGCGAAGCAGGTATCGGTAATTCGCCAGGGTATCGGGTTTGTAGTTCTTTGCAGAAAGACTGTCCTCGAACGACGCGAAGTAGGGATCAAGGGAGGTAGTCTGATCTGATATTTCCATTTCTTGCGCTCCATGTTGTTGGAGCGACAACCTTCACGACAAAGACATATCTTTCGACCATATTTTGCGACAGCTTCCGACCCCATTGTCGCCGTTCGGAGCGCCGCGTTCGGCGCCCGAAACCTGCCGTTCATTCACTTCCACCCGACGGCAAAGTCGGGGCCGTCTGCTGAAGAGGTCATCAGGGAAATCAAGCGGCTCTTCAAGATTGAAAAGAACCCACCCACTGTTACCCGCGCCGAAGGTCGCCTCACGCGGCGCGGTGGCTTCTTGAAGAGTACGGCCTCGTCACCGACGACTATCACCGCACACAATGGGTGTGGTTCGCTGTGACCTTCACCGCAATCTGGCGCAATTTCTCCAGCGCTAAGTGGCGGGTTGCGGGCGAGATCTCGAAGAAAAGTAGAACGGACGTTCGAGCGTGATGCCGCGAAAGTCTGGTCTGAGCCCAAAGTGACGAATGCTGCACGATGGGCGAATGTCGATTACCGACCTCACTACGCCAGCGTGCGCGTCATCTCACGGATCAGATCATTTGTCTCTGGTCTCGTCGTTTGGTGCCGATATCGAAGGGCCAAAACAGTTCTTGATATTTCAAGGCCATCGATGGGTTTCGACACCAGGCCCATGTCCGAAGGAATAGCGGTGGCTGGCAGGATCACCGCACCTGACCCTTGCCGAGCAAGTTCAACTAACCAATCCACGCGATTTGACCGATAGGCCGCGTAGAGTTCGTGACCATGATCCGCGCAGGCCCCATGCAAAACATCCCGCATTTCGCAATTTAGGCGGTCAAGCATGTCAGTTTTAGCAAGAGCCGAAAGAGAGATCGCATTTAGTTCAGACAACGGATGCGACTTTGACACCACGACCTTGTAGTCCTCTTCATAGAGATGGTCTATACGATAGAGGTCTTCACTGACCTTCTCTGCGGTGACTACAACGTCAAATTCACCATCTCGTAACCCGGCAAGAAGCTCGGAGGTTGACGCAACGATCAATTCGATTTCGGCTTGCGGCAATCGCGTACGAGTACGCTCCATAGCTGCCGAAATCCTGTTGTGGCCAATCGTTTCGCCGACACCGACAGAGATTGGAACCCGCTCCAAGCGCATATGACGGACCGCCTCTGCCTTAGCCTGTCGCGTCTCATCGTGAACCTTCTGCAACCTTGGCTGCATGAGTTTACCGAGGGACGTAGGCCTGCATCCCGCACGGTCCCTGACAAACAGGTCACCTCCAAGCTCGTCTTCAAGTTTCTTGATCGCAGTCGTCAAGGAAGGTTGGGAGACATTGGAGGCACTGGCTGCGTGGGTGAAGTTTCGGTGCTCGCAGACGGCAAGAAAATACCTGATCTGGTTCATTTCCATCGCCACATTCTCCGTCACATCTCATTTCAGGCCATCAAAACAAGTTCGATAGTCCACGTCTATCAAAGAATAGAATTTCGGAATTGGAGCCCGGCGCACCCAGCATGGGACAAGAGTGCATCGAAACCAAACACGATGCACTTCAAATCAGGAGACGACCATGAAAGCGCAAATCCTTCAGACATTCGCCGCACTGGCTCTGTTCACAACTTCTGCAACTGCACAGGACAACGCAATGGAAAATCATACTGCCAGCTACATCGCCATGCCCGCCGCCGAAGGCCAGACCGGAGCCTTCGCGGAGTTTCTGGCAGGTGCCGCACCTATCGTGCGGGAAACAGAGACGGGAACTGTACTTTGGTTTGCTCTGCAAGCCGACGATATGCTCGCAATCTTTGACATCTTCGCAGATGAAGAAGCACGCGACGCTCACTTCTCAGGAGCGGTTGCTGCGGCTTTGAAGCAAAACGCCGACGCGCTGGTCGACGGAGGATGGGACGACGGTGTTGTCGCGAATATCAACAACTCCGATGTCCTGTCGGTAAAGGCGCCGGTTGATCTCTACACGGCAACGACCGCAACTTACATCAAGCTCGAAGCTGCTCCAGGTAAAGGCCCCGAATTGGCAGCCTTGCTGACCGCCGCCGGCCCCATCGTCGCAGAAACTGAACCCAAGACATTGTTCTGGGCGGCGCTGCAGATTGACGGGAACAACTTCGCCATCTTCGACATCTTTGCCGACAACTCTGGCCGCGAAGCGCACTTTGCCGGACAAGTCGCCGGACTCCTGAATGAAAAGGCTTCAGAATTGATCTCAGGTGGATGGGACGACGGTGTGGTGGCAAACGTCCACAATTTCGAAATCCTCGCTACCAAGTAATCTCGAGGTGACTTGAGAAAGAAGTGCCCGGTGCAATCCATCGGGCGCTTTGCTGTTTGAATTTAGATTCACGCCAAAGCGGCCGTGCCGGAACTGGCAAGCGAAGCTCGCACTCGCCTCCGGCTTGGAAAGGGCGGCTATCGGCGGGAACATGTCCGCGCCTTCGCCCAACACGCCGAGATCGCGGACGACGCGATCTACATCGAGGGCAGCAAAAAACACCCTATTGAGGACGCCGGTAGCCACCAAAGGAGGAAAGTCGGCGGGAATCGGCGTTCCCGGTTTTTACCAAAGTGGCGGAGGGGACGGGCCTGGGGTCGAACCTTCTCTGGCGAGTTGCCTCTCCACGCGGATGACGATGCACACAGGTCTGCTTGCACGCGCGCCACCGGCTGCCAGCGGGATATCTTTCCAGGCTGGGCCGACTGGTTGGCATATTTCAGAAACTCCCCAGCAACGTTCCCAGGGTGATCAGCACGATCAGCGCGAGGATCGGGACGGCCACGGCGACGACGGCGACATCAAGATAGGCCTCGCGGTGCGTCAGGCCGCAGATTGCTAGAAGCGTGATGACGGCACCGTTATGGGGCAATGCGTCGAGCCCGCCGGTGGCCACCGCGGTCACCCGGTGCATCAGCTCCGGCGAGATACCCGCGGCCTGGGCCATCTCCAGATAGACGCCGCCGAGCGTGGTGAGCGCGATGCTCATGCCTCCGGACGCCGAGCCGGTCATCCCGGCCAGAAGGTTGACCGAGATCGCCAGCGAGATCAGGGGATTGTCGCCGCCGATCCCGATCACCGAATCACGGATCAGCGCGAAGGCCGACAGCGAGGCGATGACGGAGCCGAACCCGACAAGGCTCGCGGTATTGAAGATCGGCAGCAGCGAGGCGTGGGCCCCGGCATCCAGCGAGGCGGTCAGCCTCGGTAGGCGCGACCAGTTCACGGCGATCATGAGCACGATTGAAATGACCAGCGCGGCGATTATGGACCAGATGCCGCGCACCGCATCGATGGTCACCGAGCCATATTCGGGCGCGGCAAGATAGTCGGTGTCCATGGCCGGGATGACGAGGGCGGTAAAGGTGAGGTTGATGGCGATCACCGTGACGAGCGGCAGTGCCGCCAACATGAGGGCCGGCGGCGCGGCCGGACGCGCCCCGGCCGGGAGTTCGCCAATGTCGAAGCCTTCGCCCGCGGCGCGCTCGCGCAAGGCCCTGTCAGTGCGCCGTTCAGCGTCGGGGTGGTCGCCGTAGCCTTCGGAGGTGGCCCGCGCCCGTCGCTCCAACCACAGTTGGCCAAGCGCAAACATAATCAACGCCGTCAGGATGCCGAGCCCCGGCGCGGCAAAGGGCGACGTGCCGAAATAAGGCATCGGGATCGCGTTCTGGATCGCCGGCGTGCCGGGCAGCGCGGTCATGGTGAAGGTGAAGGCGCCAAGAGCGATGGTGCCCGGTATCAGCCGCTTGGGGAGATTGGCGCGGCGAAAGACTGCTGCAGCGATCGGAAACACGGCGAACGCGACCACGAACAGCGATACCCCGCCATAGGTCATCGCCGCGCATGACAGCACCACCGCCAATATGGCGCGGTCGCTGCCAAGCCTCCGGATCGTGGCGTTGGCCAGAACCTCGGCACTGCCGGTATCCTCCATCAGCTTGCCGAAGATGGCCCCGAGCAGGAAGACCGGGAAGTACTGGACGATGAAATCACCCGTCGCCACCATGAAGATCTGAGTGTAACTGGCAAGCAGCGGCCGTTCAAACGAGGCGAGCACGGTGAGCAGGGCGAGACCCGGCGCCAGGATCAGCAAGGTGACGCCACGGTAAGCGAGATACATGAGCCCGCCGAGCGCAGCAACGACGACCAGGATGCCATACATTTGCGACTACTCCGCTGACCGGTTGGCGCTCGACTTGTTGGACCTCTGCATCGGCCGCAGCGAGTCGACGAACAGCGCGTCGAGGTCGAACGTGGAGCGCACGCCGAGGTCACCAAAGTTCGCCTCTAGCCAATGGTGCGCCCAACCCCGGCCGCGCTGTTGCAGGTGGCTGAGGAATGTCCATTCGGCGTTGAGCTTGCTGGAGGCGTCCAGGTCCTGCAGCTCCTCATCAGCATGGATCAGATGGACCCGCATGTCGCGGTAGCGTTCCGTCTCAAGCCCCTCCGCCTCAATAAGTTTGTGCAGCAGCTGGATCGCCCGAAGGTCCTTTATGAGGCTGGAATTGAAGCTGATCTCGTTCACCCGGTTGAGGATCTCACGCCCCGTTCGCGGCAGTTTGCTGCGAGTCATAGGATTGATCTGGACGATCACCATGTCACGACAGTCGGTCTCGTCGACTAGGGGGTGAAGCGCTGGATTGCCGATATAGCCACCGTCCCAATAGGCTTCGCCATCGATCTCCACCGCCTGGTACACCGATGGCAGACAGGCCGAGGCCATGATCGTTTCCACCGACAGATGCGGCTGGGTAAAGACGCGCGCCTGGCCGGTGCGCACATTGGTAGCGGTGACAAAGATCTTCGGCATCGCGCAGGCATTGACCCGATCGAAGTCGACCGTGCTGGCTACGAGGTCGCGCAACGGATTGATGTCGAGCGGATTGAGCTCATAGGGAGAGAACTGCCGTGACAGGTTGTCGAAGAATTGGTAGCCGGGCGACTTGTCGAGGTTGAAGTTGCCGGTGAGCCTGTTCCACCAGCTGCGCTGCACCGGCGAAAAGCGCGCTGCAACGCTCACGGCCCGCCAGAAGGCGGCGAGCGCCTCGCGCGCTCCCTCCCGGCCACGCTCTTGAAATCCTTGCGCAAGCACCACGGCATTCATTGCCCCAGCGCTGGTCCCGCTGATGCCGGCGATCTCCAGCCGTTCGTCTTCCAGGATGCGGTCGAGCACACCCCAAGTCAGCGCCCCGTGGGACCCGCCGCCCTGAAGCGCCAGATCGATCGTCTTTTTGGGCTGTTGCTGGACCATATCGCCCTCCACACATGCGCTTCCCGCGTCTACGCCGCGGCACGACTCTCAGGCCGCCATCATGATGCGGATGGCGGCTGCAAACCACCACCCCGCCCAGACAGCGGCGGCGGTCAACAGGAGGCCGGTGGCAACCGCCCAGCCGAACGCCGTCGCCCCTCCGCGAAGGGCCAGGACGATCCGCACACCGGCATTCACGCTGATCGCTGCTGCCAGCGGCACGACCGCCTCGGATGCCGGCAACTGCCCGGCAACAACAAGCGAGGCAAGCGCAACGGCAGCGGATCCCGTGCTCACCAGCCCCGCGAGCGCCGCCGACACCAGGACGGCCTCGCTTCCGAAACGGTCGTTCAGGACAGCGGAGACGACGATGACCGTCGCCACGATCGTCGCAAAGCTCAATGCGCCCTGGACGCTGAAAATCCGGCTGGGAAGTTCGAGCCTATCGGGCTCTGCGCCGCCGCCGCGCGATCCGATGCGTGCAAGCAGGATCCCATAGAGGAAGGCCACGCCCGAAGGGATGATCAGGATCGGGGCTGCAAGTGTGAACATCGAGGGGCTGAGGAACAGCAGTACGATGCCGGTTTGCGCGAGCGACGAAACCGAGGAGAACGTGACACCAGCAGCAGCGGGATAGGCCTCGAACGGCCGATCCTGCACCTTCTTCAACATGGCCGCCACGGTGGCGGTGCTCGACACGAACCCCGAGAGGAAACCGCTCAGCGGCAGCCCCAGCCGTGAACCGAAGACCCGCGTGCAGACGTGGCCGACAGCGCCGATCGCCATGACGAGAATGACGATCACGAACAGGTTTTGCGGATTGATCGCCCCGCCCGGACCCAAGCCTTCGTTGGGCAGGATCGGCAGGATCAGTAGCGCCGAGACGCCGAGGATGAGGCCGTCGCGGATCTCGAAGTCGTTTAGCACCGAGCGACTGAACTCGCGCAGCACTGTGCGCGCGGCCAGGAGCGCCGCGACCAGAACCCCGGATGCCGCCGCGAGGAACGTGTGCTCGATCGACAGTGCGCCCAGCACGACCACGATCAGCAGCGCAAGGCTGGTCGTCAGGCCCGCCTGACGATCCGGCTGAGACAGATGCGTCACCATGCGCAGGCCGCCGATGACGGCGACGGCGACGGCGAGCATCGGCCATCCACCGGCAATCTGACTCAGCGCCCCGGTCAGCGAGGCGAGCGCAAAGGTGCGCACCCCTGCCTGGGCGGGGCCTCCGGTCGTTCCCGCATTCCGCTCGCGTTCGATCCCGATCAAAAGGCCGATGCCCAAGGCCTCGAGCAGCAATAACACTTGAGAGGTTTCCAAGACTATTTTACCATTCTTTGTTGCATCCAACGAACGAATGACCGGACAGTAGGCGGTTTGGCGGCTGCCGTTGCAGTCAGGCCCACCTTGTGCTTTGCGCAGTGCCGTATCGCAACGGATTTCGAGCTATGGCTGAATCTGGGTGACGCGGCTCGGTCACCAGCGAGGCTGGCTTGTCGCTCGCCCGGATCGCGGCCCGGATCTTCGGCGTGGTCGTCCCCTGCTCGTGAAGCGAGATCAGCATTCCCAGCCCTCGTCCGTTTGGTGGGGAAACAGTCCAATGGATTGTCTTCCTTCTTGTCCGCCGCACCCCCCGCAGGATCGATTTTGCCTTGAACAGGGCAATCCAGCGAGAGTCTATGTCCTCATCCGGGATGGAACGCCTGGGGCACCAGTAAGCCCTATCATTCGGCCAACAACTACAGTAAACAAAATCCACGCATCATGATTTGGCGGCCGTGAGCCAGTTAGATGAGATAGTGGGGATTGGAGCATGAAAATGCTTGCGACATCAGTGCGCCTCGTGGCCTTCTCAACGTTCTGGCTAGCGCTGACAGGGGGCGCAATGGATGCGCTGTACTACGGGGCGCCAGCGGTCCTGCTGACAACCTCAATCAGCCTTGCGCTTTACCCGGCGACACAACCGGGGATTCGGCTGTGGTGGGCGGTCCTGTACGTGCCGCACCTCCTGCTCCGCGGCTTCTTAGGTGGTCTGGACGTCGCGCGGCGAGTGCTCGACCCACGTCTGCCCGTCCGGCCCGGCTGGCGCCGGGTGCCGCTCTTGACGAATATCGCTGAGGTGAATGCCGTCCTTGGCGGGGTCGTCAGCGTTCTGCCTGGCTCATTGGCCGCAGGGATCCGCAATGGCGCGTTGGAGGTTCACATGCTTGACACCGAAGATTTCAACCTGCGCAGCCTTCAGGCAGAAGAACGCCGCGTGCTACGCTTGTTTGGTATGCCTGTCGTTACCCCTCGCTACGCAGGAGAAAATCGTGGACGCAGCTGACCATTTCATGGTCGCCGCCGTCGTTCTTCTGCTCACGCTGGCGCTGGCGCTTTTTCGTGCCTGGTTCGGGCCACGGGCGATCGACCACGTAATGGCAGCGCAACTCGTCGCGACCAGCGGGGTCGGCGTGGCGCTGACGCTGGGCGCGGCCAGGGACGACGCTTCGATGCTGGATGCGGCCTTGGTTGGCACAGTGCTGGCCTCGGTGGCAATTCTCGCTTTTGTGCGGGACGGCCAGAGTGATGCGGACGAGCCCGGAGACCCAAAGCCATGACATTGGCCGATTACCTGGTCCCTGCGCTTCTTTACATCGGTGTCTTTTTCTATGCGGCCGGATCGTTGGGGCTGCTCAGGTTTCAAGATGCCGAGTTAAGGCTGCACGCGCTTACCAAGGCCGACAACGTCGGTCTGGGCTTCGTGGCGCTTGCCGCCGCGTTGCACTGGGGTTCGGTGGCTGTCGCTTTCAAGATCGCCGCCGTCTGGCTGTTCGCGCTCATGGCCGCCGGAGCGACCGCACAACTGATGGCGCGCCGCGCGAAGACTGCGGCCGAGCGGGGCACGGACCGATGACGCTGGCATTCGACCTCATCCTCTGCCTGATGATCGTCGGTACTGCAGCCGCAGCGCTTCTCACGCACAACGCGCTGGCGGCAATCGTTTTTTTCATCGTTTTCGGCAATCTGCTCGGACTGGCATGGCTGGCTATGAACGCAGTCAATGTCGCCATGGCAGAGATCGCCATCGGCGCGGGCATCACCGGAGTTTTGCTGATACTGACGCGGCAACGGCTGATGGCGCTTGGTGACGATCTGGTCAGCGCCGAGACGCCCGGCTGGCTACGTGCCGGCGCGGTGTTGGCCTGCACTGGTTTGACGGCGCTGGTTGGGTCCGCGGTCCTGAGTGTCGCGCCCGCAGACGACTTGGGCGGGCCAATCGCCGCGCTGCTGCCGGAGCTTGGCATCGAGAACCCGGTGACTGGCGTGCTTCTGGCCTTCCGGGCCTATGACACATTGCTGGAAACATTCGTCCTGCTGGGCGCGCTTGTCGCAGTCTGGTCGCTCGCCCCGGGAAATGCATGGCCGCGCCCGCCCGCGTCACTGAACCTGGCGGAAAGCGGGGGGGGAAGCGTCGCTCAGGCCTTCGGACGGTTGCTCTTGCCCTTGGCGCTGGTGATGGCGGCCTATCTGGTCTGGGCCGGGTCGGACTTTCCGGGTGGAGCGTTTCAGGCCGGAACCGTGCTTGCCGGCGGTCTGATCATCGCCGCGATCGGCGGAGCGGTCGCATGGCCGCGGGCCGACAACAGCATTCTCCGCGCGGTGCTTGTGCTTGGCCCGGGGGTCTTTCTCATCATCGGCCTGGCGGGAATCGCACTGGGCCGATTCCTGTTCTATCCGCCAGGCTTCGCGAAGGCCATGATCGTCGCGATCGAGTACAGCCTTGCGCTGTCGATCGGCGCGACCCTCGCGCTGCTACTGGCGGGTCGGTCGGTAGCGCCGGATCATAGGAGCTGACTACTGCATGCCAACGTTAATGCATCTTTACCCGCTAACAGGGGCGGCATTGGTGGGGCTCGGCCTCTACGGCATCGTGACCCTGCGTCATCCGTTGCGTCAGCTTCTGGCCGTCAATGTGGTTGGTGCCGGTATCTTCCTGATCCTCGGTGGACTCGGGCGCGGCACCGCTTCGACCGATCCGTTCCCGCAGGCGCTGGTCATCACCGGCATCGTCGTCGCGGTGGCGCTCACCGCTTTCGGTGCTGCGTTGGTTGTGCGCGTGGCCGAGGAGGAGCGGGCACGAGATGACACCGCGGCGGTCGAAGCGACCGGCGACAGTGCATGAGCCCGCTTGACCTGCTTGTCGCAGTGCCCCTCGCTCTGATGATCGCGGCGGTGCTGCTTGGGAGCCGGGGACGCTTATTGCTACTGGCGGCAATTCCGGTCATGGCGGGTCTGACGGTGTGGCTGCTGCTACTGCCAGAGGGTACCGCCCATATAGTGGGTGACTGGAACCTGCCGCTGGGAATCCTGTTGCGTGCGGATGGGGTGGCACAGCTTTTGGTGGCAGCCACGTCAGCCTGCGCTTCGATCATTGGACTGTACGCGCTGCGCGAATTCGCGCCCGGGCCGAGCGGGTCGGAGACCGCCCACGGCTATGCCTTCTGGCCGCTCTTCTACCTGTTGTGGGGCGGAGCAAATGCTGGATTCCTGACCACCGATCTCTTCAATCTTTATGTCGCGCTGGAAATGGTCAGCCTTGCCGCGGTGGCGATGGCGGCGATGGGCTCGCTGCGCGCCGCGCTGCAGTACTTCGTGGTCGCGCTGGTCGGATCGCTGGCCTACCTGCTAGGCGTCGCGCTTCTGTTTGCCAATTACGCGACAGTGGACATCACACTGCTGGCCGGGACAGCGAGGCCGGACCTTGCGACCAAGGTCGCACTGGCGGTGATGACGGCGGGACTGCTGATCAAGGCGGCGGTCTTTCCGCTGCACGGCTGGCTGCCGCCAGCCCATGCCGCAGCACCCGCACCCGCCAGCGCCCTGCTCTCCGCGATTGTCGTCAAGGTAGGATTCGTGATCCTGCTGCGCCTTTGGTTCGAGGCCTTCCCGGCCATCGTAGCCCCTGCGGCACTCGATGTGCTTGGCTGGCTCGGTGCGCTGGCGGTACTTTACGGCTCGATCCAGGCGATCCGGCAGGAAACCCTGAAAGCCCTCGTGGCCTATTCGACCGTGGCGCAGATCGGCTATCTGCTGCTGGCTTTTCCGCTTGTCGTGACAGCGGCAGGGTCCGACCGGGCTTGGGCCGGAATGACAATCCATGCGATAGCCCACATGCTTGCGAAGGCTGCGATGTTCCTCGCGGCCGGGCTTATGCTCAAGGCGGTGAACGGCCACCGCTTGGAGGACCTTAGTGGCCTTGTGCGGGTAATGCCGCTGACGGTGGCTGCCTTCGGGCTGGCCGCGATATCATTGATGGGCCTGCCGCCCTCGGCCGGCTTCATAGCGAAGTTCCTCCTGCTCGAGGCTGCGCTGGAGCAAGGCGCCGTGTTCCAGGCCGCCATCCTGCTCGTTGGCGGGTTGATGGCCGCAGTCTACCTGTTCAATCCGCTATCCAGGACCTTCGCCGGCAGAGACACACCGGTTACCGAGGCAAAGGACACGTTGCAAACCGCCGCTCCTCTGGCGCTGGGGCTTCTGGCAGTGTCGCTGGGGTTCGCCGGACAAGCGATGGTCGATATCTCTGCAGGGGTGTCCCAGGCAGGGCCTCCGGCGGCTGCGGTTGGGGAGGTCCCGTGAACAGTCTTTTACCCCTGCTGCTGGTCTCGCTGACAATCGTTCCGGCGCTGATCAGCTTTGCCCTGCCGGACCGCCTCGCGGTCTGGCGCGACGCGATCAACATCGGCTTCGCCCTGAGCAAGCTGGCGCTCGTGGGCGCCTTGCTGCTGGCAGCACGCGAGGGCACGATCACGGAATGGCGCTACGAATTCCTGCCGGGACACGAATTCATCCTCCGGCCGGATTCACTTTCATTGCTGTTTGTCACTCTCTCTGCCTTCCTGTGGCTGATAACCACCGTCTATGCGATCGCCTATTTCAAGCGCGGACCGCACTTGGGGCGCTTCTTCGGATTCTTCAACCTCTGTGTCCTATCGGCGACCGGAGTGGCCATTTCTGGCACGGCGATCACCTTCTTCCTCTTCTATGAACTCCTGACCTTGGCGACGTGGCCGCTGGTCGTCCACAAGGGTGACGAGAAGTCCCTCCGCGCGGGGCGCATCTACCTGATCTATACGCTGGCAGGCAGCGCCGCCTTTCTGGCGGGCATCGTCTGGCTGAAGTCGCTCGTCGGCACGATCGAGTTCACGGCACCGCCTGATCTGACCGGGATCCCGCGGCTGGAACTCACGCTGATCTTCATCCTTTGCATCGGCGGGCTCGGCGTGAAGGCGGCGCTCATCCCGTTCCACGTATGGTTGCCCGAGGCGATGGCCGCGCCCGCTCCGGTGAGCGCGCTGCTCCACGCCGTGGCCGTGGTCAAGGCCGGCGCGTTCGGGATCCTGAGGATGATCTACGACGTTTACGGAATCGATACGGTATCGGAGCTTGGCCTCGGCACGCCGCTTGCCTTGTGGGCCGGAGCGACCATCCTCTATGGCTCGTTCCGCGCCGTGATGCAGACCGACATCAAGAAGCGGCTGGCCTATTCGACGGTCAGCCAGGTCAGCTACATCATTCTCGGGGCCAGCCTGATCGGCCCCTTCGCGATCATCGGCGGGCTGGTGCATCTGGTGCATCAGGGGATCATGAAGATCACTCTTTTCATGTGCGCAGGGGCGCTGGACAACCGGATGGGGATCAAGTTGGTGGCGGATCTCGACGGTGCCGGGCGGGCGATGCCGGTGACAATGGCAGCCTTCAGCATCGGCGCGCTCGGCATGATCGGCATTCCGCCGACCGCAGGTTTCATCTCGAAATGGTACCTGGGGATGGGAGGGCTGCAGTCCGAGGCGAGTTGGGTCATCGCCGTTCTGGCGGGATCGTCACTTCTGAATGCGCTCTACTTCCTGCCGCTGCTCTACCGCGCCTGGCTGCTTCCGCCATCGAAGGAGCTGGCGCCGGTACGCGAACTGGACGGCGCGTGGAACAGGATGCTGGTCCTCCCCGCCGCGGTGACCGCCCTGATAACATTGGCGGCCGGAGCCTTTGCGACTTTTCCGTTCAGCCCGCTGAGATGGGCCGAGCTGATCGCCGAGAGTGGCTATCTGAAATGACAATCGCACCCAGCCTTCTTCTGTTGGTCGTGATCCTCTGGCCACTCTTTCTCGCCTTTCTGTGCCTGCTGCCGAAGCTGGGGCCGAGGATGCTTTTGGCGCTGCCGCTTGGGCCGCTCCCGGCACTCGCCGCCGTGTTCCTGGCGCCGCGAGACCAGACCCTGAGCGTGCCTGGGGTACTGCTCGATGGCGGACTCCGACTGACCGAAACGGGGGTGCTGTTTCTGGGCGGCGCCGCGCTGCTGTGGTTCTGGGCTGGGGTTTATGCCCTGCGGTACATGCGCGGCGATTCCCGCGCGCAAACCTTTGCCCTGTTCTGGATGCTGGTACTCGCTGGAAACCTGGGTGTGTTTCTGGCAGCGGATCTGGCGACCTTCTACGTGTCCTTCGCGCTGGTGTCGCTGGCCGCCTATCCGCTTGTGATCCACGATCGCAAACCCGCGTCGATGAGGGCCGGCGTGGTCTACATCATCCTTGCAGTTGTCGGCGAAACCGCGCTGCTGGCCGGTTTCATGATGATCGCCCATGCGGCAGGGGGAACGATCCTCATAGAGGGGGTTCGCGACAGGCTCGCCGACCCGGGGGCCGACCCGCTGGTGCTGTGGTTGCTGATTGCGGGTTTCGGCATCAAGGCGGGATTGGTCCCGCTGCATGTCTGGCTTCCGGTGGCACATCCGGCGGCGCCGGTCCCGGCCTCGGCGGTGCTGTCTGGCGCCATCGTGAAGGCGGGCATCTTCGGGCTGGTCACATTTCTGCCTTGGGGCAGCGCCTGGCCGATCAGTGGAACGCTGCTGGCTCTTGCGGGGTTCGGCGGGCTCTTCACGGCGGCGCTCTACGGGGCGATGCAGGGCAATCCAAAGACGGTGCTGGCCTATTCAACAGTCAGCCAGATGGGGCTTCTGATGGGCGTGATGGGCGCGGCGCTGGCGGCGGGCCTGCCGGCGGCTTCGGTTCTGCCGGCGGTAGCGCTTTATGCGCTGCATCACGGGCTGGCCAAGGGGGCGCTGTTCCTGGGCGTCGGCGTGGTCGGCAAGGCTCGGGGCGTGGCGCGGGGCTTGGTGATCGCGGCACTGGCAATGGCCGCCTTGTCGGTGGCCGGGTTGCCGCTAACCGCCGGCGCGCTTGTGAAATCGGCGATCAAGGGTCCCGCAGGCGACTTTGGCGCGACGTTAATCGGCCTCTCGGCGCTGACCTCAGGGCTGTTGCTGGTGCGCTACTTTTTCACCCTTCCCGCGCCTGCAAAATCTGGCGGCCCGCCCGGTCTCATGGTCGTGCCGCTGGTAGCGCTGTCAGCCGCCGCGCTTGGCCTGCCGTGGTCACTCTATGCCCGGGCAACGGGCAATGCGCCCTACGAGGCGATTGACCTGTTGGCGCTCGGCATCAGCGCCTGGCCCCTTGGGCTCGCGGCAGTTCTCGTCATCGCCGCGTTGGGAACCGGACTGCGCGCCCCGTCGCTGGCCGAAGGCGACCTGCTCGGCCCGGCAGCCCGGCTCAGCGCGAGGGCAGCCGCCGTTGCCCGGGCAGCCGCATTGGCGGGCCGATCGGAGAGGCCGGGCGAAAACGGGCAGCTCTTGGCGGAGATCGCCGAGGGGCTTGAGCGTCTGGAACGGCTGATCAACGATCGTGCGGCCACGTCGGCCGCCGTTATACTGATTGCGCTGGGCCTGTTCGCTGCGCTTACCTGACGGCGCCGCGTGCGAAACTAGTCAGCGATCGCCGTTCAGCGGAGATGTCCACCAGCCCACCGAGTCTTTGGCAGCAGCAAGTAGTTTGCTTTTAGTTTCGTATTGTGAGGCTTTTTCTGCCAGACGCTTTTTGCAACGTCCTCAAGTCACTCGCGTCGACCGAGGAACTGCAGCAGGAACATGAACATGTTGATGAAGTCGAGGTATAGGCGCAGCGCGCCCATGATTGCCGACTTCTGCAGCCACTCCTGGTCGCCTTGGGCGGCATGCGCAACGTATTCGTTCTTGATTGCCTGAGTGTCGTAGGCGGTGAGTGCGGCAAAGATGAGGACGCCGATGATCGAGATCGCGAACATCATCGCCGGCGACTGCAGGAAGATGTTGATGACCATGGCCACGATCAGACCGATCACACCCATCATCAGGAACGTGCCGAGACCGGACAGATCCTTTTTGGTCGTGTAGCCGTAAAGGCTGAGCCCGGCGAAGGCGACGGCGGTCACAAGGAAGGTCTGCGCGATTGAGACGCCGGTGAAGACGGCGAAAATCCAGCTGATCGACAGGCCCATGACCGCGGCAAAGCTGTAGAACACCAGCTGGGCGGTCGCGGCCGACATCCGGTTGATCATGCCGGCAAAAGCAAACACCATGATCAGCGGCGCGAACATCACCGCCCAGCCGTGGGCACGGTCCCTCTGCTTGCGACCATCCTGTCGAAAGAGGCTGAATGGATCAGCCGGAGAGCGAGGTCATCCCCAAACCATAAAGCATAAGGCCGAGAAGGGCGGACCCGCCCAGCACGATCGTCATGCCGAGTTTCAGCCGAAACACCGCGAAGAGCGCGAGTGCAGACAGTGCGGCTGCGGCCCAGTCGATCGAACCAAGGACCGGAAGCTCGAGCGAGAGCGGCCCCGCCTCGATCCGGCGCACTTCGATCCAGACGACGTGGATCGCGAACCAGATTGCGAGATTGAGGATCACGCCCACGACCGACGCCGTCACCGCCGTCAGCGCGGCCGAAAGGGACCGGTTCGAGCGCAGCCCCTCCATGTAGGGCGCGCCGAGGAAGATGAAGGCAAAGCAGGGCGCAAAAGTGACCCAGGTCGCAAGAAGGCCGCCGAAAGTGCCGGCGAGGAGCGCATTGTCCCACCCGGCCTCGCGGAAGGCGCCGAGGAAACCGACGAACTGGAGCACCATGATCAGCGGCCCGGGCGTAGTCTCGGCCATCCCGAGGCCGTCGAGCATCTCGCCGGGCTCGAGCCAGCCGTAGGTACCGACGGCCTCCTGCGCCACATAGGCCAGCACGGCATAGGCGCCGCCGAAGGTGACCACCGCCATCTTGGAGAAAAAGGTGGCTATGTCGGCGAAGACATTGCCCGGCCCCAGGGCCAGCACCAGCACCACCACAGGCGCGAGCCAGAGCGCCAGCGCGACCCCGCCCGCCACGAGCGCGCCGCGCCGCGCCGAAGCCGGCATCTCAGCCATTTCTGGGCCAAGAAGCGTCTCGGCATCGTCGACATGGGTGCCGCCGACCGACCCGTGGCCACCACCAGGAGCAAACGCCTGCAGCCCGGCGCGCGCCCCGAGAAACCCGATGAGGGCGGCGGCGAGCACGATCAGCGGGAACGGGGCGCCGAAGGCAAAGATCGCGACGAAGGACAGCGCGGCGATCAAGCGCATCGCGTCGTTCTTCAAGGCTCGCCGGCCGACGCGGAAGACCGCCTGCAGCACGATGGCGAGCACCGCGGCCTTGAGCCCGAAGAACAGCGCGGCGACGAAGCCGACATTGCCGAAGATCACATAGACCCAGCTCAGCGCCATGATGGCGATGACGCCGGGGAGGACGAACAGGACGCCGGCGATCACGCCGCCCCAGGTCCGGTGCAGGAGCCAGCCGATATAGACGGCGAGCTGCTGCGCCTCAGGCCCCGGCAACAGCATGCAGAAGTTGAGCGCATGAAGGAACCGGCCATCGCCGAGCCAGCGCTTTTCCTCGACGAGTATGCGGTGCATCACCGCGATCTGTCCGGCCGGTCCGCCGAAGGACAGCAGAGCCACGCGCGCCCAGACCCGCGTGGCCTCGGCGAGCGTCGGATACTCCTGTGCGGGCGCAGCGCTACCCGGCGTCGCCAATGTCGCGTCCGTCATCGCACACCTCCCGGCCGGTTGGTCGGCCAGTTGTGCGTCTCGTCTGTGGCGTCGCGCGCCCACCGATAGAACGCGTCGTAGAGCGCCATGCCGGCATCGAGCTGCTCGAGGTCGTCGGCGTACATCCGGGAGAGTCCTAGGGAGGCGGCCAGAAGCCCTGCAGCCTCAGGCGCAAGGTCGAGACGCGCCGTGTCTGCCCCGCGAACGATGGAAGCCAGCCGGTCGAGCGCCGGGATCGAGAGCCCGAACTCCGCCAGCATCGTGTCGAAGGTACAAAGCTCGCCGCGATGGCTCCAGAACACCTCCTCTATGTCGTAGGGCATCGCCCCGAACAGCTCTGCCACGCCGACGACTTCCGCGGGCGCAACGTAGAGGAAGGTCGCGCGTGAGTCGACGAAGCGGCGGATCAGCCAAGGGCAGGCGATCCGGTCGATCTTGGGCCGGGAGCGCGTCACCCAAACCGTCCGGCCATCGGCGTCGCGTGCGGAAAGCTTGCCGGGATCGACGAGTGGAAGTCCCGCCGCGACCCACGCAGCCTGTCCGCCCTCCAGATACTCGGCTGGTATGCGCGCACTCCGGAGCACGGCGGCGACACCCTGACTGCGTCTGTGACCTTCGGCGCAGATGACGACAACCGGGCCGTCAAGACTCGCCGTGAGCCGCGCCAAAGCATCGGAGATGATCTCAGCCTCGCTGAGTGGCCGGGCGGCGGGAACGAGACGCGGTTCGGCGGCGCGGGCGGCTTCGGCGCGGACATCGAGCAGGATCGGGCAGCGGGGCGTGCCAATCAGCTTGGCGAGCTTGTCGGCAGGGATGGCGTCGGGCGCAGGCATCTGCGTTCCTCCTTGGAAACAAGGTTGAGGTGGAACGCGAGCTTCGGCTGTCGCCTCGTGGGGAGATCGCGGATCCCCATAGGAGGAGAATTTCGCAAGACGGGTGCGCTGTCAATTCCCGCCGCACCGGCCAGGTCGGACAGCGGGCCGCCCACAACTGTCACCGATGGCCGATGCGGGTTAGATTGCCCTATGCTTTCAGAGAGCCTGGGGATTCTTTTCAGCCTTTGGGGATGGCTCGTCTCGGTTCAACGCGAGATCTCGGCCGAGCTCGCCCTCATGCTCCGCGCTTTCGCCGAGACCCGGGACTGGTCTGCACTGACCGGCTTCCTGCCCTTCGGCATTGCATTCGGGGCGGCGCATGCCCTGACGCCCGGACACTCGAAGACCGTGCTGTCCTTGTTCGTCGCCGGTAGCGGCGCCAGCCTGTCGAGGGGCATCGGGACCGCTGTCATTCTCTCGGCCACGCATATCGCGATCTCCGTCCTCGTGGTCATTCTCGCCTTGCCGGTGGTTTCGCTGGCCTTTGGCGAAGTCGGACGAGCTCGGGTCCTGGAAGATCTGAGTCGAGGCCTGATCGGATTGATCGGCCTCTGGCTTCTCATCGCTGCCATCCGGGGACACGCTGCTGATGGCCATCACGAGGGCGCGGCGTTCGGGGTGGTGGCCGGGTTGATCCCATGTCCACTGACCCTGTTCGTGATGACCTTCGCGAGTGCTCGAGGAGTTCCGGAGGCCGGTTTGGCTTTCGCGTCCATGATGCTGATCGGCGTTGCCGCCGTGCTGGCGAGCGTGGCGGCACTGGCCGTGGCCGCAAGAGCAGGTCTTGGCGGCGCGCTCGCGCGCTTCACTCCGACCTTGGGTTGGCTTGCGCGCCTGGCGCTCGGAGCGACGGGGGCGGTTCTGATCGCCCTCATGCAGTTGGGGCGCTCGTGATGAGGGCGCCGGGAGATCGGGTCAGCAGGCGCGATTCTGTGCACGCAGAACCGCATAGTCAGTCAGCATGATGGCGATCGCAGCCCCCTCGGGGAGTTGCGCCACCTCGTTTGACGCGCGGGCCTGAAACTCTCGGCTGTACTCCACCACCGGCGGACAAGCCGACACGCGACCTGATTCAGAACTCACCGTCGCGCAGCCGCTCAACAAGCTCGTCCCGATCGCGAGGACGGCGAGCTGCCGCCTCCAGCATCCGGCGTTGGACATCATTGGCCTTCTCCGTGGTCACAAGGCGTTCGGCGAGGCGTCCCGCGCGCTCGCCGGACCGCCGAAGCGAAAGCAGGAACAGGAGCACGGCGAGCACGATCGCGCCGTAGCTCAAGGCAGTCCGCATCCATGGGCTGGCGGCGAACCCAGCGAGGAGCGCGATCACCGCCGCCCCCTGCGCCAGTCATCGAGACGCGCGTAGATCGTGACCGCGATGCCGCCGAGAGCCACCGCGATGAACACCCAGCGCAGCGTATCGAGATACGGGACCAGCGGAAGGATCGCGATCTGCGTTTCGGCCAGGGCGCTCTGCGCTACCTCGACGCCCGCCGCGCCCAGCGTCGCCACTCCGGCCGCGCCACCCCCCTTCATGGTGCGGCTGTCGGCGAGCACCTCGCGCGCGGGCGGCGTCTCCGCCGCGAAGGCAGTCGCCCGGGCCGGGAACCGCTCGCCCCACTGACGCGCAGGTCCGAGATCGACATGAATGAAACCCGAGCGCGGATAGAAACCGAAGCCGAGGAACCCGACCTCCCGTGCCGCTGCCTCGAACGCCGCAGGATCGTGGTTCGCCATACCGATGTCGAAAGCCGTGCCGTCGAGGTGTTTGGAGCGGGTTGCGCCACCGACGGCGCGGTTGTGTTCCGGGCTACGATACCCGTCGCAACCTGGCGCTCGCGGAACGCGCGGTTCGCGACCGGGCCGAGGCCATGACCGTTCGGCAGCGACCGAAGGCGCGCCACTATCATCGTCGGATGAGCCGGTGGACGGGCGCGGACGAGGCCGAATATCGGCGCGTCCTCGACGATCTGCTCCTCGCGGTCGGGCCAGACCTTGAACGGCTCCGGCGAAAGATCGACCGGCAGGAGGCGGCCATCCTGTCGCTGCGCCGCAAACATGGCGTCAACGAGGAGCGGCCGCGGCGCCTCGACTGGTGACGCGGTGCCTGCCGCTGGCGGTTTAGAGGAAGAGAGGGGGGTGGGGTTTCGTGACGGATTTAGGGTCGAGAGAGAGGCTTTCGGCGTCCGTCGCGGAGAAACCACGATGGCAAGAGCTGCCAAGAAAAAGAAGCCCGCCCTCCCGATGATCGAGTTCTCGCGGGCGCGGGACATTCCGTTCAACCGGATCAGCCTGTCGGACAGCAATGTCCGCGAGATCGACGTTGAGGCCGGCCTGGACGAACTCACCCATGACATCGACCGTCGCGAGGATCTCGTTCAGGGCCTCAATGTCCGCGCGATCCTCGATGAGGGCGGCAACGAGACCGGCGATTTCGAGACGCCCGCCGGCGGCCGGCGCTACAGGTCCATTGCGCGCCTCGTCGAGGCTGGACGCTTCCCGGCCGATGGCCTTGTCCCCTGCATCGTCAAGAAGGCCGATGCCAAGACCTCGGCAGTCGACGACTCGCTGGCCGAAAACCTGCTACGCCTCGCCCTGCATCCGCTCGACCAGTTCAAGGCGTTCAAGCGGATGTTCGACATGGGCATGTCGAAGGAGGAGATCGCCGACGCCTGGCGGACCACGCCGCGCTACATCATGCAGCGTCTTCGCCTCGCGACCGTCGCGCCATCCCTGCTCGACGCCTATGCGCGGAACGAGATGACGCTGGCGATGCTGGAAGCCTTCACCGTCAACCCCGATCACGAGCGTCAGCAGCAGGTTTGGGAGCGCGTCAGCAATTCCTGGCAGAAGGAACCCTGGCAGATCCGCAGCATGCTGACCGAGACCACGGTGCCGGCAGCCGACAAGCGCGCCCGCTTCGTCGGCATCGAAGCCTATGAGGCGGCGGGCGGCCCGGTGCTGCGCGATCTCTTCTCCGAGGAGAACGGCGGTTGGTTGCAGGACGTCACGCTTCTCGACCGGCTGGTCGACGAGAAGCTGCGCACCGTCGCCGACGAAATCGCGGGTCAGGGCTGGAAGTGGATCGACGCGGCGGTCGAGCTTCCCTACGGCTACGCCAACGGCCTGCGCAGGCTGGTCGGCGTGACCCAGGAGCTGACCGATGAGGAACGCACCAGCCGCGAAGCGCTGCGCGACGAGTATGACGAACTCGAATCGCAATACGCCGAGGCCGATGAACTGCCCGATGAGGTCGACCAGCGGCTCGGCGAAATCGAGGCCGAACTCGAAGCGTTCGAGAACCGGCCCGTCACCTTCGCGCCGGAAGACATCGCCCGTGCCGGTGTGTTCGTCAGCATCGGTCGCGAGGGCGAGTTGATCGTCAGCGGCGGCTACGTCCGCCCCGAGGACGAGCAACCCGAGACCGTCGATGGCGAGGATGCCGGAGACGATGCGGACCCGTCCGATCCCGATGCCGTGCAGCGCGCCGTCATCACCGTCGGCGGCGAGCCGGTCCCGGAGGGCGACGACGAGGAGGAGGACGATGCCGTCAAGCCGCTGCCCGAGCGGCTGGTGATCGACCTGACCGCCTGGCGGACGCTGGCGCTGCGCAATGCGCTCGCCGAGAATCCGCACGTCGCCATGACGGCCCTGCTACACAAGCTCGTCCTCGACACCTTCGAGCGGACCTCCACCGCGGGAACGAGCCTCTATGCCGCCGTGCGTCACATCTACCTCCCGGCCGATGCGACCGGGCTCGCGGACAGTGCCGCCGCGAAGATGATCGACGAGCGCGGGGAAGCCTGGCGGGGCGACATTCCCTCCGGCGATGACGACCGGCTCTGGGGGTGGATCGACGGCCTCGACGAGGCCAGCCGCCTGGCGCTGCTCGCCCATTGCGTCAGCTTCGGCGTCAACGCGCTCTACGAGCGGCCCAACCCCTATTCGGGAAACGGCATCTCGCAGCACGGTCTCGATCGTCGCATGGCCGAGGCCGAACGGCTGGCCCAGGCAACCGGCCTCGATCTCGTCGAAGCGGGCTGGAGGCCCACGGTCGAGAACTACCTGGGCCGCGTGACCAAGGCCCGCATCCTCGAAGCGGTGCGCGAGGGCGCCGGCGATCGCGCCGCCGATCTCATCGCCCACCTGAAGAAAGGTGACATGGCGAAGGAGGCCGAACGCCTACTGGCCGACACAGGCTGGCTGCCCGAACCGCTGCGCCCCGCCATGGACGCGCAGGCTGTCGATGGCGCGGTTGATCAGGATGAGGACACCGTGGCGCTGCCCGACTTCCTCGCCGGTGACGACTTGGACGCGGCCGAGGCCGCGGACGATCCGGCGGCCCTCGTCGCCGCCGAGTGATGCGCGCACCAGCGGGGCGGCCTCCGTCGCCCCGCTTTCCATCCCTGTCCATTCCAAGGCCCGGCAGCTCGCCGGGCCGTTTTCGTTTCAGGAGACCAGATTCATGTCCGCTTCCCTCATCTTCGACATCGTGCCGCTTGGCTCGCTCGTGGCCTATAGCGACGGTCAGCCGAAGCCGCCTGCGCGCTTCACGAAGAGGCTCGCCACGTGGAAATCCCGCAACGGGGTCGGCCGCCTTGTACGCAAGGAGCCCGGCCGCGAGCGTCCGACCTACACCAGCCCGCCTTCCTTCACCCTGCATGAGGGTGATTTCGGCAAAGGCGGTATCATCCTCATCACTGTCATGCGCACTTACGGCATCGACAGCGATCTGAGGTTTCGGGTGATCGAGCGCCCGAAGATCGGTCAGGTCCGCGTCGTTCAGGATGTCGGAGAGAACGTCGAACTGCTGCACCTCGCGGAGAGCTGCGAGGCGGCCGAACTTTGGCTCGCGCAGAAAGGATACAGCCGCGCCCGTCTGGAGGAGATCACCGCCGACGAGGCTGGCGCCGATGTCGTCGAAGGTCGTGCCGCCGCGTGATCCACATAACCCCATCCACATGGCCCGCTGTCTTTCGATAGCGGGCCTTTTTCGTATCCGGAGAACATCATGGCCATTCCCGATCCCGTCCGAACGAATTTCAACACCCTGCTGCGCGCCGCCGGTGACGGAAATCTGGCGCTCATGGAATGCCTCGACGCCGCAACCCGCGAGATTCGCTATGTCTTGTGCGCTGTCGGCTACGACCGCGGCGATTACGTCTTCACGCCGTTCGGTCATCTCGCCGACGGCAATCCCTATGACGCCTATCTGCCGCCGGACCCTGACGATCCTGCCGGCTTCGTCGAGATCGCCGGAGACGGAGACGCATCATGATGACGGTCGATGAAATCCTCGCCGACGACCGCCGCAATTCTTCCTCGGAACGCTCACTTCCGCGGGAAGAAACACGCGGCGGCATCACCGTCGTTGTTCAGCCGAAGCCGCATTGGGCTGAGGACATGCGCGTCTTCCTGCTCGATACCCGCGAATATTGCCGCTATGCCGACTGGACCGCAGATGGCGGCCGCGCGCGGTTTTATGGTCATATCGACACCTCCGGCGACGGCGTGATGATGAAGGCCCGCGCCATGATCGCCCGTGAAATCGCCGATAGTTTCTGGGACTGACCGGCCCTGAAAGCTGCGCCTGGGCACCGGGCCGTGGAGTATCGCTGGTCAGGCAGCGATGAATCGAGGTCCAGCTTCACCATTGCAACGTCTCCTTGTCGGTGCCGGAGGAACGGCTCCGTCCCCGGCCTGAAGCACATCCTGGAAATCGGCCCGGCAACGAGGCTTGCGCGGCGAGGCATCTGCGACGGATTTCCGGCGCCTGTCAGAGGCAAAGCACCACCCCCGCTTCCATTCGCGAACCTTGGTCCAGCCGTCTCTTTGTCAATCAACCCGTGAAGGGTCGGCTTACGCAAGCGTGCCGCCCTCGGGGATTCGGGACGAGCCCGAACGCCCGAGGGTGATTGCAGATCCGGCCGGACACTTCGGGCGCCTGTCGCGCGGGGGATGGTCCCCCGCTCCAAAAACAGGAGCCGGAACCCATGTCCTATGCAGATGCCACCGCCTTCGCCGCCAGCCTCGCCACCACGCTGATGGTCCCGATCGTCGTGCTCCAGGCCGGGGACGGCACCCATACCGCCATGCCGGCCGACGAATTCGACGGTGACGAGGACATGGTGAAGCTGGAACTCGATCCATGGAGCTGAGGCGCGAAAGCGCCTCACCCCACGGCCCGGTGCCCAGGCCCAGCCGGGCCTTCTCCCGTCAATCACCGCCGATTGCCGCTTGCGTACCAATCTGCATTGCGATCTCGACCCGCATCGGGAAAGAACCGTGGCAATCACTCAGATTTCGCGCCTTCAAGATGAAAGCCGTTCGCCATGCTCAGCCATATCGTCATCTCCGTCATGCTCTGCACGGCATCCTGCGAACCCGCGGAAGTCCGGGTCTGGGACGGCGACTCGATCCGGCTGGGTGCGGGCCATCAATCCGAATCCGTCCGGATCTTCAACATCGACGCCCCCGAGATCGAGGGCCGCTGCGCTTATGAATCCAACCTTGCCCGGCAAGCCAAGATCAGGCTGGCAGAAATCCTGCAAGGCCGGCGGGTCGAAATCCTGCGCCAGGGCACCGACCGCTATGGCCGGACGCTGGCAGCGATCCGCGTCGGAGGTCATGATGTCGGTGATGTTCTCGTCAGCGAGGGTCTGGCGAGAACCTGGGCAGGGCGGCGCGACCCCTGGTGCTGAGCGTCGGATCAGTCCGGCGCAAGCGGGAACGATCCTCCATCGCAAAGGGAGAGTGAGAGTGCGGGCCGGCTGGCCGTGACGGGTTGGAAGGCGGGAGAGAGGCTTCCGCCGCCCGTCGCGGAGTATTTCCCATGTCCCTATCCCGCCAAAACGCTTTCGCCCCAATCGGCGAGATCGTCGCGCAGCAG
The DNA here is from genome assembly GCF_055685825.1 of Pannonibacter sp. CBAS1226. Taxonomy (NCBI): domain Bacteria; kingdom Pseudomonadati; phylum Pseudomonadota; class Alphaproteobacteria; order Hyphomicrobiales; family Stappiaceae; genus Pannonibacter; species Pannonibacter sp. CBAS1226. Next base: position 291,137 of record NZ_JBVOUO010000006.1, on the reverse strand, counting down.
GTGTTGCCCCGGCTGCGTCCCGCCCAGAAGCTGCCGCTGCGCATCTCCTGCATCGGTATCGCCAGCTACGACGAAAGCGATCACGTCGACAGCTTCGACCGCACACTCGTCATCGGCCAGGGCCTTTCCCCCCAAGAGGCCATGACAATCGCCAGCCAGCGCGTCGCGCGCGGCGATTTCCGCATCAGCCCGGACGATGCGCCGCGCTTCCGCCCGCGCGTCATGGTCATTCAGGACCGCGAACTTGGCCTGGTCCTCGCCGGCGAGGTCCGGTCCGGGATCGTCACCTGGCAGCAACCCGTCGCTTCCAACGCCGAGGCCCGCCGCGTCGTCACCGAGGCCAGCCGTCTGCGCGGCATGGCCTTCACGGCATCCGGGCGCGGCGACGCGGCGACCGCCCGCGATCTGCGTTACCGCGCCAGTCTCCTCGAGGCGCGACTGGTTGACCCCTTCTGGCGCGAGACCGCCGCCGAGCTTCTGCGGCTGCCACAGGCCGCCTGATCTCTCGCCCTGCTTCCTACCCATACCGCCCGGCCTCGCGCCGGGCTTTGTCGTTTCAGGAGCCTGACATGGCCAACTACTACACGCATTTCTCCTGCCTGCTCGATGTAGGCACTCCCGAAAATGCTGCCCGAGCGCTCGACCTCTACAATGCCTTGTCCGAGGAAAACGCCGCGGAAGACCCTCCGTCCGAGGGTTTCCTGCTCTCGATCCAGCCCGAGCATGGTGGCACCCAGCTCTGGATGCGCGATGACGAAACCGGCGATCCCGAACATGTCATCCAGTTCGTCAAGCGCTGCGCCGCCGAGTTCGGCCTCACCGGATTATGGGGTTTCCAATACGCAACCACCTGTTCGCAGGCGCGGGTGAACGCCTTCGGCGGCGGCGCGCACGCCCTTGATCTCGCCACGGGCGAGACCGTGGACTGGATCTACAGCGACAGTTGGCTGGAGATCGTTCTGGACGGAGGCGACCCCTATGCCTGACGTTATCGAAACCACCGTCTATCGGCTCGACGAGCTTTCCGACGCCGCGAAGGACAACGCCCGTGTCTGGTATCGCGAAGGCGGCTTCGGCTACGACTGGTATGATGCCGTCTATGAGGATTTCCTGCGGATTGGAGACATTCTCGGCCTGCGATTGAAATTGCGTCCGCTGCGCCTCAAGGGCGGCGGCAGCCAGCAACAGCCGTGCATCTGGTTCCGCGGCTTTTGGAACCAGGGCGATGGCGCCTGTTTTGAGGCTTGGTATTCCTACCAGAAGGACGCGCCGCGCCGGATGAGGGAATACGCGCCACAGGACATCGAGCTGCACAGGATTGCCGACGTGCTCCAGTCCGTCCAGCGGCGCAATTTCTACCAGCTTCGCGCCGAGGTCAGCCACCGCGGCCACTACTATCACGAATACTCCATGGCGATTTCCGTCACCCGCGACAGTCCGACCTGGCGGGACATGACCGCCGATGCGGAGGATATCGTGAGCGAGACGCTGCGGGACCTGGCACGATGGCTCTATCGCCAGCTTGAGCGCGAATACGACTACCTGACCTCGGACGAGGCGGTGGACGCGGCCATCACCGCCAACGAATACACATTCACCGAAGCCGGACGCCGTTTTGGCTAATCCTCACAAGCGCCCCGCCTGACGGCCGGGCGCTTGTTTCATGTCTGCTATCGTTTCGGACTGAGAGGGAGAGGTGGGCCGGAAGGGGTTTGAGCCGGTGCGGTCGAGAGAGAGCGCCGCTTAGGCTCGATCCTGTCCCGCTCTCCCGAGGAATCCCGATGAACATGATTTCTGCATCCGCGGCGGCATCCGCCACCGCGCCGCTTCCGTTCGACCAAGACGCTGAGACCGCAGCCAGCATCTTCACCGCTGCCGGGCTGTTGCTGCCGCATCTGGAGCGCGGTCAGCGCGTCGATGCCGCCACCCTGCGCGGTGCGATGGAAGCTGCCTTCGGCGCTTCCGATGCCACCGGCGCATGGAACTGGAAGACCGCCTATGATGCCTGTGAGGCGGCGACCGTCCTCTTCCTGCGCAAATACGGCAATGCGCTTTTCCGCAAAGCCGGTTCTCCTAACGCGATCCTGCTCCAGTTCGGCAAGATTGCGGGGCTTCTGCCGACGCATACGCGCCGGTCGGAGGAAGCCCAGATCTTCCAGCAGTTCTCGACCCCGATCCCGCTCGGCTTCGCGGCGGTGACGGCGGCGGCGATCACGCCCGCCGACCGGGTGCTGGAGCCCTCGGCCGGCACCGGGCTCCTCGCCATCCTGGCCGAGATCGCCGGCGGCTCGCTCCTGCTTAACGAATTGGCCGAAGCCCGCGCCGGCCTGCTTTCCTCCCTCTTTCCGGCCCTTTCCGTCAGCCGGCTTGATGCCGCCCAGATCGACGATCATCTCGATCCGGGCCTGATCCCGACGGTGGTGCTGATGAACCCTCCGTTCTCGGTCATGGCCAATGTCGAGGGCCGCATGGCCGATGCCGCCTTCCGCCATGTCGCCTCGGCGCTGGCGCGCCTTGCGCCCGGCGGGCGGCTCGTGACCATTACCGGGGCGAGCTTCGCGCCTGACGATGCGGCCTGGACGACCTCCTGGACCCGGCTGCAGGAACGCGGCCGCGTGGTCTTCTCCGCCGCCATCGACGGTTCGGTCTATGCCAAGCATGGCACCACCATCGACACGCGGCTGACCGTCATCGACAAGCTGCCCGCCGAAGATACGTCATTGTTTCCGGCAGCGCTCGGTGTCGCGCCGGACGTGGCCACGCTGATCGGCTGGCTGGCCGAACAGCTTCCGACCCGGTTGCCGGTCGATCCTGACGTCACCGTGCCGGCCGCACAACCTGCCGCGCCCCGCACCGTGCGCGGCTATGTCAACCGGGCCGCGAAGGCCGCGCCTGCCGCGCCTCTGGCCGAGCCGGAGGCCGTTCCGCTCGCCTATGAAACCGTGGATTGGGAACCGGCGGAGGGCGACCGTCTCTCCGACGCGATCTATGAGGAATATGGTCTCCAGACGATCCGCATCGCCGGGGCGCAGGCGCATCCGACCCAGCTCGTGCAATCGGCCTCGATGGCGAGCATCGCGCCGCCGAAGCCGAGCTACCGGCCGACGCTGCCGAAAGACATCCTCGGCAAGTTGTCCGAGGCGCAGTTGGAGACCGTGATCTATGCCGGCGAGGCCCATGCGGGCTTCCTCGCCGGGGCCTGGACGGTCGATGACACGCTCGACACCCTGTCGGCCGCGCCGGAGGACGCCAAGGGCGCCATCCGCTTCCGGCAGGGCTTCATGATCGGCGACGGCACCGGCGTCGGCAAGGGCCGGGAATCGGCCGCCATCATCCTCGACAACTGGATGCAGGGAAGGCGCAAGGCGGTCTGGATCTCGAAGTCGGACAAGCTGCTGGAGGATGCGCAGCGCGACTGGTCGGCCCTCGGCATGGAGCGGCTGCTGGTCACGCCGCTGTCGCGCTTCCCGCAAGGCAAGCCCATCACGCTGAACGAAGGCATCCTATTTTTAACCTATGCCACGCTGCGCTCCGACGACCGCGGAGAAAGGGTTTCGCGCGTCAAGCAGATCGTCGAATGGTTGGGCTCCGACTTTGATGGAGTGGTGGTTTTCGACGAGGCGCACGCGATGCAGAACGCCGCTGGCGGCAAGGGAGAACGTGGTGATGTCGCCGCCTCGCAGCAGGGCCGTGCCGGGCTGCGCATCCAGCACGCGCTTCCCCATGCCCGCGTGGTCTATGTCTCGGCCACAGGCGCCACCACCGTCCACAATCTCGCCTATGCGCAGCGGCTCGGCCTCTGGGGCGGCGAGGATTTCCCCTTCTCGAGCAGGGCGGAGTTCGTTGAAGCGATCGAGGCCGGTGGCGTCGCGGCGATGGAGGTGCTGGCCCGCGACCTGCGGGCGCTCGGCCTCTACACCGCCCGATCCCTGTCGTTCAAAGGCGTCGAATACGAGTTGCTCGACCATGAGTTGACCCCGGAGCAGGTCCGCATCTACGACAGCTATGCCGATGCCTTCGCCATCATCCATAACAATCTCGATGCCGCGATGCAGGCCGCCAATATCACCGGCGGCGATGGCGGTTCGGGCACGCTGAACCGGCAGGCCAAATCCGCCGCGCGCTCGGCCTTCGAGAGCGCCAAGCAGAGGTTCTTCGGGCACCTGTTGACCTCGATGAAGACGCCGACCCTGCTTCGCTCGATCACCGCCGATCTGGAAGCGGGACATTCTTCCGTCATCCAGATCGTCTCGACCGGCGAGGCGCTGATGGAGCGGCGTCTGGCGGAGATCCCCACCGAGGAATGGGGCGACCTGAAAATGGACCTGTCGCCGCGCGAGTATGTCCTGGACTACCTCGCCCATTCCTTCCCGGTGCAGCTCTACGAGCCCTATACTGACAGCGAGGGCAATCTGTCCTCGCGCCCGGTCTATCGCGACGGCCAGCCGGTCGAGAGCCGCGAGGCCGTGGCGCGGCGCGACGACATGATCGCCAGCCTCGCCAGCCTGCCGCCGGTCCCCGGCGCGCTCGACCAGATCATCCAGCATTTCGGTGCCGACACGGTGGCCGAGGTGACGGGCCGCTCACGCCGTATCGTCCGCAAGCGCGGTGTAACTATCGACCGCCTCGTGGTGGAGAACCGTGCAGGTTCGGCCAACCTGGCCGAGACGCAGGCCTTCATGGACGATGCCAAGCGCGTGCTGGTGTTCAGCGATGCCGGTGGCACCGGGCGTAGCTACCACGCCGAACTCTCGGCAAAGAACACCCGCCTGCGCGTCCATTATCTCCTCGAAGCCGGGTGGAAGGCCGACGCCGCCATTCAGGGTCTCGGCCGCACACACCGCACCAACCAGGCGCAGCCGCCGCTGTTCCGGCCGATCTCCACGAACGTCAAAGCCGAGAAACGCTTCCTTTCGACCATTGCCCGCCGCCTCGACACGCTGGGCGCGATCACGCGCGGCCAGCGCCAGACCGGCGGCCAGGGCCTGTTCCGGCCCGAGGACAATCTGGAGAGCCACTACGCACGCGACGCGCTACGCCAGCTCTATCTCCTTCTGGTGCGTGGCAAGGTCGAGGGCTGCTCGTTGGAGCGGTTCGAGGCTGCCACCGGCCTGAAGCTGATGGACTCGAACGGCATCAAGGATGATCTGCCCGCGATTACCACCTTCCTCAACCGGCTTCTGGCGCTGACCATTGAGCTTCAGGGCGTCCTCTTCACCGCCTTCGAGCAACTGCTGACCGCGCGGATAGAAGGTGCCATCGCCTCGGGCACCTATGACGCCGGGCTGGAAACGCTGCGCGCCGAGAGCTTCATCGTCACCGACCGGCAGGTGATCTACACCCATCCTCGCACCGGGGCGGAAACCAGCCTGCTGACCATCACCGAGCGCAGGCGCAACCGGCCGGTGACGTTCGACGCCGCCTTGGCCGAACTCGATGATCCGCGTGCGAAGCTGCTGGTCAACGAGCGCTCGGGCCGCGCGGCGGTGCAGATACCCACCACCAGCGTCATGCTGGACGATGGCGAGATCGAGCGCCGCGTCCGGCTGATCCGGCCGATGGAGGCCCACAATATCCCGGTCAGGATGATGGGCGAGACCCATTGGGTCGAGGCTGACCTCGATACCTTCGCCGCGGTCTGGAATACCGAGGTTGCAGAGGTGCCGGAGTTTGCAGACAGCACCCTGCATATGGTGACGGGCCTGCTGCTGCCGATCTGGAAGCGGCTGCCGAACGACTCCACCCGCGTTTATCGCCTCCAGACCGATGCGGGTGAGCGCATCATCGGCCGCAAGGTCTCCCCGGCCTGGGCGGCAAACGCGACCACGACCGGCATTGCATCGGTCACGCCGGAAGATGCCTTCGCGGCGCTGATCGAAGGCCGGACGATCCTCGATCTCGCCGAGGGCCTCCAGCTTCGCCGGGTCCGCGTCATGGGCGCGAACCGGATCGAACTGTCGGGCTTCACCGACACGATGCGCGACCGGCTTCGGGCCTATGGCCTCTTCCACGAGATCATCTCGTGGAAGCTGCGCATGTTCGTGCCGGTCGATGCCAACGGCCCCACCGTGCTGGCCAAGCTGCTCGACCGCTGGCCCGCCCTGCGCATCGGCGAGCGGGAGGCAGCCTGATGCCGCGTCACGACGCCTCTGAACTGGCGATCCGCCTTGGCCGGGAGGCCGAGGCGGTTTGCCGCCACTACCTGTCGTCCGGCCAGCATGCCGGGCGGTACTGGCTGGTCGGTGACGTGCAGAACACGCCAGGACGCTCGATGTTCGTCCGTCTTACCGGCCCTGCCTCCGGCAAGGGCGCGGCGGGGAAATGGACCGATATGGCCACGGGTGAGCATGGCGATCTGCTCGACGTCATCCGCGAAGCACTTGGCCTGGTCGACTTCAGGGACGTGGCCGAGGAAGCGCGCCGTTTCCTCGCCCTCCCGCATCCTGAACCTGAAAAGACGAGGACGCCGACCGGCAGGACATCCAGCCCGGCACTCGGTTCGCCCGAAGCGTCGCGGCGGCTCTTCGCCATGGCGCAGCCGATCCGCGGCACGCTTGTGGAAATCTACCTCAGCGGGCGGGCGATCACCTCCCTCTCGGGCACCGCCGCGCTACGCTACCATCCGCGGTGCTATTACAGGTCTGAGGCGCATTCGCCCACCGAGATCCGGCCGGCGATGGTCGCCGCCGTCACCGATCTCGCCGGCCATCAGACCGGCGTGCATCGCACCTGGCTCGCCCCGGACGGTTCCGGCAAGGCGGATGTCGAGACACCGAGGCGGGCGATGGGCGACCTTCTCGGCCACGCCGTCCGCTTCGGCACTGCCGCTGAGGTTCTCGCCGCCGGCGAGGGCATTGAGACCGTGCTGTCGCCCCGTCAGGTTCTGCCTCGCATGCCGATGCTGGCGGCGCTTTCGGCCGCTCACCTCGCTGCCATCCTGTTCCCGCCGTCCCTGCGTCGGCTCTATGTCTTGCGGGATCGCGACCCGGCCGGGGAGGGCGCAAGAGACAGTCTGGTCGCCAGAGCAGCGAGCTTCGGGATCGAGGCGATATCGCTCACGCCGCTCAACGGCGATTTCAACGATGATCTGCGACGCCACGGCGCCGATGCCCTCCGGGCGGCCCTGAAGGATCAGCTTCATCCTGAAGACGCCTGCCGTTTTCTGGAGGGGTGACACTGTGATCGGCCCCGGAGGCACGGCCCGGCTCAGCCCCTACCGGTTTCGTTCTTTCGCCATCGCCAAGTGCATCCTTCGTCGGAGAGTCCCGCGCCCACGGCCTTCGGAGAGGGCGATCGGCGCACAAACGGGACGGGCAGGCAATGGCCGGGTGCGGCTAATTTCCGCCGGCGGCTGCGCCGCCTTTGCATCGCGAAAGGCAAATTAGCCGCACCCGGCCATCAAGGCCCTCGCGGAGCGGGCGAGGGCTGCCAACCCGTCCCGCCCGTGCGCTTCGACGCCTGCGAAGGCCGCGATGGGCGCGGTCTCCAGACAAAGGACGCTCCCGATGACGAACGAAACCTATTCCGCAGGCAACGAGCCGGTCCACACCGCCTCCCAGACCGACCACGCCCTCACCGAACTCCAGCTCTACGGCTGGCGTCCGTTCCAGGACGAACCTGATCCCAGGCCGCTGCCCGAGGGCAATACCGTCGCCACCGCCGTCACCGACATCTTCGACGCCCTTGTCGCGACGCTCGGCGACACCCGCCTCGAACCCGATCTCGAAGAACTGCTCTGGGGGACCGTCAATCTCTTCCACCGCGCCACCAGCCGGGTCGAACGCGATCTCGACGACAACGAGCAGGCGCAGCGCCGGATGCAGAGGGAACAAGACGGCAGCGAGGTCAAGAGCGTCGAACTCGAACGCCTCACGGCCGAGGGGCAGACCCTCATCGAACGGCGCAACAGCATGGAACTCTTCCGCGACCTCGCCGCCGAGGCTTTCGAGCACCACACCGGCAGCGCCTGGCGACCGCGCACCGGCTCGATGGTCAACCATCGCAACTTGACCGCCGCGATGATCGACAGCCGCGACTTTCTTGCCGCGAAACGCCGGGCCGAGACCGAGGTGATGCTGCCCGCCGGCCCGAAGGTGGCCGTGACCGGCGGCGCCGACTTCAACGACCATCACATGATCTGGGCGAAGCTCGATCAGGTCCATGCCAAGCACGCGGACATGGTATTGCTGCACGGCGGCACCCCGAAAGGCGCGGAACTGATTGCCTCCCGCTGGGCAGATCACCGCAAGGTGCCGCAGGTCGCCTTCCGGCCCGACTGGACGAAGCACGGCAAGGCCGCGCCCTTCAAGCGCAACGATGCCATGCTGGACGTCCTGCCGGTCGGTGTCCTGGTCTTCCCCGGCACCGGGATTCAGGAGAACTTCGCGGACAAGGCTCGCAAGCTCGGCATCCCGGTCATGAAGTTCGACGGCGGCGCGTAAGCGCCGCCGAACCTTGACAGAAGGAGAGGCGGGGCCTTTGATGGAGCATCCTTGAAGAACCGGCGAAGCAGAATAGTCGCAGGCGGAGCGTATCTCCCGGCAGCCTGTCGTGATCCTCAACTGGTCATCTGGAGGTTTCCATGACGCTGATCCTGCTCGCCATCTCGCTCACTATCACGGCTTGCGTGATTGCCTTCAATCTCGCGATCTATGCCTTGCCCGTCATGGCCGCCATTACCGCCGCGCAATATGCCTGGGGCGCGGGAGCGGGCGTCGTGATGTCCGGCCTCAGTGCTGCTGGCGCCGCCCTGCTGTCGATCGCACTGGTGATCGCGGTTCTTGGCTTCGCCAAAAACCCGGTCCTGCGCCTCATCGCGCTCGCTCTCTTCGCGGTGCCCGCCGTTATCGCGGGCTATGCTCTTGTCTATGGCATCACGAAGAACGCCATCGACTCGGCCCTTGTCCTCAATCTGCTCGGCGGCATTGGCGGCCTTGCCATCGGCGTCTCGGCCGTCGTCAATCTGAACGCCCTCGGCGAGTCGGTGTTCTCGCGCTGAAACGGCGGTAGTGATCTTCCGCTTCCAAGGGGAAAACCCGGCAGCCTGCGCCGCCGGGCTCCGGCTTCCGCCTCGAATGTTGAGCGGTCATGTCATCGCTGTCCTCACCGCCATCATTCTCGGTCTGCTTCGCGAGCGGCCTGGAAATCGGTCATCGGCATGAATCCCATAGCCGTAGCGGTCAACCCCGGCAGCATCGGCGCTTCGTTCCGGGAGTTCAGCCACGAACACCTTCATTGCCGCTTCTCGCAATGCAGCGGGACCGGGCCTTCCGCTGTCGAAGCCGGGGCAATGCAATGCCGCGCCTGGAAACCCGATAGCTGCTTCGTTCTCATCCCGGACGACATAGCCTTCCTGCGGCGAGCGCGAGCGCGGCCGGGAAAGAGAAGGCGGGTGGGCCGGTGTTGTGCCCCATGGTCCGGGTCTCGGGGGCCTGTCTGTTCGCTGTCGTCGGCAAGGACGATGGTTCTGCTGTGCGTCCCCGTGTTTGTGCTTTCAGAGGCACCAATCCCTCCGCCTGACTGATCCCCTAAGTCCGTTCGGTTTCCTCCAGCAACCCCCGCGGCTCCCAGCCGTGTTGCCGCGCAAGCGCGGCTGCCCGCCCCACCTGGGGCCTTAGGGGCAAGCTGCCGAAAGGTCGGCAGTTGCGGGAGTCTCCCGACGGCCTTGGCCGGGTCTCGTCGGAGGGATGGTCCCTCCGAGGAGCAACGGAGACTTGAAAATGCAGAACATCGTCATCCTCGCCGGCAACATCGGTCAGACCCCCGAAACCCGCACCACCCAGGGCGGCACCGGCATCACCCACTTCACCCTGGCCACCTCGCGCCCTCGCTACTCGGAAGGCCGCGTCGTCCGCGACGAGAACGGCTATCGGGTCCAGGACACGGAATGGCACCGCATCACCTGCTTCAACGGCCTCGGCAAGACGGTCCAGCAGCATTGCGACAAGGGCATGAAGGTTCTGGTTCGCGGCCGCATCCACTACACGAAGTGGACCGATGCGGCAGGGGTTGACCGCTACGGTTGCGAGATCATCGCCGAGACGGTCGATTTTCTGAGCCGGGCCAAGCAGACTGAAAACGACGACGGCAAGTTCATCGACGATGATGACATACCGTTCTGAGCGGAAGCCCGGAGCCCGGCGGCGCAAGCCGCCGGGTTTTCCATGTTCGCACTATATCGCGCCCGTTGCTTTGCTGTGCCGAACGAACGATGCCAGCCGGATCGATCGGCCGCCATCGCTTGATGAAAGGGGGCGAGCCGCCCTCTCAAACTCTCCCCATGAAGGAAGGGCAAAGCCCCTCCTTCAAACATCCTCCCATGGAAAGGGGTGTAACACCCCCTTCCAAACCATCCCCATTCCAATATTGACGCGGCCCCTGGTCGGGGCCGCGCGCTCTTCTCTCACTGACTTCGGATCATGCACCAGCTACTCCGGCGTCAAGGACTTCGCGGTGCCCCCTATTTTCAGTCGCCGCCCATCGGGCGTCGTCAGAAAATCGGCACCCCCGCTCGCCGCCGCTGGCGGTCGCTACGCGATCCCTGACTCCTCGCAGCTACGGTGCCCGACCCTCTCGTCAGCGAGAGAAAGGAGCATGACATGAATAATTACAAGCACATCAGCATCGACGGTGGCAGCGCGGCCTACTGGCGCGAGCGCAAGCATGCCTTCGGGCTCATCCGCGAGGCCGAATTGGCGGCGGAGGAACTGGCCGAGGCGCCGATGTATCTGCACGGCGGCTACGACGAGGACGGCGATGTGATCCCCATCGAGAACCTCGCCCCCCACGACGAGATGGAGGACGCGATCCGGGCCATCGAGGCCGACCCGACCGCGGTGAGCATCCTCGTCGCGCAAGGCCGCACGCATATCGGCGGGCACAAGATCGGGGCGGTGATCCAGGGCCTGGAACCCGCCTGGGGAGGCATCGAGCATCCGGCGAGCAATCCGCTCTGGGGACCGGATACCGACTGAACCTGCGACGAGAGGCGGCGAAAGCCGCCTCGCGTCTTTGCTTCGTCGTCAGGAGCACTGCCGGCCGGATCGACCGGCCACCAGGGCTGATGAAAGGGGACAAGCCACCCCTCTCAAACTCTCCCCATGAAGGACAGGGCAAGCCCCCTCCTTCAAACATCCTCCCCAATGGAGGGGAAACCCCTCCCTTGAACCCTCCCATGGGGAAGGGAGACGGTTCCCTCCTCCCTTCCCCAAGCCCCATCCCTCTCCCTGGAGGCCGCCCACTCGGCGACCGAATCAGATGCGACCCTCACGCTGTAACATCCTGTGAGCGATGGCTGTTTCACGCGTATTTCGGGTGGAATCCAACCAGAAAACGACTATTATAGTCGTAGTTCTGGAGCGAGTGCAGCAGTGAGTGGGAGGTGATCATGTATGATCACCGCCCGCCAATCACGGGCCGCACGCGCGTTGCTGGGGTGGACACAGGAGACGCTCGCTGACAAGGCCCAGGTCGCATTGACCGCGCTCAAACGCCTCGAATCCCAAAGCGGACTCGAGGTGTTCGAATCGACGCGCGATCAGGTGCGCCGCGCACTCGAAGCCGCCGGAATCGTTCTCCTGTCGACGGACAAGGGCGAAGGGGTGTTGCTCCTGCACGACAGGATCGATGCCCAAAGGTAGCGTCGCGGCTTGGGCGTTGACCTGCTCTCGTCAAAAAGAATGGCTATCTCTCACCAGAGATGGTTAACAAACACGTTACCTGATCGTGAGCGAGTGATGGGACGCGCGACGCAGACATTTCTTGATGAACCACCGTCCAGCCACACGCTGACGTCCTATGATCGCGAGCATATGAAGCTCTACATGCGGTTGCTCGATGCCGAGCGCGACGGGGCCGACTGGCGCGAGGCGGTGCGAATCCTCTTCGATCTCGATCCCGATCTCGACCCCCAGCGCTGCCGCTTCGTTCATGACGCTCATCTCGCACGCGCGCATTGGATGACCGAACGCGGCTACCGCGAACTGGTCCGCGAAAGCCAGCAGCGACCTTCATCGTGATGCGCTGGACGCATTACCTGTTGATTCTGACCTGACTTGCTCAATTCAACCCGAGCGGGAATCGTGAATCCCCAACTTTCTCGACCTTGACGTGGGAGATCGCGATGACACCCGACGCATCTACCTGGCGTTCCTCGGCGGAATACGAGCATCTGGATGCGTTGACGGCATCCGATCTGGCCTGGGAATGGCTCCGCCGCAACGATGCCTACGACGCCGATTTTGAAGCCTCAGTTGCAGGCCATGGAGATCCCGAACCGCTGACCGAACGAATCCGGCAGCGGTGGGGGCTGCGATTTCCCGGTCGACCCCCAGACCCCGCCTCCTGATGCCCCCGTCTTCTGGCTTCCGCGGGAGGACACCAGCATTATCCTGCTGGCGGAAGCCCCTGCATTGCTTGCCGATATTATCGGACACGTTCTGCCGATCCGGCGTCCTCATTTGCGGGCAGACGATTCCGATGCCGATTTCCGATTTGCTCTTGGAAACGGACAATACCTTCAGGTTCTCGACCGCACCGTCAATGACGACACGATCGCCGTTGCCATCGTGCCGCTGGATCTCGATGGCCTTGACCACATCGAAGCTCTTCGCCGTTTCCTCAGTGCTCTGCATGGCCGGGCAATCCCACCGGATACGCGCCTGACACCACAGCGGCGCACACGCCAGAGACGGATGCTACGCGCCTTGGATGGACATAGGGCGGGCGCCACACAACAGGAAATCGCGCAGGTCATCCTGAAGACCGGCCCACTCGACCGTGACGAATGGCAGGCATCCTCTGCCCGCCATGTCATCAAATCGCTCTTGCGCGATGCCCGTGCCATGGTGGCGGGCGGCTATCGAAAACTCCTGCGTCATCGTCGCCCACGCTAGCGCAATCCTGCGCCCAGCATGGTGGGCGATTTCGATACCCCCCAACTTCGCCCTGCACATTGCCGGTGCTTCTTCGCCACCGTGGTCGTTGCCCGCCGCTGATCCGCAGCGGCCGTCCCGACACCACGGAGGTCCGACCCATGCCGCACGAACCCGTCGTCTTGCCGCCGCGCTTCCTGCGCACCAAGGAAGCCGCCGATTTTCTCAGCCTCTCGGCACGCACCCTCGAAAAACACCGCACCTACGGGACCGGACCCGCCTATCGCAAGCTCGGCGGCCGTGTCGTCTACGCCATCGACGATCTCGAATCGTGGGCCGATCGCGGCGCGGTGACGTCTACGTCCGATCCGCGTGGCTCCGTCCTGCCCGCCAAGCGACATACGTCCCTTCCGTCCGGCCCGCGGGCCGGACGTTATGCGCGCTGATCGCCGCCGGCTCCCTTCATGGCGGTGCGACATCGATCTCCTTCCGAGCGCGGGCAACTCGACCTGTTCAGGGCACTCCCCGGCGATTTCGCGCCACGAGACGCGCAGGATCTCATGGCCTATCCCTTTTTCTCCCTTTCCAAGACCCATCGCATTGCGCCGATTGATTTCTCGGCCGGTGATATCGCGATCCGCGTCGAAGCTGTTCCCGATCACGGCATGGCGACGATCTGGGACGCCGACATCCTGATCTGGGCGGCAAGCCAGATCGTCGAGGCGCGCGACGCCGGGCTTCGCACCTCGCGGCTGATGGTCGCCACACCTTACGAAATCCTCCGCTTCATCGGGCGCGGCACATCGGTACGCGACTATCGGCGCCTGAAGGCCGCTCTCGACCGGCTCCAGTCCACGACTGTCACCACCACGATACGCCAGCCGGCGGAAGGTCGCCGCCACCGCTTCTCCTGGATCAACGAATGGAAGGAGCGCACCGATCGCTGCGGCAAGGCCGACGGCATCGAGATGATCGTGCCGGACTGGTTCTATCAGGCGGTTCTCGACGATGCGCTCATCCTGACCATCGACCGGAGCTATTTCGGGCTGACCGGCGGGCTCGAACGCTGGCTCTACCGGATCGTTCGCAAACATGGCGGACGCCAGCGCAGAGGCTGGCGCTTCGATTTCCGTCACCTGCACCAGAAATCCGGCAGCCTGTCGCCGTTCAAGCGCTTTGCCTTCGAGTTGCGTGACATCATCCGGCGCCAGCCGCTGCCCGGCTACGCCCTGTTCCTGGAGCTTGAGATCGGCGGTCGCGCGCTGCTCGCCTTCGAGCCGATCCTGCCCTGTGGAAAACCTGTGCAAGGCGTCGTGCCATTCGGAACCCGGAGAGGCGTGCCATCGGGAACCCGGGTCGCGTGCTATAGGGAACCGAAACCAGCCCTAACATATAACACAGAAACACGAAATCGCGCCCCTAACTTAGAGTCTAACCTAGATTCTAACCCTGAAGAGCGCGCGCGCGATGTGGAAAACCTCATCCGCGACACCGCCCGAAGCCTCAGCATAGATGTCGGTTTCCCCAAAATCGTGGACGAGGGCCGATAAATGATTGAACGGCTTCTTAAATCGTGGACCCGCGTTCCTTTAATCGTTGAACGGGATTTTCCTTTAATCGTGGACTGGCTTGCCGATGAGACTTGGCTGGCTCCCAGCTTGGGCGGACTCCCAGCTTCGCCACGCTTGCAGATCAACCCGATAACGGCCTCCCCGCAAACCGGGCGACCTCCCGAAAAGGCTCGCTTCGCCGTTCCTTTTCTCCTTTCGGCTTCAAAGTCGCGCCTGCATGCAGCTGGCGCAGTCAGTCCACGATTTAAGGAGAAATTCCACGATTCAAGGGAAATCACGCCATGCTCAACAGTCCGGAAATACGCAGTTTTCGCCGTGGCCCAGTCTCGGGTTCAAGGAAAAACGACAATAGAAGCGAGGAAGAGGGCATCTGACGCCCCGACAACGGCTCGACCGGCACCTGATCAAGGTGCGGCTGCGGCCTCTGAAGTCGCCGATACACCCCACTTTCCGCTCGATCTGCCGGGAGGTCGCCGATGATCATCGCGCTTCTCAACCAGAAGGGCGGAGTCGGCAAGACGACGCTGGCGCTGCATCTCGCTGGAGAACTGGCGCGGGGCGGCAAGCGCGTCACCCTGATCGACGCCGATCCGCAAGGCTCCGCCCTCGACTGGTCGCAGCAACGCGCGCGTGAGGGCCTGCCGCGTGCCTTTGGCACAGTCGGCGTGGCGCGCGATACGCTGCACCGTGAAGCGCCCGAACTCGCCCGCGATGCTGATCATATCGTCATCGATGGGCCTCCGCGCGTCGCCGGCCCCATGCGCTCCGCGCTGCTCGCCGCCGATCTCGTGCTGATCCCGGTGCAGCCATCGCCGTTCGACGGCTGGGCCTCGGCCGAGATGCTGTCCCTCCTTGCGGAGGCACGCATCTATCGCCCGCAGATCGCCGCCCGCTTCGTGCTCAACCGTTGCGGCGCCCGCACCGTCATCGCCCGCGAGACGGCCGAGACGCTGGCGGAACACGATCCTCCTGTCCTCACCAGCACCATCGGTCAGCGCGTCATCTTCGCCGACGCCGCGCAGACCGGGCGGCTCGCCTCGGACATCGACCATCGTTCGCCTGCGGCGCGCGAAATCGCGGCGCTGGCGGCCGAGATCGTGCGCCTCGGCATCGGGAGGGTCGCGCCATGACGATCCTCACCGGCGATTGCCGCGAAGAAATGCCCTGGCACGCACCCTACGACATGATCCTCGCCGATCCTCCCTACGGCGACACCTCGCTTGCCTGGGATCGGCGCGTCGAGGGCTGGGTTGCGCTCGCGCGCGCCGCCCTCCGACCGACCGGCTCGCTCTGGGTTTTCGGCTCACTGCGCAGCTTCATGGCGACTGCCGACCGCTTCGCCGATGCCGGCTTGCGGATCGCCCAGGAGATCGTCTGGGAAAAGCAGAACGGCACCGGCTTTCATGCCGACCGCTTCAAGCGTGTGCATGAACTGGCCGTCCAGTTCTACCCGGCCGAAACGGCATGGCGGGACATCTACAACGACGTCCAGACCACGCCGGACGCGACGGCCCGCACCGTGCGGCGCAAGCAGCGTCCTCCCCATACCGGCCAGATCGACGCCGGCCACTATGTCAGCCACGACGGCGGGCCGCGCCTCATGCGCTCGGTCATCTATTTGCGCAACTGCCATGGCCGCGCCATCCACCCGACCGAGAAGCCGTCGGCTCTGCTGGAAATCCTGATCCGCACGAGCTGCCCGGAAGGCGGTCTGGTCGGTGACTGGTTCGCCGGGTCCGGCGCGGCCGGGGAAGCCTGCCGGCTTTCCGGCCGGCGCTATCTCGGCTGCGAGATAGACCCCGACATGGCCGAGCGTGCGCGGGCGCGCATCGCAACCGTGCTGCCGTTCCATGACGGAGTTTCGTCATGACGGCCCGCAACGGGAAGCGCGGCTTCGCCGCCCGTCCGGTCGATCCTGATGGCTGGATCAGGGCCGATGACACGCCGCCGAAACGCAGCGGCGATGCCGCGGTCTATTCCGCCCGCCTGACGATCGACATCACGCCCGAGCTTCGCGGACGGATCAAGATCGCCGCGATCAGGCGCGGCGGCACCGTCACCGACATGCTGCGCGAGCTGCTCGCGCGCGAATTTCCCGACACATCAGGAGAGCGCTCATGATTGGCGCCGCAGCCCATGAAGATGATCTGACCCGCGTGGAGCTGACGTGGGTGGAAAAGAAGATCGAGTACTGGATCAGGTTCGGCCACGCGACTGGTGAGCAGATTCTCGACCGCAACCGCCGCATCGTTTCCTTCCGCCCCGGCGCCGTCTTCGCATTCGTCCGCTGGGCGGCGAACGACTACGGCACCGTGATCTCGCGGGTCGACATCGTGCGAACCGTCGCGCCGGGCAATGCCTATCAGACGCTACCCTTTGTGCGTCCCGGCGGCGAAATCCTGCTGAAGGCGGAAAGCTGGCGACACGTCGAGGATGTCCTTCGCCATGTCGATGCGATCGAAATCCTCGGCGTCGATCCCGCAGACGCCGATCCGGATCACTGGCGCCATGTCGCCCACTGGATGAACGCAGGCGAGACGCCGCGTCCCTACACGACAGAGCGCCATCAGGCGTGGCTCCGGCGCCGGGAGATCGCACGATGACGCGCGCCCGCCATGTCATTGCGACGGCGGCGGCTGTGTTCGCCGTCATCATCGCCAGCGGCATTGAGACAACGCCCCGGCTGGTCTGGAACGCATCGGCCAGCGTGCCGGTCGGGTTCTACACCATCGCGCCGGCAGACCGGCTTGATGTGCTCGATCTGGTCGCCGTGATGCCGCCCGAACCGTTCGCCTCCTTCATGGTCGAACGCGGCTATGTCGGCCGTGACGTGCCAATCCTGAAGCACGTCGTCGGTCTGCCGGGTCAGCGGGTGTGCCGCGACGGCCGCGCCATCACGGTCGACAACCTTCCACTCGGCGCCGCCCGCGATCGCGACAGCCGGGGCCGCGACCTGCCGGTCTGGCGGGGCTGCCGCGTGATCGCCGACGGCGAACTCTTCCTCATGAATCTTGAAGCCGCCGACAGTCTCGACGGCCGCTACTTCGGCCCGCTCCCTGCCGCGGCGGTGATCGGCCGGGCCACTCCGCTTTTCACCGACGAGGACGGCGATGGCCGCTTCGTCTGGCGCGCGCCGGTGCGGTGACGGCGCGCCCATAGTGGGGCGTGCGAACGGCCCGCGTCTTCTCCACCGCGTAGGAAAGGAACCTCCAATGGCACAGATCGGACAATTCACCCGCACCCCGTCCGGCTATTCCGGGCGTGTGCGCACGCTCGCGCTCGACGTCGAACTGACATTTGTTCCCACCGAGAACACGGATGCCGAGAAGGCTCCCGCCTATCGCATTCACCTCGGCGATGACGATGGGCCGGAAGTCGGCGCGGGCTGGAAACACTCCGGCGAACGCGCGGGCACGTTCATCTCCGTGCTCCTCGATGATCCCGTCTTCGAGCAGCCGATCCGCGCCCGCTTGTTCCAGTCGGACGAAGACGGCCGCGACTGGGGCCTGCATTGGACCCGTCAGAAGAAGCGCGACGAACAGGAATGATCATGCGCAATTCCTGTCCTCGCCCCGTCACCGGGAGATGCGGCGCCCGTCGCCGCATCCTCCTCCTCCTTCTTCTTTCCGGCCTGTTCATCCCGGCTGTCGCCACGCCGCCCGTTCTGGCGCAGACCATCGTGCCGGCGCGCGCGACCGCAGCGCATCCGCATGACACCCACATCGCCGAAGCGGCGCAGCGCTTCGGCATCCCGGTGACATGGATCGCCGCCGTGATGCGGGCCGAAAGCGCGGGCGATGTGCGCGCTTTATCCTCCGCCGGCGCGATGGGCCTGATGCAGGTCATGCCCGACACCTGGGCGGAGTTGCGCAACCACCATCGCCTCGGTCGCGACCCCTACGATCCGCGCGACAACATCCTCGCGGGCACGGCCTATCTGCGCGAGATGTGGGATCGCTACGGCAATGTGGCCGCGATGCTCGCGGCCTACAATGCCGGTCCCGGCCGCTACGACGAATACCGCCTGGCAGATCGTCCGCTGCCCGCCGAGACGCGCGCCTATGTCGCTTCGCTTGCGCCCATCCTGCTCGGCGAGCGGCCCTCGGGCGGCGCTTCTGCTGTCGCCCGGCCGCTCGACTGGCGCGAGGCGGGGATCTTCGTGGTCCGCGAAGATGATGCTTCCGCCGCCGATCCGGCGTTGCCCGATCCCGCGCCGGATGACATCCCTTCGTCCCTTCCGGCGACACCCGACGCCCTCACGGCCTTGCAGCCGGAGGGCCTCTTCGTCGCCCGCAATGCCGGTGGGGACCGGCCATGAGCGGCTCCGCGGTTTTTCGCACTGCATCGGGCTCCGGCGCATCATGGAGGGTGCGGGCGGTGGCGGCAGGCACCACGACCGAAGGATGGCGAGATAAAAGGCCGCACGGTGCGGCTGTGGCGGGCGGTTGTTTTTGTTCAGGTTTCCGGCGCGTTCCGCACCGTGCGGCGCTGGCGCGCACCGTGCGCTGCGCGCCCATCTTCCTGATTTTCCATGATGATTTGCACGGTGCGGGGCAACGCCATGTCAGATGACAGCGAGTTCCGCATCCGTCCTGGGCGCATCCGATCGACCCGCGCGCAGCAGGCCCGGCCGTTCATCGCCCAGGCTCTCGCTGCCGCCCAGAAGGCCGGCGGACGCGTCTCGCGCTCCGGCAAGATCACCTCGGGCAACCGCTCGCGCTTCGGGCGCGGTCAGCGCGCCAGCATCCAGGCCAACCGGCTTCTCACCGGACGTTCGCGCATCGTCGTCATCAAGACCCGCGTGGTTCGCCATACGGTGCGCTCGGCTCCGCTCGGCGCGCACCTCGATTACCTGCGCCGCGATGGCGTGACCCGTGCCGCGAACGAAGTGAGCAATGGGCAGCAGTACGAAAAGGCGCGGATGTTCGGCCCGGAAGGCGACGACATGGACGTACGTGCCTTCGCCGAGCGCTGCCAGGATGACCGGCATCATTTCCGCTTCATTGTCTCGCCCGAGGACGCGCCGGATATGGCCGACCTGAAAGCCCACACCCGCGAGGTGATGGGGCAGATGGAGAAGGATCTCGGCACAAAGCTCGACTGGGTGGCGGTCGATCACTGGAATACCGACAATCCCCACATCCATGTCATCCTGCGCGGCCGCGCCGACGACGGCCAGGACCTCGTGATTTCCCGCGACTACATCAAGGAGGGCATGCGCGCCCGTGCGCAGGATCTTGTCACGCAGGAACTCGGGCCCCGCACCGATCTGGAGCTCCACCGCAATCTGGAGCGGCAGGTCGAGGCGGAACGCTGGACGCAGCTCGACCGGCAGCTTGTGCGCGAAGCCGGCAGGTCCGGCATCATCGACCTTGCCCCGCTCGCCGACCGCAAGCCGGACGAGTTTCATGCGCTGAAGGTGGGGCGGCTGCGCACCCTCGAAATCCGCGGGCTGGCCGGACAGGTCGGGCACGCGCAATGGTTCATCAAGCCCGAAGCCGAGACCGTGCTGCGCGAGATGGGCGAGCGCGGCGACATCATCAAGCGTATGCACCGCGCCCTGACCGAACGCGGCATCGAGCGCGGCTCGGCGAGCTATGTCCTCGCCGGCGAAAGCCTCGACGTTCCCGTCATCGGCCGCCTGGTCGAGCGCGGCCTCGACGACGAACTGAAAGGCACGGCCTATGCCGTGGTCGACGGTGTTGACGGGCGCACCCACCACATCAAGCTGCCGCATCTCGACGCCGCCGGCGACAGCCCGCCCGGTTCCATCGTTGAACTGCGATCCTGGGAGGACCCGCAGGGGCAGCGCCGCGTCGCGCTCGCCGTCCGTGCCGATCTCGATCTTGGCGCACAGGTGGGCGCCACAGGCGCGACCTGGCTCGACCGGCAGGCCGTGGCGCGCGAACCCATCTCTCTTTCGGACAGCGGTTTCGGCGCCGAGGTCCGTCAGGCCCTGGACGAGCGCGCGGAGCATCTGATTGGCGAGGGCTTTGCCGAGCGGCAAGGCGGGCGTGTCGTCTTCGCGCGCCGGCTGCTCAGCACCTTGCGCCAACGCGAACTCGACAGTCTCGGCGAGAAGCTCGCGACCGAGACCGGCATGTCCCTCGAGCGCGCCGCCAGCGGCGAATATGTTGCCGGCTCTTATCGCCAGCGTTTCGCGCTCGCCTCCGGCCGCTTCGCCATGATCGACGACGGCCTCGGCTTCCAGCTCGTGCCCTGGTCGCCCTCTCTCGAAAAGCAGATCGGCCGCCACGTCTCCGGCGTCGCCCGCGACGATGGCGGCGTCGATTGGGAATTCGGGCGCAAGCGCGGTCTCGGTCTCTAGCCTCAATCGGAAAGGAACTACGCCATGTCCGCGACCAAGATTCTCTGGGGACAGATCACAGTGGTCTTCCTCATCATTCTCGCCACCACCTGGGGCGCGACGCAGTATGTCGCCTGGAGCCTCGGCTATCAGGCGCAGCTCGGGCCGTCCTGGTTCGTGCTGTTCGGCACCCCGATCTATTATCCGCCCGCGATCTTCTGGTGGTGGTATTTCTATGAAGCCTATGCGCCGCCGATCTTCGCCAAGGGCGGGATCATCGCGGCCTCGGGCGGCTTCATCGCCATCGCGGTCGCCATCGGCATGTCCGTCTGGCGGGCGCGCGAGGCGAAGAACGTCGCCACCTATGGCTCGGCGCGATGGGCCGGGAAAGGAGAGATCAAGGCGGCGGGCCTGCTCGATCCCGATGGGGTCGTCCTCGGCCGGTATGATCGCGAGTATCTGCGGCACGATGGCCCGGAGCATGTCCTGTGCTTTGCCCCGACACGTTCGGGCAAAGGCGTCGGCCTGGTCGTGCCCTCGCTCCTCACCTGGCCGGGCTCGGCCATCGTTCACGATATCAAGGGCGAGAACTGGCAACTCACCTCCGGCTTTCGTTCACGCCACGGCCGGGTGTTGCTCTTCGACCCGACCAACCCGAACTCCTCCGCCTACAATCCGCTGCTCGAGGTGCGCCGCGGCGAGTGGGAGGTGCGGGATGTCCAGAACATCGCCGACATCCTCGTCGATCCGGAAGGCAGTCTCGACAAGCGCAACCATTGGGAAAAGACCTCCCATAGCCTCCTCGTCGGCGCCATCCTGCATGTGCTTTATGCCGAACCCGACAAGACCCTGGCAGGTGTGGCCAAATTCCTGTCCGATCCGAAGCGCCCGGTGGATTCTACGTTGCGCGCCATGATGAAGACCGCGCATCTGGGCGAAGCAGGGCCGCATCCGGTCGTGGCCAGTGCGGCGCGGGAGTTGCGCAACAAGTCCGAGAACGAGCGGAGCGGCGTCCTGTCGACGGCGATGTCGTTCCTCGGCCTGTATCGCGATCCGGTCGTGGCCGAGGTCACGCGCCGCTCGGACTGGCGCATCAGGGACATTGTGGGAGACGATCAACCGACCACGCTTTATCTCGTCGTGCCGCCCTCCGACATCAACCGCACCAAGCCGCTGATGCGATTGCTGCTCAATCAGATCGGTCGCCGCCTGACCGAGGATCTGCAGGCGAATGCCGGCCGGCACCGCCTGTTGCTGATGCTCGACGAGTTTCCGGCGCTCGGCAGGCTCGATTTCTTCGAGACAGCGCTGGCTTTCATGGCAGGGTACGGCCTGAAATCGTTCCTGATCGCGCAGTCGTTGAACCAGATCGAGAAAGCCTATGGCCCGAACAACTCGATTCTCGACAACTGCCATGTCCGGGTCAGCTTCGCCACCAACGACGAGCGCACCGCGAAACGTGTTTCCGATGCCCTCGGCACCGCCACCGAGATGAAAGCCATGAAAAACTACGCCGGGCACCGGCTGTCGCCCTGGCTCGGGCATCTCATGGTCTCGCGCTCGGAAACGGCGCGCCAGTTGCTGACGCCGGGCGAAATCATGCAGCTTCCCCCACACGAGGAGATCGTCATGGTGGCGGGTATCCCCCCGATCCGGGCGACGAAGGCGCGCTACTACGAGGATGCCCGGTTTCGGGAGCGCGTACTGTCACCGCCTGAATTGAAAGGTCCCGAAGAAACGCGGCCTGACGACTGGACCACGCTTCCGATCCCGGCGCGACCGGAAGGCGCCACGGATCACGATGACCAGAGGACCGATGGCGAAGATCCGACTGAATCCGAACGCCGGTTGCAACCTGAACTCAGCCGCGTAAAGCCCGTGGAGAAGAAAAAGCCGATCGAGAACGAGTTCGAGATCGCGCTGCCCGATGACGTCGATGAAGACGCCGCCCAGAACCGGCGCATGGTTCGGCAGGTGCAGGGCATTGCCCGACAGGTTGCCATGGACCCGAACGACGGCATGGAGTTGTAGCGCCATGGCCAATCACCGGAAGAAGAAAAAACTCACCGTCTATCTGGACCCCGATGTCGAAAAAGCCCTGACCGAGTTTGCCGCGCGGCGGGATCGGTCGCAGTCGATGATCGGCGAGGCGGCCATCGCCTCCTTCCTGTCTCCCGACGATGCCGAACGTCGAGAGGCCATAATCGCCAAGCGCCTCGATCGACTCGATCGCCGCATGGACCGACTTGAACGAGACGTCGGCATCGCCGTCGAAAGCCTGGCGGTCTTCATCCGCTTCTGGATCAACACCACACCGGCCTTGCCTGAGCCGGCGGCAAAGGCCGCAAAGGCCAAATCGGCGGAGCGATACGAGGCGTTCATCACCGCGCTTGGCCGCCGCCTCGCACAGGGACCGAAGCTCCGGCAGGAGGTTTCGGAGGATATGGACGGATCAGAGAGTTGAATTCGGCCGCCTTAGTCGTTGACACGAGTTCCCGCTCCCGGTTGGCTGAGCAGTAACAAGGATCGGCCGGAAGCAGCCTTCGCGACTGTCGCGGTCTTTGGGATTTTCGCGAAATATCCTAAGGTGATGGCTGTATATTCACTCGACTTTGGAGGAACAGCCTTGAGACTTGCCATTGCCAGCCTGTTCGCCATCGGTCTCGCCGTCCCTGCCTTCGCCCAGACGGAACCACCCGCAGATTTTGACGAAGCCGCATGGCAGGCCGAATGGGACGCGGGCGACACGGATGGCGACGGCAAGCTGAGCCGGGAAGAGGCGAAAGCCGGGAATCCGAACATGACCGATGAAGTCTTCGACCAGATCGACACCGATGGCGACGGTTTCATCAGCCCCGCGGAAGACAAGGCCGCGCTCTTCGAAGCACGCGGCAAAACCACAAATGAATAGGGTATGGGCGGGGGCTTTTGGCGCAACGGTGTTTGTCGCGGCAGCATCCGTGGCAGGCGCGGAGACGCCCGACCCCGCAAGACCGGCCGGGTTGCCTGAGAACTATGTTCCTGAAATCCCCTCGCATGAGATGGAGCCGGACACCGGCCCGCTTTCGGCCGCCCTACAGGAGCGTTTCCGCGACCGTATCGCCGGTATCTTCATCGAGCGCGAGCCCGATTTCCATGTCGTCGTCAGGCTAACGGGAGACCGGGATGCGGGCACGCTTCAGTACCAATTGGGCGAAGATCGGGTGCGTGTCGAAGTCCTGACAGGCGCATCCCATACCGTCGATCAACTGGTCGCCGCGTTGGATGACCGCCAGATGATTACGCGCGTTCTTCCCGATGGCTACGGCGGATATGTCGATGAGCGCACCGGATATGTGGTTCTTACGGTTCTCCCCGGAACAGAGCTTGCCGGTGGCAGCGAAGCATCCCTTTCGGCTGCTTTGGGCGTGCCGATCCGCATCATCGAAGGGGAACCCGCTACAATCGGTCCAGCACCACAGCAGCGGGAAGAGCGGTAATCCATTGCGGCCCGGATTCCGGGCCGCGACGTGTCGCAAAAATCAGTCGCACAATTTTGACTTTCGCACGCGACATTTGCGACAGAAATTCCCCTGAAAATTCAACGTTGGCCTGACCTGCTACAAAAATCAGGGATCTTCGTGACGGCTTCTCAAAACTTATCGTTGCTTCCCGCTTCTCCTTTGATCGGCCCCCATAACAGCGCGACGAGGGCGAGATTGGCGATGGCGAGAGCTGCCAGCGCCACAAGAGTTTGATCGGTGCCCCCGACCGAAAGCAGGATCGCACCCACGGTTGGGCCGGCAGCTTGGGCGACGAGACTGGGCCGGGCAAGCCGCCCCATGATCGGCGCATAGCGGGAAGGTCCGAACAGGGCGAGCGGGAGCGCACCCTTGGCGATCGAGAAGATGCCATTGCCGGCCCCGTAGAGGATGAGCGACAGGCCGATGATGGGAAAACCTGCCGCGAGCATCGTCACCCCTGCCGCGCTCAGGACGGAGGCGGCCGCGAGCGTCCAGAAGGGATGATGCCTCCCCCCGCTCGCCATTTCGCCAATTCGGCCGGCGACTTGGGCCGGGCCTATCAGCGCGCCGAGGGCTACAGCTTCGCCCAGCGACAGCCCGCGTTGCTGCAACAGGGTCAGCAGATGCACCGATATGATGGTGACGCCCAATCCGGCCAGCACCACGATCGCCATCATGATCAGATAGGCCCGACGTTCATGGTCGCGCAGCTTGATCGCAGGAGCTTGGTCTTTGCCACCGATCGGCCTGGGCTTGCCGTTGCTCGGAAGGACCAGCAGCACGAGCGGCAGGCAGATCGCGAGATGAATGCCGGCATAGGCCATGCAGGCCCCGCGCCATCCAAGATGCTCCAGAAACAAGGCCGAGAGCGGCCAGCAGACCGTGCTTGCGAAGCCGCCCCACAAGGTCAGTGTAGTGATGGCGGATCGCGCGGAACGGCCATAATAGCCCCCGAGCGTGGCAAATGCCGCATCATAAAGGCCGGCCCCCATGCCGATACCGAGCACGATCCATCCGGCGACGAATACCCATAGGGACGGCGCAGCCGCAAGGACGACGAGACCCGCCGCCAGCAGCAGGCAAGCCAGAGCTAGGATGGGACGCCCGCCGTGCTGGCCAATGGCGTCACCCACGCGCGGGGAAACGACGCCGGCCGCGAGCAGGCCAATGGAGAGAGCGCCGACGATCCATGAAAGCGGCCAACCCGTATCGGCCGCGATCGGGGCGGCGAGAACGGCGAGCAGGTAATAGGAGCTGCCCCATGCAAATATCTGTACGATGCCGAGCGCGGAGATGACGGGCCACCTTCTTGGCCCAGATGACATACCTGTATGCGCCGGCAGGTTCGTCATCACCGGACGCGCTTGAGCGCCATGCGCTCGTCCAGCTTATCGGCCGTTTCCTTGCGTTCGCTGTAGCGATCGGTGAGGTAGGGAGCGACGTCGCGGGTCAGAAGCGTGAACTTCACCAGTTCCTCCATCACATCGACCACCCGGTCGTAATAGGATGAAGGCTTCATTCGACCCGCTTCGTCGAACTCCTGATATGCCTTGGCGACCGAGGACTGGTTGGGGATGGTGATCATCCGCATCCAGCGGCCGAGGACGCGAAGTTGGTTGACGGCGTTGAAACTCTGCGAGCCGCCGGAGACCTGCATTACCGCCAATGTTCGGCCTTGCGTTGGGCGAACTGCGCCGATCGCGAGCGGTATCCAGTCGATTTGCGCTTTGAGGATTCCGCTCATGGCACCGTGGCGTTCTGGGCTGGTCCAGACCTGCCCTTCTGACCATTGCGACAGTTTCCGAAGCTCCTGCACCTTCGGATGATCAACGGGCGCACCATCAGGCAGCGGCAGGCCGTGCGGATCGAACACACGGGTTTCCGCGCCGAAGTGGTTGAGGAGCCGTTCGGCTTCGAGCGTGAGCAGCTTGCTATAGGAGCGTTCACGCAACGAGCCGTAGAGCAGGAGAATGCGCGGCGGATGAGCAGAGGGCGTCGTTCGTAGGCGTTCAGCCGATGGGCTGTCGAGCACCGCGCGGACCACATTAGGAAGGTCGGAAACCGTCATGGCTTGGCCTCGGCCGGAACGGCAACGGGCGTCCCCTTCTCGGGAAACCACTTCGCGCCGAGCCTGAGCGCGACATGGACAAGCAGGATCAGTGCGGGCACTTCCACGAGCGGGCCGATGACGGCGGCGAAGGCCACCGGCGATGCGAGACCGAATGCCGCGATGGCGACCGCGATGGCCAACTCGAAATTATTGCCGGCAGCGGTGAAGGCGATGGCCGTGGTGCGCGGATAATCCGCCTCGATCAGCCGGCCCATCGCGAAGCTGATGAGGAACTGGATGACGAAATAAAGCGCCAGGGGAATGGCTATGCGCAGGACATCGAGAGGCAGCGACACCACGTCCGCGCCCTTGAGGCTGAACATGGCGACAATGGTGAACAGCAGCGCGGCTAGCGTTATCGGGCTGATGCGCGGCAGAAATTCGTGCTCATACCAGCCCGCGCCTTTGCGAGCGATGAGGATGCGGCGCGTCAGGAACCCGGCGAGGAAGGGAATGCCGAGATAGATCAGCACCGCTTCGGTAATGGTCCAGAAGCTCACGTCTATGACGCTGCCCTCAAGGCCGAAGAGGGGCGGCAAGACGGAAAGGAAAAACCACGCATAGGTGGAGAAGAACAGAATCTGGAATATCGAGTTGAAGGCAACCAGACCGGCGACATATTGATTGTCGCCGCGCGCGAGTTGGTTCCAGACCAGCACCATAGCGATGCAGCGGGCGAGTCCGATCAGGATCAGTCCTGTCATGTATTCCGGGTGGTCGCGCAGGAAGATCACCGCCAGGGCGAACATCAATGTCGGGCCGATGATCCAGTTTTGCACCAGCGAGAGGATCAGCACCCGCTTGTCGGAAAAGACCCGGTGCAGTTCTTCGTAGCGGACCTTGGCGAGCGGCGGATACATCATCAGGATCAGGCCGATGGCGATCGGTATGTTGGTCGTGCCGACCGACATGGCGTTAAGAGCTTCCGGCAAGCCGGTGAATATCGTGCCAAGCACGACGCCGAGCGCCATCGCGGCGAAAATCCACACCGTCAGATAGCGGTCGAGGAAACCAAGGCGGGAAGCTGGCTTGAGGGAAGCCATCGGTATTCTCCAATCACAGGCTGAAAGTCAGGCGGAAGCGACGTGCCGTCCATGTTCGTCAATGATCCGCTCGCCGTCCTCTTTCACGAACTCGCCCCGTTGTGGGGGCAGCAGATCAAGAACGGCTTCGGACGGTCGGCAGAGCTTGACCCCTTTGGGGGTGACGACGAGGGGGCGATTGATGAGGATCGGGTGCGCCATCATGGCGTCGAGCAATGCGTCATCGCTCAATTCTGGATCGCCAAGGCCGAGGTCGGCATAGGGCGTTCCTTTCTCCCGCAAGATTGAGCGGACCGTCAGGCTGGCGCGCTCGATGAGTTGCACGAGCAGCGCCCGTGAGGGCGGGGTTTTCAGATATTCGATGATATGCGGTTCGACGCCGGAATTGCGGATCAGGCCGAGCGTATTGCGCGAGGTGCCGCAATCGGGATTGTGGTAGATAATGACATCCATGGATTGCCTCACGCCGCGCCAGAGCGGGGCCAGGTTGCCCCTTCGGATTGACCGATTTCGTTGAGCTTCACCTTGAGCGACGATTTATCGAGGCTGGCGACGGGCAAGGCCACGAAGACTGAAATCCGATTTTTCATGTAGCGAAACGCCGTGACAAAAGCGGCCATGCGCTGAATCTCGGTGCCCTCGACGGCGGCAGGGTCTTCGATACCCCAATGCGCGGTCATCGGCTGGCCCGGCCAGACCGGGCAGGCTTCGCCGGCCGCGTTGTCGCAAACGGTGAACACGAAATCCATTACCGGCCCGGAGAATTCTTCCCATCCTTTCGATCGGAAGCCTTCAGCCGGGTAGTCGTAGCTTTCGAGTACCTTCAGGGCGAGCGGGTTTACTTCGCCTTTGGGCTGGCTTCCAGCCGAGTAGGCCCGGAAGCGACCCGCACCATCCTTGTTCAAGATGCTTTCGGCGAGGATCGAGCGGGCGGAATTTCCGGTGCAAAGAAACAGCACGTTGAAGATTCTATCGGAGTGATTGGTCATAGGCTCAGGCATGGGTGACGCCTTTCGTCGGTTCGCAGCAGGACAGCGCGGCGACTGCCGGGTTGCACACGTCCGGGTGGCCTTGGCAGCAATCGCGCATGAGAAATTCGAGCAGGCCGGACAGCGCCGGATAGGAGGCGCTGTAGATGATCGAGCGCCCGTCGCGCCGCGACTCGATGAGGTCGGCTTGTTCAAGGTGGCTCAGGTGGAAGGACATGCGCGACGACGATGCGCCGTCCATCGCTTCCCCGATCGCGCCGGCCGGCATCCCTTCCGGCCCGGCCGTGACCAGCAAGCGCACGATGCGCAGGCGGGTTTCCTGCGAGAGCGCCGCGAACGCGGAGAGGGCTTGCTTTTCGTTCATGTATGCCTCAACATCTCAAGAGTAATTGAATCATGGATACACGGACATGAACGCTCACGCCAGCCCCTCAATTACAGAATTTCCTGATGATGCCTCGCTCGGGGCGATCCTCGATATATTGGAGGGCCATGCCGACAAGGCTCTTGTGCTCGCCTATGGCGACGGGCAGCAGGTGCAGGCCGGCTATCACATCACGGAGGTCAAGGCCGGTTCCTTCGTCACGCTCGATTGCGGCGGCAATCCCGATGCGTGGCGGGAGACGGTCTTGCAGGTCGAGGATATTCCCCCCGACCGAAGGCAGCATGCCGATGACCGTCGCCAAGTTCCGGTCAATCTTGGGAAAGGTCGGCAGCAGGGTCCAGCTTGACACGGACGTGCGGTTGACATGGGAGGTGAGCCGGCCCGGTAAGCCGATGCAGGTCTATGACGGGGCCGGAATCGAGATCGAGAAAGACCGGACGATTGTGCGTCTCAGCCCACGTTCCGCAATCTGCAAGCCGAGGCATCGCGCGCAGCAGACGAGAGCGTCTGCCTGCTGCGGCTGAGCCCGCCCGAGCCATTGCCATGTCGCACTACTTCTAAAGCCCGCTACGTTGCAGGTTCCGGGAATTTTGCGGCGATAGTTTCGGATAGCTGGCGAGGGCTTCTGTTCATGCAGCCTTTGTTTTGCCTCGTGCCAGAACGCTCTCCACCAGCAAAAGCCCGACCCCACAAACAATCGCCACGTCGGCAAGGTTGAAGGCGGGCCAATGATAGCTGCCAATGTAAAAATCCAGGAAATCCGTCACGGCACCCTGCCGGAGCCGGTCGAGCAGATTGCCGAGCGCCCCCCCAATCACGAGCCCGAGGGCGGATGCCGTCAGGCGGCTGTCGCTTCGATGGATCCAGATAAGGAGGCCGGCGACTATTGCGAGCGTGAACGCCATCAGGAGCCAAGCCGGCGCTTGGCCGAACAATCCGAAGCTCACGCCGGTATTGAAGCCGAGCACGAGATTAAAGAAGCCGGTGACGGGGATGACCTGAGGCGGGTTCATAACATGGTTCAGGACCCACCACTTCGTCGCCTGATCAAAGAAAAATCCGCCAAGGGCGAGGGGGAGGCCGAGTCTGAGCATGTCCAAATGTCCTTTAAACTCCGGCTTAGCCGATCCGACCGAGGGCCGGGAACGTCTGGAGCAGCCATATCGCAAAGCTGGTTAGATGGCCGGTGATCATGGCGATGCCCATCACCACCATCACCCCACCAGCGACGATTTTGAGCACCCGGCCAGTACGGCGCATCGACATCATCCGGGCCATGAACCCGCGCATGAACAAAGCGGCCAAGATGAAAGGGAGGCCAAGGCCGAGCGAGTAGACGGCGAGTAGCGTCGTTCCGCTTGCGACCGTGGCGTTGGCGGCGGACAGGGTCAGAATCGCGCCCAGCACTGGTCCGATGCAGGGAGTCCAGCCGAACGCGAAAGCGAGACCGAGGAGATAAGCCGCCCCGGCGCTTCCGCTGCCCGGATTGGCATGGAACCGCGCTTCACGATTGAGCCAGGGCATTGGTACGAGACCTGTCGTGAACAGACCGAAGAGGACGACGATCACGCCTCCGATCAGGTTCGCTTCGAAAAGATACATGCGCAGGAGCCGGCTCAACACGGTTGCGCTGGCCCCAAGGAGGACGAACACGGTCGTAAAGCCGAGCACGAAGCAGAGGCTGAGGCCGAGAGTTCGGCTTGCCGCCTTGAATTCGGCATCGGCCGCAGTGCCATCCGGGCTAATCGTGCGGCCTGCGACGTAGGAGATATAGCCCGGCACCAGCGGCAGAACGCAGGGCGACAGGAAGGATACGACGCCTGCGGCGAAAGCCGTCGCTATTCCGATACTGGAGAACTCCATCAGCCAATCTCGCCCGCCAGGCGGCGGAGCTTCTGCAATCGAATCTCACGCGGCTCGTGCATGTCGAGCGTGCCGACGAATTGGCTCTCGGCATCCATCAGGTAAACGCCGGCGGTATGATCCATTGTGTATTCGCCCCCTTCCAGAGGCACTTTTCGCGCATAGGCCGCAAAGGCCTTCACCACAGCGTCCGTTTCCTGTCGATTGCCCCGCAGTGCGAGGATGCGATTATCAAAGGCTGTCATGTACTGAGCAAGCAATTCTTGTGTGTCCCGTTCGGGATCGACGGTGAAGAACAGGACGTTGAACTGGTCGGCCACCGGCCCGAGCTCGTTCATGAGATCGCTCAATTCATAGAGCGTCGTCGGGCACACATCGGGACAATGGGTGAAGCCGAAGAAGGCGAGATAAGGCTTTCCGGCCAGCGCAGCATTGTCGATCGTCTCGCCTCGATGGGATGTGAGTTGGAACGGGCCGCCGATGGCTGCCGTGCCTGTCGAGGACGCGACCGTCACGGTTTGCTGTTGCCAAGGCTTGGATACGGACAGGCCGATGAAAAGCCCGCCAACAACGGCGACGGAGACCCATGCAACGAGTCGGAAAAGTTTGACGCCGCTCATTGGGCGGGCTCCCCGTGCCCGTCATGCTCGTTCGCAGATGCCGGACGAGCACCCATGTTCTGCACAGCGAACTCAACGTCGATGGCACCGGCCTGCTCGAACACAAGAGTCGCGCCAAACCGCTCCCCATCCTTCAAAGGGCGCGATGGCTTCAAGAACATGATGTGCATACCGCCAGGTTGAAGCTCGACGGTCTCGCCAGCTCCAATTTCGATGCCAATTTGCACTGGTCTCATGCTGGCAACCCCGTCGCTCACGGTCGACTCGTGGATCTCCACCCGGTCTGACAGGGGTGATGAGATCGAGATCAGGCGGTCGGCAATGTCGCCATCGTTCGTCAGCGTGAGATAGCCGCCGGCTACCGGCGTGACCGGCGGAGTCGCGCGTGACCACGGGTGATTGATGGTGATCGAACCAGCTTGGAAGTCGTGACCCACAGCAGGAGAGATCGACACTGCAAAGGCAAGGAAGGCGGCGGATAGGGCTCGCAAACTAGTCATGTTCCTTTTCTCCTTTTCCAGCTTCGCCGGCCTTCTCAAGGATTTCGAAGCCGCTTCTGACAACGACTACAACCACACCCAAGCCAATGATCAGATCCGGATAAGGCGAATTGAAAAGAATTACTGCAAGACCAGAAACAGCGATCGCCGAGTTCACCAGCATGTCGTTTGTCGTAAAAATCCATGAGGCTTGCAGATGCACGCCGCTTTCCCGATGAGATTTCAGGAACCACATACAGACCATATTCGTCAGGGCGCTCGCGATCGCCACGGCGATCATGACCGGCCCGATCGGATCGGAGCCAGTGAAGAAGCGTCGGCCGACCTCAAACAGAAGCAAACCGGCGAATAATATCAGCAGCATACCCGACAGCCGCGCAACGCGAACCTTCGCCACCAGTCCGCGCCCTACGACAAAAAGGCTGATGGCGTAGACACCTGCATCGCCAAGATTATCGAGCGCAGAGCCCATCAATCCTGTTGACTGAGCCCACCACCCTAATCCTCCCACAATGGCTGCTTGGGCAGTATTGATCGCAAGTACCCATGCGAGCGCCCATTGTTCGCTCTTCTCGGATGAATTGGCACTGCCCTGGGACTGATTACTCATAAATTACACCTCGGCTTTCTTGGCGAGAAGTGGAAGCCGCGACCTGCATGTGCGCACTGTTCAAGCTCATTTGTCGCGGGTGCCGCGCCAGGTCAGCAGGCGCAGCGCATTGGCCGTAACGAGGACCGTAGCGCCCGTATCGGCGAGGATCGCCATCCAGAGTGTGGTAATGCCGAATAAAGTGGTCACGAGGAAGACAGCCTTCAGACCAAGCGCTATTGCGATATTCAGCCAGATATTGCCGAGCGTCGCCTGCGACAATCCGATGAGATCAGCGATACCTGTCACCCGGTTTCTTAGCAGCGCGGCATCGGCGGTCTCCAGAGCAACGTCGGTGCCCGCACCCATGGCAACGCCAACGGAGGCAGCAGCGAGCGCCGGAGCGTCGTTGATACCGTCTCCCACCATGGCAATCGGTCCATCAGCCCTGAGGCGGCCGATCTCGGCGAGCTTGGCGTCGGGCAGAAGTTCGGCGCTCGCCTCAAGGCCAAGATGAGCCGCGATGGCGTCGGCCGTGCGCTTGTTGTCGCCCGTCAGCATCAGAGGGCGCACGCCGCGATCTGTCAGCCGCTTCACACCTTCGATAGCGTCGTCGCGCGGCTCGTCGCGCAATGCGATCAATCCCTCGATGGTCTTGTCCTTCATAAGCACGACGACCGTCTTGCCCTGGCTCTCCAGCTCGGTGATCGTCTCAACGATGCCCTCTTCGAGGCCCGTTTGTTCGGCGGCGTGACGGGGAGACCCGACCGAAGCGAAGCCGTCCTTCAACCGCGCTGTGACCGCTTTGCCAGGTGTGGCAACGCCGCCCCCGAAGGTGGCGGGCAGTTCGAGCCCCCGCACCTTTGCCGCCTCCACGATTGCAATCCCGAGAGGATGGCTGGTGCTGCGCTCGACGGCCGCTGCGGTGGCAAGGACGGAGTTCTCATCACCGTTGATCGGCACAATGTCCGTCACTTGGGGATGGCCACGCGTCAGCGTTCCCGTCTTGTCGAAGGCAACGGTTACGACCTTGCCAAGTGTTTCCAGCGCCGCGCCGCCCTTGATCAACAGTCCCTGACGCGCACCGGCGGCAAGACCCGAGGCAATAGCCGCCGGTGTGGAAATCACGAGCGCGCAGGGACAAGCAATCAGCAACGTCGCGAGACCCCGATACACCCATGTCATCCAGTCACCGCCGAAGGCGAGCGGCGGCACGACAACAATCAGAGCCGCGACGACCATCGCGCCCGGCGTATACCAGCGGCTGAAACGGTCGATCATACGCGCCGTTGGGGCTTTTGATTCCTGGGCTTCCTCGACCATGTGGATAATGCGGGCGATGGTGTTGTCGGCCGCGACATGGCTGATCGCTACGCGCAGCTCTCCATTGGCGTTGATGCTGCCGGCATAGACGTTTGCGCTGGCTTCTTTCAGCACGGGCACGGATTCGCCTGTCACGGGCGCCTCATCGACCTCAGATACACCGTCAATCACCGTGCCGTCAGACGGCACACGGTCCCCTGGCCGAACGACCACGACATCGCCGATGGCCAGATCTTCGGCGTCGATCTTCTCAACGGCACCATCACGTTCGCGGAATGCGACGCGGGGCACCAGATCGATCAGCGCCTCGATGCCAGCACGCGCACGGCCCGCCGCGACCGTTTCAAGCAATTCGCCCACTGCGAACAGGAAGATCACGACAGCAGCTTCTTCGGCCTCGCCAATGGCGACCGCGCCGAGTGCCGCGACCGTCATCAACGTCTCGATGGTGAAGGGTGAGCCTGACATCGCGCCGGCGACCGCCCGCCTCGCAAACGGGATGACGCTGATCAATGCAGCGCCTGAGTATAGCCATTGCTCCGATTCGGGCAGGACACGCGCGAGGGCGAAGGCAAGGATGAACAACGCGCCGGTAAGGAGCACAAGCCGACCCTTGTTGCCTTTCCACCATGCCTCTGTGATGCGTTTCCGAGGTGGGCTCGCCTTTGCCTCGGTCTGCTCGATCACTGGTGTGTAGCCGAGCGATCGGATCTTTTGCTCAATGGTGCCGAGGGCCGTACGGTCTTCATCGAGTTGCAATGCAAGCGTCTCGTTGGCGTAGCTGACATTGATGTCGCTAACGCCCGGCAAGCGTTGCATCGCCGTTTCAATTTTCAACGCGCAAGAGGCGCAGTCCATGCCTTCTACGCGCAGTCTGTAAGGGTTCGCTGCCGCCATGATGTCACCTCGACTTTCCCGATGTGACATTGTAGATAGACCCTGTAGTCACTATAGGGTCAAGAGATGAACGACAGAATTCTGATGATCGGCCAATTGGCTAGACGAACGGGGACCAAGGTCGAGACGATCCGGTTCTACGAGAAGAACGGTCTCCTGCCCGCACCCTCGCGTACCGATGGCAACTACCGTGCATATGAGCCGGGCCACCTCAACCGCCTCAGCTTCATCAGGCGTGCGCGCGAGCTTGGTTTCTCGCTCGATCAGATCAGGGAGTTTCTCAAGCTGGCCGACGATCGTTCGCAGTCCTGCGCGGCGATTGATGCGATCGCAAAGGAGCACCGGAAGGAAGTCGAGCGAAAAATCGAAGACCTAACTGCGCTCAAGTCGGAACTGGACAGGATGATAGACCAGTGTGGATGCGGGCTGGTCGCAGATTGTAGGATAATAGAGAGCCTGTCTCCGCTGCCAGCCAGAACCTAATGACTGCTCACCGCAGCGCCGGGCCTCTCGATGCCAAAATCTTTGCGGCGATCGGTGACGTAATCATCTGGATCACAGCGAAGAAGGCGGCAGGCACGGCGATTTCCGAGGGCAACCCGGACGCCGCTACGAACGCCGCCGCAATGGAGAACTCCTTTTTGCTCACCGTGAACAGGTAGGCGATCAGCTCTTGCCGGTCGGCCACAAAGACTTTTGCGATGGACCCGACCGCATAGCCGATCAGGTTCAGCGTGAGCGCGGCCAGCGCGATTAGGAGGGCGAACCAGCCATAGCCGAGGATTGTTTCGGCGTTTGGACCCACGACCGCCAGAAGCAGGAGCAGGTAGAGCACCGAACCAAGAGAGGGATAGAGGCCATCGTGTCGGCCGACCGCTTCCGGGTATCGCGTGCGTAGGTAGACCCCGATCACGGTCGGCAGCACCACGATCAGCACTAATTCCATGATGACCGCCCCGATGGGAACTTGCAGCTCGATTCCGGTGAGAAGCAGGAACAGGATCGGCACGATGAAGGGCGAAAGCACTGTGTTGACCGCATTGAGGACCGCCGCGAGGGCGACATTGCCGCGTGCGAGCAGGACCAGCAACGGAGCGGAAACGTCAGTCGGCAGAGTGCCGACAAGGGTTTGACCGGCGGCCAGCGGCCCAGAGCCGAAGAACAGCCGCCCGGTGAGCCATCCGGCGAGCGACATGGGACCATAGACGAGGCCAAGCGCCCAAAGCTGCCGGCTCGGCTTCCGGAAAACCAGCTTTACGGCATGAGCGTCAAAGGTCAGGCTGATGACTAGCATCAGCAGGGCCAAAAGCGGGCTTATGCCGCTTTCAAGGATGATTCCGACCGAAGGCACCAGCAGGCCGAGCGCGGCCGTCGCGACGGTCAGCAGCAGAAGGTTGTTTTCAACGAAAGCGAGGATTTTTTGCACGGCCAGTTCTAGTCGCAGCAGATCGGCCCGGTTGGGCGACCCTCGCATTTTGCGAATAGGGCAATCGCTTGATCGCAATATTTGCAGTGGCCCTCGCAGCAGTCGTGCATGAGAAAGGCGACGAGATCGGAGAGCGCCGGCCAGTTGGCGCTGTAGATGATCGACTTGCCATCTCGCCGCCCCTGCACGAGTCCGGCACGCTCCAGTTCCTTGAGATGGAAGGAGACGCGCGACGGCGGCGCATTATCGAGCGCGCCGGCGATGGCACCAGCGGCCATGCCGTCAGCGCCGGCGACGACCAACATGCGGATTATCCGCAAGCGGTCCTCGTGAGAGAGCGCGGCGAAGCCCGCGAGCGCGTCGTTTTCGTCCATATCATTTCAACGTTTCATGTTTTGTTGAAATTATTGCTTATAGATGGAGCGCGCACGCGTCAATCTCGCGCAATTCCTGAAACCCGCAATAGATCGGCTGCACCCGGAAAGTCGCGGCTTTTCGTTTCACAAGTCTTTATCGCAAGTGCTAAGCCACTTGCGACATGATTTCCGAGAGCGGACCACCTGGGGCGAACGCCGGCTCGGTCCCGGCGAGGCGGCCTGACGCCACGAGCCAGTCGAATCAGTCGAGAGCATGCCGGTGTGCCTGCGGATCATCCGACTGCTCAGACACACCGCCGTTCTCCTGTAATTTTATCCCACACTACTACGACGACCGAAACTTGTTGAAACGACCTGTTTTGTGTCTCTTTTAGTGATCCCCATCCGGGGATCGTCTCTCGCCTCCCCGGTGGAACGGGGACGAGATGGCAGGCATCAACCACAAACAGGCAAATGTGGACCGCGGCGCGCGCATGCTCCGGACAGCGCTCGGACCTGCCATCTCAACCTTGCTGCAAGACCCGTCTGTCGTCGAGGTCATGCTGAACCCCGACGGACGCATCTGGGTGGACCGGCTGTCCGAAGGGCTGGCCGATACAGGCGAGATACTGTCCGCCGCTGACGGCGAGCGCATCGTGCGGCTGGTCGCCCACCATGTCGGCGTCGAAGTCCATGCGCGCAGCCCGCGCGTCTCGGCCGAACTGCCCGAAACCGGCGAGCGCTTCGAGGGGTTGCTGCCGCCGGTCGTGTCCGCGCCCGCCTTCGCCATCCGCAAGCCCGCGGTCGCCGTATTCACCCTTGATGACTATGTGGCCGCCGGCATCATGTCCGCCGATCAGGCGGAAACGCTCCGCGCGGCCGTTTCTTCCCGCGCCAACATCCTCGTTGCAGGCGGCACCAGCACCGGCAAGACCACGCTGACCAATGCGCTGCTCGCCGAGGTAGCGAAGACACAGGATCGTGTCGTCATCATCGAGGACACCCGCGAACTGCAATGCGCCGCGCCTAATCTGGTGGCGATGCGGACCAAGGATGGCATCGCCACTCTGTCGGAACTGGTGCGGTCTTCGCTGCGCCTGCGTCCGGATCGTATCCCCATCGGCGAGGTGCGCGGCGCCGAGGCGCTCGATCTCCTCAAAGCCTGGGGCACCGGGCATCCCGGCGGCATCGGCACCATCCATGCCGGTTCCGGCATCGGCGCGCTGCGCCGCCTCGAACAGCTCATCCAGGAAGCCGTCGTCACCGTCCCCCGCGCGATGATCGCGGAGACCATCAACCTCGTGGCCGTCCTCGCAGGTCGCGGGGCTGCGCGCCGCCTGGCCGAGCTTGCCCGCGTCGAAGGGATCGGGCCGGACGGCGACTACCGGATTTCCCCCGCTTTCTCAGAACCAGACACCGCTCACAACACTGGAGAACCTGCATGATCCGTCGTGCCTTCCGTATCCGCCACCATATCGCAACCGCATCGGCCTTCGCCTGGGTGAGCCTCACGACGTCCCCGGCCTGGGCCTCCGGCTCTTCCATGCCATGGGAGGCCCCGCTCGAGTCCATTCTGCAATCCGTCGAGGGCCCAGTGGCGAAGATCGTCGCGGTGATCATCATCATCGTCACCGGATTGACGCTGGCCTTTGGCGATACCGGCGGCGGATTTCGCCGTCTGATCCAGATCGTCTTCGGCATTTCCATCGCCTTCGCCGCCAGCTCCTTCTTCCTCAGTTTCTTCTCCTTCGGCGGCGGGGCGCTGGTCTGATGGCGGTGAGTTTTGAGGCGCTCGACACGGTGCGGGGCTTTTCCGTTCCGGTCCATCGCGCCCTGACCGAGCCGATCCTGCTCGGCGGGGCGCCGCGCTCCGTCGCGATCCTGAACG
The DNA here is from genome assembly GCF_055685825.1 of Pannonibacter sp. CBAS1226. Taxonomy (NCBI): domain Bacteria; kingdom Pseudomonadati; phylum Pseudomonadota; class Alphaproteobacteria; order Hyphomicrobiales; family Stappiaceae; genus Pannonibacter; species Pannonibacter sp. CBAS1226. Next base: position 252,895 of record NZ_JBVOUO010000006.1, on the reverse strand, counting down.
GTACGCTGGCCGGGGCCGTCGGCCTCGGTCTTCAGCTCTGGCTCGCCGGCATCCTGATCTGGGCGGTAGGCCATATCGCCGCCGTCTGGGCAGCCAAGCGCGATCCGCTCTTCGTCGAGGTCGCGCGCCGCCATCTGCGTATCCCCGGCCATCTCTCGGTGTGAGGCACGAGCCATGATGAACCTTGCAGAGTACCGCCGCACCGCATCCCGCCTCGCGGACTATCTACCTTGGGTCGCGCTGGTCGGGGAGGGGGTTGTCCTCAACAAGGACGGTTCGTTCCAGAGGACCGCCAAGTTTCGCGGTCCCGATCTCGACAGCGCCGTCGCGGCCGAGCTGGTCGCTGTGGCCGGACGGCTGAACAACGCCTTCCGCCGTCTCGGCTCGGGCTGGGCGATCTTTGTCGAGGCGCAGCGGTCGGAAGCCGCGACCTATCCCGCCAGCCAGTTCCCCGATCCGGCCTCCGCGCTGGTCGATGCCGAGCGGAAGGCCGATTTCGAGGAGGAAGGCAGCCACTTCGTCTCGGGCTACTTCCTGACCTTCCTGTGGCTCCCGCCCGCCGAGGATGCCGCCCGCTCCGAGTCCTGGCTCTACGAGGGCCGCGAAACCTCGGGCGTCAATCCCTGGGAACTGGTGCGCGGCTTTATCGACCGCACCGATCGCGTGTTGGCGCTGCTCGACGGCTTCATGCCGGAATGCCGCTGGCTCGATGACGCCGGGACGCTGACCTACCTGCACTCCACCATCTCGACCAATCGGCATCGTGTCTGCGTGCCGGAAACTCCGGTCTATCTCGATGCGCTGCTGGCCGATCAGCCGCTGACCGGCGGCCTGGAGCCGCGCCTGGGCAATCAACATCTCCGGGTGCTGACGATCACAGGCTTCCCGAGCACGACCACCCCCGGCCTGCTCGACGAGATGAACCGGCTGGCCTTTCCCTATCGCTGGTCCACCCGCGCCATCCTCATGGACAAGACCGACGCGACGCGGCTGCTGACGAAGATCAGGCGGCAATGGTTCGCGAAGCGCAAGAGCATTGCGGCGATCATCAAGGAGGTGATGACCAACGAGCAATCCGCGCTCGTGGACACCGATGCCGCGAACAAGGCGGCTGACGCGGACATGGCGTTGCAGGAACTCGGCGCCGACATGGCCGGCATGGCCTATGTCACGGCGACCGTCACGGTCTGGGACGAGGACGCCCGCGGCGCCGACGAAAAGCTGCGGCTGGTCGAGAAGATCATCCAGTCCCGCGACTTCAGTGTCATGGTCGAGACGGTCAATGCCGTCGACGCCTGGCTCGGCAGCTTGCCCGGACATGCCTATGCGAATGTTCGTCAGCCTCCGGTCTCGACGCTCAACCTTGCCCACATGGTTCCCTCAAGCGCCGTGTGGGCGGGGCCGGAACGGGACGATCACTTCAGCTCGCCCCCGCTGCTGTATGGCAGGACCGAAGGATCGACGCCGTTCCGGCTCTCCCTTCATGTCGGCGACGTGGGCCATACCCTCGTCGTCGGCCCGACCGGCGCGGGCAAGTCGGTGTTGCTGGCGCTGATGGCCTTGCAGTTCCGCCGCTATGCGGGATCGCAGGTTTTTGCCTTCGATTTTGGTGGCAGCATCCGCGCCTCCGCTCTGGCCATGGGCGGCGACTGGCACGATCTCGGCGGTGAACTGACCGATGCGACCGAGACCTCGGTTTCGCTGCAACCGCTGGCCCGCATCCACGAGACGGCCGAGCGGGCCTGGGCCGCCGACTGGATCGTCGCTATCCTGATGCGCGAGAACATCCAGATCACGCCCGAGGTGAAGGAACATCTCTGGACGGCGCTGACCTCGCTGGCTTCCGCCCCGGTCGGCGAACGCACCATCACCGGCCTTGCCGTGCTGCTTCAGTCCAATGACCTCAAGCAGGCGCTGCGCTCCTATTGTGTCGGCGGCCCCTATGGACGCCTTCTCGATGCCGAGGCCGAGCATCTCGGCTCAGCCGACGTGCAGGCGTTCGAGATCGAGGGCCTGGTCGGCACTGGCGCGGCGCCCGCTGTCCTGTCCTACCTGTTTCATCGCATCGGCGACCGGCTTGATGGCCGTCCGACGCTGCTCATCATCGACGAAGGCTGGCTCGCGCTGGACGACAAGGGGTTCGCGGATCAGTTGCGGGAATGGCTCAAGACCCTGCGCAAAAAAAACGCCTCCGTCATCTTCGCCACGCAGTCGCTGTCCGACATCGACAATTCCGCCATCGCCCCGGCCATCATCGAAAGCTGCCCGACGCGGCTCTTGCTGCCGAACGAGCGCGCCGTCGAGCCGCAGATCACGGAGATCTATCGCCGGTTCGGCTTGAACGACAGGCAGATTGAAATCTTGGCCCGGGCCACGCCCAAGCGGGATTACTACTGCCAGTCGCGGCGCGGCAATCGCCTGTTCGAGCTGGGCCTGTCCGAAGTCGGCCTCGCGCTCTGCGCCGCGTCCGCCAAATCCGATCAGGCACTCATTGCCGAAATCCTCACCGAGCATGGCCGTGACGGGTTCCTCGCCGCCTGGCTGCGGGCGCGCGATGTCGAATGGGCGGCCGATCTCATCCCCGACCTCAGCAATCTCGCGACCGAAAGCGAGGATCTGCCGTCCGTCATTTTCGATGACGACGCGTTCGAGTTCACCCTGGAAGAAGAGGAAATTACCCCATGACGCGCACAAAGACCCAGATTTCCCGCATGGCCAGCGCTTCGGCGCTCGCCCTTTCGCTCGCCGCGCCGCTGGCGCTCGCGCCGGTCTTCATCACCCCGGCCAATGCCTTCTTTGGCGGATTCGGCAGGATCGTCTATGATCCGACCAACCACGCGGAGAACCTGCTGACCGCCGCCCGTACGCTGGAGCAGATCAACAACCAGATCACCTCGCTTCAGAACGAGGCGCAGATGCTGATCAATCAGGCCCGCAATCTCGCGAGCCTGCCTCACAGCTCGCTTCAGGCGCTTCAGCAGAACGTCCAGCGGACCCAGCAGCTTCTCGGGCAGGCCCAGAACATTGCGTTCGACGTTCAGAACATCGACCAGATGTTCCAGCAGGACTATGGCAACCTGTCCCTCACAGCCACCGATCAGCAGCTCATAGCGAATGCTCGGTCCCGCTGGGAAAACACGGTCGGCGGCTTGCAGGACGCCATGCGGGTGCAGGCCGGCGTCGTCGGCAATATCGACAGCAACCGCGCCGAAATGTCTGCACTTGTCGGCCAGAGCCAGGGCGCGACCGGTGCGCTTCAGGCAACCCAGGCTGGCAACCAGCTTCTCGCCCTCCAGTCGCAGCAGCTTTCCGACCTGATCGCGGTGATCTCGGCCAATGGCCGGGCGGACGCCTTGACCGAGGCCGAACGCGCCACCGCAGCCGAACAGGGACGCATCCAGCGCGAGCGCTTCCTGACCCCGGGGTCCGGCTACCAGCCCGGCAACGCGCGAATGTTCAACTGAGCCGGGAGGGGAAGTCATGGACGGGAAGGTGCTGGCACGGATCGCGGCCATCGTATTTGTCGCCGTGGCCATCACGGCGACCATCATCGAGATGACCCGCGAGGACGTCTCCGTCCCGGCGCCTTCCGCTCCCTCGCTCCAGCCTCCGGTCGATCCCTTGCGCGAGGGGCAGCGCCGCTGCCAGCAGATGGGCGAAGCTGCGGCCAACAACACCGATTGCCTCGCGATCTGGGCCGAGACCCGCAACCGCTTCCTCGGCCGCACACCTGCGCCAGCGACACCCGAACAGAACGGGAGGCCGTGAGCACATGGGCGGAACGGGGGTCATCGACAACTTTCTCGGCATCTTCACCAGCTATATCGATTCCGGCTTCGGCCTGCTCGGCGGCGAAGTAGCCTTTATCGCCACGACGCTGATCGTCATCGACGTGACGCTCGCCGCACTGTTCTGGGCCTGGGGCACCGACGACGACATCATTGCACGACTGGTGAAGAAAACGCTGTTCGTCGGCGTCTTCGCCTATCTCATCAGCAACTGGAACAATCTCGCACAGATCGTCTTCGAGAGCTTCGCCGGGCTCGGGCTCATGGCGTCCGGAACTGGCTTCTCGGTTGCCGATCTGCTGCGCCCCGGCCGCGTTGCCCAAACCGGGCTGGACGCCGGTCGCCCGCTGCTGGAATCCATTTCGGACCTGATGGGCTGGATCGCCTTCTTCGAGAACTTCATCCAGATCGCGTGCCTGCTGTTCGCCTGGGCGCTGGTGGTGCTGGCCTTTTTCATCCTGGCAATCCAGCTTTTCGTCACGCTGATCGAGTTCAAGCTGACCACGCTGGCCGGCTTCGTGCTGATTCCATTCGGCCTGTTCGGAAAGACCGCCTTCATGGCCGAGCGGGTGCTGGGCAATGTGATCTCCAGCGGCATCAAGGTGCTGGTTCTTGCCGTCATCATCGGCATCGGGTCGACACTGTTCGGGCAGTTTACCGCAGGCTTCGGCGGTGCGACCCCGACGATCGACGACGCCATGGCGATTGTGCTCGCCGCACTCTCCCTTCTCGGCCTGGGCATCTTCGGTCCCGGTATCGCCACCGGCCTTGTCTCCGGCGGCCCGCAACTCGGCGCAGGCGCTGCCGTCGGCACTGGCCTTGCGGTTGGCGGCGCGGCCGTTGCCGCAGGCGGTGCGACCATGCTCGCCGCCAAGGGAGGTGCAGCCGCGCTATCGGGCGGTGCAGCGTTGGCGCGTGGTAGTGCTGTGGCAGCCGGTGCGGCTTCGTCCGCCTATACCCTTGGTTCCATGAGCGGCTCCGGCGCGGCCGGGGTCGCCTCCGGCCTTGGAGGTGTGGCACGCGCCGGAGCCTCCGCGACCGTTTCGCCCCTGAAACGCGCCGCCTCCCGAGCCACCGACAGCCTCAAATCCAGCTATTCCGACGGTGCAAGAGCCGGGTTCGCTGCGTCCGGCGGCAGTTCCTCTATGGGCACGGTCGGCGCAAGCGCATCTGCCGAGCCATCAACTTCGCCATCTACCGATGGGCCAGCCTGGGCACAGCAGATCCGCCGCGGCCGGGCCATGAGCCACGGCGTTACCGCTGCTGCTCATGCTGTCCGATCCGGCGACAGCCGCGGCGGCGGCTCCTCCGTCAGCCTTTCCGAAAGTGACCGCTCATGAATCTCTTCAAACGACCGACGACCCATTACGGCAAGGTGCCGGAACCCGAGACCCCCTATCAGCGCGCCGCGCAGGTCTGGGACGAGCGCATCGGCTCGGCCCGCGTGCAGGCGAAGAACTGGCGCTATATGGCCTTCGGCTGCCTGATCCTCGCGGCCGGCTTCGCCGCCGCGCTCGTCTGGCAATCGGCGCGCGGAACCGTCGTGCCTTGGGTGGTGCAGGTCGACAATCTCGGACAGGCGCAGGCAGTCGCGCCGGCAGCGGCCGATTATCGCCCGACCGATCCGCAGATCGCCTTCCATCTCGGCCGCTTCATCGAGCAGGTCCGCGCGATCCCGGCGGACGCGATCATCGTCCGGCAGAACTGGCTTCGCGCCTATGAGTTCACCACCGATCGTGGCGCGGCGGCGCTCAACGACTATGCCCGCGCCAACGACCCGTTCACCAAGGTCGGCCGCCAGCAGATCGCTGTCGAGGTATCGAGCGTCATCCGGGCTTCGCCGGACAGTTTCCGCGTGGCGTGGACGGAACGGCATTACGAGAGCGGCCAGCTTTCTACCACCGAGCGATGGACCGCCATCCTGACCATCGTGATCCAGGCTCCGCGCGACGCCGAGCGGCTGCGCGCCAATCCGTTAGGCATCTATGTCAACGCGATCAACTGGTCGCGGGAGATGAGCCAATGACCCGCACGACTTTCCGTAAAGCCGGGCTACCGGTTTTCCGTAAACCCCCTTTCGCGGCTTTGCTGCTTTCCGCGACCATACTTGCGGGATGCGCGACCAACCGAACACCGCAATTCAGCTACGATGACAACGTTCCGCCGCTGCCCGCCGTGCAGGCGGCCGCCACCGACGACCGGCCCCGGCCGCTGCATGTCCCGCCTGCCTTGACAGTCGCGCGGGGCGGAACCGCTGCCAGCACACCGGCAGGCCGTGTCGAAAACGCCAATGCCGCCGCCCGCGTCGAACCACGCCGCGAAGGCTATTACAACGCCATCCAGATTTATCCGTGGAGCGAAGGCGCGCTCTACCAAGTCTATGCAGCCCCCGGTCAAATCACCAATATCGCGCTGGAGCCGGGCGAAAGCCTGACCGGCGCGGGACCGATTGCGGCCGGGGATACGACACGATGGATCATCGGCGACACCGAATCCGGTTCGGGCGCGACCCGCCGTGTCCACATCCTCGTGAAGCCGACGCGACCGGACATTTCCACGAACCTTGTCGTGACCACCGACCGGCGCACCTACATGATCGAGTTGCGCGCGCGGGAAGCGCTCTACATGCCCTCCCTGGCATGGGCCTATCCCGCGCCACCGGCAGGCCTGCGCCAGAGCGTTCCGACCGCACCCGTCATCCCGGCCGAAGCGGCCCGAAACTATCGCTACGGATTGCAGGTGCGAGGCGATAGCCCGCCATGGCGGCCCGTTTCCGTCTTCGACGATGGACGCCGCGTCTATGTCGTCTTCCCGCGCGGCATCGTGCAGGGCGAGATGCCGCCGATCTTCGTGCTCGGCTCCGATGGCGAGCCGCAGATCGTCAACAGCCGTGTCCACCAGAATGTCCTGATTGTGGACCGCCTGTTCAGCGCGGCCGAACTGCGCCTTGGCAGCGGCGACCGCCAGCAGGTGGTCAGGATCGTTCGCATGGAACAGAGGCAGGCCGCAGCCCAGCCGGCCCGCACGACCACGGGAGCATCGTCCTTATGAGCGATACCGACACCGCCGCGCCCATGCGCCTGCGCGCTGAATCGCCCCGCGTTACCCGACTGTCTCGCAAGGTGCTGGCGGGCGTCGGTGCGATTGCACTTCTCGGCATCGGCGGCGCGCTGATCTACGCGCTCCAGACCCGCGACATGGGACCGGGCGGCGAAGAACTCTATTCGACCGAAAACCGACCTACGGCCGACGGGTTATCCGACCTGCCGCGCGACTATACGGGCCCGATCCTGGGACCGGCGCTGCCGGGCGATCTCGGCCGCCCGATCGTTGAGGCTCAGAACCGGGGCCAGCCCATAGCGACACCTGCCATTACGACGCCTGCCGTCGATCCCGAAGAGGAACGCCGGCGCGCCGAGGAAGAGGCGGCCCGCCTCAGCAACGTGTTCTTCCAGTCCGGCCCGCGCTCTGGCGGGACACCGGGAACGGCCATGCCCGGCCTCGCCGGGCTTGGCGGACAGCAACAGGACGCGTCCGGGCAGAACAGGCACGCGGCTTTCCTCAATGGCCCGGTCGACCGGCAGACCGTTTCCGCGGATCGCGTCACGCCGCCCGCTTCGCCCTATATCCTTCAGGCGGGCGCCGTCATTCCGGCCGCGCTCATCACCGGCATCCGTTCCGATCTTCCCGGCCAGATTACGGCGCAGGTGACCGAAAACGTCTATGACAGCCCAACCGGCAGCCTGCTTCTGATCCCGCAGGGGACACGCATCATCGGCCAATACGATGACGGCGTGACCTTCGGCCAGCGCAGGGTGTTGCTGGTGTGGAATCGCCTGATCCTGCCCGGCGGACGCTCCATCGTTCTGGAGCGCCTGCCGGGCGCGGACGCCAGCGGTTACGCTGGCCTTGAGGATGGCGTCGATTATCACTGGTGGGATCTGATGAAGGCCGCAGGGCTGTCCACGCTGCTCGCGGTCGGCACGGAGCTGGCGACGAGCGACGAGGACCGGCTGATCCGGGCTATCCGCGACGGCGCACAGGATACCGTCAATCAGGCCGGGCAGCAGATCGTGCAGCGCCAGTTGCAGGTCGCGCCGACGCTCACCATCCGGCCGGGCTTCCCGGTCAGGATAATTGTGACCCGAGATTTAGTATTTGACAACGGAGGAGGTTGACCATGACCAAGCTGAAACTCGGCCCGCTGCCCGACGACAAGCCGGTCAAGGTCACGGTGGAGCTGCCGGGGCCGCTCCATCGCGATCTTGCCACCTATGCCGAAGTACTGGCCCGCGAGACGGGCCAGCCCGCCGCTGATCCTGTCAGGCTGATCGCGCCTATGTTGGAGCGCTTTATCGCCACCGACAGGGGATTCACGAAAGCACGGCGCTCCGTCCGGTCTCCGAAGTCGCAGGTCTGACGGCCATTGCTTTCGCCAGACTGAGAAACCGACGGAAGGCGGGATTGTCGTTGCTCGCCGACCAGACGGCCGAAAAGGGCAGGATCTCACCGAGGACCGGCCGGTAAACCACACCCGGAAATTGTGCGACGGTCATGGCTTCGCTCACCAGAGTCAGCCCTCGACCGAGTGCGACAAGCGGCACCAGATTATCCCGACCGACATATTGCACCTGGATCTCGGGATGCCTGCCGAGATCCGCGAGCCGCCGCACCAGATGATCATGGATTTCCTGTCCCGGAGCAGTCTCGCTGACGATAAAGGATTCGTCGGCCAGATCGCGCCACACGACCTCCTCTCTGTTGGCTAAGGCATGATGGCCAGGCAAGACCACGAACACACGCTCCGACCACAAGAGGGCGCGTTCGCAATCCGGCCAGTCTCGTGTTCCAGTGATGAAGGCGACGTCGAGATTGAGTTGCCGGATCGCTGCGACATGCTCTGCGGGGTTCCCGTCAGCCACTTCGATTCTGACCGCGCTATGTCGCCTGCCGTAAACTTCCAGCAACTCCGCCAAAAAGCCGGAAGCGATCGACGAATAAATACCGATTCGGACACGTCCCTTTTCAGAACGACCTGCGGAGGCAACCTCTTGAGCGCCTTCTCCAACAGTCCTGATGACCCTGCGGGCGTGTATGAGGAATCGCTGGCCGGCATAGGTTTGCGATACGCCCCACGTGTGCCGGTGAAACAAGGAGGCGCCGATCTCGTCTTCCAGCTTGGCAATGGACCGACTGATCGCAGCTTGCGACCGCCCAACCGCAGCGCCTGCTTTACGAAAACTGCCATGCTCGGCCGCCGCCACGAAATAACGGAGATGGCGAAGCTCGACTTTATCCGAACACTTGACCCCTTTCCGCATTATGCGGCCACCTTGCTTCTGGTCGCCAACATCAATGTCTGGAGAAAGCCCAAACGAATCCGTATGTCGGCACCATCATCGAGGTCCGCGGCATCATCTGCATAAACGTACCCTTCCGCGATCAGCGAGCCGAATAATTTGTCGACGGACGAACGGTTCTTCGCTTGGTCTTTCATTTCTGCCGCCTTGCATTGACGAAACGGGTATCAAGCAAGATCGTGCGGCCTCCAACCATTGGAAGGTCAAGACCGAAATTGCTTAAGTCATCGGGTAATTTGTGGCCGCTTCCCTCGGAGCTGAAATGGCTCACACTTCTGGCTGTCGAAAGCTGAAGGAAGGAAGCAGCCATGAAACACTATGCCGGACTGGACCTGTCGATGGAAACCACGCAGGTCTGCATTGTCGATGAGAATGGCGGGAAGATCGCCTCGATGAAGGTCGAGAGCGCTCCCGACAAGATCGCACAGGCGTTGCGCGAGGTTGGTGGCGTCAAACGGGCGGTGATCGAAACCGGCCGCATGTCGCCGGCGATCTGTCACGGTCTGCGTTCTCTCGGCGTTCCCGTCGTCTGTATCGATGCACGGCAGGCGCATCAGAGTCTGAAAGCATTGAAGGCGAACAAGACCGATCCTCATGACGCCGCCGGTCTGGCGCAATTGGCCAGGACCGGCTTCTACAAAGAGGTGCATGTCAAATCGCCCGCTGCTCATGGCGTGCGGAGCGTCATCACGGCACGCAACCATCTGGTCGAAGCCCGGGTACGGCTCGACAACATGATCCGGGGCTTGTGCGCGACCTTCGGCTTTAAACCCGGTCCCGGTCAGGGCAAGGCGTTTATCGACCGTGTGATGGAGGCTGCCAATATACCTGGCCTCGGCCAGAGCATTACCGCGTTGCTTGCCGTGAGAACCGGGCTGATGAAGCAGATCAAGGAAATGGATCTGGTGCTGCGTGAGTTCGCCCACCGATCGCAATCCTGCAGGCAGCTCATGAGCATCCCTGGTGTCGGTGTCCAGACTTCAGCAGCATTCGCCGCAGCAGTCGATGAAGCTGGCCGGTTCCGGCAATCACGAACGGCTGGAGCCTACTTCGGACTGGTCCCCCGACGTCATCAATCCGGAGAGGTCGACTGGACAGGCCGCATTACCAAGCAAGGCGACAGTATGGTGCGCAAGCTGCTCTACGAAGCGGCCAACTCGATCCTAACGCGCAGTCGCGGCAGCTTCGCCCTCAAAGGGTGGGCCATGAAGATCGCGAAGCGGCGCGGGCTGAGAAAGGCGCGTGTCGCGCTTGCCCGCCGTCTTGCCGTCATCATGCACGCCATGCTGCGCGATGGCACTTTGTTCGAAGCATGAAGTGAGGTAGAATCTGATTGCCAGCGGTGAAGCCCAGAAGCTGATCCGAGGGCGGTGTCCCGAGAGGGAACGCAGGGACGGACGATCTGCGAAGGTTACCGGATGGGCAAGTGAGCCCGCTTCGAGTCAATGCAACGTTCGGCCTTGTGAAACCCGATACAGCACGACCGCTGCTCGCAGCCGTCAGTGCGGACAGATCCTTGAAACCCTCAAGGGAAACACCGCCAAGCTCTGCAAATTACAGATCCCGGTCTTAACCGCAGCGTGAAGATTGCCGTGTCGGCGATAAGTGCTGCTGCCTGCGTCAACGAACGCATTAGAGGCCCGCTCTTCAGCGGTACAGGCATCACATCGCCAAGAAGCCTTGTTTGTCAGTCATCAAAGTGCTCCTCGTCGATATGGGTCGCCATGTCGATCAGCATGTCGCTCACGTGACTGTCTGCCACTTCGTAGAAAACCTGCTTTGACCGACGCTCCCCCCTGACGAGCCGTGCACCTCTGAGCAGGCGTAAATGGTGGCTAACCAGTGTCTGCGACAGTTCCAGGCTCTCAACAATGTCGCCGACGGACTTTGGACCCGGCAGACAAAAGAGCAGAATTCTCAGCCGTGTGGGATCGCCCAGCAGGCGAAAAGTCTCTGCCAGTACGGTTACGTCGTTCTGCGACAGGGACGGGGCTTGCTTCAACGTTCATGCTCCTGCTTGCTGTGGACATGCTCAGGCCCATGGTTGTGGTGATGCCCATCATGGTCGTGTGGATCCCCATGCGCGTGCCCGGTCAAGGCAGAGGCTTGCGACAGGCTGCACGCGTCCGCATCGTCATTCCAGTCGATGGCGATGGTCGGATGTTCGATCGTAAACTGTGACTTCAACTCACGCTCGACCGCGCGCACCACCGAGCGGGCATCGACATCGGCTTTCGGCCGCACATGTAGGGTGGCCAAGGTCCGCCCGGACGTGATCGACCAGACATGGATGTGGCTCACCGACGCCACGCCAGCGATGTTCTCGACAAGATGGCGTTCGATCTTCTCGGGCGTCGCGTTATCTGGCGCACCTTCAAGCAGGATATGTATCGACTTGCCGAGGAGATTCCACGCGGCGCGCAGGATCAGCAGGGAGACAAACACCGAGAGGATAGGATCGATCGGCGTCCAACCCGTGTACATGATCACGATGGCCGCTGAAACCGCTGCCACAGAGCCGAGGAGGTCGCCCAACACATGAAGGATGGCACCCTTGATGTTCACGTGCTCGGTATCTCCGCGCGTCAGAATCCAGAACACGAGAATATTGATGAGGAGCCCCGCAATGGCGACGCCAAGCATCGGACCCGCGAGGATAACATGCGGTTCCTGAAAGCGCTGCCAGGCTTCATAGACAATCCAGACGACGATCGCGAATAGCGTGATTGCGTTGATAAAACCGGCAAGGACCTCGAAACGCAGATAGCCAAAGGTCCGCTTGGAGTCTGCCGCCCGCCGTCCGAACCGAAAGGCGGCATAAGCTAGCGCCAGCGCAGCCGCGTCGCTCAGCATATGTCCAGCGTCGGCGAGCAGCGCCAGCGATCCTGAGATCAGACCGCCGATCACCTCCACGATCATGAACGTGAGGATCAGGAAGAACGAGAGAAGGACCTTGCGCTCATTATCGCTCGTGACGGTCGGCGCATGGGAGTGATCATGGGAATGGTCATCATGAGAATGACCATGGCTGTGTGAATGGGACATTTCAGGGCTCATGCGGTTGACATACAACACATGAATATGTGTTCATATGTTGTATGTCAACCGCTCCGCTTGCAATTCGTCCAAGCAGGCGTCTGCGCAAGGCCTACGGCGGGTAGCGCGCCACGGAACCGCGCCGTAGGCTTAATGACTATCCTGTCAATGGACAGCGATCGTGCCGGTAGAAACCTGTCCCCTCTTAGCGTTGACCAGAACCGCGGCAATGACTGCGGCAATCACGAGGGCAGCTCCAGCTCCCGCAAGCGCAAGACCATAACCGTGGATCAGCGCATCGCTGGCCGATCTCACTAGCCCGGCGTCACCCGTCTCCCGCCCGCGATAGAGGGCGGCGAGTGCACCCGGCAACCTGCCAGCCGTGGCAGAGACTGCGATGGTCGAAAGGACGGCCAGCCCCAAGGCGACGCCGATCTGTTGCGAGGCGTTGAAGAGCGCCGATGCGATGCCCGTCTCCTGTGTCTGCACGCCTTTGACGGCGGTCAGCGCCAGTGCAATCACGGCCCCCACGAAACCGAAAGCGGTGAGGAAGGCCGCGGGCATGAAGTGCCACATATAGTTGAGTTCCTGTCCGATATTGGCGAGCCAGAACAAGGCAGCGCCACCGATCAGTGCGGCGGGCGCTGCCACCTCGCGCGGCGCAAACCGCGTGACAAGCTTGGAACTGACAATGGCCCCAACGATAATACCCGCACCGAATGGCAGGAACGCCAGCGCGGTCATGATCGGGCTGTAGCCGAGGATGTGCTGCAAATAGAGCGTCAGCAGATAGATCATCCCCATCGGACCGAAGCCCAGCAGCAGCATGGCGAGGTAGGAACCCGCCCGGTTGCGCTCCTTGAACAGACGTAGCGGCAGAAGCGGGTCTTTGCTGCGCGACTGCAAGATCAGGAACAGCGGCAGCAGGATCGCGGCGGTAGCGAACGAGGCGAGCGTGATGCTGTCCGTCCAGCCATGTTCGCCGCCACGGGTGATCCCATAGACGAGCGCGGCCATGCCCACAATGCTGGTGAGCGCGCCGGTGAAGTCCGGGCGGCCTTTGTGCAGTTCCGCCTCGACAAGCGTTCTTGACCCCGCCAGCACAGCCAGGCCGATGGGAATGTTGATGAAGAAGGCCCAGCGCCAGCCCAGCAGCCCCGTCAGCAGCCCGCCGAGGATCAGCCCGGCGATGATACCAAGGCCGGACATTGCTCCGTAAACGGCCATCGCTCCGTTGCGCGCCTTGCCTTCGGGGAAGGTCGTCGCGATCAAGGCAAGAGCATTGGGGGCCGTCAGCGCCGCACCCACGCCCTGTAGACCGCGTGACGCGATTATGCTCATGCTGTCCTGGGCAAGCCCGACGAACAGGGAAGCAATGGTGAAGATCGCCATGCCCGCCTGCAGCATGCGCCGCCGGCCATAGATATCGCCCAACCTGCCGCCGAACAGCAGCAGTCCACCAAAGGCGAGAACGTAGGCGTTGATCACCCAAGGCAGGCTCGCAGCCGACATTCCGAGTTCGTTCTGGAGTGTCGGCAGGGCGATGTTCGCGATGGTATCGTCAAGCACCACCATGAGCTGAGCCGTCGCAATGACGGCCAGCGGCAATGTCGTGCTTGCAGGTGACGAAGCCACCGGAGGCTTCGGCGTTTGGGGGGAGAGCGTAGACATCCGGAGTTCCTGTTATTTTTCATGGGGCGTTCAGATGTCGCAGACCCCTAATCCTTCCAACGGCTGGAAGGTCAAGAACAAATTGCTTCCCAAATCCGCTGAAACTTGATCTATAAGCCGATGAGCTGCACATCGCCCACATTTTGCATGCGAGAAGCGCCGATCAGGCAATGGCGATCAGTGGTCTAGCTGGCCATGACATGACCAGATTCGTCGTTCACGGACGGGCCGAGCGGCCTGGCGCGGCAGGAACGGGCGGCGGTCAGACGGTCCTAGCAGCAAATTCGCCGGAACAAGGTTCGTCTTGACATGCTTCCTTCCTGATCCATTGCACCCCAGATGGGGCTTCCAACAATGGGAAGGTCAAGGCCGCCTTGGCCGCGATATCATTTTTCCTCGTTGACCCTTGACCTTGCCAACGTGGCAAGGACCAGATTTGTCCGTGAACGCCCAACAGAGGAGAGTTCGCATGTTCCGATTCACTGCTCCCGACATGACTTGCGGCGGCTGCGCGCGCCGGGTCAACAACGCGCTTCTGAGCGTCGATCCGGCGGCTGATGTCACCACCAATCCACCCACCCGCGAAGTGACGGTCACCACGAAGGTGGACGAGCAGGTACTCCCCGCCGCCTTAACCGAGGCAGGCTATCCGGCCGAACGCAAGGACCAGTCGGCGGCCGCGTGAGGCTTCTGGGCGCGGTGGCGGCTCGGCTGCGCCCCTTCGTCTCCGCCATTCTCAACAGCTCGACTCGACGTGCAAGTACACTCAAGAACCGCTCCACCAGAGAAATGCGCCGGCGACAAAGAGATAGCGTGCCGCTTTGCCGATCGACACGAATATGAGAAAACGAGAAAGGTCAACTCGCAGTGCTCCTGCCACAACTGTCAGCGGATCGCCGATAATCGGCAGCCAGGACAAGAGTAGAGACCACACGCCATAACGTCCGTACCAATCTGATGCACGGCTAAATGACCTGTCGTCAATCGGAAACCAGCGATGGTCTCGAAACCCTGAGAGGAACCTGCCCAGCGCCCAGTTCACCAAGGAGCCGAGCACATTTCCTGCCGTTGCGACGCCCACTAGGGTGACGAGGTTGGCCTGTCCCATTGTTAGAAGAGTCAGGAGCGCTGCCTCGGACGACCCTGGTAGGAGGGTCGCCGACGTGAACGCGCTTACGAAAAGGGCGGCATATGCGACAAGATCAGTTCCGATGTCTGCAACCAATGCCGTGCTGCCTCGAAGTTCGTCATGCACGCCGGCTCTGCTCATCGACGCCAATAGCTATTCTCAATTCTCAAGTCTGGCGCCAGAGCTGTTTCGCTCCGGCGCCGCGCTGCTTACTGGTTCGATCCGGCGTAGACTATGCCGTTCGGGCGATCGCCGACCGGCACGGTCTTGAGCACTTCCTGGCTCGCCACGTCGATGATCGAAACGCTGTCATCGGCAATGTTCGTTACGAACACGAATGCCCCGTCAGCCGATGCCGAGACGCCGTGGGCGCCGCTCCCGGTGGTGATCGTCTCGATCACGTTTCCGGACTCAATCTCGATCACGGAGACCGTGTCGTTCGGTTCCGCCTCGGTGCCCTGATTGGCCACATAGACGTAGGCTCCATCCGGGGTGGCGAACATCTGGATCGGGTTCGGCCCGACGTCGATCCTGTTCGTCACCTCGCGGGATGCGGTGTCGATGACGGCCACCCGGTTCTCGTCTCGAAGAGAGACGTAGACCTGATCGCCCGAGGGCGTGAACCCGACCTGAACAGGCGCTGCGCCCACCGGAATGCGCGCAACCTCGGTCAGCTCCTGCGTGTCGATGACGGAGACCGAGCCGTCCTCGACATTGGCCACATAGAGCTCGCTCTCATCCGGGTTGAGGCGCAGCCCGTGCGGATAGGCTCCGGTCGTGATGTGCTCGATCACCGAAGCCGCTGCGAGATCAACGACCGCAATCTCGTTCCCGCCGGACAGCGAAACATAGGCGCGGCCGCTACGATCGGCGACGACATGCGCCGGATGCGCACCGACTTCTACAGTGCCGACGGGTTGTGACAGCTGCTGCGGATCGAGCACCACCAGAAGCCCGTTGCCGGCATCGGCATGTCCCTGGTCATCCGATCCGTGAGCGTGATCGGAGGCAGCGCTCCCGACGGCGAGCAACAGCCTCCCGTCCGGTGTCCGATCGACATTGTGCGGTGAGACTCCGATCTGCACCGTCTCGACCGAACCCGTGCCGAGTTCGATGGCGCTGATCGAATTGTCGCCCTCGTTGGCGGAGTACACGGTTCCGCCTGTCTCGACCAAGCCGGCAGGCTGCTGGCCGGCATTCCTGTCCAGCCACGCCTGCATTTCGGCGATCTCACGTTCCTGTGCTTCAATGATCTGAGACGCCCACTCTCTTGTCTGCGGGTCATCTCCGTATCGCTGCACGATCTTCGCCATGTCGACCGCACCCTGATGGTGCGGGATCATGCCCCGGATGAAAGCGACGTCCGGGTCCTCGGCCATGACGCCCTCCATCATCGGACCGTGCATCTCCTCCATCGCATCGACATAGGCCTTGGTGAAGTCGGCGACATCGGCGTCGGCTGGAGCCGACTCTCCGCCTTGGGGAGCGGCCATCCCACCGTGCATCATGCCGCCCTGCATCATCTGCTGCATGGCGTCCATGCACGCTTGGGGCATGGTCTCCATCATGGCCCGGCATTCCTTCGGCATGTCCTGCATCGAAGGCATCTGTCCTGAAGGGGACATGGAGGCAGGGGCCCGTTCCTCTTGGGCCTGCGGCGTCTGAGGGTGATGGGCGTCATGCTCTGCCTGCTGCGCCAGAGCAGCGCCGGAGACTCCCATCAAGAGACTGGCAGAAAGGGCAACTATTGTTCGGTACGTCATGGTTCATCCTTTGGCACCGGAGAGCCGCGTCTAATTTCTGGACGCGCGCCTACCGTGGCTTCGTCTGACTGTTTGCTGCTTGAGTGCCGAGAAGAACACCTCCCGGCCGATGCGTTCACTACGCAGGGGCGGTCAGACGCGGTGGTGTCAGGAGGACTGAAGGATTTCGGCCCAGATCGCTGGCCTGGAAACCGAGCAATGGCTCGCCGTCCGAGGATGGCATCACAGGCGGCGCCTCGGGTAGCAGGGCAACAATGGTGCAGAGCTGGCCGCAATCGCGGTCCGGCGCCGTTTCAGTGTGACAGCATCGTTCGTCCGCAGCCTTGCTTCGGTCGTCGGAGTAATTCGAATGGGCCTCATGCTGTGCACCCGCAACGGTCTGATCCTGATACGAGCCGTGTGTGCCCGGGCTGGCATGCGCCGCTGCCAGGAAAACAAAAGCGCTGAACGCAAGCAGCAGCAGGCCTGTCAGGAACTGGCGGAGCCAGTCGCCTTTCGATCCGAAAGCCGCAGTCGAGCTCCTGCTCATGGCTTGGCTTCTTTGTCGAGGTCGGGATGGAGAGTTGCCACGCACCAGATGACATCCTTGCGGCCGTCAGTATCCGAGCCCAGGCAACCAGAGCTCCTGACAAAGGCAGGGTCTGCCCCGCAGGCCCGGTTCTGGATCGGACTGATGGCGACCGGATGGATCATGAGCACCGTTCCACTCAGATCTCCCGCGCGCCGCGGAAACGCCCGAAGGTTTTCTGGACGGAAGGGCCGAACAGGAACACCTCGTATGGCTCGGGGACCACGCCGGGAAAGTCCATGCCGGGGGAGCCGGCGGGCATTCCGGGAACCGCAAGCCCTGTCGCGAGCGGGCGCGCGGCCAGGAGGCGGCGAAGCGCGGCGGCCGGCACATGTCCTTCGATGACATAGCCGTCCACTTCGGCCGTATGGCAGGAGTACAACGCCGCCGGGACGCCGAGCCGCTGCTTGAGGCTTTCGACCTCGCTCGATTCCACGACGCTCACCGGGAAGCCGGCCGCCTCGATATGCTCGACCCATGCGCCGCAGCACCCGCAATTCGTATCCTTGGTGACGGTCACCAGAGGCAGTCCTGCCGAGCGAACCGTTCCCGCCGTTGAGAGCAGGAGGGGGAACGCGGTGGCGCTGGCGAGGAAGGAGCGCCTGCTGATCATATGGATGGTTTGCATCTCAGTTCCTCCATCTGGGCCGCAACTTCGTCAAAGCTGGATCACCGGAAAAATACGTATTTGATCAAAGCGGCGGCGGTAAGGAGCACGAGCACCAGAAGAACGATGCCCCACATCATCCCGCCCGACATCATGACATTGCATCATGGCCTGTTCTGCCCTTCCGTCGCAAAGATACTCATAGCGGCCCCCTTCGCCGCAGACTTTGACTTAGCGCAAGGATGGGACGGTATCCGGGCTGTTGGCGCCACCATCGTCACCAATTTTTCCAGATGGAGGACCTTCGCCCACGTCAGCCTCCTACAATCTCGTGACCCGCAGCCGGGAGGCGTTCGCGATGACGCTCACCGACGACAGCGCCATGGCGGCGGCCGCGATGATCGGCGACAGCAGGATGTCGAAGAACGGGTAGAGCACCCCGGCCGCCACCGGCACGCCGAGCGCGTTGTAAATGAAGGCGAAGAACAGGTTCTGGCGGATGTTGCGCATGACAGCCTCCGAGAGCCGGCGCGCGCGGACGATGCCCGTGAGATCGCCCTTGAGCAATGTGACGCCTGCGCTTTCCATTGCCACATCGGTACCGGTGCCCATGGCGATGCCCACATCGGCCGCCGCCAGCGCCGGTGCGTCGTTCACGCCGTCGCCTGCCATCGCCACCACCTCGCCTGCCGCCTTGTGACGCTGCACGACCGCGCTTTTCTGGTCGGGCAGGACCTCGGCCTCGACCTCGTCGATGCCGAGCCGGCGGGCGACCGCCTTGGCCGTGGTCCAGTTATCACCCGTAAGCATGACAACGCGGATTCCCTGCGCCTTCAGCGCGGCAAGCGCCTCGGGCGTCGAGGGCTTGACCGGATCGGCGATGGCGAAGATGGCAGCGATGCGGTTGTCCACTCCCATGAAGATCGCGGTTGCCCCGTCCTCGCGCAGCCGGTCGGCCTCATCCGCCAGTGGGGCGACATCAACGCCTTGCTCGGCCAGGAACTTGGCATTTCCAAGGGGAATGCGCTTGCCTTCGACCGTGCCGTAGGCGCCTTTGCCGGTCGGCGAGTCGAAATCCGCGACCGGTGCGGTCACGATCCCCCGCTCCTCGGCAGCGCGAACGATGGCCAGCGCCAGCGGATGCTCGCTGGCCCGCTCCACGCTGGCGGCAAGCCGCAAAGCCTCGTCCTCGGTGAACCCCGGCGCCGGCACGATTGCGGTGACGGCGGGTCGTCCCTCGGTCAGCGTACCGGTCTTGTCGACTATGATGGTATCGACCTTCTCCATATGCTCCAGCGCCTCGGCGTTCTTGATCAGCACGCCCGCCTGTGCGCCACGCCCGACGCCGACCATGATCGACATCGGCGTTGCCAGCCCGAGCGCACAGGGACAGGCGATGATCAGCACGGAAACCGCCGCGATCAGACCGAAGGAGAAGCGCGGCTCCGGACCCCAGATCGACCAGGTTATGAAGGCAAGGATTGCGACCACGATCACCGCCGGCACGAACCAGCCCGACACCTGATCGGCGAGGCGCTGGATCGGCGCGCGACTACGCTGCGCCTCGGCGACGAGCTGGACGATCTGCGACAGCATGGTGTCGCGGCCGACCTTCTTCGCCTCGATCACCAGCGCGCCGGACTGGTTCATGGTGCCGCCGATGGCGGTGGCGCCGACCTCCTTGGTGACCGGCATCGACTCGCCAGTCACCATCGATTCATCGACGGCGCTGCGTCCTTCCAGAACTTCGCCATCGACCGGCACCTTCTCGCCGGGACGCACCCGCAGGCGGTCGCCGACCCGAACGGTGTCGAGTTGAACCTCCTCCTCGGTGCCGTCGTCACGAATGATCCGGGCGGTCTTGGGGGCGAGGTCGAGCAGCGCCCGGATCGCGCCGCTGGTGCTCTCGCGCGCCCGCAATTCCAACACCTGCCCGAGCAGCACGAGCACAGTGATGACCGCGGCCGCCTCGAAATAGACCGCGACCGAGCCGTCATGCTGGCGGAATGCATCTGGGAAGATGCCCGGCGCCAGCGTGGCGACGACGCTGTATATCCACGCCGTTCCCGTGCCCATGGCGATCAGTGTAAACATGTTGAGGCTGCGGTTGACGAGCGACTGCCAGCCACGCTGGAAGAACGGCCAGCCCGCCCAGAGAACGACCGGCGTTGCGAGGATCAGTTGCAGCCAGTTCGAGACCTGCTGCCCGATGGCATGAGTCAGCCCGAACAGATGCCCGCCCATCTCGAGAATGAACACCGGGATCGCCAGAACGAGGCCGATCCAGAAGCGGCGTGTCATGTCGATCAGTTCGACATTGGGCTCGGCCTCAAGGCTGACCAGTACCGGCTCCAGCGCCATGCCGCAGATCGGGCATGATCCGGGGCCGTCCTGCCGGATCTCAGGATGCATCGGGCAGGTATAGACCGTCCCCTCGAGAATCGGTACTACCTCCGCCGCCGCCGGATCGAGATAGCTTTCGGGCTCGGCCAGGAACTTCGCGCGGCACCCGGCCGAGCAGAAATAATAGGGCCGGCCCGCATGCTCGGCCTTGTGCTGGGCCGTGTGGGGATCGACAATCATGCCGCAGACCGGGTCCTTGACCTTGTGCGTGTCGTCCTGCGCGACGGCCCCGTGATCATGCGCATGACCTTGGGCGGAATGAGCGTGACTCTGATTCTGGTGATCGTGTTCGGTCTTGCTGGCCATTTTCACGCCTCCTCGGCGTCTTATCCTAAGCTTGCTCTTCGCCTATTCTGCGCCTTCCAACCGTTGGAAGGTCAAGAGGTGATCGGAATCCGGGGTTCCTGCCAATCAGTGATTGTCGTGGATCTTTCCGATGCTGGTCCGTTCTTGCCCCGTCTGAGACTGCATGATGTCAATCTCGGCCGCAGAGTCCTCGCCGTCGAGGCAGTATTCCTCGATCTGCAACGTCGAGAAGTAGATGTTGAAACGCTCGCGCAGGAGATTGCTTGCTTGTCGCAGCACCCGTTCGCCTTCCTGAAAGTCCCCAACGCAGACGTGGCTTGAGAATACATTGCGCCCGGATGTCAGACTCCAGGCATGGACGTGGTGCACGTCGGTAACCCCCTCTAGCTGCCGTATGGCCTCGATGGCGGCCTCCAAGTCGAGGTCTTCGGGCGTGCCTTGCAGCAGGATGTGCAATGCCTCGCGCATAATACCCCAGGAAGCCCAGAGCAGCAGCAGTCCGAAGGCCATGCCAAGCAGCGGATCGATGGCCACAAAGCCCGTGAATCGGATCACCAGCGCCGAGACGATGATGAGGAAGCTGCCGACGAAGGTCTGCAGGATGTGCCAATACGCACCCCGCATATTCAGGTTGTCCTTCTGGCGCTCGTACATGAGCCAGAGCGCGACAAGCTCGGTGGCGATGCCGCCCGCTGCGGCGATCAACATCGGCGTCGTGGCCAGTTCGATGGGCTCCATGAGGCGCATCGCGCCCATCCACAGCACGTAGAGAGCCATGGCGACGAGGAAGAGGCCGTTGAAGAGGGCCCCCAGGATCTCCGCCCGAATGTAGCCGAAGGTGCGCGAGGGGCTGGATTTTCGCTCACCCAGACGCATGGCGACCAGCGCAATGAGCACGCCGCCCACGGCCGAGAAGGTGTGGAAGGCATCCGACATGACGGCGACTGAGCCCGTCCAGATGCCGATCCCGAGTTCCACGATGAAGTAAAGGCCGGTAAGCCAGCCCGAAATGACGAGCGCTTTGCGATCACCACTCGCCGGCATGTGGCCGGCATGACCGCCGTGAGACATTGACATAGGGTTCACCTCCTTGTTGCACAGGAGGACGCCGGTGCCGGCGTCCTCCTGCCAGCACGCTGCCTATGCGCTGACCGCGAATTCGGTCATCATGCCTGTTTCAAGATGCGGCATGTGATGGCAATGCAGCATCCAGCGCGCGGCTTCTCCGGCATCGAGTGCCACGTCGACCATCGACATCGGCGGCACATACACCGTGTCCCGCTGCGCGCCCGTGACCGCACGTCCATTCAGCCCGACGACCTGGAACACATGGCCGTGGAGATGCATCGGGTGACCCATCATCGACATATTGTGGAAGGACAGCACGATCCGTTCGCCGCGCCTCGCGGTAACCGGGCGATGCTGGCCCCAGACGGCACCGTTGATCGTCCACACATAGGGCTGCATCGAGCCGCCCAGCATCACCATGTGGCTGCGGTCCACCGGCCGCTCCGGCAAGGATTCGGAAGCGATCAGGCGCGTCTCCTGCGCAAGGTCGGTGTCAAAGGCCGGTGCTTCGGTCTCTGCCAAAGCATCAATGTGCCGTATCTCGGCGCCCGGAGTGGCAAGGATCAGACCGGTGCGCTCCCGCGCGCCTTCTCGCAGCGCGAGGATCGGCCAGGCACCGCCCTCCGAAGGCAGGTCGATCTCAAGGTCGAGCCGTTGGCCCATGGCCAGACCGAACCTCGTGCCGGAGAGCGGCTGAACGGCATGGCCATCAACCGCGACGAGCCGGGCCTGCGCTTCGCCGGTGTCGAGCCAGAACACCGTCGCCGCAGCGGCGTTGATGACCCGCAGGCGGATACGCCCGCCGCGCTCGACCTGCACCACTTCCGGGTCCGAGAGCGTACGATCATTGGCAAGATAGGCGTCCCAGTCGTAGTCGTTGAGGTCCATCGTCATGCCGTCCATGGTCCCCATTCCCATCATGCCGCCCTTGGCGCCGTGATCCATGCCAGTCATCGGCATGTTTCCCATCGCGCCGTGGTTCATACCTGACATTCCGCCCGTGCCTGTGCC
Organism: Pannonibacter sp. CBAS1226; assembly: GCF_055685825.1. Classification (NCBI taxonomy): domain Bacteria; kingdom Pseudomonadati; phylum Pseudomonadota; class Alphaproteobacteria; order Hyphomicrobiales; family Stappiaceae; genus Pannonibacter; species Pannonibacter sp. CBAS1226. Next base: position 230,185 of record NZ_JBVOUO010000006.1, on the reverse strand, counting down.
TGTGCCGCTTCCGTGATTGCCCGTGGCACCATGGCCGGACTTGATCTCCGCCATCACCTCTTCGGGTGCCTTGAATGAGAAATCATGCAGAAACAGTACCACCTCCTGCCGGTCAGCGGCGACATCCTCGGCGCTGCGCACGATCAGGGGCGCGGCCAGAAGGCGCATCTCGTGCAGCGGAACATGCGCGTGCATCCAATAGGTGCCGGGCAGCGGTGCGAAGTCATAGGCGCGAGTCTCGCCGGGGGCGAGCATCGGCAAGGGCATGTCGGGCACGCCATCCTGCGCATTGGGCGGGATCTGGCCGTGCCAGTGGATCAGTGTGGCGGTGTCGAGTTCGTTCGTTAGATCCACCCGGAACGGCATGCCGGGATCGAGTGTCAGGCCCTGTCCGGATGGCCCGGCAAGGCCCCAGACAGTGGCGGCGCGTCCGTCGATGTCGAGCGTGCGGCTGGCGGCGCGAAGCGATAGCGGCGTGGCGTCCTGCGCTGCCGCCATCCGGGGCACCTGAGCGTAGGCCAGCATGGCCGCGCCAGCGGCGAGAAAGCCGCGTCGTGAAAGGGTATTCATGGTCGTCTCCTCGGGACCGCAGTCCCGTTCCTCAAAGCTGTCGGAAGGCCGCGGGCCGAATGCCCGGGCGCGATCAGAGGAGACGGATCTTCGGAGGGCGTTCGTTCAGTCCGAGCGCCCGACCGGGAATGCTGGCATCAGGCGGCAGAACATAGGCGGTTGACGTGTATTGGTTTCCAGAACCACCGCTCGGTGATACGAGAAAGATTGAAAAACCTGCACAAACCAGTTCACAGGTTCCCGCATCCATGTCTGCCGATCCGCAGTGTTTGCTGGTGCATGCAGGCTCAATGCCGGCTGCAGAGTTTGTAATCTCGCCCACATGCACAGCCTGTTCCGGCGGTATGCTCATTCGTGCCGCGTGCGCGGAGAATGCCATCGTCATGACGGCGACGCCGATTATGGCAAGCATGGAGACAACGCGCGCAAACATACTGGAACGATAGGTACTACTCACCGGAATGTCTATTGCAAATGGTGTCGCACCACTGGCAAATCCTCCTTGCCATCTCGTGCGTTGCAATTCCTCGTTACTGAACATGCGTGCCATGCGAAAGAAGCTCCTAAATACATTCTGGGCAGGGTCGCTCCTCGCAGGTGCGATCGTGGCGACATTGGCTGGGTGGCATTACGCCCGTTCCGAATCCATCGCTGCGGCATCAGCGGAGGTCGTCGAGCAGGGCCGACAAGTCTATGCGGATCAATGCGCGTCTTGCCACGGTGCGAATCTCGAAGGGCAGCCGGACTGGCGCTCGCCGCCTCCCTCCGGTCGGCTGCCCGCACCGCCGCACGACGAGAGCGGCCACACCTGGCACCATGCCGATGAGATGCTGTTCCGCATCGTCAAGGAGGGTACAGCGGCCATCGTCGGAGGGAGCTATGAGAGCGACATGCCTGGTTTTGCCGATGCCCTGAGCGACGGCGAGATCCGGGCTGTCCTCGCTTTTATTAAGAGTACCTGGCCGGAACGAGAGCGCGGATATCAGGAGGAGGTCTCCCGCCGCCGCTGAGTTTCGGAGTCCCGCCTACGCGGGCAGTTGTTGACCTGCGAAGTCGGCATTGACCCGTCCCGTTTCCGGCTCATCCATCCTTGGGCCTCATTGAACGGATGATGTCCTAGTGATGCCGCTGACATTTTTTCGGAGGCACAGGAAGTTCTCCGATAGCCAGATAAGCTTGAGACAACGGCTTGTGCGAAGCTGCGACGCCGAGCCCTCGCGCATCAATCAGTTCAAGAGCCTGCAATAGCTTCTCGGCAACTTCCATGTCGCCGTCCGAACATGCCCGTTTGAACAGGTGCAGGATTTCGCCGGCAAGCGTCATGGCTATTGCTCCCTGGCACCGTGACCGCTTCTTTCCGCCTTCGCCGACACGACGGGCCTCGTGTGCTCGAACCTGTTCCCTGTCGCGCCGGAACGATCGCGGGTGTGTGTGGGGCTGGTCTCAGGGTCATCAGTCGTCGCCAACTCATCGATGATCGGGCAGTCCGGCCGGGCATTGCCCCGGCAGTTCTCGGCAAGGTGCTTGAGCGTCATGCTCATCTCCCTGAGTTCACGCGCCTTCCGTTCAAGTTCTTCGACATGCTCGAGCGCCACGCGCTTGACGTCCGCGCTCGCCCGGTCTCGGTCTCGCCAGAGCGCAAGCAGTTCCGTCATTTTCTCGACCGAGAAACCGAGATCGCGCGCACGCCTGATAAAACGCAACGTATGCACGTCCTTATCGGAGTAATCCCGGTATCCGCTATCCGTCCGCGACGCTTCCGCGATCAATCCGATCGATTCGTAGTAGCGGATCATCTTCGCCGAGACGCCTGATGCCGCCGCTGCTTTACCGATGTTCATCGCTGGTTCCTTTCTTCGACTTATGTAGGCGCTTCTTCGGGCGTAAAAAACACGTCCGCATGTATGTCCTCGCCGCGCAAGCCCAGTTCGCGAAGCATGATGCCGGAAGCATCGATCATGGCAGGCGGTCCGGCCATATATGCCTTCCAGCCATTGAGGTCCTGCACGTCACTCACGATCGCATCCGTTACCAGGCCGGTTCGGAAGTGATCGGATCGGCTCACCTCCGAAAGCACGGGCATGAAGGTGAGGTTGTCGTAGGTGCTCGCCAGAAGACTGAAATGATCGACGAGATAGAGATCACGTTCCGTCCGTGCCCCGAAATAGAGATGGATCGGCTGCCGCAGGCCGCTTGCCAGCGCCGTTTCGACAATCGACTTGATCGGCGCCAGTCCCGATCCGCCGGCGACCGCCAGAATTGGACCCGTATGCTGTTCGCGCAGAAACGAACTGCCGAGCGGCCCGCGAACCGAAACCTCGTCGCCGACCTTGAGTGACCTGGCGACGTGTTCGCTCGTCGCTCCACCGGGCACATGCCTGATGTGGAATTCGAGATGGTCTCGACCCGGCTGGTTCGCCATCGAATAGTCGCGCGCCGGAACGCCATCGAACGTCACCTGCGCATACTGGCCCGCCTTGAACGCGACGGCCTCTCCCGTTTCGACCTCCAGCCTGATTTGCCGGATGTCGTGGGTTGCGTCATCGATCGCGACAACCCGCGTGCGATAGGTGCGGACGGGAAGATCAAGCTGTTCTTCCTCCTCATCGAGCCATGCGACCGTGCAATCCGTGAGCGGCTGCGCGCGGCATGCAAGGATCAGTCCCTGAGACCGCTCATCGTCCGTCAGGGCAAAGCGCGTGTGCGGCAGAAGATCGACCTCGCCGCTGACCAGTCGGGACTTGCACGAGCCGCAGCGGCCCGAACGGCATCCATGAGGATATGCGATCCCTTCTTCTAGCGCTCTCTCCAGAATGGTTCGGCCATCCGGCACGTCGATGATGCGCCCCGCCTGCCGAATTTCGATTTGTCTTCCCATGACAATCTCCCTCAGGCGGCGCCCGATGACAGGGCTTCCGCCAGACGAGGTTTCTGGTCAGCAAAGGTGCCATAGAAGACCTGTTCGTTGACAATCGTGATCGGGGCAACGCGCACGCCGGTCCGCGCTTTCGCCTCTTCGGCGATCTGCGGATCTGACAGGTCACGCTCTTCGAATGGGACACCCTGGTCAGCAAGCCATCGCTTGACGGCATGGCAATCGGGGCAGGTTGGCGTGGTATACAGCACCACTGACGGAGTTCCCGTATTGGTCATCGCTTCATTCCTTTACATGTGGCGAGCCTGCCGAAGCAGGCTCGCCTGTTTCTCATTCCGCAGGCGCAAGTTCAGGCTGACGGGGCCGGACTGCGCCGCTTTCCGCCTGCGCGGGCGCGCGGAAGGTCTTGAGCCTCAGCGCGTTGCCGAGGACGAAGACGCTCGACAGGGCCATCGCGCCGGCGGCAAAGACCGGCGACAGCAGGATGCCGTAGGCCGGATAGAGCAGACCGGCGGCAACGGGGATCAGAGCCGTGTTGTAGGCAAAGGCCCAGAACAGGTTCTGCCGGATGTTGCCGATCGTCGCCTTGGACAGTGCGATCGCGTTCGGCACGCCTTGCAGGCTGCCCGACATCAGCACCACGTCGGCTGCCTCGATGGCAATGTCCGTACCCGTGCCGATGGCAAGGCCCACATCCGCTTCGGCCAGCGCCGGAGCGTCGTTGATGCCATCGCCGACGAAAGCGACCTTGCCATGCTGGGCTTTGAGGCGGCGTACAGCGTCGACCTTGCCGTCCGGCAGCACTTCCGCCACCACCTCGTCGATCCCCAGCCGAGCCGCGATGGCTTTTGCCGTGCGGGCATTGTCGCCGGTGATCATCGCGACCTTGAGGCCGAGATCGTGCAGCGCCTTGATCGCTGCGGGCGTCGTCTCCTTGATCGGATCGGCCACGGCGATAATCGCCGCGAGCTTGCCGTCGATGGCGGCATAGAGCGGTGACTTGCCCTCATTGCCGAGACGTTCGGCAATCTTGGCGAAGGCAGCTACGTCGTGGCCGAGGTCTGCCATGTAGCGGTCAGCGCCAATCTCGACTTGGCTGCCGCCGACCATGGCCTTGACGCCGAAACCCGTCACCGACTCGAAGTCCGACACGGCCGGCAGCGGGATGTCCTCCCCGGCGGCCGCATCCACGATCGCACGGGCGATCGGATGCTCCGACTTCGCTTCGACGGCCGCAACCAAACCGAGGACATTTGCCCGGTTGAATCCGATGGCCAGTTCCAGATCGGTGAGCGCAGGCTTGCCTTCGGTCAGTGTGCCCGTCTTGTCGACGGCGACGACCCTGGCGTCCTTGAGCAGCTGCAACGCTTCGCCCTTGCGGAAGAGCACGCCCAGTTCCGCACCGCGGCCCGTGCCCACCATGATCGAGGTCGGCGTCGCCAGACCCATGGCGCAGGGGCAGGCGATGATCAGGACGGCGACGGCATTGACCAGAGCGAAGGTCAGCGCGGGCGACGGGCCGAACCACATCCATGCGGCGAAGGTGAGGATCGCTACCGCAAACACCGCCGGCACAAAATACATCGTGACCTTGTCGACCAGCGCCTGGATCGGTAGCTTTGAGCCTTGCGCTTCCTCGACCATGCGGATGATCTGCGACAGCACCGTGTTGCCGCCGACCGCCGTCGCACGGATGGCAAAGGCGCCCTTCTGGTTCACCGTTCCGGCCACGACCTCGCTGCCATTCGTTTTGGACACCGGGATCGGTTCGCCCGTGATCATCGATTCGTCGACATAGCTCTGGCCTTCGATGACCTCGCCATCCACCGGGATGCGATCGCCGGGACGAACCTCGACGATGTCTCCCGACAGCACGGCGTCGATCGGCAGTTCGATCGTCTTGCCGTCCCTGCGCACGCGCGCCATCTTGGCCTGAAGGCCGACGAGACGCTTGATCGCCTCGGAGGTGCGTCCCTTGGCACGAGCCTCCAGCAAACGGCCGAGCAGGATCAGCGTCACGATGACGGCGGCAGCCTCGAAATAGACGTTCACCGTTCCGGCAGGCAGGAAACCGGGCGCGAAGGTCGCGACCAGCGAATAGCCATAGGCGGCGAGCGTGCCGACCGCGACCAGCGAGTTCATGTCGGGGGCGAGCCGCCACAGGGCGGGCAGCCCCTTGTCGTAAAAGCGGATACCCGGAACGAACAGGACGATGGTCGTCAACACGAACTGGATATACCAGTTCGTCTGCATGCCGATGGTTGAAGCGATCAGGTCATGCATGCCCGGAATGACGTGTGAGCCCATCTCCAGGATGAAGACAGGCACCGTCAGCACCGCCGCGATGGTGAAATCGCGGGTCAGTTCACGACGTTCCGCTTCCTTCTTTTCGGTACGATCATCCGTCTCGCCCTGGCTGGTTCCTGCCGCCGTGGCGATCACCCTGGCGTCGTATCCCGCGCCCTCGATGGCAGCCACCAAAGCCGCCGCATCGGCGCTGCCCTGGATCGTGGCCTTCTCGGTCGCGAGGTTGACGACGGCATTAGTGACGCCGGGTACGGCCTTGAGCGCCTTTTCGACGCGTCCCACGCAGGATGCGCAGGTCATGCCCTCGATCGCCACTTCAAGCGAGGCTGCCGTCGGCGCGGAGAAGCTTGCCGCAACCTCATAGCCTACATCCTCCACGGCCTTGACGAGAGTGGCAGGATCGACCGCAGCGTTCGTGGTGATGCTCGCCTTTTCGGTCGCCAGATTGACGACCGCATCGGCGACGCCAGGCACGGCCTTGAGGGCTCTTTCGACACGACCTACGCAGGATGCATAGGTCATCCCCTCAATGGGGAGTGATATCGTTCCAGACAGGTCTGTTGCTCGAACGGGGGCATTCATAGCCGCCTCCTTTTTTGTCCCGAAATTCCAGTTCGGACAGAAGATGGGATTTCCAACCATGGGAAGGTCAAGAGGACAAACAGAGAAAAATCGCCATTGACCTTCCCATGGTTGGAAGCCCCACATTTGGCAACGTGAGACCAAACAAGGAGAATTCTCATGGAACTCAGAATCGAGAACATGACCTGCGGTGGCTGCGCAAAATCCGTCACCAAGGCGATCCAGTCAGTCGACCCCACCGCCAGGGTGGAGACGAATCCGGAGGCGCGGGCGGTCAAGGTTGAGACGACTGCTAGTGCGGGGGCTATTCAGCAGGTTCTCGAAGAAGCCGGCTATCCTGCAACTGTAAACTGACCAGGAGCTGTGTCATGAACAAGCTCACCCCGATCTTCATTGCCGGCGCGTTCGTCATTGCTGGCGGACTCGCCTACGCACAGTCTCAGATGGACGAGCAAGGCCAAGGAGCGACCATGAATCACGGCGAACATGCCGGACACGGCGCCACCGCGCCTTCGGATAACCCTGTCATTCGCGCCTACCAGCAAGTCAACGACAAGATGCATGCCGATATGGCGATCGAGTTTACGGGCGATGCGGATGAGGATTTCATGCGCGGCATGATCCCCCATCACCAGGGCGCCATCGACATGGCTCGTGTCGTTCTCGAACACGGATCAGACCCCGAGGTGCGAGCACTTGCTGAGGAGGTCATCTCCGCCCAGGAGGCGGAAATCGCGCAGATGCAGGAATGGCTGGCCAAGCGCAGCCAATGAGACGGTGAAGGGCGGATCAATTCCGCCCTTTTCCTTTGCCGGTCATCAGCACGAGGACGGTTGCCACCGCGAAGGCGACAAGCGCCCCATCGGTGCGCCTTCGGTCAAGGCAAACGGCTCGCGTGGACGCTGAACCACGTCTGGAACCCTGTTTCGAAAATGGTGATGCGTCCGCGGGCCTCGACCAGGGATAACAGCGTATCGGCCAGATCCCTGACCGCAAGCAACCCGACCCGAAGCTCTCCAACTGCGGCGATCAGATTCTCGGCTCTGATCTTCATGTCCATCTCCTTCGTTTGGCCCTCCAAGATGAGGGTTCCAACCATTGGAAGGTCAACCCCACTGATGATCGCGACAATGGTGCAAAGCAGACAGAAAGCGCCGGCGAGATTTTTTGATCGGAGGGAACCAAGATGGCTCTCGAACCTTAAATATACCCATACGGGGTATTTTACGGCCATGTGCCAGAAGGACAACAAAGCCCTCCGCGCGAGGCTCAAGCGAATCGAAGGACAGGTGCGAGGGGTCAGCCAGATGGTGGCCGATGACCGTTACTGCATCGATATCCTGCATCAGATCCACGCCATCAAGGCGGCGCTGGCCAAGGTCGAGACCGAAATCCTCAAGACCCACGCCGCTTGCTGTGTCGAGGAAGCGATAGCGGCAGGTGATGCGGACGCGCAACGCCGCAAATTCAGCGAGTTGGTCGAGGTGTTCGCAAAAGCAAAACTCTGAAATCGAAGGACTGACGACATGGCCACTTCCACCGCAAAACGCGCCGACCTGCACAGGATGGTGACCCACGAACATACCTGTCCCTACGGTCTCAAATCGCTCGACCTCCTGAAACGGCAGGGCTACGAGGTCAACGATCATGAGCTGACGTCGCGCGCCGAGATCGATGCTTTCAAGAAAACGCACGGCGTCGACACCACACCGCAGACCTTTATCGGCGGCAATCGCATCGGCGGCTACGACGATCTTCTCGCCTTCTTCGGCAAGGAGGTAAAGGACAAGGACGCCACCACCTATACGCCGGTGATCGCGTTGTTCGCGATGGCTGCGTTGATGGCGCTAGCGACGAGTTGGGCCGCGTTCGGTACCCTTGCGACCGTTGCGGCGGCAGAATGGTTCATTGCCATCGCCATGTGTCTGCTCGCCCTGCAGAAGCTCAAGGACGTGGAAAGCTTCGCTACCATGTTCCTCAACTACGATCTGTTCGCCCAGCGCTGGGTGCGCTACTCCTACGTCTATCCGTTCGCCGAAGCGCTGGCGGGCATCCTGATGATGGCCGGCGCGCTGATGTGGCTGTCGATCCCCGTTGCCCTCTTCATCGGCACTGTCGGAGCCGTATCGGTCTTCAAGGCGGTCTATATCGACAAGCGCGAACTCAAATGCGCCTGCGTTGGCGGTGACAGCAACGTTCCGCTCGGCTTCGTCTCGCTGACGGAGAACCTGATGATGGTCGGAATGGCGATCTGGATGCTACTCAAGCCCATGGGCATCGGTCTCGGACATTAAGCGAAAACCAAGGAGCCACGAGATGACCCAATCGTCCCATAATGGCAAGCACGAACACGCCGATCACGGCGAAGGACGTCCCTACCTGATGTTCTGGATCAACATGGCGCTCGGCCTGATCGTCATGTACGTCGTCATGTTCTCGATGATCGACGGATTTCAAGATTTCCGAAACAATCTCAACATGTTCTACATGGCCGTGACCATGTGGGCGCCGATGGGCATCTTCATGCTGGCAACGATGCCCGGCATGTTTCCGCGAAAAGGGCTCAATATCACCCTCTACGCCGTCTTCCTCGTCTTGACGATCGCCTCATTCGCAGCCACACGAAGCCAAACCCTGATCGGTGACGGGCAGTTCATCGATTCGATGATCCCGCACCACTCGGGCGCGATCCTCATGTGCCGGGAAGCAGACCTGCGCGATGCTGAATTGCTGACGCTTTGCGAAGAAATCATCGCAGCCCAGCGCAGCGAGATCGAGCAGATGGAGACAATTAAGGCTCGTCTCGATCAAAGGCCCTAAGACCTGTTGCCTTGCCCAATAGCGTCCGAGAATGGCAGGCTCAATGAGGATTGCATGACAAAACATCATGAGGATGGTCGCAGCTTCGTCACGGTCGTCAGCAAAAGCCAGCCGTGCCGGACCTGCGGCGGCTATTCGAGACCTTGAATGCCGCTCACGAGGGCTTCTCTTGAGATCTCGCCCATGTGTACCGATTGCAGCGTCCCGTCGCTCTTGAGGAACAACGTAGCCGGCAGGCCCGGTACCTCGTAATGACGACCGAACTCACCGAGTCCGTCGAGCACCACATGCTCAAGCTCAAGATTCTCGGCTGTGAGGTAGCGCTGAATGATCTCCTGGCCTTCACCTTGGTTGACGAAGACAAGTTCGGCAGCGTCCGTATTTGCGGCAACGTCCGCCATCATCGGCATTTCACGGCGGCAGGGCGGGCACCACGTCGCCCACAGGTTGATGACCACAGGTTGACCTTCGAGTTCACTTGGATTGAACCGTTCTCCGGCCAGCGTGCGGTAGATGTCTCCGGTCGGCAGCGGTGTCGCCGGCACGCCGGCGCTGAGCTGCAGTACGAAGAACGCGACATAGGCCGCAGCGGCGCTCGGCAGGGCCGTCCACAATGTGAGCCGCAATTCGCGCCGGAAGCGAAAGAACGTGTAGGCGAACGCCAGCGCAATGCCGGCTTCGATCATGAAGCCGCCCTGCCACATGTAGAATACGCGCAGCGGCTCGGCGAGGAAACTGCTCGCGTGCTGGATGACGTGCCCGACGCGCGCGCCGACCACGAAAGCGACGGTCGCGCCCCAGGCCCAGGACGAAAAGCGCTGATCGACCTTGCGGGCGAGGATCTCGCTCAGCAGGAGAAAGGCGGCGATGGCGAGGATCGCGGCGAAGCGGTCGGGTGCGAAGACGAAAGGCCCGATGGCGACTGCGTTCATCTCACTGCCTCGCCTGAGAGACCGATGTCAGCAACGTATCGGTTGTCACATCGCCGATGAGGCGGGAGCCGTTTGCCTCCGAGGCATTTCGGTTGAAGAAGATCATGGTCGGTGGGCCGACCACAGCAAGATCGCGCATCAGACCCTGACTGGCCTCATCCAGTCCGGTCAGATCCACCTTGACACGCTGGAAGTCGTTCAGTGCGGCAACGATTTCCGTGCTCGAAAAGACGTCGCGTTCGATCGTCTTGCAGATGACGCACCAGTCGGCCGTGAAATAGACCAATGTCGGACGTCCGTTGGCAGAGGCAATCGCTTGCTCGACCTGCGGCGTCGAGTTTGCCTCGATGAATGTCATCTCGGACTGGGCGATCTGCTGGCCCGAACCGGTCATGACGAAGTGGGCGAGCGGACGTAGCGGGTCGGTCCCGCCCGACGCCGCCCCGATCGCCAGGATGACGCCGCCGAGGGAAACCCCAAGTCCGGCGGCTTTGCGGAAACGTGGCCAGGCACCCGCATCGGCCAGGAGCCGATCAGCGACGCCGATGAAGACCGCAACAATCAAGAGGAGGCCCGCCCAAAGCGCCAGCGTCACTTGCGGCGGCAGGATTCGGGAGACCATCCAGATCGCCGCGCCGAGAAAGACGAAGCCGAACGCGTATTTGACCTGCACCATCCACGCCCCCGCACGCGGCAGAGCGCGGCTCCCCATCGTGCCAAAGGCGATCAGCGGAATGCCTTGGCCGAGCCCGAGGGCAAACAGCGCACTCGCGCCGATCCAGGCATCGCCCGTATGTGCGATATAGAGAAGTGCCGCGGCGAGCGGCGCGGTGACGCAGGGACCGACGATCAGCGCGGAAAGGAAGCCCATTCCGGCGGCTCCGCCCACCGAGCCGCGCGTGCCGGCCTGTACCCCTGCCATCCGGCTGACCCAGGTGGTCGGCAGTTGCAGTTCGAACAGGCCGAACATCGCCGTCGCCAGCACGACGAACAGCGCTGCGACGGCGCCAATGGCGTAGGGCGATTGCAGCACCATCTGGAGGTTTTGGCCGGACCACGCGGCAACCACGCCAAGCAGGCCAAACGCTGCGGCCATTGCCAGCACATAGGCCAAAGACAGGATGAAGCCGCGCCGGGCCGTCAATGCCTCGCCCTCGCGCGCCAGGGTCGCGCTCAGGATCGGATACATGGGCAGCACGCAGGGCGTGAAGGCGAGCAACAGCCCGAAGGCGAGGAAACTCACGATCACCCAGATCGCACCGCCGCTGGCGAGAAGCGAGCCGACCATGCCGCCGTCCTGCGTGTCCTCAGCCAGGCTGAAGCCGCCGTTTCCCGTCCCTCCGGCAGGGGCGGCCGGAGTTGGACCTATGCCAAAGCCGACAACGGGTTCGGAAACCTGAAGGTTTGCCGTGTTGACCGTCAGGGTCAGCGGCGGATAGCAGATCGAATCCTTCTTGCAGCCCTGATAGGTGACTGCGACCTGCCCGGGCGCTTCAGTGCCGAGACGTGCCACCGCTTCAAGATAATAGACCTCCGAAGGACCGAAGTTGGCATCCTCTGTCTCCACGACGCCCGGTCCAGTCGACAGCGGGATCGGCTCGCCGGTCGCGGCATCCTTCGCTTCCAGATGATCGCGATAGAGGTAATAGCCTTCCTCGATTTCCCACCGGAGTTGGATCTGCTGATCCGCATTCCGCTCAACCGAGAAACGGAAGGCTTCCTCGGCTTGCAGGAGATCCTCCTGTTGCGCCGCGGCGGGCAGCGACAGGAAGACGAAGAACAGGCCAGCAAGGAGGCGGAGTATGGGCATTGAGGACATGAAATTACTCGGATGATCGCGATCGGGATGCATCAAGACGCTTCGCGAGCGTCTGCGACAACCTGGCGGAAGCCGTCCTCGTCGAGGGCGGAGGCGACGAGAAACCGACCGATCAGAAACACGGGCGTGCCACGCAGACCGAGCCCCTCGGCCTGCGCGTTATTGCGCTGAAGCAAGGCGGTGATCTCGGCGTCGCGGCGGTTGGCTTCGGTCTCGAGACCCGCCGTGTCGAAGCCGGCACCTTCCAATGCCTGTCGCATCTGCTCTTCTGGCACCCGCGACCCTTCGATACCCATCAACGCCAGATAGGCTTCCTCGTAGCGGTTCTGATACCCGGCCGCCAACGCCAGCTTTGCGCCATAGACCGAAGACTGCGCGAGGATCGGCCAGTCCTTGTAGACGTGACGCACATTGCCGTCCGATTCCAGCACCGTATTCAGCGGCTCGACGGTGCGCTTGCAGAAAGGACAGTTATAGTCAAAGAACGAGACGATCGTCAGGTCGCCGTTCGGGTTGCCGCCGACCGGCGCCTCCGGGTCGTTCAGGATCATCTCGGCTGACATGTCGTCGGCACGCACGGGCATGGCAAAGCCGGCGGCAGCGAGCGCCGCCAGGCCCGAGAGCAAGGTCCGCCGACTCAATGCACCGCGGAACGGCGGCCTACCCATAGCGAAAGGATGAGGTCTACGTGTGCAGAGGCGCCGATCGTGCATGGTCTCAAAGCTCCAGATCATGGATATTGAAGCGAGCGCACTCTCCCGAGCTTAAGACAGTCTTAAGGACCGCATTGAGCCGAAGATGCGACGGCAGTTTATCCTGACTCCGGACTATCGGGTGAACGGCCGCAACCGCCGCATGAGATCGCGCCTGCTGAACGGTCCGACCGAACGGGTGCCGTTGTATTCCTGTCCGGTGGCTGCATCCACGACGAAGAATGTCGGCGGGCCGCTCGCTCGAAGGTGGGAGAGGAGCTGGCGGTTTCCCTCGTCCATCGCCGTGACGTCCACCTTGACGAGAGGGACAGCCTCAAGGTGTTGCAGCACAGCAGGGTGGGCGAGGATTTCCCGCTCAATGCGGTGGCACACCGCGCACCAATCCGCACGGATGTCGATGAGCGCGAAGCTATGTGTTCGTGCGATCTGCTCCAGTCTCTCCCGGTAGGAAGCGACGTCCGTGACCATTGCAGCCGGATTGGCGGCGGCCATCCCGCTGGGAGTCGCCAACAATCCTACCGGCACCACCAGGCCCCCGAGCAGAAGCTCGCGGCGGGTCCATTGGTCATTCTTGCGTCGAGCATCAGCATCGATGCCGCATCCAACACCTTCCGCGGACGCTACGGCGTTGTTTCTTAAAAGTCGCGTCCGCATCCTCGTCTCCTTCACAGGACCGGCGGCAAAGCGGGCGTTCCTTAAGGCCCGCTTAAGGGCGGAAAAGTGCTCCTCGCCTGCGACGCAAGCCCGCGTTTCCAACAAAGTGCCCCCACCCAATCGAAAACCTGTTCGGCCGGATCACTTGAGCCGCAGGCCGGCGCCTGAAGTCCCCGCCGCTTCGCTATCTTCGGCCGCGCTTACCTTAAGCTGCTCTTAAGATGGGCATCGTGCTGTGCGGCCTGATTGATCGCAAAGCAGAGAGCGTATGAAACGTGAGCAAGCTACCGACACCCGCAATCGCGCGACGCGCTTTCCTCATTGGCGCCAGCGCAATGACTCTCGCCGGATGCGTTTCCACGAGGCAAACACCGCAAGTCGCGCAGCCGGTCTCGATGCCTCCTCCGCCGCCGACGCCCCCGATGTACTACGCACTGCCGAACGAGCGCTTCCCGATCCCGGAAGTCGACGTTTCCAAGGTCGATCCGAAATGGTGGCGGACGGAAGTCGACTATCCAACCGATGAACGAGCCGGAATCGTCATCGTCGATACGCCAAACCGTTACCTCTACCACGTTCAGCCTCACGGCCGCGCAACCCGATACGGTGTGGGTGTCGGCAGGGACGGTTTTTCGTGGGCTGGTCGAGGGCGTCATATCGCATACAAGCGGGAATGGCCGCGCTGGACACCTCCCGATGAAATGGTTGCGCGCCAACCCGAGTTAGAGCCCTACTCAATCGCCAATGGCGGCATGGACCCGGGGCTGAAAAATCCACTTGGAGCACGCGCCCTCTACATTCATGAAGGAAACCGGGACACGATCTATCGCATCCACGGAAACCCGGAATTCTGGACCATCGGCCAGGCCGTTTCATCAGGATGCATCCGGATGATCAATCAGGATGTCATCCACCTCGCCGACAACGTTCGCGACGGGAGCCCGCTGGTTGTGATAGCAGATCCGGCTATGGGGCATCTTTTGGTGGGATAGCTTCGTCGCGCGGCGAGAAGATCACTCCCTGCGTTGGCGCATCCTGCTGGCACTCCATCTTCTTGAAGATGAGTTGGCTGCGCCCCGCACCATGTATGTGCAACGGGTCACGCGGCGTTCGCCATCACCGCTTGCAGCCCTCCGCAATCGCGATTCTGAAGTCGTAGGTGCCAACCACTCCGCCCGAGCGCCAGTTCGACGATCGCGAGACCGAGACCGCTGCCGACCGGTACTTTGTTGCGGCCGCGAAAGAAGCGTTCGGTGACGCGGGCCAACTCCTCCTCGGGGATACTGGGACCATCATCCTCGATGATCATCTGGCCCTCTTCGGCGGGGCCGGCCACACGACACCTGACGACGCCTCCGGGCGGCGAATGGTTCACAGCGTTCTCCATCAGATTCCGGGCAGCAAGAGCGAACAGATCCGGCTCGATGTCCAGCTCGATGCGGTCAAGATCAGGGGAAACCTCGACCGCAACGCCCCTGGTCGGATCTGCTAATTCGTCCGCGAGCGCTCTCAGTATACTCCCGGGCCATACCTTCCCACTACGCTCGCCCTGGTCGAGCGCCTCAACCGCCGACATATCCAGCAATTGCCGAACGAGCCGGCCGGTGCGGTCTACGCCAACCATGATCTGACGCAATGCCTGCTCGCGGATCGTGCCATCGCCGCTTGCAAGCGCGACCTGCGCCTGCGTCTTGAGGCCGGCCAACGGCGTGCGCAGTTCGTGGGCGGCAAAGGCGGTGAAGTTGCGCTCGCGTTCCCGAAGCCCGGCCACGCGTGCAAACAATCCGTTGAGCGACTGCAAGACCGGCGCAATCTCCTTCGCGGTCTGCACGTCCTCGATCGGGCTGAGGTCGGAGGCGGGTCGTGCTTCCAGGTCGCCTGCGATCTTCCTTAGCGGCTCAAGGCCGCGCCTGACGCTGAGCCAGATCAGGACAGCAAGAACCGGCAACATCAGCAGGACCGGCAGGAGAAGACCGCGGATGACGTCGTTCACCAACCCGTTACGGATACTCAGATTGTCGCCGACCAGAACGCGAACACCGCGCTCGGTATTGGTGATTGCATAAACCCGCCACCGCTCACCATTTATCACGGTTTCGGAGATCCCGTCGGTGTGCTCCGACATTGCTTGATCGGGCGCCGCATCCGATCGCCCGATCAATGTCCCCTGCAGCGACCAGATCTGGCACGAAAGCTGGCGGTCATAGGCGCTGTGGCCGCGCACCGGCAGATCGGACGTGATCGTTTGCGTCGGATCGATGGCGATCTCCTGGCTGACGATCAATGAGGAAACCATCCGGCCGGCTTCCATCAGCCGCGCGTCGAGAACCCGTTCCACCTCCGCGCGCGTGGAAAGGAAAATCCAGACGACCGCCGACAGCCAGACGAGACCGGTGGTCAGGGCGAGGATCAGGAACAGCCGTTTGGAGATCGACGGCATCACGGTTCGTCTCCGAGGCGATAGCCGATCCCACGGACGGTCTGGATCATGCCCGGTCCCAGCTTGCCGCGAAGATGATGGATGTGGACCTCGACAGCATTGCTCTCGACCTCCTCCTGCCAGCCGTAAAGCTTCTCCTCGATCTGGCTCCGCGACAGGATCCGGCCGGGATGGATCATGAGGGCATGCAAAATCGAGTATTCGCGCCGCGACAGGCGGATGGGTTCGCCTTGGTGTTCGACATTCTGGTTTGCAGGATCGAGCCGCAGGCCGCGCCATTCGATAAGCGCCTGCGGCCGGCCAGCGGCACGGCGGACGAGCGCGCGCAGCCGCGCCGCGACCTCGTCGAGGTCGAACGGCTTGCCGAGATAGTCGTCGGCCCCCGCATCCAGTCCGTGAATCCGGTCGGCGACCTGATCACGCGCAGTCAGGAGGAGGACGGGCGTGGCGTCCTGCCGTTCCCGCAGGGATTTCAGCACGTCGAGGCCGGAACCGTCGGGAAGCATCAGGTCAAGCACCAGCGCATCGAACTCATGGTTCGTGAGAGCTGCGCCGGCTTCTTCGCAGGTTTTGACCGCATCGGCGGTGAAGCCGCCAATCGAAAGGCCCACCGTCAATCCGTCTCTGAGGACGGCATCATCTTCGACTATCAGCACGCGCATGGTTATCACCCGAGGTTCCAGGTCGCATTTCTATACGAGGCTTAAGGCAGCCTTAAGGATCGAACTTGAGCGCGCTCGATATCGTTCGGGGATTGGGCGCCTGTGATGTACCTCATCTTACCTGAGCCAAGAGTCGGACGTCTTCGAGACTTGGAATCGCGCCGGCAAAAACGCCGTTCTCGCCCTGATCCTTATGGGCATCTCCAGCCCAGCGCCGAAACAAAACGCTGGCATGGCGGCAGTGTACCCGTCATTCCGGCCCTCCTGTCCATCGGGCTGTTGCTGGTCGCGGTGAAGGAACTCGCCCGGCCTGAAACGATACGCGGGTCCACTTGTCTGCCCGAGCCAGTTGGGCAATGCGCATTGGAGACGGACTCGAATCAGTTCGGCTCGCCGAGGCATCGTCCGGCTGGTGTTCAGGCGATCATCCCGTCCTGCCTGCTCAGGCGTCATTCGTGTTGACCAGGTGTTGGCCAAGCCCAAAAAGGGAAGGGTCACCCGAAGATGGCCCTTACTCAATCCTTTGATTTCCTTTAGAAATCTGAAGAGAGCGAAGGGATTCGAACCCTTGACTCCAACCTTGGCAAGGTTGCTATGCGGCGGCCCGAAACAGCAAGTTATGATGGGTGCGCCCTCCCGCAACCATCTTTACCGGCGTCGATCGCAAGTTATGATCGACGCCGGTCCCCGCAACCATCTTTACTTGCTCGGGGCGCAAGTGAAGATTAGATCCTGCCCCCGCAACCAAATCAAAAAACAAAACAAAAAAACCTCGTCCACAAAACGGGGGTAAAACCATTCAAAAACATCCATATAATCAAAAAAGAACAAAACAAGTACAAAGCAAACGGGCAAAAGGGAAACAGGTCAGCAGGGATACCGAATAGCTGACGGTTTGGCCGCGCCTGGCCGGCGTTGCCTGTCAGGAATTGTGGGCGGGGGCTACTGCTCCACGCGGATCGTGATGGGGTCTTCGTAAAGCATGAACCGATCTTCTCCGGGGCGCGTGGCCGTGAACACGACCGCCCTTGCGGGAGTCGCTCCGCCACATGAGCGGCTGACGCGGTAGCCTACCCCTCCATCTGACCAAATGCCCGTGGAGAGTTCCGGCAGATACTCGAACACCTCTTCCCACGATGGCGGCTGCTCGCCGCAGCGTCCACGCTTGGCGTGGATCACAACCGACTCGCCTACCCTCACCTCGGAACGCTCACGCCAGTAAATGCGCTGGTCAGTCATGTCGATCACACGCGGGCCGGGTTCGGGTCGTTTCCTTTGGATGGCCGCGCTTTCCGACTCCTGCCAACCGCTCAATCCGATCATGCCGCCGCCAGCGGCCAACACCACAAGGGCCACGATTCCGGCAATCTGCCAATGACGGACGCGGCGGGACGCTGCAACAGGGTGGGGCGGTGCTATCCCTTCGGGGATGCCCGTGTGTCCGTTCGCGTCGCCGTTGTCCGGTTCGGTGGCAGGTGTGCGCCGCTGGGCATCTTCATAAAGCCGGTGCCAGTACGGCAGCGCATCGGCCATGTCCTCCACGCGAAGCAGCAAGGTCAGGATGCGGAAGTTTCGGCGGCTGGGGGTGTGCAACCCCCTGCGCCAGTTGTTCAGGCTTTTCAGTGCGCTTTCGTAAGCGCCGCCCGCCTTCTTCTTGGTCAGATTGCAATATTCGCTGGCAAGGTGGTCGTTATCGACATGGCCGCGCTCGATGCACAAAGCATCGAACAGCTGCCACCATTCTGAAAAACTGGCGAACTTGTCCCCCATGCCGTCCCCTCACGCGGCTCTTTTTCTCCTTTCTAGCCAGACCGGAACTCCCGATCAAGCTTTTGAGAGGGATCACCTATTCGTTGCGTTTTCCGATTTTTCCATGCCTTCCAACTTTGCCGGTGACACCTGCCGGTAGCCACCCTTATGAAAATAATCGGGCGGCCCGTCGCGCGGGTCGTAGTCGCGCGCCCGTTCGCATATGAGGCGGGGGGCATGGACAATCGTTACGGAAGCCGGGGGCACCCATGACCAACCAACATAAACATTTCCCGCGGCCTGCCGCACTTCTCTTAGGCGGGCTTATGTTCACCGTGGCGGGGGCGTCCAGCGCACTTGCTTGCCGGGGTACGGCGGAATACCCGGACGTGGCGTCCCGGCTGGCCGCCGCCTCGTTGCCCGCCGACAGGAAAGCCGACCTTACCCGGCAACTCGAAAGGGGCCGCGCCCTGCACGACCGCGCCCATCAACAGAACGACACCGGAGCCATGCGGGAGTCGCTGACGATCCTCGACCGCATCAAAGCCGCGCTACCGAGGTAAACAATGATGTTCCCGAGCTTGTCACGCTGCGGCGCGGTCTTCGCCGCGCTTTTCATGCTGGGCCTGATGGCCTGCCAGACAGCAGCGGCCGATAACGGCAATCGTCTGACGGCTGATCAGGTGCGTAGCACCTTTGTTGGGCGGGCATGGAGTCAGGGAACAGGAACGTTCATGTTCTCGCGGGATGGCACCTATCGGTATGACGATAGCCGTATGAGCGCGCGGGGCACCTATCAGATTGCCAATGACGGCGTGCTCTGCACGACCAACAGCAATTCGGGCGTACGGACTTGTTACACGTTCTACCGCGACGGCAACGGATACCGATACTGGCACGACCGTGAGCGTCGGTACTGGCCTGCATACCTTCGTTGATCCCGCGTTTTGGTTTTGTAATCGAAAAACCCCCCGCCGGGGCGCGGGGGGCGCTGCTAGCGTATGTCGCTGTCTAGCTGCCGCAGGGTGGCGATCTGGATATATACCTCCGGCGAACACCCAATCCTTCCGGCGGCGGCTCTAATCGCGGCCACGGCGGCGGGGGTGAAAAGGCGCTCCCATGTGGGTGCGTTTGATTTCCATTGCACAAGTTCATCTAAGTCCCATTGGCCGCCCGCCTCTGGCTGCTTGGCTAGGATCGCGTCTAGGTCGATTATCTTGCGGGGCTTCTGTTTCGTTTCGTTATCCATCTGTATTGCCTTTCGATGATGTTTTGCCTTACGGCCCGACGACTGCGCCCCATGCGCTGCCGTCAATCATGCCAACCTATTCCCCGGTCGCCGTCGTCCCGCTCGGCGTCGCGGTCACGGTCGCGGCCCTCGGCCTGTACCGTCCAAACATTGCGCTTGGCCTTGATCTCGCGCTCGGTGCCGGCGGCGCGATGCCTGTTCGGCATGGTCGAGCGCGGATCTGGCCGCTTCCAGCCGCGCTGCGGGGGCCGCAGCAAAAACCGGCCAGGGGCCACCGAAAGAGATCGCGCGCCCGTTTGTGATTTCCGCGATCCTGTCAACACATGCAAGCAATGCGCGGCTGGCTGGCCACGATGACGCAGCCACGCCAGCCGCGCAGAAGCTCTGCAATCAGCGTGCGCCCGCCGGCGTCGAGGTTGTTGGTGGGCTCGTCGAGCAGCAGGATATCGGGCGCTTCCAGGAGCACGCGGGCAAGGGCCAGACGTGCGCGCTGCCCGCTGCTGAGCGTGCCGAAAGGGTGCGAGGGGGCGATCCCGGCCAGCCCGGCGCGGGTCAGCGCATCCGTCAACCGGTCCTCCAGCGACCAGTCCGCCGCGCTGGCGTCCTCGGCGCTGCCTTCGCCGCGCAGCAGGCGGCGGATGCAGGCAAGGCCTCCGGCAATCCCCAGTGCCTACGCTATGCTGCCGGACCTCCAGCCGGACCTCCTGCCGCATCCAGCCGACGGTTCCGGCACGCGTGATGGTGCCTGCGCCAGGCTCGACTGCGCCTGCCAGCAGCAGCAAAAGCGTGGATTTGCCACAACCGTTGCGCCCGGCAAGGCCGGTCGGCCCTCCGCCGAAGTTCAGGGTGATTTCAGAGAATAATACCAATGCTCGATGAGCTTGACTCATCGAGCATTGGTTAAGCCCTTGCGGCGCTTGAGCATTTTCAAGGCGTGATGCGTCAGCATCGAAAGCCTTGGTATAACTGGGTGCCGTCAGGGGTGGAAAAGGACAGCCCGGACAGGGACAGGAATGCAGGTATGGAACAGGACCTTTCGCAGCAGAGCCGGATGGATGCGGGCGGCGAGGGGCAGGTCCATGTCACATGCCTCTTGTTGGGGGGAGATGGGCAGCATAGGCGCCGCCCCTTTGGGGCGCAAGCCTGAGAGCACTGGTGTGGCACTCGGGAAGCATTGGGGGGGGGAGCACTGGCGCGCTTAAAGCGCGCGCCAGACCGCCAGCGTAAAGGCCCCAAGGCCAAGGGTGCTGAGCATTGCGCCGGCCGCGATCCCCGGTTCTGCAGCAGTCATGCCCCACAGATAGGCGGTCAGCGCCACCAGCATGATGGGCAGACCCAGATTGTGCAGGATCACATGCCAGCGCGCCAGCGCGCCTTCCGCCAGATGCGGTGCCAACGCGTAAATGGTCCCGGTCAGGGCAAGTGTCACCCAGCCCAGCAGATGCATGTGCCCATGCACACCCTTCAGCGTGAAATCACCGCCTGCGGCCATCACGATGCCCAGCAGAAGGCCGGCCATCAGATAGACCGTGGCCGCGCGGAACTGGAACCGGGCAAGCCCCGGCAGGCAAGCCGGGCGAAAGGGGGCGCCGAACCCGGTCATCGGGCACCCTCCGGTTGCGGGGGCAGCAGCGTCATGCCGGTGGCCTGCGCGACCTGCATGATCCTGGCCATATCGGGCGGGCCATCCTGCGGTTCGGGCAGGCGGCTGTCATCGGCCATCGGGCGGCCCACACCGCGGAAGAAGTCCACATGCATGCGCCCCGGCGCGTTCACGATCAGGAGCCTGCCGGGGGCATCGCCCGTGCAGCGGAAGGTATGCGCTGCTCCGTCGGGAACCACCAGCGTGTCGCCAGCCTTCGCGGCGATGGACTTACCGTCGATCAGGAACAGGAAATCACCGTCCAAAACCTGGAAGGTTTCCGTCTCCCCGGCATGGCAATTCGGCGGTGCGCCCAAGCCGGGGGGCACGATGGCCTCCATCAGGGTGAACTTGCCATCCACTTCCTCTGGCAGGACCCGGAAGCTGACCAGCAGGCCGAAGACATCGTAGTGACGTGCGTCTGTCATTGTTTTCTCCTTGACGGGACTCATTCCCGATATAAGACTTTTATTATCATCATGAGACAAGTGTCTCAACAGGTAAAATGATCGGGAGACGAGATGCGGGACAAAGCCGAGCGAACGAACCAGAAGCAGCGCACCCGCGACGCCATCCTTGACGGCGCGCGACGGCTGATGAGCCGGGGAGAGCCCGTAACTGTCGCCGCGGCGGCGGCCGAACACGGCATCTCGCGCGCGACGGCCTACCGGTATTTTTCGGAGCCCCAGGCGCTTGCGCTGGAAGCGGGCCTTGCCACATTGGTTCCGCCCTATGAGCAGGTCATTGCCGGAACCACTGATCTGCGTGCGCGTCTGGCGGCCATCACGGCGGCCATGATCCGTCTGACCCTGGAAAACGAACCCGCGTTTCGGCAATATCTTGCCCATGCCGTGACCGCGGCAGACGGCACCAGCAGCCGCGGCGCGCGCCGGGTGGGCTACATGCAGCGCGCGTTGGGCGAGTTGCCGCATGATCTGTCGGCTGCGCAGGCCGCCGATCTGGTCGCGTCACTTGCAACAGTCGCCGGGGTTGAGGGGCTGGTCGCGCTGACCGACGTCGCCGGCCGCGACAGCGCCACCGCCGCGCGGCTTCTGGGCGAGATCGCCGATGCCATCCTGACACGGCATCTTGGCCCGGCCCGCGTTGCTGCGGCTGATCAGGCGAAGCCCCGGCAGCGCTGACGGTGGCGCACGTCATGGCCTCGGACCGCGCCAGATATATGGACGGCCCGTTCGCGCCCGCGGCCGCCTGGCGCATGTTCTGTGCAGATCACGCGATCCTGCAGGCGCAGGAGGCGGAGAAGAGCGCTTCCTCAGACCGGTGGATACCGCGGCCTGTAAAGCTTGCTTGACATGCGGGTTGGAACCGATAAGTGTAAAGCAGGCTTTACAGCAGGTGCTCGCATGACCAACAACACTCCCGCCGGCCTGGTCCGAAACATGATCCCGGCCTTTTTGAGCATGCTGGCATATGCAATTACGTTGATGGTCTCGCTTCGTCTTCTGGCCAGTGGCATCGGCAACAGGGGGGCAGCCATCGCGATCACCTTGGCGCCGATGGTCCCTGCAATCTTCCTTTGCTGGTCCATCATCGGTGTCATCCGCCGCCTGGACGAGTTGCAGCGCCGGCTGCAGCTTGAAGCCTTTGCCCTTGCCTTCGCGGGAACGGCGCTGATAACTTTCAGCTACGGTTTCCTGGAAAATGCCGGCTTTCCGAGGCTGTCGGCCTTTGCTGTCTGGCCGGTCATGTGCGGGCTCTGGCTCGCCGGCGTTCTCTTTGGGCGTCTGCGCTACAGATGAACAACCGCATTCAGGAGTTGCGGCTGCAACGAAACTGGTCTCAGTCGGATCTGGCGGCGAAGCTTGATGTGTCGCGTCAGACGGTCAATGCGCTGGAGCGCGGGCGCTACGATCCCAGCCTGCCGCTGGCGTTCAAGATCGCTCGTCTGTTCGCTCTGCCCATCGAAGAGATTTTCCATCCGCATTAACCGGATGTGACAGGTCAATGCGTCTGCATCGCAGAACCTGGTTTCGAAGCGGCCGGAGGGGGCTTTGGCCAAACTATGCCGCTGGTGTGCCGGCCGATTGCCGGGGTGTTTCTCGGTCCTGACCTCATGGCCGGTCAGTGCGGCGAGGGGAGCTAAGCTCTGCATTGGGCTCGCGGTCAAAGCGTCAGCAGGGACCGTTGGCAACCACATAGAACGAGGGAGAAACCGGTGTCCGTTATCAGCCACATCACCTTGGGGACGAACAACAAGGAACGGTCGGCAAAGTTTTACGATGCTGTACTGGGGGCGGTCGGCTTTTCCAGATTGCCCAAGCCGGCGGAAAAGCCTCTCGCTTATGAGCGCGAGGGCCAAATGCCGACGATCTACATCTACACACCGGAGGACGGCCGTCCCGCAACATGGGGGAACGGAACCCACATTGCTTTTGTCGCCGATACCAAAGCCCAGGTTCACGCCTTCCATGAAGAGGCGTTGAAATGGGGCGGCCTCAATGAGGGAGAGCCTGGACCGCGGCCGCACTACGGTTTGAACTATTACGCAGCCTATGTTCGCGACCCTGATGGAAACAAGCTTCAGGCGGTTTGCTACGCACCGGACTGATCGCAGGCCCGGATCGCTACCCTTTGGCGATCAGATAGCCGCCCGTGCCGATCATCAAGGTGCCAGCGGCCATGCGTATGGGCCTTCTGAATGGAAACCCATGTGACGCGGTTACAATCGCGCGTGCTGCGACGGCATATGCCAGTTTCACGCCGCCCACACCAATCAGCGTAATTGCGCCGATCACGCCGATGTCGAAGGCCGAAAGCACGGTGACGTCGATCAAGACCGGGAACAGCGCCGCATAGAACAGGATCGCCTTCACGTCGCCGAGTGTGAGCGCGATGCCGGCGGCAAAGCTCACGGCCATGCCGCCCGCCCGGCGCTCATCCGCCGTCTGGCTGGCTTTGGCGCCGCCACGGATCAGGCTGAAGCCGAACCAGATGAGATAAGCGGCGGCTGCATAACGCAATATGGCGAAAAGCGTGCCCATCACTTCAGCAATTGCCACAAGTCCTGCAATCGCCAGGGCAACGAAGATGAGATCCCCAACCACGATGCCGAGCGCAGCGGCGGCGCCATCGCGGACACCCCGCGTTGCCGAGCGGACGACCACCAGCGCGACGCTCGAACTGGGAATTGCCGCCAGGGCAACCATGATGAGAAGCAGGGACAGTGAATTGGCAAGGGTCATCGGTGGTGTCCGTCTGCAATCAGCGTGGATCGGGAGATTACATCCAGCATCACGGCCGGCACAATCTCCAGCAGGTGACAGTGCCGGCCGGGCGCTGCCCGGCGGCGCTGGTGCTGCGGTCGCGGAACGCGCCGACGCCACGAAACGCACGCTCTGTTGTGATTTTGCAAGCAGGCGCGAACTGATCGCCGCATCCTTCGGGGGGAGCACTCAGCGCAGTTCCAGTCACAGCCGGCGCTTGTTTTCTTCGTTGCGCCTGACGCCATGCTCGCCGCAGGTTTCTGCCAGGATGCCGTGAAACTGGTCGATGACATCGGCCCGCACCGCATTGATGCGTTCGATGAGCCCGATCTGACGGAAGATCTGCGGCTGGCCGAAGGGAAGATAAAGCAGTCCTTCGGCCTGCGGTTCGCGCAGGGCGATGTTGGGCACGATGGATATTCCCATCCCCTCGGCCACGCAATTGATGATGGACGCGATGGAATCCATTCCGGCCACGTCCTGTGTGGTGATCTGCAAGCGGGCCAGTTCCGTGTCGATCAGGCCAGCCAGTGGCACGGGGCTTTGGAACCGCACAAACGGCAAGGTCCGGAGCATTGCGGCCGCGTCGCCTGAGGCCGCGTCCCTACCCATGCTGGCCGGAGCAATGACCCAAAGCGGCTCGCGCAGGAACGGGCTCCAGCGGATGAGCTGCGGGATGCTCATGTTTTCGGCGACGACCGCCGCATCCAGCCGCCCGGCGGCGACTTCCGCAATCAGGCTGGCCGAATTGGCCACCTGCAGGTTGATCCTGAGCTGCGGATAGTGCTCGCGCATCTTCATGATGGCGCGGGGCAGGACCCCCAGCGCACTGGTGCGCACCGACCCCAGCAACAGTGTTCCCGTCACCTGATCGCCGGACAGCGCGGAGCGGGCCTCGCTGACCCGGCGCAGAATGTCCTGGGCCATCTCGACCACCTGCACGCCTTGAGGCGTGAGCGCGGGCGGGCGGGTGCTGCGCTCAAACAGCGTTGCGCCAAGTTCTTGCTCCAGCGCCTGAATCTGCTGGCTGACGGCTGATGGCGTCACATGAACAACCTCTGCCGCCTTGGCAAAGCTGCCATGCTGAACAATCGCCAGAAGGGTGTGAAGTTGTCTTGTGTCCATGATGATGCAGTTTTTCTTAATTTAAGATATCAATATTGGCATTTTTGTAAAGCGCTGCTTTGTCATATGCTCGGCTCGAGGAGTTTGCCTGCCCCCTTGGGAGAGGGGGCAAAAACCTTACCATCAATCCGATTGAAGCCGTCGGGCAGCCTGCTGCCCGCATCGGGGGAATGCTATGTCGAAGTCCATCCTGGTCACCGGACCGGAACTGCATCAAACTGCTGTCGAAATCGCGGAGGCGGCGGGCTATGTGCTGCATTACGCGCCGCCCTATGCTTCGGCCGGGGACCTTCAGGACGCTCTGCGCGGCAGCGGTGCTGTGGCCGTGGTTTCGCGCATGGGCCGGCTGGATGCCGCGGCAATGGATGCGGCTCCCGGCCTGCGGGTGATTTCCAAGCATGGGGCAGGGGTCGATAATATCGATCTTGCCGCCGCCGCGGCCCGGGGCATTCCGGTTCTTGCCGCAACGGGCGCGAATGCGGTCTCGGTTGCCGAACACACCATTGCGCTGGTTCTGGCAACGGTGAAACGCCTGTTGCCGCTGGATGCGGGCCTGCGCGCCGGGCGCTGGGAAAAGCCCGGTTTTGCCGGGCGTGAACTGGCGGGAATGCGGCTGGGGCTGCTCGGGATGGGCGCGATCGCCCAGGCGGCGGCGCAGATGGCGCGCGGGCTGGGGTTGGAGGTGCAGGCTCATGATCCCTTCGCCGCAGATGCGGCATTCACCCGCACAGGCGTCCGCCGCTGCCCGGACCTGCCGGACCTGTTCCGCACCTCGGACATCCTGAGCCTGCATTGCCCGCTGACCGATGCGACGCGGGCCGTGGTCAATGCACAAAGCCTCGCGCAGATGCCCGCTCAGTCCTACATCGTCAACACGGCGCGGGGCGGGCTGATCGACGAGCCGGCCCTGCTGGAGGCGATCCGGTCGGGACATCTGGCCGGTGCGGGGCTGGACACTTTCGCGGTGGAGCCCCCGGCCGCAGACCACCCGTTCCTGACCGAGCCGCGCATTGTGCTGACCCCGCACATCGGCGGCGTGACGCGCGAGGCCAATGCCCGCGTCGGACAGGAAGCATTGCGCGGCATCATAGACATGCTGGAAGGGCGCCATGTTCCCGAACACCGCATCATGAACCGGCAGCTGCTGGCTGAACTCACCCCGGCGACAGGAGAATAAGATGTCTATCGGTTTTCGCATCCTCACCCGTGAGCGCGCGGTGCCTGCCGCTCTGGTGGCGCGTTTCGCTGCGCTTCCCGTTGCCGTTGTCAGCGATTCCATGCACCGCATGTCGGGGGGCGGGCCGCGCCTGATGCGGATGCACCGCAGCGGCGGCATGGCGGGCCCCGCCGTGACGGTGAAGGCGCGTCCGGGCGACAATCTGATGCTGCACAAAGCCATCGACATGGCGGAGCCCGGTGACGTGATCGTGGTAGATGGCGGCGGGGATCTGACAAACTCGCTGATGGGCGAGCTGATGCTGGCCCATGCCATCAACCGGGGCGTAGCGGGGTTTGTGCTGAACGGTGCAGTCCGTGATGCCGATGCAATTGCAGAGGCTAACCTGCCTCTTTGGGCCGCAGGGATCACCCACCGCGGCCCCTACAAGGACGGCCCGGGCGAAATCAACGTGCCGGTCGCGCTGGATGGCATGGTCATCGAACCCGGTGATCTGATCATCGGCGATGGTGATGGCGTTCTGGCCGTACCCTATGCGGCGGCGGAGGAAATTCTCGAAAAGGCGGTGGCCAAGCAGGCCGCTGAGACCCGGCTGATGGCGCAGATTGCCGAACGCAGCAACGACCGCAGCTGGATCGATGATGCCCTGCGCCGGCTTGGCTGTGCCTTGCCGGGCGCGTGACTCAAAACAAGCCATTCATCAAAGGAGGAGACAAGATGAAACATCACCTGACATCGCTGGCCGTGGCCGCATTCCTTGCCTGCGGAGGTGCGGCTTTCGCCCAGTCCTGGCCGAGCGGGAACATCGACTACATCGTGCCCTATCCGCCCGGCGGTGGAACGGATGTGCTGGCACGGCAGCTCAATGACCAGATTGCGCGGAAAACGGGATGGAATTTTGTGGTTCTGAACGTCCCCGGAGCTGGCGGGACGATCGGGATGGACCAGCTGTCGCGCGCTGACGCCAACGGGCAGACCATCGGCATGGGCCAGACGTCGAACCTGGCGGTCAACCCGGCGCTGAACCCGGAAGTGAAATATGACCCGCAGGCGGGCTTTACGCCCATCGCGCTGGTCAATACACAGCCGATGGGGATCATCACCTACAATGACAGCCCCTACGCCGATTTCGGCGCTGTTCTGGACGCCGCACGTGCTGAACCCGGCTCGATCATGTATGGCACGCCCGGGACCGGCACCGTCTCGCATATGGCGGTGGAGCGGCTGATGCTGCAGGGCGGCTTGAAGTTCGAGCATGTTCCCTACACGGGGATCGCGCAGGCGATCTCCGATGTGATGGGGGGCGTGGTCGATATCTATATCGGCTCGTTGCCCAGCGTCATGCAGCATGTGGAGGCTGGCAATGTGCGTCTGCTGGCTGTCACCTCTCTGGAGCCGCACCCTCTGGCGCCAGAGGTGCCGACGGTGGCCTCGCTTGGGTTCGAAGGCTATCAGGCGACGGACTGGAAGGCGGTCGTCGGTCCTGCCGGGATGCCAGAAGAAGCCGTGACCGCGCTGAACACCGCGATCAACGAAGCTCTTGCCGATCCTGATCTGCGTGCAGCGCTGGAGGCACAAGGCAGCGTCGTTCTGGGGGGCACGGCCGAAGAGTTCAAGGCCTATCTCGCCGAGGAAGCCGCAACCTGGGCCGAGGTGGTGCGTGCCGCAGGCCTGCGTTAAGGCCTAAGCAAACCTGCGGGCGGTGGCTGCAAAGCCGTGCCCGCAGGACCTGAAGGGAGGGAGAGATGATCCAGAATGACCGCGCCGATCTGGTTTCCGGCCTGCTGATCGCCTGCGCCGGCGTTGCCGTCACCGTTTACGCCGCCGGCAATTATCCGCTGGGGACGTTGCGCCGGATGGGGCCGGGAATGTTTCCCACCGGGCTGGGGGTGACGCTGGCGCTTCTGGGGCTGGTGCTGGCATTCAACAGCTGGCGCAGCCTGTGCGCGGTATCGGGCGGCGCCAGAATGCCCGTCCGGTTCGAACTTCGCACAGCCTTTCTGAGTGTGGCCGGAGTGGTGGCGTTCGCCCTGCTTCTGCGGCCTCTGGGCCTTGTTCCGGCCGTGCTGGCGGTGGTTGGCATTTCTGCCTTGTCTGACCGGCGCAACACACTGCTGGCCATAGCGGCCCTTGTTCTTTTCCTTTCAGTTCTGGCGGTGCTTATTTTCAAGCTTGGGCTTGGGATGACGTTCCCCCTTTTCGCGTGGAACTGGTCATGAGCTTTGCCGGCAACATCCTGCTGGGGCTGGAAACCGCCCTGTCGCTGAACAACCTGATGTGGTGTTTCGTCGGTGTGTTCATGGGAACCCTGCTGGGCGTCATTCCGGGCATTGGCGTTCTGGCCGCGATCTCCATGTTGTTTCCGCTGACCTTTCAACTGGAACCTACTGCCGCGCTGATCATGCTGGCCGGGATCTGGTACGGCACGACCTATGGCGGAAGCACGGCATCGATCCTGCTGAACGTGCCCGGTACCCCATCGAGCGCCATCACCGCGCTGGACGGCTATCCCATGGCGCAACAAGGCCGTGCGGGCGTGGCGCTGCTGATGACCACGCTGGCCTCCTTCTTCGGCGGATCGGTGGGGATCATCCTGATGATGGGCTTCTCGGGCGTGATCAGCCGGATGGCCCTGCAGTTCTCATCCACCGAGTATTTCGCCCTGATGCTTCTGGGGTTGATCGCCGCGTCCGGCATGTCCAGCGGGGCGATGATCAAGGGCCTGATCATGGTCTGTCTGGGGGTGCTGTTCGGGCTGGTTGGCGCCGATATCTATACCGGCGCCCGCCGCTTCACCTTCGGGATGATCGATCTGGCCGATGGAATTGCCCTGGTGGCGCTGGCGCTGGGATTGTTCGGTGTGTCCGAAGTGATCGCCAGCGTTGGCAAGGTCAGTGCAAAGAGTGTCAGTCCCGAGTCGGTGAGTTTCAAGGCCATGAAGCCCACCCGCGATGATGTGCGCCGCTCGTGGTTCCCCATGCTGCGCGGCTCGGCCGTCGGTTCCTTCTTTGGCACCTTGCCCGGAACCGGCCCGTCGATTGCCGCCTTCATGTCCTATGCGCTGGAAAAACGCGTGGCAAAAGAGCCCGAGCGCTTTGGCAACGGCGCGATCGAGGGGATCATGGGGCCGGAATCGGCAAACAACGCCGCTGACCAGACTGCCTTCATACCGACCCTTGCGCTTGGCATCCCCGGATCGGCGACAATGGCACTGATGCTGGGTGCCCTGATGATCCACGGCATCGCACCGGGCCCGCAACTGATGACCGAACAGCCCGCGCTGTTCTGGGGGCTGGTGATGAGCTTCTGGATCGGCAACCTTTTGCTTCTGGTGCTGAACATCCCTCTGATCGGCCTTTGGGTCAGGCTGCTGACGGTGCCCTATCAATGGCTGTTCCCTGCTGTTCTGATGTTCGTCTGCATCGGCACCTACAGCGTGAACAACAGCGCCTTCGATGTGCTTCTGGTCGCGTTCTTCGGGCTTCTGGGCTACGGGCTGCGGTACCTCTCCTTCCCCGCCGCACCGATGCTGCTGGGCTTTGTCCTGGGACCGCTGATGGAGGAACATTTCCGCCGCGCGATGCTTCTGGGCCGGGGGGATCCGATGACGTTCTTGCAACGTCCGATCAGCGCAACCGTGCTGCTGATCACGCTGGCGCTGCTGCTTTGGGGGATTTATGGCAGCCTGCGCAAACGCAAGCCGGCGGGTGCTCCGGCCGGCAGCGTGGCGCCGTAGCCCAGTCCTGCCGCCGCATTGCAAGAATTACATCGATCCCCGCTACGGTCGAGCGTATCGCAGCGGGGATCGGATGTAAGGGCGTGTGAGGTAAGGGGCTTGCCGGCGTTGACGTCTCTACATGCTGGCGGGAAGCCAAAGCGTTACCTGCGGGAACAGCACGAGGATGAGGATGCGAACGCAATCGGCGAAAAAGAAGGCCAAGACTCCTTTGTAGATTGTTGACAGGGGAATATCCCGCCGCATCGCGTTCAACAGCATCACGTTGATCCCGATTGGCGGTGTCAGCATGCCGACCCCGATCAACGCAACATTCAGGATGCCCCACCAGATGGGATCGTAGCCAAGCGACAGGATGACCGGAAGCACGAAGGGCAAGGTGACGACGACAGCTGCCACTTCATCAAAGAATGCGCCGAGGATCAGGTAAATAAACACCAGCAACAAGATGACGCCGAGCGGCGGGAGCCCGAGATTTTCGATGGCTCCTATCATCTCCTGGCTGACGCCGCTGATGCTCACGAAATATGAGAATATCATCGCGCCGAACACGATGATGTAGATCATGACAGTGGCAGAACTGGCTTCTGACAGGACCGAAAGAAAGGTGGTGCGGTTCAGCTTGCCGCGGCCGAGTGCGAAGAAGAAGGCGAAGACCACACCGACCGCCGCCGCCTCATTCACCGTGAAAACGCCGGAGTAGATCCCTCCCAGAACGATCACCGCGAGAGCGATCGCCCCCCAGGACCGGCCCAATGCACGAACACGGTCGCGCAGGGGCAGTTTGTCCGATCCCGGCATCGCATCAGGATTGCGCCAGGCAACGATCCAGATGGCTGTCAGATACAGCAAGACAGACAAGAGGGCAGGGAGGATTGCAGCGGAGAAGAGTTTCAGGACGGACACTTCGGTCAGGACGCCATAGAGGACCATGATGCTCGAAGGCGGCACGATGATCCCCAACGTGCCCCCGGCCGCAACCGCACCGGTCGAGCTTCCCTTGGAATATCCGCGGGCGATCATTTCCGGCAGGGCGACCCGTCCGAATGTCGCTGTCGTTGCCACCGAAGATCCGCAGACCGCGCCGAACCCGGCGCTGGCAACGATGGTCGTAGCCGCCAGCCCCCCGGGGCGATGGCCAACTAGAGCTTCCGCCGTTTCGAAGATATCTTTCGCCAATCCGCTTGTGGCGGCCAGGCTTCCCATCAACATAAACAGCGGAATGACCGCCAGATCGAGGTTGGCCATTGTTGCCGCCGGCTCGGAGGCCAGGAGTTTGACTGCAGGCGCCCATCCGGCAATCGCGGCAAAGCCGCCGACCCCGACAACTGCCATGGTCACACCAATGGGGACATGCAGCAAAATCAGAACGAACATGCAGATTAGCCCGATGACGGCGATCGTTACAGGATCCATCCTTATGCTCCCCCGCCCGGTGCCGTATCGTTCAGACCGTGAAGATCTTTGGCCGTCCGATGATCGAACAAACTGGCTATGTCCTTGATAACGTTTAAGGCTTGAATGAGCGCCGCGTAGTAAAGGAACGCGGTGGCGACGCTCCACCAGGGCCAGATCGGCCAGGCCAACACCCAGGTCCGCCGTTCGCTTGTGTAAGTGCCTTCCACGAAGGGAATGAACTGCCAAGCCATCACCGTGATGACCATGAAGACGACAAGGCTGGAGAACAGCTGGAGCAGTTTGTTGGCCCGAAATCCAAGCATCGCGCCCAGAACTTCGATCGAGATGTTCCGTCTGTCTGCGAGATTGGCCGGGATACAGCTGGCGATGACCACAGCCATGACGACGGCGCTGACATCGTTCACACCATGGATCGGGGCCGAGAAGAACGATCGCAGCAAGGCATCAACCGTGGTCATGACCGCCAGCATCAACAGTCCCGCGAACCCGAGCAGTGCCAGCCATTTCGCGCCACGGCGCAAATAGGCATCCAGTTTGTTCATCTGTCTCCCTCCCTGAGAACAACCCAACTGCCGCTTTACCGGTCAAACGGATCCCGATTTACCCCTTTCTTGTGTGTGTTCGGACAGCGAACACTTCCAAAACAAGTCAGCCTCCGGCCCGAAGCCGTTTCACCTCGGCCGAGGACAGCCGTCCAACCAGGTCGCGCGTTATCGCATCGGCGGTGCGCAAGAGCTTTTCGCGATAAAGCTGAAGGCCCTTGCTGAAGGGCATTGCACTGGTCAGCCAGATCAGGGTGAGACAGGCGAAAACCTTGTCCTCGTACCAGATCGGGGCTGAAATGCTGCCGGTTTCAGGCGTGAAATCCGCGATCCGGTAGCCCACACCCAGTTCCCGGACTTTCGCCAGAATGGCGTGCAACGGGCCATCCCTGGTCATGAAGGGGGCAGTCCGCCCGTTCGTTTCCGTCAGAAGATTGAGCAGTGCCGTCCGGTCCTCTTCCGGCATGTAGGCAAGAAGCGCCCGTCCGCTGGAAGTTTCGACCAACGGCAGTTGTCTGCCGACCATGCCGTGGTTCACGGAATAGGGGCTGATCTTGTGCGTCGATTCACGGACTTCCATGTGACTGTTTCTCAAGGTCACGAGATCAAGCGGCCAAAGCACGTCACGGCCGAGTTCGATCATATGGGGAACCGCGATCTGGCAAACCCAGTCCTCCTCGCGATACCCGGAACTGAGCGACTTCACATGAAGCGTTGGACGCCAGCGGTTCGAGAAATGGTCTCGCGAGATCAGCTCCATCTCCTCAAGCGTTTTCAGGAGCCTGTAGACGGATGGACGCGGAATCCCGGTTGCCTTCGCAATCTCGCCCGGCTTTGCCCCGTTGAACTGGTTGATGGCCCGAAGCACGGCAACACCGCGCTCTAACGCTTTGATCGATGGTTCAGAAATAGGTTCCTCCCATAACCTGATTTCACTTCCAGCCCGCTCAGCTTGCACGTTGAAAAATGGGGAGTGAAGCGATTTGTTTAGTATGCTGTCAGATCTTGAGGCTCTTTCCGCAAGGTCTGTCCCTGAATAAAAATAACAAAAACATCATGTTAGAAGTTTTCTCCTTTTCAGGGTAGCCGCTTCATGGCCATCAGGATGTCCAAAATGTTCGCTGGCCGGACAAATTCTATTTTGTGAGAGCGTCACGGCGGATGGGGGGCTAGATGTCGCAAGACGGTGCCCGCTACCGCCGGACAGGTTGTTCGGAGCCGGTGGTGCGCAGGGCGATCCATATCCGGCCGCCTGCACACGCGAGGAGGAGACAGCCTATGCCCATCACGTCACTCGGCTACATCGGTATTAACTCCAAGAAACTCGGCGACTGGGACGGCTTCGCCACTGATCTTCTCGGCATGCAGAAAGTGGATCGGGGCGGCAGCATGAGCCTTTACCGTATGGATGACCGCAAACAACGGCTCATCGTGACCGGGGAAGGTGAAGAGGACCTGGCCTTCATGGGCTGGGAAGTGAACACGCCGGACGATCTGGATGCTCTGGCGTCCAGGCTTGAGAACAACAGGGTCAGGGTGACCTGGCACGACGCTGGCCTTGCCGGTCAACGGCACGTTGCCCGCCTCATTTCGTTCTGCGATCCCGACGGCAACCGGCTGGAGGTCTTCTGCGGGCCGGAGATCGCAAGCGACCCGTTTCTCTCGGGCCGCCCGATTTCCGGGTTCAAGACCGGGTCCCTCGGCATGGGGCATGCGGTGCTGCATGTGGCCGATGTCGAAGGCATCCTGAGCTTCTACCGCGACCTGCTGGGGTTTCGCGTCACCGACTTCGGCCTGACGCCCTATCCGCTCTACTTTTTTCACGTGAACGGCCGGCATCACAGCTTTGCGATGGTCGGTTCCGGCCGCAAGGGCATTCACCACTTCATGGTCGAGCTGCTCTCTCTGGATGATGTGGGGCAGGGATACGACCTTGCCCAGGAACGCGAGGAAGGCGTGGCCTATTCGCTTGGCCGCCATTCCAATGACCATATGCTGAGCTTCTACACGCACACCCCTTCCAACTTCTTCGTTGAATACGGCTGGGGGGCGCAAGTCGTCGATCCCGTGACCTGGCAGCCTTTCGAAACACATGAAGGCCCTTCGACCTGGGGGCACGAGCGGCTGTATCTTCCCGAAGATGATGAGATCCGGGCCCGGATGCGCAAGATGCGGCTGGACAATGCCCGCTCGGGCTTTCGCGCTCCAAATCCACGGCCGAACTGTGCGTGGCTCGACACTGTCGTGCACCGCGAATGATGCCGGCATTCACCTGCCATTCCGTGCGACTTCATGAAGGGGAGACCGATCCTTGCGGATTTCATCATATATATTGCCGAACGGCATCCATTCCTACGGCCGCCTCGAAGGCGATACTGCCGTGGACGCGGGCGAGGCCCTGCGCAGACAGTTTGCGGATCTGAGGGCCCTGATCGCGGGCGATGCGCTCACGTTGCTCACATCCGCTGGCGGCGATACCCTGGCCTTGGCGGACGTGACGATGCTGCCGACGATCCCCAATCCGGACAAGATCATCTGCATCGGTCTCAATTATCTGGGACACATCAAGGAAACCGGCCGGGACCGGCCGGAATACCCTTCGATTTTCACACGCTATCCGTCTTCTGTCGTTGGTCATGGCCAGCCCCTCGTGCGTCCTGCCGCCTCACACATGTTCGACTTTGAGGGGGAGTTCGCAGTCGTCATCGGCAAGGCCGGCCGCCATATCTCCAGGGATGCCGCCTTTGAACATGTCGCCGGATACACCTGTTTTAACGACGGCTCGATCCGCGACTTCCAGCGTCATACGACCCAGTTCTGGGGCGGCAAGAACTTCTGGCGTTCCGGTTCGATGGGGCCCTGCCTCACCACTGCCGGCGAACTGGGGGATCCGGCAAAGCCGCGGATGGTGACCCGCCTGAATGGCGAGGTCATGCAAGACACGCCGGTCGGTGACCTGGCGTTCCAGATCCCTGACCTGATTTCCTACCTCTCGGCCATCATCGATCTCGTCCCTGGCGACATCATCGCCACCGGAACGCCCAGCGGGGTCGGAAACTTCCGCGATCCGAAGGTTTTCATGCAGCCCGGCGATCTGGTCGAAGTCGAAATCGATGGGATCGGAACTCTGTCGAACACCATCGTGGACGAGAGCTAAGCCAACAGAATACAGGAGCAGGCCCATGATTGAGGTACGGACCGGCGTCGCCGTCATCGGCGGCGGCCCAGTCGGGCTGAGCGCAGCAAACCTGCTGGGGCATCTCGGGATCTCGTGTGCACTCTATGAAAAGAATGCCACGACCTCGTTTCATCCCCGCGGACATGTTGTAAACACGCGGACAATGGAAATCCTCCGGATGCTCGGCGTGGCCGATGCGGTCGATGCGGTTTCCCTTCAGCTCGAGCGGCACGCAGGCATCGCTTTCGTCACAAGCCTGACTGGTGACGAGATCGGTGTCATCGAGACCCGAAGCAACCCGGAATGGGCAAGGATCGAGCGTTCTCAAAGCCCGGTCTTCAAGCGCTCCTGCCCACAGGACCGGCTGGAGCCGGTGCTGCGCGAGCATGCGGAAACCTGTGACGGCGTCAGTGTCAGCTTCGGGCACACGGTCACCGCTGTTCACCAGGACGGCGCCGGAGTGACCCTGGACTGGACAGACAGTTCCGGCAGGACCGGCCGCACCCGTGCACAATATCTGATTGCCGCCGACGGACCGCGCAGCAGCACGCGGGATGCGGTTGGGATCGAAATGGAGGGAAGGTCGATCGGGCAGCAGATCGGCATCTATTTCCATGCCGATCTCTGGGCGCTGGTCGAAGACCGGCCCTATCTGCTGTGGTGGATCTACAATGCCCGCACGTCCGGGGTTCTCATCTCACTCGATGGCCGCAGCCGCTGGACCTATAATTTCGGCTACAGGGAAGATGAATCCCGTGATGACTTCACGGCTGAACGCTGCCTGAAGATACTTCGGGCGGTCATCGGAGATGAAGACATCCCGATCGAGATTCAGAACATCATGCCGTGGCGCATGCAGTCGCGCATCGCGGATCGGTTTTCTCAGGGGCGCGTCTTCATCGCAGGCGATGCGGCACATCCGCTTCCGCCGACCGGAGGGCAGGGCTTCAACACCGGTGTGGCCGATGTGCACAATCTGATCTGGAAGCTGGGCCTTGTGCTGAACAAGACGGCGCCCGAAGCTCTCCTGGACAGTTACAGCATTGAGCGGCGGCCCGTGGCGAAGTTCAATGTCGAGCAGAGCGCCCGCAATGCCCTGGCCATGGTTGAGCGTGGGCTTTCCGGCATTCTGGCCAACGACAGCCTGCTGCTGGCGAACCTGGAAGGACCGGAGGGGGCCGAAAACCGCGGCAAGCTGGCTGAAGGGATCCCGGAGCAACGCGCGCATTTCGACTATCCGGGCCAGACCTTCGGGTTTCACTACGAGTCCTCCTTGATCACCCCTGATGGCACGCCTGTGCCCGCGTTCTCGGTCACGGCCTATGAACCGTCGGCACGGCCGGGACATCGTGCGCCGCATATGGAGATCGAAGGG
This sequence comes from Pannonibacter sp. CBAS1226, assembly GCF_055685825.1. Taxonomy (NCBI): domain Bacteria; kingdom Pseudomonadati; phylum Pseudomonadota; class Alphaproteobacteria; order Hyphomicrobiales; family Stappiaceae; genus Pannonibacter; species Pannonibacter sp. CBAS1226. The sequence continues at coordinate 193,395 of NZ_JBVOUO010000006.1, read as the reverse complement.
CAAGTAGGCCGGTCGCTGATCGACCTTTTCGATTATCGCGGCTTCACGCTGCTCACCGGTCCGGATGGCAATGCCTGGACGGCAGCCGGCCAGTTGGCGGCGCAGGACCTGGGCCTCCCCATCTCCTGCTACGCGATCGGCACAGATGTGGCCGTGAACGCAGACGAATGGTGCAGGCTTTATGGCGTCTCCAAAGACGGCGCCGTCCTTGTCAGGCCTGACGGCCACGTGGCCTGGAGATCGTCCGGCGCCGGAACGCCGGATGAGCTTCGCGCGGCAGCAGCCTGCGCGATCGGACGGTCCGCAGCGGAAAAGCCTGCGGAAAAGGGTCAGTTGGAAGGTGCCGGCTGAGATGACGATACCTGAAACCCAGACAGCTGTTGTCATCACCGCCGCCGGTGGTCCCGATGTTCTCGTGCCGGAGCGCGTCCCGGTCGGAATGCCCGGACCGGGACAGGTTCTGATCCGTGTCACGGCGGCCGGGATAAACCGTCACGATGTGCATCAGCGGGCAGGCGGCCGGCATAGTGACGGTAATGCGGTGCCGGGACTTGAGGTCTGCGGCACGGTCGCCGCGCTCGGCAATGGCGTGGAAGGTCTCCCGGCAGGCGGCCGCGTCATGGCACTGGTCCAGGGCGGCGGCTATGGTCAATATGCGGTTGCCAGTTCCGCGCTGACGATGCCTGTACCGGATGAGCTCACGGACAGTGAGGCCGCCGGCATTCCAGAGGCCGTTTTCACGGCCTGGTGGAACTTTTTCCATCTGATGTCGCTCGGAAAGGACCAGTTCGGGCTGTTCCACGGCGGCACCAGCGGGGTTGGCCATATTGCGCTGCAGGCCATGTCGGCGCTGGGCTACAAGGTGCTTGCCACAGCTGGAAGTGACGGGAAAGTTGCTGCGGCCAAGGCATTTGGCGCCTATGCCGCGTTTTCCTACCGGGATCCGGAATTGGCCGCCAAGGTGATGGATGCAACGGGCGGTGCCGGGATTTCCGCTCTGCTTGACGTGTCCGCCGGCGCACATCTGGAACAGGATCTCAAGATGATGGCCGATGACGGACAGATCGCACACCTGTCCGGTGGCGGCGGAGCGGCGCTCGCCATCCCTCTTCGCGATGTCATGGCCAAACGGATCCGCATCACCGGGTCCTTGCTGCGCCCGCTGCCGCTCGACAGGAAAGCCCTTGTGGCGGAAAGCATTCGCAAAGAGGTTTGGCCCTTCCTTGGCCGCGAGGTACGCCCGGTCATCGCTCAGGAGTTCGACTTCCGGGATGCTGCTGCGGCGCATCGCTTGATGGAGGCCAACAGTCATATCGGCAAGATCATGCTCAGGGTTACTCACGACTGAGAGATAAAGGGAGGCCAGTCATGAAGTTCTATTTTTCGCCCGGAGCCTGTTCGCTCGGCATCCATTTTCTGCTCGAGGAAATTGGTGCCGACTACGAGGGTATCCCGATCCACATCAAGAACGGCGACCAGCTCAAGGAGGACTATGTAAAGGTCAACCCGAAGTCAAAGGTCCCGGCCATCATCCGCGATGATGGCTCGCTTCTGACCGAGTTTGGCGTCATTGCCCACTGGTTGTCACATACCTGCGGCAAGGACAAATTCGCAGCCGGAACCTTCGAGGAAGAGCTCCGGATCATGGAGACACTCGACTATCTGGTGGCGACGGTTCACATGCAGGGCTTTTCACGCTTGCTGCGCCCGCAAAAATTCTCACCAACTGAAGCGGATCTCGATTGGGTTCGTGAGAATGGCAATGCGATCGTCGTGAAAGCATTCAAGCTATTGTCGGAGCAGCTGAAGGACCGCCCATTTATCATGGGTGAGCGGATGACCATCGCAGATGCCGCGATGTTCTACACATTGTTCTGGGGCGTTACGCGCCTGAACCTCGACTTGCCGGAGAACATTGTCGCGTATTTCAATCGTCTATCGATGCGTCCCGCGGCGAAAAGAGCGATGGAGCTGGAAGGCCTGCTCTGATCGCTGAGAATACCGAAGCACGATGCTGCAGGTGGCCGGAAGCCCCGCAGCATCCCTTCCCGCTTTCAAGGCCCGCCCCTGTTCGCATATCGGACAGGTTGTCCAATGTGATTGCTCCCGACAAATTTGATAGCATACTGTCAAAATCAGAGAGGGCATACCGGGGCGCCAATTGCACGGCAACGTGCGGACCGAAGCCGCAGCTCAGCTGCGAGAGATCGTGCGTGCTCTCCCCACTCGTCGAAAAGCCAGCGGAGACATTTCATGCAGACCATGACCGACCGCACGAATGATCTACAGACGCAACGGGACACGTTTCACCGGGAGCTTGATGCCATGAGCATCATTCCATTGTGGCTCAACCTCGGAGCTGCAGCCCAGGCAGAACCCAATGTTGCCGCGGTTCCGTATATCTGGAGGTGGAGCGAGATCAAGCCGATGATGCTGCGCGGCGGTGACCTGATCACGCCTCAAGAGGCCGAGCGGCGGGTCCTGATGCTGATCAACCCAGGCTATGACCGGAAAAGTGCCCGCACCGTGGGGATGATTTTCGGCGGTATCCAGTTTCTGCTACCCGGCGAAATCGCTGACAGTCACCAGCATTCCCCCAATGCCCATCGATTTATCATAGAGGGTGAAGGGGCCTATACGGCCGTGGACGGAGAGCGGACGATCATGCGCAAGGGGGACTTCGTCACGACCCCTGCGTGGAAATGGCATGACCATGGCAACGAGTCCGGGCAGCCCATGGCTTGGCTGGACGGACTGGATTTGCCCTTCGTCAATCTGCTGGATGCCAACTTCTTCGAAGATTACGAAGACGGCAACAGGCAGACCCAACCGGTCTACCGCAAGAATGAAGACAGCCTCTACAGATGGGGGCGCGGAATGAAGCCCGCATGGGAGGTTCCGAAGGATCCGCGCCAGTCGCCGGTTCTGAACTACCGCTGGACGGACTGCCGCTCCAACCTCCATGCCCTGCGGGAGGAAGAAGGCAGCCCCTACGACGGCATCATCATGCAATATGTGAATCCGCATAACGGCGGACCAACGTTGCCGACGATCTCTGCCTATCTCCAGCTTCTGCGCAAAGGCGAGCACACCAGGTCCCACCGGCACACGGCCAGCACGATCTATCACGTGGCCGAAGGCGGAGGCGGTTCTCTCATCGGCGATCAGGTGTTCCACTGGCAGGAAGGCGATACCTTCGTGATCCCGTCATGGATGGAACACGAACACTGGAGCACCGAGGGGGAGGCCGTGCTGTTTTCCTACAGCGACCGCCCAATCCTGCAGGCCTTCGGGTTCTATCGTGAAGCCCATGGCGAACGGCGGGGATGACAATGGCCGGACAGACAGAACGTACCGAAGAAACCACCGTCGTCATCCTCGGTGGGGGACCCGTTGGCCTTTTTCTCGCAAATGAGCTGAGCTACCACGGCATAGATTACATTCTGATCGAGCAGGGCGAGGGAAAGGTCTATTTTCCGGCGGGAGAAAACTTCTTCTCCCGGACCATGGAGCATATGCGCCGATGGGGCATCGCGAGCAGCTTCCGCAATGGCACGGGCTTCCCACCCGGCATGGCGCGGAACGTCGGCTTCTGCACCCGGATCGGCGGCAAGCCGCTGGCGTTCTTCCCCGGAACGTCAAATGCAGGGGCTCCGGCGGCCGATCCCTATTCGCCCGAAGGCGGGTTCTTCTATCCGAAAAAGGAGTTTGACCCGGCTCTGCGCCGCGCAGCCGAGGCCCGGGGTGGCGACCTGCGCTATCAGACGCGGCTTCTGTTCTTCAAGCAGGAGCGGGACGCCGGCCATGTCGATTGCACTGTCGAAGGGCCGGACAAAGAGACCTATGTCATTCGCGGCAAGTGGCTGGCGGCCTGTGATGGTGGCCGCAGCGGCGTGCGCAAGGCGCTCGGTATCCGCTTCGCCGGCACCTTCGGCGAAGGGTACAACTTCGCCACCTATTTCCGCTGTCATGGCCTGAGCGAGCGGCTGAATGCCATGTTCGGCAATCGCATGGCGCAGGTTCATACCCTCTCCGACGACCGGCGCGCCTATCTGACATCCGTGGACGGGGATGCCGAATGGCGTTTGTCGATCTATACGGAGGCGGCCGAAACGCTCGATCCCGCGGAGATCGTGCGCCCGGTCATCGGGCCGGAGCTCGACTTTGAAGTGATCCAGGCCCAGCCCTGGTCTGGCCATCGGGTGGTGGCAGAAAGATATCGGGACGGGCGGGTCTTCCTGTTGGGCGATGCGGCGCACTTGCGCTGGCCCAAGGGCGGCTTCGGGGCCAATACCGGTTTCGGCGATGCGGTGGATTTCGGCTGGAAGGTGGCTGCCGTCTCAGAGGGATGGGCGCCGGAGGCTCTTCTTGACACCTACGAGACCGAGCGGCGGCCGGTTGCCATCCGCAACACAAACGAAGCGGCGAACAACCGGGTTCTCGACCATATGATCCAGCTCAGCCCGCTTCTGGACGAAGAGAGCCCGGCCGGAGAGGCGGCGCGCAAGGCAATGCACGAAAAACTCTTCGCGCTGCGCCTGCGCGAATTCAACACGCCGGGGATTCAGCTGGGGCACCGTTACCGCAATTCTCCGGTCATCGTGCCGGATGGCAGTCTGGAAGGGCCGGACGACCACATGGTTTACATACCCACCACCTATCCCGGAGCGCGTGCACCGCATTTCGAATTCGGGGACGGAAGCTCCATTCTGGATCACTACGGCCAAGGCTATACGCTCGTCGTCACGGGGAATGTCTCCGGAGCCGACGATTTCGTCACGGCTGGAAAGGCACTCGGAATTCCGGTGCGTGCCGTCCATTACACTGATGCGGCCCTGCGCAAGCTGTACGAATGCGCACTTGTTCTGGTTCGTCCGGATGGTCACGTTTGCTGGCGCGGTGACACGCCTCCCGAAAGCGCCGGGAGCGTATGGCTGGCCGTTTCAGGGCGCCTGCTTCAGCCTGATGCGTTTCATCAGACAGGCTGCGATGAGTTATCCTGACTGATCTGGCTGGACGCGTTCCGTTCCAGGATCCCCAGAAGCTTCAGAAACTCTTCGCGCTGGGCCGGTTCCAGCGGAGCGAGGATGATCTCGTTCACATCGGGAACACGCGGCTCGACCTTGGCCAGAAGATCGGATCCTTTCGCTGTTATCCGAAGCTGCTTGGTGCGCCTGTCGATGCTGCCTTCGGTTCGAAGAATAAGGCCCTTGTGCTCAAGCCGGCCGATGACATGGCCGATCGTCGTCCTGTCGAAGCGGATCGCCTCCGCCAGCCGCGTCGCATCTATGCCGGGCGTATCGCGGATATGAAGCAGAGCCGCAAACTGGACGGCGGTCAGATCCACGTCGGCATTGATCTGACCAAATGCCGAGGTTGCAAGCTGATGCGTGCGCCGGAGAAGATAGCCAGGCTGGCCATATATTTCATTCGCCTTCAAGATCAGAGCCTTGCGTTTTGGAAACGATGCCGCGCCGCAATAATGGCATTTGACAGCACGCTGCTCAATGCCCTGTTGCCGTGTGATCAAAGCTTCTGCCCGGACAGCGCCAAAAAAACGGGCGGCGATCAATGTCCGCCGCCCGATTGTCAGATGACCGTTCGCCGGCCGTTGCCTGGCTGACCGCCCCGGCGCCGGTTCCAGCTAGTGAGCCGCCTCTTGCACTGCCTTTGAAAAGGAGTCGTAGAGCTCCTGTCCGTTCGGCGTCTGTGCAATCCAGCTGTCGATGACGGATTGGAGCTTGCCGTTCCACTTCGCCTGATCCTCCTCGGACAGCGCCGTAAAGGTTCGCTTCTCGTCCTTCATCGCCGCAGACCGGAATTTCTCGATGGCCGCATCGAACTGCTCGCCCCAAAGACGGGCGAATGGCTCGCCGGAGTTCTTGTCGATCGCGTCCCGCGCCTCCTTGGGCAGGCTGTCGTATCTCTGCTTGTTGATGGCGACCATGATCGGGGACGTGCCCAGGTTGACGTCGAGATGGTAGTGGGCTGTCTCGGCGACGCCGAAGATCGTCAGGGCGACCCATTCGTTGACCGTGCCGTCCAGAAGTCCCCGCGACATGCTTTCAGCAATCTGTGGCGAGGTAATGCCGCCGACAGGTATCGCGCCGATTGCGGCAATTGAGGCCAGCAGGGTCGGTCCGGCGCCGCGCAGCTTCAATCCGGCAACGTCACTCAGGGTCTCGACCTTCTTGGTCGTGGTCAGCAAAGTCGGCGCTGTCGAGAACATTGCAAGGACCTTCACCCCCTCCATGCCCCGTCCCGGCCAAAGGCCAGTTTCGGCCATCTTGGTCGCGGCCACCGATCCGGCCGTTGCACTCGGTGTGGAGTTCGGCAGTTCGAGAATGGTGGCCTCGTTCATCGCGCCGGGCGTGTAGCCGAGCACGACATATGCAATATCTGTGATCCCTTCGCGCACCATGTCGAGATGTGTCGCAGGATCCCGGCCGAGCGTTCCTGCCGGAAACATCTGAATGTCCAGTGTGCCTTGAGAATCTGCAACGACACGGTCAGCCCAGACGGACAGAATATCAGCGTAGATGAATGACTTCGCAGGAACACTCGTGGTGAAGCGCAGTGTTTCCTTGGCTAAGGTGCTCTGCCCTGACGTCAACGAAAACAACGCAGCCGCGGCACATCCCAGCAGTCCATTTGTGAACGCCCGCCGCCCGAACCTTGTACCCTTGTGCATAGTTTTCTCCCTCCCTCACATGCCCATGAAGTCTGGGCGTGCTTGGAAAAACTCACGCGCTGGCAGTTGCTGCTCGCCGCGCAATATTTCCAAGTCATCGAGCAAGGGTAGACGCTCCCGGCCTCCCTACAAGCACAAATGAAAGAGTGTTCGCTCCTCGGTCACATTCGGGTGTTGTTGTTTTTGCAGCATATTTCTCCAGCTACAGGGGGGAGCTGAACAGCCCTCACCGACGCACACGACCCAATATTCAGGAGGCCGGATCATTCTGTCCGCTGTGAGGGCTGAGGGCAGAGCTGTGCTGTCTCCTTCCCGCGCCATGTTTCACCCGCGCAGCTAACGCCTGCTTGAGGCCGTCAATCCAGATCCTTCAGAGCATCAAGCGGCCCGGTCAAAGCTGTTCGCGGCGGCACGAGCATCGGCTGAACGAGATGCGTCACCACCGGAGGGCGGGTGGTTTCGAGTATCCTGAACCCTTGGGCGATCATCGCTTCGCTGTCCTGGCGGATCATGTAGACGGGGAAGGGCAGAAACGACCCGAACGGGTCATAGTCATAGCAGCCGACAATGATGTCCGCGAAAGTCTCGTGGGGATGCTGCCCCAGGAAGCGCATGAGCCCCTCGAGATTGATGGATGAGTTGACGAAGAAGCAGCGCGGCAGTTTTCCGTGGGCTTCATAGAAAGTCTCGAAAGCCCGTGCCGTCATGGCGGGTGAATAGCCGGTTGGATGAATGCAGGCTTTGGGATCGCCTCCCAGCATGGCCTGCTTCACGTCGCTGAAACCGCGGATACGCTCGCGGCTGGCATGGTCATCGCGGCCGCCGAAGAGATAGACCTCATGCGGCAGGACGGGGCCATCCTGCTGGGCATGTTCTATGATGGCGCGGGTCAGCATGCGCGCGCCTTCGAAATTGTCGGAAATCACCGACGGCGCAAGGGTTCCCGGCAGGTCGATGTTGACGTGCCGGAGACCCGCCTTGAGGCACACCTCGTGCACCCGGTCCGGATCGGTCGCGCCGGCGATGAACAACTCGTCAATCGAATAGGAGATCAATGTCTCGACGATCTGGCGTTCCTCCTCAGGATCGCGGCAGGCGCTGACGACGATCGGGCATTGCCCGCGGCTTTTGGCCTCGGCCTCGAAGGTTTGCGCCATGGACGAGAAATACCGGTTGTCATGGATCGGAAGAAGCAGCCCCACCAGGCCCGAGCGGGAGGAGCGCAGACCCCGCGCCTGCATGTTGGCGGTGTACTGATGTTCCTCTGCAAGCCTTTGTATCAACAGCGCGGTCGCTTCCTTGATACGCCGCTTGCGCCAGCTGCCGTTCAGAACCGCACTCACCGTCGATGCCGAACATCCCGACAGCACGGAAAGATCGTAGATGGTCGCCTTCTTTTTTCCGAACTCGGTCATGTAGGTCTCCTTGACCTGTCTCCATAAGGAAATTGTCCTCTTGACGAAAGTGTATCTCTGACGGATATTGCTTGCACCATCGATTGTGCAAAAACGAAAGATCGATTGTGCAGGATGGTTCGCCGGAGGAGGCGATGGGAGGCAGGGATTTCCCTGACCATGAGGAAACCATGGGTGGCCTGAAGCGGGAGCGCGGGCCGGGGCCGTTCACAGCAACGGTCTGTGAGGAGGATTAAACATGAAAGGCCTTATCGTGGCGGCTCTTGCCGCATCGCTTTCGCTTGCGGGCGCCGTTGCTGCTTATGCGGCTGATGCGCCAAAAGTCGGTGTCGTCGTCAAGATCGGCGGCATCCCGTGGTTCAATGCCATGGATGCGGGCATCAAGGAGCAGGGGCAGAAGCTCGGTCTGGATGCTTTCATGGTTGGTCCGACGAGTGCCGATCCCGCGCTGCAGGTGCGCGCGATCGAGGATCTCATTGCCCAGGGCGTGAAAGTCATTGGCGTCGTTCCGAACGATGCGACGGTTCTCGAGCCGGTTCTGATGAAGGCTCAGGCTGCGGGTATCAAGGTCATCACGCATGAATCGCCCTCGCAGAAGGGCGCGGACTGGAATTTCGAGCTGGCTTCGTCCACCGGCTTCGGCGAGGCGCATGCCAAGCTTCTGGCCGAAAAGATGGGCGGTGAGGGCGAATATGCCGTCTATGTCGGCTCGCTCACCGTGCCGCTTCACAATGCCTGGGCCGATGCGGCAATCGAGTATCTGAAGACGAACCATCCCGGCATGAAGCTCGTCGGCGAGCGTTATGGCGTTGCTGAGGATGTCGACAGGAGCCGCTCGACCGCGCTCGACCTGATTGCCGCCAATCCTGGCCTGAAGGGCTTCCTCGCCTTTGGCAGCCAGGGGCCGATCGGTGCTGGCCGTGCCGTCGAGGAGCGCCGCAAGACCGGCCAGATCTTTGTGGTTGGCCCCTTCTCGCCCGGCCAGGGACAGAAGCTGATCACGTCAGGCGCCATCACGGGCGGTTTCATGTGGAATCCGAAGCAGGCCGGCGAGGTGTTCGTCACCATGGCCGACCGGCTGATCAAGGGCGAAAGCATCAAGGAAGGTGACGATATTCCGGGGCTGGGTGTGATCACACCGACCGGCAATGACATCATCGTCGATCAGCTGCTTGCGATCAACAAGGATACAGTCGCCGAACTCGCGGCCATGGGGCTCTGAAACCAGCGCAAACCTTCAGGGTTTCCGGGCGCGCAGTCCCTGCAGTTCCGGATCGCTGCTGACAAACCGGTGTCCGGCCACCTCAAAGCTGGACACCGGACCCGACCCGACTTGCAAGCAGGCAGGCTTTGTAATGAACACCGCAACGGATCAGGGCGCGGGGGCCCGGCCGCTCCTTTCGCTGCGCGGCATCAACATGACATTTGGCGGCGTGCAAGCGCTCAAGGATGCCGCCTTCGAGGTGATGCCCGGTGAAGTCCACTGTCTTGCCGGAGAGAACGGGTCCGGCAAGAGCACGCTCATCAAGGTGATTACCGGCGTTTACCGCCCGGCGCCGGGAGCCGAGATCATCTTCGACGGTGAAGCTGTTCCGCAGATGAGCCCCGGCAAGGCGCAGGCGCTCGGCATTCAGGTGATCTGGCAGGATCTGGCCCTGTTTCCGGAGATGACGGTGGCCGAGAACATTGCCTTTCAAACGCTGGCGGGTGCCCGGCCGCGACTGGTCAATTATGCGCGGATCCGCCGGACCGCCGAACAGGCGCTGGCCAGGCTCGGTGTTACTCTGGATGTTGACCGGCCGCTCAAGGACTTTGCCATCGCCCAGCGTCAGATCGTTGCCATCGCCCGGGCGTTGGTCGGCGAGGCTCGCATCGTCTTCATGGATGAGCCGACGGCATCACTTACCCAGTCTGAAACCGACCATCTGATCGGGATTGTGCGCCATCTCTCCTCATGCGGCGTGGCTGTGGTCTTTGTCAGCCACCGGCTCGCCGAGGTGCTGGAAATCTCGTCGCGCATAACCGTGCTGCGCGATGGACGGCTTGTGGGTGTCTATCCGGTGGAGGGAATGACCCAGTCGAAGGTGACGGAATTGATGACCGGCCGCACCTTCGATCAGACCGTGCGGGCCCGGGACAAGAGCGCGGAGCCTGTCGTGCTGTCCGTTGAAGGACTTGCCCGCTCCGGCGAATTCTCCGGCGTCAGTTTCGAGCTGCACCGCGGCGAGACGCTCGGGATTACCGGCCTTCTCGGTTCGGGCCGGACGGAACTGGCCCTCACTCTTTTCGGCATGCGCCGCCCCAGCGCCGGGCAGATCCGGCTGGATGGCCAGCCTTGCGCCTTTGCTTCCAACCGGGAGGCGATCGCAGCCGGTATTGCCTATCTGTCCGAGGACCGCCTGTCGCTCGGCCTCAATCAGCCTCAATCCATCGCCGACAATCTGGTCATGGCCTCGCTGGACCGCATCATGCGGGGCGGTCTGATCTCACCTGGTCGTAAAAGAGCGCTGGTTGCCCGGTGGATTGCCGATCTTGGCGTGAAGATCGGCCTGCCGGAAGACGCCATCTCGACCCTTTCAGGCGGTAATCAGCAGCGTGTGGCGATTGCCAAGTGGCTGGCAACCGATCCGCGCGTCCTGATCCTTGATGCGCCCACTGTCGGTGTGGATGTCGGCGCGCGTGCCGGCATCTTCGAGATTGTGGCACGCCTGGCGGAAACAGGCCTCGCGATCATTCTGATCTCGGATGAGGTTCCGGAAGTCTATTTCAATGCAGACCGCGTCCTGCACATGGAAAAGGGACGGATCCGTGCCTGTTACGATCCGCGCTCAATGACCCTCACCGGCATGGAGGCGGCCGTCTATGCGTAAGCTGATGACTTCTCATCCAACCGAGTTTGTCCTGCTTCTGGTGATCGCGGCGATGAGCCTGGCTCTGTCGCTGCTCACGGACCGCTTCTTCACGCTCGGCAATGCCTTCGACCTTCTCAACATCAGTGCGGTCAACATCATCTTTGCGGTGGGGCTGCTCGTGGTGCTGATCGCGGGCGGGATTGACATCTCCTTCGCCGTTGCGGCCTCGGTCGTGCAATATGCTACGGCACTGGCCCTGGCCCAGGCCGGTGGCGGCGGCTGGGTGCCGGGACTGCTGATCGCCGCAGTGTTTGGCATCGGCCTCGGCTTGATCAACGCCTTCCTGATCTACCGGTTCAACATCATCTCCATCGTTGCGACGATCTCGACATTCAATGTCTATTTCGGTCTGCTGATGTTCTTTACCAAAGGCGTGTCGATCTACAATCTGCCGGATTGGCTGACAACGCGTGTCATCTTGTATGAGCGCGAGATGGCAGATGGCAGCTGGGCCGAGATCACGCTGCCGGTTGCTGTCATGCTGGTCTGTGTGCTGGTCACCTGGCTGTTGATCACGCGCACCACCATCGGGCGTCAGCTTTATGCCTTCGGCGACAATCCTGAAGGCGCGCGCCGTTTCGGGATCAATATTGGCGCCATGCAATATATCGCCTTTGGCTGGCTCGGGCTCATGGCCGGGATCGCCGGGCTGATGCAGGCCCACTATGCCCAGGAAGTGGTGCCCAATGCACTCTATGGCCGGGAACTGGACGTTCTCGCCGCCGTGGTTCTGGGCGGGGCGCGTCTCGGCGGAGGCAAGGGAACGGTCCTTGGCTGCGTGCTTGGTGTGCTCCTGGTGTCCATCACGCAGAACGGCCTCAACCTGATGGGGGTCTCCCCCTTCGCCTTCAAGATGATTGTCGGAGCGATCATCCTCGTTGCCATCACGCTGTCGAGCAGCCGCATCGAGGCCCTTTTCGGCTCTGCCGCGCCGCGCCAAAGAAGCCTGTCCGGCCAGGATGCAAGGGAGGGGCGGCATGACTAAGCTCGCCGCACGTTTCAACTCTGTTTTCGGCGCGGACATGGCCGGCCCCCTCTCGGCACTGATCATGGTGCTGGTGATCTTCGGGCTTGCCACGCCGCAGTTCTTCACCGCGGCAACCTTCGGGTCTGTCGCCTTTCAGCTGCCTGAACTCGGCATTCTGACGCTTGCCATGCTGCTGCCGATCCTCACCGGCGGGCTCAATCTGGCTATCACTTTCACGGCCAATATTGCCGGGCTCACACTGGCCTGGGTGCTGCAGGCGCATGGTGGTGCCGATGCCGGACCCATGGCCTTTCTGCTGGGCTCCGCGCTTGCTGTGGGTGCGGGGGCGGCGAGCGGGCTGGTGATGGGGCTCGTCATCGCCTTCACGCGGGCGCATCCCATCCTGGTCTCGCTGTCGATGATGATCTTCCTGCGTGGCCTTGGCGAATTCCTGACGCGCGGCGGAGATATTTCGGGCTTTCCCGCCTTCGTCGTTCCGATCGGCCACGGCAGCATTCTTGGCGTCCCGGTCCCGCTGCTGATCCTGGTTGCCTGCGTCGCCGTCATGCATGTCTTCCTGTCACGGATGCGGCTCGGCTTTGCGGCCTACATGATCGGCTCGAACATCGAATCCGCCCGCTATTCCGGCATCAACACGCGCAAGGTGCTGGTGATGGTCTACGTCCTCTCCGGCGTGATTGCCGCGATTGCCGGCATCATCATGCTGGCGCGCTTCAACTCGGTGCGTGTGGGGCACGGTGAATCCTACCTGCTCATCACCGTGCTGGCGTGTTTCCTTGGCGGCATCAATCCGTTTGGCGGCTTTGGGCGGGTGGTTCCGGTCTTCGTCGCCCTGATCGTCCTGCAATTGCTGTCATCCGGGCTGAATCTTCTGGGTGCCAACCAGCACCTGGCAACCGCCTTCTGGGGCCTGCTGCTCATCGCCGTGATGATACTGCGCTGGGTGTCGGTCAAGTTCATCAAGACAAGCAGATAGGGAGTACGATTATGGAAGGCTTCGGCGTTCACACAAGCATGTGGACCATGAACTGGGATCGTGCAGGCGCGGAGAAGGCGATTGCGGGCGCTGTCCGCTACAAGATGGACTTCATCGAGATCGCACTCCTCAATGCCCCTGCGGTTGATGCCAGGCATACCCGTGACCTGCTGGAAAAGAACAAGCTAAGGGCGGTCTGCTCCCTTGGGTTGCCGGAAGCTGCCTGGGCCTCGGTGCGCCCTGATGCGGCAATCGAGCATCTCAAGGCCGCGATCGAGAAGACAGCAGAGATGAGCGGGGAGGCGCTTTCCGGTGTCATCTACGGCGGGATTGGCGAGCGCACCGGCGTGCCGCCGACGCAGGCAGAGTATGACAACATCACCCGGGTTCTCGACACCGCTGCCAAACACGCCAAACGCTTCGGCATCCAGCTCGGCGTCGAAGCCGTCAACCGTTACGAAAACCATCTGGTGAACTCGGCGCAGCAGGCGGTGGATGTGGTCGAGCGGGTCGGGGCGGACAATGTCTTCGTCCATCTCGATACCTATCACATGAACATTGAGGAAAAGGGTGCCGCGAACGGCATTCTCATTGCTCGCAACCATCTGAAATACATTCACCTTTCGGAGAGCGACCGCGGAACCCCCGGCTACGGCAACGTGCCGTGGGATGAGATCTATGCGACCCTTGCCGCGATCGGCTTCAAGGGCGGGCTCGCGATGGAAAGCTTCATCAACATGCCGCCTGAGGTGGCCTATGGACTTGCCGTCTGGCGTCCGGTGGCGCGGGACATGGAGGAAGTGATGGGCAATGGCCTTCCCTTCCTGCGCAACAAGGCCGAGCAATACGGTCTGATCTGACCGGCTTCCGGTGCCCGGCCCTTGGCCGGGCCCATGCGCGCCGGGGAGCGTGGCTGATGACAACGCTGGATGAAAATGCAGAGAGGCTGGGCCGGGAGGCTCTGGCGCGCCGTGAAGCCAAGGGCGGAGCCCGCGTGCTGCTGGCCATTGCCGGCGCACCGGGATCGGGCAAGTCCACCGCCGCTGAGGCGGTTGCGGCCTGGATCAACCGGAGACAGCCGGGTCTTGCTGCGGTGCTGCCGATGGATGGTTATCACTATGATGATCAGGTGCTGGAGGCCATGGGCCGCCGCGCGCACAAGGGGGCGCCTGATACGTTCGATGTTCACGGGCTCCGGCACATGCTGCTGCGGCTCAAGGAGAATGCCGAAGACACGATCGCGGTGCCGGTATTCGATCGCGGGATCGAGATCGCGCGGGCCGGGGCGCTGCTGATACCACGTCAGACCGGCATCATCATCTGCGAGGGCAACTATCTGCTGCTGCGCCAGCCGCCCTGGGACGGACTGAAGCCGCTCTTCGACTTTTCCGTCTTTGCCGATGTGCCGCCAGAGGAGCTGAAGCGCCGGCTGACGGAACGGTGGCGGAGCTACGGCCTGCCGGAGGATCAGATCCGGTTCAAGGTTGAGCAGAACGACGTGCCGAATGGAATTGCGGTCATTGAGGGCAGTGCCGAGCCGGATATCCGCCTCATGAACTGATGCAGGAGACTGGCCGCGGTGCCGTCCAGGAGGAATGTCAATGGCTGAACCGGAGCCCCTTGCCAGCATCTGCGTCCTCGATATTGGCAAGACCAACGTGAAGCTGAATGCCATGACTGCCACAGGCGGTGTGGTGGAGACCGTGGCCATTGCAAATCCGGTTCGTCCGGGCCCGCCATGGCAGCATCATGACCTGGCCGGGCTCGGCGGCTGGATCTTTGAAGAACTGGCGGCGCTCACCCGGCGTCATCCGCTCCAGACATTCGTCTGCACCGCGCATGGTTCCGGCGGAGTTCTGACCGGTCCGGATCCTGATGCAGGAGATGGCGCTGCCCTGCCGATGATCGACTACGAGCAGCCCCTGCCGTCCGCGGTCCGCGAGGCCTATGTGCCTTTGGCCGGCTCCTTTCGTGATCGCGGCAGCGCCATCATGCACGGTGCCACGCACCAGGCCCGGCAGCTTCTGTGGATGGAAACCGCCGAGCCGGAGCGGTTTGCCGCAGGCCGCTGGTTTCTGTCCCTGCCGCAATATTGGGCGTGGCGGATGACCGGGGTTGCGGTTTCGGAGAAGACCTGTCTCGGCGCGCAGTCCCATCTCTGGAACACGCCGGACAATTGCCACACACCGATTGTCGCCATGCGCGGCTGGGAGCGGCTGCTGCCGCCCTTTGCTCCGGCCTGGGCCAGTCTTGGGACGGTGCGTCCCGGCCTTGCACGCCGTTTCGGTTTGCCGGAGGGACTGGATGTGCTGGCCGGCATTCACGACAGCAGCGCCAATTTCTACCGCTATCAGGCCGCCGGGCTTTCCGGGGCTGCCATTCTCTCGACCGGCACCTGGATCGCAGGCATGAGCCGCATGACGCCGCTCGACGGGCTCGATGAGATGGCCGGCATGACGATCAACAGCGACGTCCACGGCTGCCCTGTCGCAGGCGCCCTTGCCATGGGTGGCCGTGAGTTTGCGCTTCTTGCGGGCGAGGGTGGGGGAACCGCCGTTGATCCGGATGTGGCGATGGCGCTGATCGCACGCGGCACCATGGCACTGCCGAGCTTCGGCGACGGTGACGGGTTCTTCCCCGGCAGTGCGGGACGAGGACATATTGCCGGTCCTCCGCCGCAGAATGCGGCCGAGCGGCGCGCCCTTGCCCTGATCTTCGTTGCGCAGCTGTCAGCCGAATGCCTCGATGCGTTGAAGGCCCAGGGGACGGCGGTGCTCGACGGAAGCTACCTCGGGGATCCGCTGTTTGCCGGACTGGTTGCCGCATTCCGGGGCTGCGGCGAAACCCTCTTCAACCTCGATGCCTATGGCGTTGCAACAGGTGCGGCGCTGCTGGCGTCTCACGGCACGGCGCGGGCTCTGGACAGTCTGCATCTGCGGACCGCTGCCGCCGTTACGGCACCAGCTGGCCTCATGAGGTCTTACCATCAACGCTGGCGTGAACAGGCCCGCCAGGCCGGCAACTCTTCCAGAAAGGACATGTCATGAGCGAAACTGATATCCACGATCTGCGCCGTAATATGGTCGGCATCTGCCGCGGGATGAACTCCAGCGGCATAAACCAGGGCACGGCAGGCAACCTGTCGGTCCGGACCGGCGGCGGCTTCCTGATCACGCCATCTTCCCTGCCATATGATCTCATGACACCGGACGATCTGGTGGAGATGGACTTTGACGGCACTTATGCTGGCCGGAGGCCGTCCTCCGAATGGCGCTTCCACCGGGATATCCTGAAGAACCGGCCTGACATCAATGTCGTGCTGCATTGCCATTCGATGTATGCCACGACGCTTGCCTGCCACCACAAGACCATTCCGGCCTTTCACTACATGGTTGGTGTTGCCGGGGGCACGACGATCCGCTGTGCGGAATATGCAACTTTCGGCACACAGGAGCTTTCCGATCACGCCCTGAAAGCACTCGACGGCCGGCTTGCCTGCTTGCTCGGCCAGCATGGCCAGATCTCGCTGGGTCAGGATCTGGAGCAGGCGTTGTGGCTCGCGATCGAGGTGGAAACCTTGTCGCGCATGTATGTGCAGGTGCTGACGCTCGGGACGCCGCCGGTTCTGTCCGACGATGAAATGGAGCGGGTGATCGGCCAGATGAAGCGGATGAGCTATGGTCTTGGCCCTGAGGCGGAGGGCTCGAATGACGTTGCGCGGCCCCGTACCCAGAGCTGAACACCCGCCGCGGAGAAGAGAACCATGACACCAGCACATACCCCGTCCGAGGGGCGCCCGCGTTACGTCATCGGTATTGATGTGGGGACGGCAAGCGCCCGTGCAGGTGTTTTTGACCTGAGTGGTCATATGGTGTCGGCCGCCAAACGCGACATTTCGCTGTTCCGGGAAGCCGGCTCGATCGCCGAACAGTCGAGCACGGAGATCTGGGATGCGGTTTGCGCCGTCATCCGTGAAGCCGTTTCCACGGCTCGCATAGATCCGGCGCATGTCGCCGGGCTCGGGTTTGATGCCACTTGCTCGCTGGTTGTTCTGGGTGAGGGCGGCAGGCCGCTTGCCGCCGGTCCTTCCGGAGATGGGGAACGGGACATCATTGTCTGGATGGACCACCGCGCCATAGCCCAGGCCGAGCGCATCAACGCAACCGGACATGACGTTCTTCGCTACACCGGCGGCCGCATTTCACCGGAAATGCAAACGCCGAAGATCCTGTGGCTGAAGGAAAACCGCCCTGAGACCTTCGCAGCCGCCTGGCAGTTCTTCGACCTTGCGGACTTTCTGACGTGGAAGGCGGCGGGCAGCTTGGCCCGTTCGACCTGCACGGTCACCTGCAAGTGGACCTATCTTGCCCATGAACGCCGCTGGGATGGTGATTACTTCCGGAAGATCGGGCTGGGTGAACTGGCCGATGAGGGCTTTGCCCGCATCGGTACGGATATCGTGGACCCGGGCAGCAGGCTGGGCGCCGGTCTGACCGTGGACGCTGCTGCCGCAATGGGGCTGAGGCCTGGCACCGCGGTTGCCGCCGGAATGATCGACGCCCATGCGGGCGGGATTGGCACGGTCGGGGCCGGCGGCAACCCGGCTGACACTCTGGCCTATGTCTTCGGAACGTCCTCCTGCACCATGACGTCGACTGCCGGGCCGGTCTTCGTGCCCGGTATATGGGGGCCGTATTACTCCGCCATGGTGCCCGGCATGTGGCTGAACGAGGGCGGGCAGAGTGCCGCGGGAGCCGCGATCGACCAGTTGCTCTCCTTCCACCCGGCTGCCGGTGAGGCGGCGATGAAGGCGCGCGAACTGGGTAAACCCCTCCCGGCCTTCATGGCTGCTGCGGCTGCTGAGAGGGTATCCGATGCATCCGCAGCCGTGACCCTTGCCACCGGTCTGCATGTCGTTCCGGAGTTCCTGGGAAACCGCGCTCCCTTCGCAGATCCGCATGCCCGCGCCATCATTGCCGGGCTTGGCATGGAACGGGACTTCGAAAGCCTGATTGCGCTCTATATCGCCGGTCTCTGCGGGATCGGCTATGGGCTGCGCCAGATCATCGAAACGCAGGCGAGGGCAGGTGCACCGGTGCAGCGTGCCGTCATCAGCGGCGGGGCGGGTGCAAGTCCGCTGGTCCGGCAGATCCTGGCCGATACGTGCCGCAAGCCGGTTCTGAGCCCTGCCGCTGCCGAGCCGGTCCTCCTCGGCGCCGCCATGCTGGGGAGCGTTGCTTCCGGGGCATTTCCCGACATTCGCCATGCGATGGGGGCAATGTCAGCCATTGATGCCGTCTACGAGCCGGTTATCTGCGATTGGGCCGAGATCCACGAACACCGCTATCAAGCTTTCCTCAGTCTGCAGGCGGCCACGCGAACCATAAGGCACTTCTGAATGGTTCAGTGCTCTTCGGCCCGGGCCTGATGGTTCCCCATGTTTCAGGGCGCAACTGTTTGAAGCTCTGCGTCTCGGCCGAGGTTTGGATCCTTTGCGGCGGCAAGGATTTGCATGGCGGGGCGATGAACAGATTTTCACTGGACCGATAGGCGCAGGTCCAGCCCCGAATGCTGGGTGCAGGCGCTGTACTGGGCCCTGCGGGGAAATGCAGGCGGTGAAATGCCGATGGGAAAATGCCGGCCTGGCGTGATCCTTCAAGACAAATCTGCCGCTCATGTTCAGATGTCCCTCTGGCACCACATGCCTTGGAGGAACTGAATGATCCTGAGATATACGATCCTTTATGTCGAAGATGTCGCGGCAACGCTTGATTTCTACGAGCGCGCGTTCGGTCTGAAGCGGAGCTTCCTGCACGCATCGGGGGATTATGGGGAACTGGCGACAGGGGGCACGAAACTCGCGTTTTCGTCGGTTGAACTGATGAAACAGCTCGGCAAGAAGCCCGGAAAGCCAGTGCTGCAAGCGCCTGTGTTCGAAATCGCCTTTGAGACAGATGATGTCCAGGCGGCATTCGACCGTGCGGTTGCAGCAGGGGCAAAGCCGGTGCAGCAGGTTCGCGACGAGCCGTGGGGGCAGACTACCGCCTATGCCGGCGACCTGAACGGTTATCTTGTCGAGATCTGTTCGCCGGTCCAGTTGCCGAGCGCGGGCTGAGACAGCAGACCGATGACCGCCGTGTTGCGGCGCAGATGACCCGGGCTCAGCCCGAACCACCTGACGAGCTCCCGGGTCATGTGGGCCTGATCGCTGAAGCCGCATCTGTCAGCGATGTCCGCAAGCGGCGCAGTGGTGGCGAGCAGGGTGGCCGCATGACGCGCCCGGGCGAGCAGACGCCAGAAGTCCGGTGGCGGCAAGTGCTTGTTCAGAAAGAGCCTCTGCATGGTCCGGAGGGAAACGCCTAGATCCCGCGCGGCGGACCCGGCGGTGGCGCAAGGGGCGGCGAGTGCCGCAATGGCGTCATCCAGACCGGTGTGCCCGCCGCATTCCTCTTCCACGATGGCTTGTGCGCGGCTGGCATCGGCGGCAACAGCCTCAAAGGCCTTGGGCGACAGGGCAGCACCCGGGCGCAGGCGGTAGCCCGTGATCCGGACGCCGGGACGCAGAGCGGCAATGCGGGGCCGGAAATCCAGTCCGGTCAAGACGATGTCTGCAGGCCCGTCCGTATTCCGGATGATCAGCAGGTCGCGGCATCCATCCGGAAATATGGGCGCTTTCTCCGGCCCTTCCGCATGATGCTGCCACTCGATGAACCGGGTTTCATTCTGCATCCCAAACCAATAGCAACTGTCTGCCCGGCCTGTCAGCAGGGAATGCTGCAAAGGGCTGATCCCTTCAGACGGGATCAGCCCCGTTCCCGGCGGCTGCCTTCAGCTTGTGGCCGACCGCGACGATGGCATCCAGCGCCGGGACCAGTTCCTCGCCAAGGGGCGTCAGCGCATATTCGACGGAAGGCGGCGAGGTGGGCTGGATGGTGCGGGTGAGCACGCCCTTGCTCTCCAGCTCACGCAGGCGCTGCGACAGAACCTTGGCGGAGACCGGCGGGATATCCAGCCGCAACTCGCTGAACCGCCGCGGCCCGGCGCGCAGATGCCAGATCACATTCGGCGCCCAGGCCCCGGCGATGATGGCCATGCACTCGGTCAGGGCGCAGGGTGTGGGCGGCCGTGCGCTGTGGTTCTTGCGAAGTTTCAGGCTCATGTCTGGAACCGGTCCCTGCCATGACTGTTCATGGGGTTACTGCGGAGAAACCTGATAATCAGGTAACTGATGGAAACCAGGTTGGCAAGGGAAACTGGAATGCCTACCCTCCAGCCATCAACAGCAAGGACCCTTCTCATGAAGCTCTATTACAAGCCCGGCGCCTGTTCCATGTCATCGCGGATCGTACTGCATGAACTCGGACTGCCCTTTACGGCCGAAAAGGTCGATACCGAAGCCGGGCTGACCGGCTCTGGTGCCGACTACCGCCAGATCAATCCGAAGGGCTATGTGCCCGCGCTGGAGATCGAGGGCGGTGTGGTGCTGACGGAAAACCCTGCGATCCTGCAGTTTCTGGCCGACAGCCATCCTGAGGCCGGACTTGCGCCTGCGCCGGGCACCGTGGAGCGCGCGCGCCTGCAGGAATGGCTGAACTTCACCGCCTCGGAACTGCACAAGGCATTCAGCCCCTATTTCCGTGGCAAGCCGCTCGCAGACGGGGAGAAGGCGGCGGCCTCAGCCCAGCTGGAGCGGCGCATCGGCGATGTCGAGCACGGGCTGGCCGATGGCCGCAGCTTCGTTCTGGGCAGCCGGTTCAGCGTGGCAGACGCCTATCTGGCCGTGGTGCTGAACTGGACCCGTTTCATCGGGGTGGATCTGGCACGCTGGCCGCATGCGGCCGCCTATCTCGCCCGGATTGCGGAGCGTGCATCGGTGCGGCAGGCGATGCAGGAAGAAGGCCTTCTGGACGGAGAAGCCGCATGACACGGGCTTTTCACGAGATCACTGCGGTCCTGCAGGACTATTTCGATGCGCTGTATTTCTGCGACACAGGCATCCTGCAGCGCGTCTTTCATCCCAGGGCAATCTATGCCACCGCCGATGAGACGCCGCTGCTTTACCGCACCATGGAAGAATATGTCCCGGTTGTCGCGGCCCGGCAGTCACCGGCGTTGCGGGGCGAGCCGCGCCGCGACCACATCGATGCCATCGATCTGGCCGGGGGCAACACCGCCTTTGCCCGGGTGCGCTGCTCGATCGGGCAGCGGGACTTCGTGGATTTTCTCACCCTTGTGCGCAGCGAGGGGCAGTGGCGGATCATCGCCAAGGTCTTTCAGATCATCGAACGCCAGCCTTAATCCCTGATTTCGTTTTCTGTCCGGGAAAACTCAAAGGAGCAGCCATGCCTTATGTGAACATCAAGATCACCCGCGAAGGGGCAACGGCCGGCCAGAAGGCCCGTCTCATCGCAGGCGTCACCCGCCTGCTCGCCGATGTGCTGGACAAGAACCCGGCAACGACCTTTGTCGTCATCGACGAGGTGGCAATGGAAGACTGGGGCATCGGCGGTCTTCCGGTTGCCGAATACCGCAAGACCCTCGCCAGCGGCCCTGCCTGAGCGTCGTCCTCTGCTCCCGTGCTGCTTCCTCCCGGTCGTAGGCCTTGCGGCAGGTCCGGTGATAGGCCCGGTGATAGGCAAAGCCCCCGATCTGTGGTGAACTGGGCAGGTTGAAGGGCTTTGCGGAAACGGGGAGGACGCCATGGAGCCGCTGACGACGCCTCAGCACCGGCAGGTGCCTGTCGAGGAACTGCAGGCGGACCTGAACAGGGTCTGCGGCGCCTTTTTCCTGCAAACCAGGCGGCCGGGCGGCGTCATCCATGGCGCGGTCTCGGGCCGCCGCACCGGGCCATTCGACACAGCCGCCGTTGCTCTCGATGCATCGGCCGTCGTGCGTGATGCCCGGGCGATCCGGCAGGCGCCGGGCGAGTATTTCTTCCTGATCGTGCAGGAGAGCGGTTGCTGCCGGATCGCTCAGGAAAGCCACTCCACCTTGCTCTCGGCCGGGGACATGGTCCTGGTCGATGCGGCAAGGCCCTCGGAATTCTCATACGGCGCCGTGCAGTCCCGGCAGATTTCCCTGCATTTGCCGAAGGAGGAGATTGCCGGGCGTTTCGGCCATGCCTGCGATGGCGGCCTGCCCATCTCCCGCAGCGATCCGCTCTGGCTGGCGATGCGGGCGGTTCTTTCCAAGATGTCGGCCGGTTCGGGTGCCCAGACGGAACTGGGCGAGGCGATGTTCAGCCTGCTGGGTGCCTATGTCAGTTCCCTGCGGACAGGCGGCCTGCCGGAACGCGGCACCGGGCTTTTGTCCCGTGCCCTGCAACTGATCGACCGCTACAGATCCGATCCGGCCTTCGGGCCGCGGGAATTGGCGATGCGGCTCAATGTGTCCGAACGCACGCTTCAGCGCCATTTTCAGCCGCTTGGAGAAACGCCGGGCCGGCGCCTGCTTGAGCGCCGTCTTGAGCTAGCCCATGCAAGGCTGACCGGTGGGCGCCGCCGTCCGGGCGAGACAGTCACCTCGATTGCCCTGGATTGCGGCTTTAACGACCTGTCCTATTTCCACCGCGAGTTCCGCAGGAAATACGGCGCAACTCCAAGGACTGCCGCCAACGGCAGCTGACGGTTTTTTTCAATGGCCCTGTCGGCTTCGTCCAAGTCTGACGGCCAGCCCGCTTGCACAATCGGATCCCTGAAGCCTTCCGGGGTGCGGAAGCTTGAGCTTTTCAAGGCGTGATGCGCCAGCATCAGCGGCCTTGGGACAACAGCAAAAAACAAGAGGGAACACGGATGAAACTGACAAGACATCTGGCGTCCGGAGCATTGGCTCAGGGACTGGGCGCGGGGCTTTGGGCCTCAGGAGCTGCTGCCCATCCACTCGACGGGCTGACGGCGGAGGAATATCAGAAGATCAACCAGATCCTGCGCGAGCAGAAGGTTACGGACGATGACACGCTCTATCCGCTGATCGAGCTGAAGGAGCCGCCCAAAGCGGATGTTCTGGCCTGGACCGAAGGCTCCAGCCTCGACCGCAAGGCAACCGTCTACTTCACCAACGCCGGCGGCTTTGGCGAGGCGGTCGTCAACATCACGCAAGGCACGGTCGAAAGCAATGAGCAGGCGGCAGGCCAGCCGATGGTGCTCTTCACGGAGTTCATCGACGCGCTGGAGGGCGCTCTCAGCCATCCGGAGATGGTGGCGGGCCTTGCCCGGCGCGGGGTGACGCCGGAAGAGGCCTTCTGCCTGCCGCTGACGGGCGGGAACTTCTTTACCGAGGAATACACGAACTCCCGTCTGATGAAGGTGCCCTGCTACAAGGTGCCGGATGGATCCAACTTCTATGCCAAGCCGATCGAGGGGCTTTTCGCCATCTACGATATCGGCAAGAAGGAGGTGCAGCGCGTCATCGACACCGGCACCATTGCGCTGCCTCAGGATGGCTGGGGCTATACGGAGGAGGAAGTGGCCGCGCGCCTGCCGCTGCGCCCGCAGTCCAATCCCGCCACGCTGTCGCAGGAAGGCGGCCCGAACTTCACGGTCAAGGGCAGTCATCTTGAATGGGACATCTGGCGCTTCAATTTCCGCATCGACAAGCGCCCGGGCCTCGTGATCTCGAACCTTGATGTCAACGATCAGGGAACATGGCGGTCCGTCATCTATCAGGCGCATCTGTCCGAGGTCTTCGTGCCCTATATGGACCCGACCGAGGGCTGGTACTGGCGCACCTACATGGACAGCGGCGAATATGGCTTCGGCCTGTTCCTGAGCCCGCTGCGGGCCGGGATCGATTGCCCCAGGCACGCCACCTTCCTCCCGGCGACCATTGCCGATGACAAGGGGGAGCCGCTGGTCATTCCCGATGCCATCTGCGTCTTCGAGCGCAACACCGGTGATCCGGCCTGGCGGCATTTCGAGGTCTTTGCCCAGACCCCGGAAACATCTGTTCCGGCGGAAGGGCGTCCCGCGACCGAGCTCGTGGTGCGCACCGCCTCGGAAGTGGGCAACTACGACTACCTCATCGACTACCGCCTGCAGCAGAACGGGCAGATCAACATCTATGTCGGGGCCACCGGGCTAGATGCCGTGAAGGGCGTTGTCTCAACCTCGATGAAGGATGCTACGGCAAAAGAAGATACGGCTTACGGCACGCTGATCGCACCGAACCTCGTTGCGGCCAATCACGATCACTATTTCAACTTCCGCATCGATTTTGACGTCGATCAGCCGGTGAACCACTTCTCCACCATGGACATCGTGCCTGCGAAGCTTGACCCGTCCTCACCGCGCAAGTCGATGTGGACGGTCGAGCACAACATGCCGCACACGGAGCTGGAGGCGCGCTACAAGATCTCGGCCATGCAGCCGCGCTACTTCCATATCTCGAACCCCTCACGCGAGGGCTATCTCGGCCATGAGCCGGGCTGGATGATCCATCACGGCAATGTTGCCTACGGGCCGTTCGACTTTGCCAACGATCCGCCGATGAAGCGCAATGCCTACATCGAATATTCGGTCTGGAACACGGTCTATGATCCGGAGCAGCGCTATGCAGGCGGCAAGTTCGCCATGCAGAGCGACGGTTCGGATACGCTGGCCGAATGGGTGAAGCAGGACAGGAGCCTGATGGGGCAGGACATCGTGACCTGGTTCTCCGCCGGCTTCCACCACATTCCCCGCATGGAAGACTGGCCGGTCATGTCGACGGAGTGGAAGACCGTCCACATCATGCCACACAACTTCTTTGCCCATAATCCGGCCCTGACGCTCAGAAAGGACTGAGTTCAGGACCTGACCGGATGCATGAACGAAGAACCGGGCCCCGGAGAGACAATCCTCCGGGGTCCGGCTCTCAAGCGCTTCCGGACATCATCACGGCAGGCTGCGTTCCTCGATGCTGCTGCCGGCGGCGGATTTGCGGATGTGGAAGCCGTTGGGAATGGCCTCCTGCACCTGCGGCACGTGGGAAATCAGGCCGACGGCCCGGTTCTGGCTGACCAGCGCGCCCAGCACCTGCAGCACCTGATCGAGTGTGCCCGAGCCATTTTCCGTATCGAGACTGCCAAAGCCTTCGTCGATGAAGATCGTGTCGAGCCGCACCTTGCCGCTGGCGCCTTCCACCACATCGGCAAGACCAAGTGCAAGGGCGAGGGCGGCGATGAAGCTTTCGCCGCCCGAGAGCGTGCCTGTGCCCCGCGCCTTGCCCGTGTGCATGTCGAAGACCTGAATGCCGAGGCCGCGCTTGCCGGCGCCCGTGCCGTCCATGTCGCGCTCCAGCCGGTAGCGGCTCGCCGTCATCGGCGCCAGCCGCAGGTTGGCCGCCTCCAACACCTGATCGAACATGGCGCCGATGGCAAAGGTCTCGAGTGTCAGCTTTTGCGGGTTGGCGCCATTCACCAGCGCTGCAAGCGCCCGCAAGGGGGCTGTTTCAGCCTCCGCAGTCTTCGCCTTCTCGACCATCCCAGACAGGGAGGTCTTGACGCGCTCGAGGTGGGCCGCCCGGCTGGCAGCTGCGGCGCGCTCTTCGGATGCCAGCGTCAGTTTTTCAGCAAAGGCGGCATGCGCCTCACGCAAGGAGGCAGTATCCGGGCGGCTGGCATCGCCGGTCGCCAGCGCCGCTGCGCTGGCAGCATCTTCCGCGCTCTGGTGCTCGCGCCAGAAGGCTTCGACGGCTTGCCTGTCGGCATCAAGCGTTGCGATCGCCGGTTTGAGAGACTGAAAAGCCTCAAGGCTCAGGTCCGCTCCGGCAAGCCTTGCAGCAAATGCCTCCTCGGCCTTCTGCTGCCGCTCCTGGCAGCTCAGATGCTGCGCCCTGGCGTTTTCGAGGTCGCGTGCGGCGGCAAGGGCCTTTTCCCGCGCTGCCCGGTCAGCTGTAGCGGCTGCCGTCCGCCCGGCCACAAGCTTGTCCAGCGCCTGCGAGACCTTTTGAAGGGCCGCAGCAAGGGCCTGCGGGCTCCGGAGGTCTGCGGGCACGTCTGCAAGCTGGCTGTCTCTGGCGCTGATGGCAGACGTTGCCCTGTTGCGGCTTTCCTCGAACTGATCCCGCAGCCTGTCGCGCTCCAGTTCAAGGGCGGCAAGCTGCCGGTCCAGCGCGGCAAGACCGTCTTCGGCGGAAGCGGCATCTGCCTCCGGCCCGAGCGCAGCGAGCGCGTCTGCCAGCTGTTTCAGTTGTCCGGCCAGAAGCGGCGCAGGCTCTTCGGGCTGTGAAAGCGCGGCAAGGCGCGCCTCCCGCTCCGCCCGTGTTGCCTTGAGGCCTGCCAGCCTTTCAGCCGCCTGGCCCACCTCGCGGCTGGCTGCCTCCCATGCGGCCTTTGCCATCCGGAAGGCCGCGTCCAGCCCTGCGTTTGCGGCTTCGCCCGTGGCGGGAGCCGGGTGCTCGGTGGCGCCGCAGACGGGGCAGGGCGAGCCCGGCTCCAGCCGGGTGGCCAGATGCAGCGCTTGTGCGCCCGAAAGGCTCTGTTCAGCGGCATCGAGATCCCGCTGTGCCTGTCCGGCCTTTTCCTGGGTTGCGGCATGAACAAGCTGCTGCCGCTCTTCCGCGTTACGGGCTTCGGACACCTCCTCAAGCGCTCTGGCATAAGCGGATGCAGCCGCATGTCTTGCGTCAAGGTCGCGGTGCTGTCCGGCGAGAAGGGCGCGCTGCTTTTCCGTCTCGCGCTGCACTTTCAAGGATTCCTGCGCCCGGTCCCGCTCCTGCCGCAGGCCGGCAAGCCTGTCCTGTGCCGTCTCCAGCTTTGCTGCGGCCTCTTCCTGAGCCTTCAGCGCGGCGGAGGCTGTCTCTTCGCTTCCGGCAGCTGCTTCCAGAACACGGCCGTAGCGGCCAAGGTCATCCTTCTGGCGGCGCAGTGTTTCCACTTCGTCAGACCGTGCCTCCTCGCGCTGCAGCGCCGCCTCTGCGTCCGCCGCCGCTTTCGCGGTCTTTTCGACAGTTTCCGCTGCCCGCTGCAATACCCCGGCGGCCTTTTCGGTTTCCGCCGTTGCATCTTTCACCCGCTCTTCCGGGTCGAGGAGGCCGCGCGCAAGGTCAGCCTGCCGCACCTGTCCGGCCAGCGTCTCAATCTGCTGGCGAGCTGCTTCCAGTTCCGCCAGCCGTGCCTGCGCCTGATCTGCCGCGGCGAATTTCTCCTCAAGGGCTTCGGCAAGCCGCAGGCGCTTTTCGGCGGCCTCCGTTTCCGCTCTTGCCTCTGTCTGGGCAAGCTCGAGCCCGGCAAGGCGGGCCTGAGCCGCTTCGATGCCCTCGTCCAGCGCATCGAAGCTTTCGAAGCCTTCCGCATTCAACTGCCGGTCGGACAGGGCCAGCTCCTCGCGCACATGCCGCTCGGCAGCCTCGGCTTCCGATTTCAAATCCGCCATGAGCGCTTCATAGCGGGAGACGTCGAAGAGCTCGCGCAGGATCTCCAGCCGCTCCTTTGTCTTGGCAGCGAGAAACGCCTCAAAACGGCCCTGCGGCAGCAGCACGATCTGGCGGAACTGCCGCGCACCATAGCCGAGCAGATCCTCGATGGCCGCATCCACGTCCCGCACCTTCTTTTCGGCGATGATCCGGCCGCGCTGCGCCTGTGAAATCTCCTCCGGCTCCAGGCCGGAGGCATCGAAGAGATAGGCTTCGTGCGCGCTGCGGGTTTCGCCGCCGCCCCGGGTCTTGAGGCGCATCTGTTCCGGGCGGCGCAGGGCGGTGTAGCGGTGCTCTGCGATGTCGAAGACAAATTCGACTTCGGTCAGCATGTCCGCATCGGCATGGTCTGACCGCAGCGAGGAGGCGTCCTGCTCCGCCTTGGCGGCCTCGCCGAAAAGGGCGAAGGTCATGGCGCTGAAGATCGTCGATTTGCCCGAGCCCGTCTGGCCATAGATGCCGAAAAGACCGGCATCGACTGCCTTGCGGAAGTCAATGCTGACCCGGCCGGGGTAGGGGCCGAAGGCCTGAAGGGTGAGCCTGACCGGTCTCATTGCCCGTCCTCCTTCATGCGCAGGCGCTCCAGCGCGGCGCCGAGAACCTTCAGTTCCGCCTCAGACAGGCGGTTGCCCCGCACCTGCTCCAGGAAATCGCCCATCACCGTCACCGGGTCGGCCGCTGCCACCGTGTAGCTCGCGGATTTCATCTCCGGTGCGCGCTGGTGGCGCTCGTAGACGAGTTCGCAGGCATTGGGAAACACCTCCCGCAGCCGCTTCATCCCATCGATGACCGGTGCTTCGTCGGTGAGAACGGCCTTGATGAAATCGCCCGAGGGCGGCGCCTGGAGCAGCTCCGCATGGGTTCCCTTCAGCACGCGCACGCGGCGCAGCGGGGTGAAGGGAATTTCCTCGACCATGGTCCGGCCTGCGGCATCCAGCTCGACAAGGCTCATGGATTTCGCACAGTCTGCCTCATCGAAACCGAAAGCCAGAGGCGATCCGGAATAGCGGATATGGGGTGCTCCCACCTCCTGCGGCCTGTGCAGATGCCCGAGCGCGACATAGTGGGCGCCAGTGAACACCTCCGTGCTGACGGTCTCGATGCCTCCGACCCGGGTCAGGGGCCGTTCGCTTTCGCTGTTGGAGGCTCCGGCCACAAAGGCATGGGCGACCGCAACCCAGCGCACTCCTTCGGGCAGATTGTTTCGGGCGCTGGCGATCTGGGCGCGCAGCACGTCCTCCGGGCTTTGCAGGGTGTCATCGGAAAAACACTCGCGGGCGGCGTGCTCATAGGCGAAAGGCAGACCGGTGAAGGCCACCGGTCCTGCTGCATCCTGCAGAACAAGCGGCATCTCGCTGGCGCTGATGACACCCCGGATCAGGGCGCGGCGTGTGTCGGTCATGACGGACATCGCGGCAATACGGTCACCGGAATCATGATTACCGGCGATCATCACCACCGCCGCGCGGCTCTGTGAGGCGACCTGCAAGAGGAAGGCGTTGAACTGGCGGACGGCGGGGGCAGGCGGGGCGGCCCGGTCGAAAATATCCCCGGCGATGACGAGGACATCCGCATCCCTGGACACGAGCGCATCAAGGATCTGGCCAAGGATGGCATCATGATCTGCCTCCAGCGGCAGGCCGTTGAACTGCCGCCCGAGATGCAGATCTGCCGTATGGAGTATCCTCATGCGTATACCTGTCAGGTTTCCAACGCATGAGGTTTAAAGGCAGACCGGCTGCTTCGTCTACCTGCAGTATGTTCCGGCCCGCCGCCACACACTCAGTCAGTAATTCGCGGGCGGATCGCTCGCCGGAAAGGACTCGTCGCTTTCCTCATCAACCTTGTCCCAGTCTTCCGGCGGATTTTTCATCTCCTGCGGACCGGCATTGCGGATATCCGGATAGTCGCCCGTGTAGGCGGGCGCTGTTGCTGCCCGGTAGAATGCAAACCCGGCAAGGGCTGCAAAGCCAAGCCTGCAGAGATTGGACATGCTGTGCATGAAGAGATCTCCCTGTTGGAAGGTTACGCCTGACCTGCTTTGGCCAGACGAAAATGTTATGTTCGATGCTGTCCTGTCACCGCAGACCGAAGAACGACAGGATTGCCACGATGACCACGATCAGCCCGACCAGATAGATGATGTTGTTCATGGTGAAGTCCTTTCCTTTTCTGGAACAGTGAAGCGGTGCACATGCGGCTTCCTCTGAGGTTCAACAGAAAGGGGCAGGGAATGTTCCGGTGAATGAGGTCTCTGTGTCTTCCGGCGGGATAAACGCCTGTCTGGCGGTGGAATGGATGACAGTGCCGTCCAGGGCGGCTTATCCGGGGCGCCAGCTTTCCAGCACTTCCTGCGCAAGGGCGACTTCAACCTGGGTGCCGAACCGCCGCAGGCACAGATCCATCAGGGCGTCGTGGCTGCGGTCGGAGGAACTGCACAGCGCGTCGCGGATCAGAACCACGCGGTACCCCCGGTCAATGGCGCCGAGGGCGGTGGAAAGCACGCAGATATCGGTTTCTCCACCGGTCAGAAGAAGAGTGTGAGCCTTGATCTTGCGCAGCAGCCCATCCAGGGCCGGGGTCAGCCAGGGGGAGTAGACTTGCTTGCCGACCACATGGGCCGGGGGCACGAAGCGGGCAAGGGCAGGGACCAGATCCGCCGCCTGCCGCCCGATCCGGTCCAGCGTCACGTCCTGCCATTTGCGGTAATAGCGCCGCCAGGCACCTCCTGCATCTTCAGGAGATGCAGGAGGCAGGAACCGGGTAAATACGGTATGCGCCGGAGCATGCTCGCAAAGCCGTACGACAGTGGGCTCGATCCGCTCCAGCCAGGGTACCGCCCAGGGCGAACCGGCCGCAAACAGGCGCTGCATGTCCACGCAGATGTGGATGCAGCCGCTTCCAAGCGGGCCATGGAGCAGTCCCTGCTTGCCGCTCATCGCGTCCTCGGGTCTTTCCGTGGGCGTGGCTCAGGCATCGTCCGGGCCTTTCTTGCCCCTCAGGGCAGGAGCACGCGCTCGCGTGACCACAGCCGCAACTCGCGGCAGCGGACGACAAAGCTGGCACCTGTGCCTGTCTCCAGCGGCATCATGCCTTCGTCAGCATCCGGGGCGATCCCGGCGGCCTGAAGCAGGGGCGCTGCGCCCGGTGTGTGGCCGATGAACTTGCAATGGGCGAAGGCATCGGTGACGAAATCCCGGCCCGGCGCTTCCTGTGCCAAGAGGTCTGCCCCCTCCGGCGTCAGGATCAGAGCCACCGCATCGAAGAGCACCGAAGGGCCGCCGTCGATGAGATGGGTGACGGGAACGAAACTGCCATCACCTGCGGTGATCCCGCCAGCCTTGCGGGCGATGATTTCAAGCTTTGCACCTTCGGCTTCAAGCGCGGCCTTCAGTTCCTGCAGCAGCGTGCCGTCTGCACCGTCGCAGGTCAGCACCCCCACCTTGCGTCCGGCGAAACTCGCCGGGGCATTCTTCAAGATGCTGAGGGCGGGCGAGGGCGGCAGATCCCGCGGCGGCACGGCAGCGTCCGCCGGGTCCGGCAGAGGTTCGATGCCGAGTTTGCCGGCCACCCTTTCGGCCAGCGGGCCGTCGATGTTGAGCAGATGCGCCACCATGCGTTCGCGGATCACCGGCATCTCGCATTTCGACAACTCGAAGATCAGCGCGTCTGCAATGTGCTTCTGCTCCACGGCCGTCTGGCTCAGGTAGAATTGCCGCGCCTGGCTGTAATGATCGGCAAAGCTCTCCGGGCGCAGGCGCTGCTTGGGGCCCTCCACCTGCGCAGGATAGGTGCGGATGCCGGTTGCCGGATCTTCGCGCGGCCCTTCACCCCAGGAATTCGGCTGATAATTGGCCCGTCCCCTCGGATTGTGCATGGCCATGTGCCCGTCCTGCTGGAAATGCGCGAAGGGGCATTTGGGGGCATTGACCGGGATGTGGGTGAAGTTCGGGCTGCCAAGCCGTTTCAGCTGGGTGTCGAGATAGGAGAAGTTGCGCCCCTGCAGCAGCGGATCATCGGAAAATCCGATCCCCGGCGGGACATTCTGCGTCATGAAGGCGACCTGTTCGGTTTCGGCGAAGAAGTTGTCCGGCATCCTGTCGAGGATCAGCCGTCCCACCGGGACAGGCGCGAGGATTTCTTCCGGAATGATCTTGGTCGGATCCAGCACGTCGAAATCGAAACTGTCTGCAAAATCCTGGTCGAACAGCTGCAGGCAGAGCTCCCATTCCGGGAACTGTCCGGAAGTGATGGCCTCCCAGAGGTCGCGGCGATGGAAATCCGGATCGGCGCCGTTGATCTTCAGCGCCTCGTTCCAAAGCACCGACTGCATGCCGGACTTGGGCTTCCAGATGAACTTGACGAAGGTTGATTTACCTTCCTCTGTCACCAGACGGAAGGTGTGGACGCCGAAGCCTTCCATGAAACGGAAAGAGCGCGGTATGGCCCGGTCGGACATGACCCACATGATCATGTGCATCGATTCCGGCGTCAGCGAGATGAAATCCCAGAAATTGTCATGCGCCGATTGCGCCTGCGGAAAGGCCCTGTCGGGTTCCGGCTTCACGGAATGGATCACATCGGGGAATTTGATCGCGTCCTGAATGAAGAAGACCGGGATGTTGTTGCCCACCAGATCCCAGTTGCCTTCCTTCGTATAGAATTTGACGGCAAAGCCCCGCACATCGCGCGCAAGATCGAAGCTGCCCTTCGAGCCTGCCACCGTGGAAAAACGCACAAAGACAGGCGTGATTTCGCCCGCGCGCTGGAAAATGTCCGCGCTGGTGTATTCGGCAAGCGACTTGTAGGTCTCGAAATAGCCATGGGCTCCATAGCCCCGCGCATGGACGACGCGCTCGGGGATGCGTTCATGGTCAAAATGAAAGATCTTTTCGCGGAAATGCTGGTCTTCCATCAGCGCCGGCCCGCGTGCGCCGGCCCGCAGCGTGTTCTGGTCGTCTCCGATCGGAGTGCCCTGTGCCGTGGTCAGGATGTCCATGCCCTCTTCGGCGGTCTGGTGAAGTTCCCCGCCGTGGCCCCGGGTGAGGGTCTGGTCATGGATCCTCGCGGACTGTGCGGGTGGATGCTGCTGGCTCATCGGTTTTCTCCGCTCGCTGGCTTGAAAGAGGTCTGCCGTTCCCATTGCTGCGGAAAGGCGGCGTCAGTTGAGGGCGGGATGCCCGCCCCCTGATGGGGGCGGGGACGGGCACCGCAAGGTCAGTTCGCCTGCGGGGCGACCGGACGGCCAAGCGTCTCCGGATTGGTCTGGTCGTATTCCGGCAGGGATTCGATCTGGTCACGGGTCCAGGGCAGATAGACCCGGGTCTCGGTGTTGTTGGCATAGACAGTCAGATCGGACACCGGCACGGCAACGCGTCGCTGGCCGATGCCGAGGAAGCCGCCCACATCCAGAAGCACGTGGGTGATTGTCTCAGGCGTGGCCGAGGGGGCCGGCGTCGGCTGCGTGACGCCGGACTGGCCGGTTACGGAACCGCCTGTTGCGCCACCGGTGCCCGGCTGTGCCTGCTGACCCGGCTGTGTTTGCTGGCCCGGCATGCTGCCGGTGCCACCCGTCTGGCTGTCCGGCGACATGCCGGTGCCGGTGGTGGTATCTGTGCCTGCCGCCGGAGGCGTGCCGGCCGTGCCGCCCGGGCTGGTGCTGGCCGGGGGCTGAGCGGCACCGGCAGCACTGGAGTCAATCACCAGATCCTGCACCGAGCCGATGGAGTCACCCGTGGCGTCATAGATGGTGGCGCCAAGCAGGTCCTCGGCCGTTAGCACGATATCCTGACGGGCATAGCCTTCGGGCGCGGTGAAGCCCGGCATTGCGCCCGTATCTGCGCCGGTGCCCGGCGCCGTCTGCTGCATTCCGGGCTGGGTGCCCGGCTGCGTACCGGTTTGGGCAAGGGCGGAGGTTGCGGCAAAGGCCGAAACCAGCATGGTTGTCATAAGCAGCTTTTTCATTGGTATCTCCTTGGTAGGACTGCCGCAGCGCGGCGGCAGCGCGGGGTTGCGGCGCAAGGACATGACGGCGGGAGCAAGCCGCCTCTCTCCCCGTGTTTTGCGCGGGGATGGTCCAGCACCGGAATGTGTGTCAGGGCCTAGCGGCCGGCCGTCAGATCAGCGGCACTGCGCTCAAGGAAACGCCGTGCGGTTCCATCAAGGTGCTCGAAAAGCCAGTCGGCCATGTCCTGCTCTTCCGTGAGGATCTGCTGGAAAACGGCGATGGCAGGTTCGTCACCCAGCTCGCGGGCTGCGGCGATCAGCACCTTGTAGGCCGCGATCTCCATGTGTTCGAACGTGTAGCTGGCCATGCCGCCTTTCACGACTTCATCGCTGGCAAAAAGCCCGCTCAAAGCCTGGCCGCTGGCTGCCACCTTGCCCATCACGTCCTTGACGGTGGAGGTGTCTGTAGCGCGGTCCTCCAGGAGCTTGCGCAGGGCGTCCTCCTGACGCTCGGTCTCTGTGATGTGCTGCCGGATCCGGGCGCTAAGCTCGGGGTAGTTCTCCAGCCTCGACATCATGCCCCGCATCATGGTCAGGGCCTGTTCCTCCATGGCGTGCGCGTCGCGCAGCCAGGAGAGATAATTCTCGCGGATCTCTTCCATAGGGTGTTCCTTTGTTGGCTGCCGTTTCTGTGGGACAGGCCGCAGGGGGGGAGGGCCCCCCTGCGTTCCGGGTCAGCGGCGGCGGTTGTCCCAGCCG
The DNA here is from genome assembly GCF_055685825.1 of Pannonibacter sp. CBAS1226. NCBI lineage: Bacteria > Pseudomonadati > Pseudomonadota > Alphaproteobacteria > Hyphomicrobiales > Stappiaceae > Pannonibacter > Pannonibacter sp. CBAS1226. Next base: position 159,317 of record NZ_JBVOUO010000006.1, on the reverse strand, counting down.
CGGCGCGAGGCCTCGGAGTGGCCCTCGTAGTCACCGAACCAGCCGCCCTGGCCGTGGTCCCTGGAATGATCATCATCCCGGTGGCGCGAATAGCGGCGGTCATCATCGCTATAGCGGCTGGAGGACCGGCCATAGGTGCCGCGCTCATCCTGTCCGCGCCGGTGCTCCCAGCCACGGCGCGAGGCTTCGGAATGGCCTTCGTGATCACCGAACCAGCCACCCTGACCGCGGTCATGGGAGTAGTCGTCATAGTGGCCGCGGGACGAACGGCGATCGTCGTCGTCGTCCTCGTAGCGGCTGGATGAACGGGAATAGGAGCCGCGTCCGTCGTCCTCGCGGCGGTGTTCCCAGCCGCGGCGGGAAGCCTCGGAATGGCCGCGCGGATCGCCGAACCAGCCGCCATGGCTGTGCTCACGGCCATAGTCGTCATCACGGTGGCTGGAGTAGCGGCGGTCGTCTTCGTCGTGACGGCTGCTGTAGCGCCCATTGTGGCCGTTTTCGCTCATGAAGCGGCCATACCTGTCACGCTCACGGTAGGTGCTGCCGCCGTGGCGGCCATAGCCACGGTGATCGTCGTCACTCACGAAGCGGCCATGGGAGTCGCGTTCGGGCATGTCGTTGTATCTCGGCATTCTATCCTCCTTCGGAGTTTTCGGGCCTCGCTCCTCAAACCGCGCCGTAAAAAAGTGCGGGAGGGAAGGTCCGGGTCCGGCACCATGCCGGAAGGGGACGGAAGCCGGAGACCTTGGATGGCAGGTGTGCAGGGCCTAATTGCCCTTGCCTGCCCTGTCTGTCTGCTTCCGTCTGTGCCTGCCGTGTCCGGCATGCGACTGGTTCAACAGGCAGCTGGGCGGGATGTTCCTGAGTTCAGGCAGATCATTTGAGAAAGCCGGAAAAATCGGCCTGTCCACCCTGCGGCGGCATGCCGGACCCTGCTTATTCATCTGAAGAAAAAGGTTTTCGGCTGGAGGACGCCTGGAAGCTCTGCCCCGTTTACATACGGAAACGGCAGAGCTGTTGCTCCGCCGTCTGTGCCGGTTGAGAATTTTCGCGAACCGCAGAGCCCGCTTATAGGTCAGGTCAGATCGGCGGCAGGGGAGAGCGGGTGCGCAGCCGTTCCCGCCGTGTTGCTTCGGCGGTGCCGTAGTCCCAGCCTTCGGCCTCGAACCGGGTTCTCAGATCACCAAAGCCGACCGTCGGCACCTGATCGAGAGCGGCAATGACCTCGGCACGCCGCTCCTCCGGGAACCGGACGGTCAGCGCCACGTTGCCGCGCCGCATGGCCTCGTCAAAAACCGGAGCATCGCTGTCACTGACGCCCATATCCGTCAAAGCGCCAATGGCACTTCCGGCGACTGCCCCGCCGACTGCGCCGGCAGCCGCCGTTGCGAGCCAGCCGGCGGCCACCAGCGGGCCGATGCCCGGGATGGAAATGGCGCCAAGTCCGGCCAGAAGCCCGGCCCCGGCGCCGGCAACCGATCCGATCCCCGCGCCAGTTGCCGTCCCCGAAGCCTCATCATTCGGCACTCCGGCTGGCTCGTAGCGCTCCTGCAGGCTGCTGCCGCCGACCAGCGATACATCAATATGGTTGCGGCCGAGCGCCGTCAGCTTGGCATGAGCGCGTTCGGCGGTGGCGAGATCCGGATAAACTCGTGTTACGACAGGCATTGCAATTCTCCTTGGTTGTTAAGTGCGTTTCATTACGGGTTGGCCTGGTCACTGGGCTGCCGGAGTGGTGACGACGTTGCCCCGGTAGTCGACGGCAACCGACACCGGCTGTCCGTCCACTGTGCCGGTCCCGCGCCAGATGCCCTGATCATCCAGAGTGAGCTGGGAGACATTCGAGACATTCCACGCCATGGCGCGGTCGCGGGCCTGCTCTTCGGTGAAGCTGTTTGCACCTTCAAACGGAGCGCCCGATTCCGGTGCCGACTGAGACCAGGTGTGGGAGTCGCAGACCTCGAGAAACTGGTCCCGGGTCAGGCCCTGTTCGCCGATGACAATGCCATCGATCATTGTCCGTGCCTCTTCGCGAGCAGCCTCGCTCTGGCTCAGAAAGCCGTCTCCATCCAGATCGAGCGCATCGAACTGCGCCTGGCAGTCCACCTGCACAGCGTCCCGGCCGGTGAGCGGGTCGGCCCCTTGCGAAGGCGGCACCGTATCCTGCGCCGATGCCAGAGACGGAAGGGCGAGCGCTGCGATCACCGTGAATGCAAAACCGTGGCGTGTCATTTTGGTCCTCCTGGATATGCGGCGGTTTGGTCCGCCGGTGCGCTGGTGAACCTGACCCCGGGCGAAATGTTCCAGCGCCACGCTGAGGCCGCTTTTCTGCCTCTCCGGCAACAATCTTGGGGAACAATGCAGAGTCCTGGCAGTTGGCCTTCCCGAGTGCTGACGGGCTGCAGCAGTCCGGCCGTCCGGTGGGGATCTACTGAAGAGAGATTTCGTACGGGCGGCCCGGAGAATGCGGCGCAGCATCTCTGGCGGCCAGCTGACGCAAGATCTTGCTGAATAGGGGAATTGCAGGCTGCCTCCGCCCTGGCGGGAGCGATCCTGACGATGTCAGGCACTTTCCCGCCAGCGCAAAAGGTTGCGGATGTCCCGTGCCGCTGTGGCGGGCTCAACGTCTCCAGGGGGGACGATTCAAAACCCTGTCATCCATAGCTGCCGGTGGTGCGTAGCCTCTGGCCTGGTGCGTTGATCCTGATCACGCGCTCAATGAAACGGATTCCTGATGTAGATGTGCCGAACTTAGTGGGGAGTAGAAATGTCGACACGCATCATGATGAACTGCAAACTGGAACGGGAAAATGGGAAGCTCCTTCAACTTCTTTATCGGACAGCGCGTGGATTTGTTCTCCGACGGGGAGGATATTTTCTACGAAGCGGAGAGGGTCTTTGGGACTGCAGAGGCCGATCGCTCTGTGCCGAAGCATCTCCAGGCAGCTGCAATGGCTTTGGGACAGGCCCTTGATATCCGCTACGGCGGAGATGGGGCGCATCTGCAACGGACAAAGCCTCCTGGCCGCCGCGAAGCCGCATTCTCGGGGATGGGCGGTGGCGGTGCCCTTCAGGGATTTGACCGCACGAGACGGGGTGGCAGGTCATAAGCTGCCACCTGCCGGGAACATGCCCGCTGTTTGCCGGTTGCTGACCGGTCCATAACAGCGGAGGCATTGAGATGACCCATTCCACACACGGCGGCGCAGGCCGCGCCGCCCGGTCTTCCGGCAACCCGGAGGAAGGCCGCTCCATGCAGCAGGACAACGGTGCCCCGGCCAAGGGGCACCGGTCCTTCCCCCGCCCGCCGTTTCCCGAACAGACCCAGGATCTGCCGGGCAGTTTCCAGAAGATGGATCCGCGGCCGGATCACGGCGAGGAGACATGGCGCGGTGCTGACCGGCTGAAGGGGCTGGTGGCGCTCATCACCGGCGGGGACAGCGGCATCGGCCGGGCCGTGGCCATTGCCTATGCCCGCGAAGGCGCTGATGTAATCCTTGCTTATCTCAACGAAAGTGATGACGCTGCCGATACTGTCCGGCTCATCGAGGAAAGCGGCCGCCGCTGCCTGTCGATTGCGGGTGACATTGCGGAGGCGGAATTCTGCCGGGCCATTGTCCGCAAGGCGGTCGATACCTTCGGACGGATCGACATTCTGGTGAACAACGCCGCGCATCAGGACACGTTCGACGAGTTGAGCGAAATCTCCGACGAGGAGTGGGAGCGCACCTTCGCGGTGAACATTCATGCCATGTTCTGGCTTACCCGCGCGGCGGTGCCGCATATGGCGCCGGGAAGCTCCATCATCAACACGGCCTCGATCAACTCCGATATGCCCAACCCGACCCTCTTGGCCTATGCCACTACGAAGGGAGCGATCCAGAACTTCACGGGCGGGCTGGCTCAGCTGCTGGCGGAGAAGGGGATCCGGGTCAATTGTGTCGCGCCCGGGCCGGTCTGGACCCCGCTCATTCCTGCCAGCATGTCCGGCAGCAGGGTGGCGAAGTTCGGCGGCGACACTCCGATGAAACGCCCGGCACAGCCGGCAGAGCTGGCATCTGCCTATGTGATGCTGGCCGAACCGGTGTCGAGCTACACCTCGGGGGCGACCATTGCCGTGACTGGCGGCAAGCCTCTGATCTGATCGAATGGAAAAAGGGCTATGGGACTGAAGCTTCAGTGTCATAGCCCTTTGCTTCGTCCCCTTTACATGTGCCGTGGAGTCACGACAAGGAAGGACGGGCCCGTCTCCGGCCCGGGCCGACCAGGCCGGCATGCCGGTGCAGGTTCTCGAGGATATGGCTTGCGCGGTCTTCCGTCCCGGCTTCCGCAGTCCACAGGATCAGGTCTGCAAGGCTGCGCGGCAGGGAAAGGCCGGGCACGAAGCCGATCCGGTCTTCGGCCGTGCCCGGTTCGCCAACAAGGTGCCGTGCGGTGCCCTTGCAGGCCATCTGCAGCGGGGCCGCTGCCCTTTCTCCGGCATAGGCAGCCATTGCCAGCATTCCGGCAATGTCAGCCGCACTGTGGCCGATGCCTGAACTGATGTTGAGTGGCGGCATGTCCCGGGTGCAATTGAGCAGCGCCAGACGGAAGGCGCGGACGGCGTCATGCACATGCAGCCAGTCGTCCGTCTGCCCGCCATCCTCCAGCACGGGCGGACGCCGCCCTGCGAGGAGATGGCTGGCCATCAGCCCGGTTTCGCCGCAGAAGGTGCCGCCGCCCGGGAGCGGCGGGCCAAAGAGGCGCCCCATGCGCAGCACAGCCGCTTTCGCACCCGTAACCGCGCTCCATTTGCGCACCATTCTTTCGCGCATCACGCAGAGCTTGGCCGCATGGGTCAAAGGGGCAGGGGGCGTGTCTTCCGGGGTGGGCATGGCCGCGATGGGCTGGTCCCTCAGGCAGCGCGCCTGCCATCTTCCCGCTTCAAGGTCGTAGATCGTGCGCCGTGCCGGTTGCGGCACTCCATCTTCATCGATGTAGCGCCCTTCGCCGTACACCGTCAGGCTGGACTGCAGCACCAGCCGCTCGACCCCGGCAGCCGCTGCGGCCCGCAACAGCGTCACCGTCTGGGCCAGAGGAGGGGGCGGGCGCAGCCGTTCCCGGTCGAGCGGGTGCACCGGATCAATCAGATGGATCACGTGCTTGGCCCGCTTGAGGGCCTGATCGAGACGGTCAAGGTCATCCAGCTCGCTGGTGATCAGTTCCGCATCCAGCGGCGGTGGCCAGAGGTCTCCGTCCCAGGTGCCGGGCAGGCCGTCATCCCAGGCGATCACGTCATGCCCCTGCGCGCGAAGCCCGGCCACCAGATGGCGTCCGTGGTAGCTGCAGGCCGATGTCACTAATACGCAGGTCATGTGTTCCTCTGATAAAAGAGGCTGGCTGCGCATGGGACGCAGCCAGCCCTGTCGTTTTCTTCCGGCGTCAGGCAGCCTTGAGCGCGGCCTTGTTGAGCGAGCCCTCCGCCAGCTTTGTCAGCTTGCCGTCGGTGGCCTCTTCCTCGTTCAGCGTGTCCTGAAGGATCTTTGCGATCTCTCGCTGGCCAAGCAGTTCTGCCCAGTTGCGCAGCGTGCCATAGCGTGAGATCTCGTAATGCTCGACCGCCTGGGCCGAGGCAATGAGCCCGGCATCAAGGGCGGGCGAACCCTTGAAGCTCTCAAGCACGTCCTCGCCTTCCTCCAGGATGCCTTCGATGGCCTGGCAGGTCTTGCCGCGCGCGGGCTTGCCCAGAATGTCGAACACTTCCTGCAGGCGTTCCACATGGATCTGGGTTTCCTCGTGGTGCTTCTCGAAGGCAGCGCTCAGATCGGCCGAATTGGCGCCCCTTGCCATTTTCGGCAGGGCTTTCAGGATCTTGCGTTCGGCATAGTAGACGTCCTTCAAGAGGTCCATAAACAGGTCGTCGAGGGTCTTGGTCTTCATGGCTTTCTCCTTTGCTGGTGAGTTGGCCGGCCGGGCTCAGGTGCAGCAACCGGAGCCTCGGCGGTTTGTTCCAGCCCGCATCAGTTGGCGGGGGGCGGCGGGGAATTTTCGTTCTGCAGTGCATAGGCGATGACATAGTCCCCGGCCTTCGTGCCGACCGAGCCGTGGCCGCCGGCGACCATCACCACATACTGGCGCCCGTCGAGGGCGTAGGTCAGCGGTGTGGCCTGACCGCCTGCGGGCAGCCGCGCCCGCCAGATTTCCGCGCCCGTGGTCAGGTCATAGCCGCGCAGGTAATCGTCCACCGTTGCACCGAGGAAGGCGACGCCGCCGGCGGTGATGATGGGGCCGCCGATGCCGGGAACGCCGGTCTTGAACGGCAGGGGCAGGGGTGTCATGTCGCGCACGGTGCCGTTGCGGCGCATCCAGACGATCTCGCCGCTGCGCAGGTCCGCTCCGGTCACATAACCCCAGGGCGGAGCAGAGCAGGGCACGCCGAGGGGGCCGAGGAATGGCCCCATGAAGACGCCGAAGTCAGCTCCTTCGTTGCGGTTGAGACCTTGCTCGGAGGCTTTCTCGTCCTCTCCTTTCGGCGGAATTTCCGAAGCCGGAACCAGCCTGACGGTGAAGGGCAGGTAGGTCGGCATGCCGAACATCACCTGCCGCACCGGGTCGACCGCGATGGAGCCCCAGTTAAAGACCCCGAAGTTTCCGGGGTGGACGATGCTGCCTTCGATGGAGGGCGGCGTGTAGCGGCCTTCATAGTTCAGGGTGTGGAACTGGATCCGGCAGGCGAGCTGGTCGAACAGGGAGATGCCCCACATATCCGCCTCGCGCAGCTTCGGGGGCTCGAAGGACAGCGCGGAGACCGGCTGTGTGGGTGCGGTCCATTCGCCTGCAATCGCCCCGGCAGGGGCTGCGCGCTCGCCCACGGGCAGAAGCGGCGCGCCCGTCCGCCGGTCGAGGACGTAGATGTCGCCCTGTTTCGTGGGCTGGACAAGAGCAGGCACGCGGCCCTGTGGCATGTCGAGATCGATCAGAACGGGCTGGGCGGGCACATCCATGTCCCACAGGTCGTGACGGACGGTCTGGAACACCCAGACCCTGCGTCCGGTGCGGATGTCGAGGGCCACCACGGAAGAGGAATGCGCTTCGGTGGCGGCGCTGCGCCCGGTGCCCAGCTGGTCGGGAACCTCGTTGCCGAGCGGGATATAGACCAGCCCCAGCGCCTCGTCATAGGAGAAGATGGACCAGCTGTTGGGAGAGTTGGCGGTGTAGGTCTCGCCGCCGGCAATGTCGATCGGGGCGGTATTGTCCGGGTTGCCGCTGTCCCAGTTCCAGATCAGCTGGCCTGTCAGCAGGTCATAGGCGCGGATCACGCCGGAAGGCGAGTTTACGGAGAAATTGTCATTCACCGCACCGCCGATGATCAGCTTGCCGTCCACTGCGACCGGGGGTGAGGTGGAGTAGTAGTAGCCCGGCGGCTGGTAGGGCATGCCCGGGAGCAGCGAGATTTCTCCGCCCTCGCCAAAGCTGGCGCAGGGCTCTCCGCTGGCGGCATCGAGCGCGACCACACGGGCATCGGCGGTGGGCATGTAGACCCTTGCTGCACAGGCTTCACCGGGTGCTGCTGCCGGATTTTCCCAGTAGGTCACACCCCGGCAGGTCTGATGCTGACGGTCCGGCTCCATCCCGGACTTTACGTCATGACGCCAGATTTCCCGTCCCGTGGCCGCGCTGATGGCGATGGCAATGTTATGCGGCGTGCACAGATACAGGTTGTTCCCGACCTTCAGCGGCGTCACCTGATAGGTGGTTTCGGTCACATCCTCGGGCAGGCGCACATCTCCGGTCTGGTAACGCCAGACTTCGGTCAGGGAGCCAATAGTCTCCGGCGTGATCTGATCGAGCGGTGAGTAGCGCTGGCCGTAGCTGCCGCGCCCATAAAGCCGCCAGTCCTCATCGGCAAAATCCGCGCCTCCGGCAGGGGAGGGATTGACCGTGTCCGCTCTCAGAGTGCCCGAAATATTCTTGGGATCACGCAGGACGGAGCCGAGTGCCACGGCACCGCAGGCCAGCAGGACAACCGCAAGACAAGCCGCCCCCGGAGACCGTCCGGCTGCCTCTGCTTCACCGCCGGCGACCGGACGGAACCTGTCCAGGCCGATCAGCCACAGACCCATCAGCACCAGCAGCCAGCCGCGCGGCGCGAGCTGATACCAGTCGGGCCCTACTTCCCACAGCGCCCAGACCATCGTGCCTGCGAGGATGGCGGCGTAGACGGTCAGCGCATGTTGCGGCCGGTGGAGCAGGCAATGAGCCGTAAGGGCAAGGCCCAGCCCGATGAGCAGATAGGCGGGACTTCCGCCCAGCCAGACGAGCTGGACGCCCGGAAGGGCGAGGGCAAGGCCAACAAGAACGAAGAGAATGGCGGTCAGGAACCGGGCCATGAGGAAGGTCTCCTTTCGGTCTGTCAGGACGTGCGGCCGCGGCTCCTGCCCGCGGTGTCCGCTGGTCCAGACAGTCCCGCCGGCTGCTTTCCGGCCCATGAACCTCTGCCCTCAAGGATTGTTCCCGGTCTGCCCGGATTGCTTTTTCGGATGCAGGCGGACCCGGCCACAAAATCAACTTGTATGACACCTACATTCAGATTGCTGGGAACAATCTGCCCGTCCGTGGATTGCAATCGACGTGACCACAAGCCGCAGGCCGCACACCTATTCCTCACACCCGCAGCCGCTGGCAAGAACACGACCAGGGAGAAATTCATGACCGACTGGATGACAATCGCGGGGGCTGAAAGCACACGTGCGCCTTCCTGGGGAGGCAGGGCATCGGGGCAAACGTGCAAGCAGGAGATCATCCGGCTGAAGCCGGACGGGCGCAGACCCAGATCGACAGCGGCAGGAAAGCGCTGCGGGGAGGAGATCGTCAGCTACATTCCGGCACTGCGTATTTTCGCGCGGTCTTTATGCCGCAATCCGGTTGAGGCTGATGATCTGGTGCAGGAAACCCTGTTACGGGCCATCGAAAGGGTAAATCAGTTCGAGCCCGGCACCAATCTGAGGGCGTGGCTTTTCACCATCATGCGCAACCGGTTCTATTCCAACTGGGCCAAGCGGTCGCGCGAGCGCACCGGTGATCAGGATTGCGTCTCCGGAGAGCCGGTGGCGGTGGCCGACACCCAGATCTGGCATCTGCGCATGCAGGAGATGGAGGAAGCCCTTCATCAGCTGCCGATCCATTACCGGGAGACCATCATTCTCGTGGCGGTACTCGGCGAAAGCTACATTCACGCCTCGCAGATCCTCGGCTGCGACATCGGCACGATCAAAAGCCGGGTAAACAGGGCGCGAGCTGCCTTGCGGGACAAGCTTGATGAAATCTAACCGGCCATAGGCCTTTCAGCCCAGGCGGTTTCAGCCATTTTTGCAGACGCGGTCTTCCAGGGGCTGCGTACTGGCGCTTTTGCACGTGTGCGTGGGACTTCAGTGCGTGTCGCGCAAGCTTCTCGGCAGGAGCGCTGCACCGTCATGGGCACTTTCAAGCGCCTCGCCCAGTGCAAGGGCCAGATCCTGGAGCCTTTCCGGCACCGGTTCTGCCTCTGCGGCATCAACGATTTCGCGCGCTTCCTCCTGAAAGGCCTCGCGCTCTTCATGTCCCTCGTGAGGGGAACCGGCCGGTCCGTCCGGCTGCTGGGTCTTGTCTTCGCTGAACATCGCGGGGTTCCGGCTCTCTCGGGTATCTTGAAGTATTATATACCCTTTTCCCGCAGGTCGGCGAGCCCGGCACGGTCACATTGTTGAGCGTTTCTGAAATAAATGGTTTACATTAAGCAACCGGCGGCGTGCAGAAGTGCACGCCGCCGGTTGATCGTTTCATGCTTTCACTCAGTCACTCAGCTTTCCTTGGGCCGCGTCCGTGCGGCGGTTCTGGTGCCCGCTGTGCCGGTGGCGGACGATTCATCGCTGTCCCCGGACGCCTCCTGGACCCGCAGATTGTTCTGGACGTGCTGCACGCCTGAACAGTCCTCGATGCAGTCTTCTGCGGCTCGCTTGGCCTGGCGGGACGAGACGTGGCCGTTGAGTGTCACTTCCCCGTTGGAAACCTCCACGGTAATGCCGCTGGCATCCACCGTATCGGCGTCCACGAGCCGGTCGCATACATCTTCCCGGATGCGGTCGTCGCTGCGCTTGTAATCCTTCGGCCCATGGCCGCGGAAGCCGCGTGCCCCGGTTTCCTGGCGGCCCTGCCCCTGCAGGGCCGAGAGCATGCCGGGGTCATAGACGCGCGGGGGAAAACCCGGGCCGTTTTCGTAGCCAGGGCCACCATACATGCCACTCTCGCTGTTGCGGCCCCAGCGGCGCTCGTCGTCCCAGCCGCGCCTCTGTTCATCGTGGCGCTGGTCGTGACGGGCAAATCCGAAGGCGTTGCCGTCGTCCTGCACGCCATAGTCCGGACGGCCGTAGTCCTGACGGCCATAGGACTGCGGCAGACGCCCCGGCGCGCGGCCCGGCTCACGTCCATACATCCGCCCGTACATGCTGCCGTTCTCGTAAGGATCCTGGTCGCGGCGGTAGCTGCTGCCGTACCGGTCGTCATCATCGTCACGGGCCTGCGGGCGATCATATTCCCGCTTGGGCCAGTAAAGCGAGCGCTCGTCTTCCATGGAGCGGCCTTCGCGGCCATAGCGGGGTCTGCCACGGCTCTGATCATTGCGCTCGTCGTAGTAACGCTCTTCATAACGGCGGTCTGCCATTGCTTTTCCTCCTGTGCTGCCCGCCCTCCGGACTGGCTGGCGGGGTGTTGCCGCAGAGGGCCTCTGCGTTGTGCGTCAACCATGCGGGATGGGGAATGTTCCTGGATTACGGCCTTACTCGATGACCGCGCAGGCGAGGCGGTCTCCGGCATTTCCAGAGGGCTGACTGCGATAGTCATCGGCCTGCGCATGGACCATCAGCGCCCGGCCGCGGATCGAGTTTCCGCCTTCGTTGAGGGTCACAAGCGGATTGTGCACCTCGACACGCGCCATGCCCTCCGCGTCGGTCCGGATATTGGGCATGTCTCCGGCATGCGGCCCTGTCTCTGACAGGTATCCATGCTCCACACCTTCCGGATTGAAGTGGTCCCCGGCGGATTCATGGCCGCCATGGGGATCGCAGCTGCCCGTCTCGTGAATGTGGAAGCCGAGCCATTGGTTGGGCGGCAGGGCGCCGAGGTCGAGCTTGATCAGCACGCCGCTTGGAGTTTCAGTCAGGGTGGCGGTGCCGGTTTCGGTGCCCTCCCCATTGACGAAAGTGGTTCTTGCTTCCTGCGCAGCGGCCGGAAGGGGCAGCACCAGAAGCGTGCCAAGCAGGATGCGGGTCAGGTGTCTCATCGGTCTGTCCTCCTGTTGAGGACTGGGGAACCGTCTCCTGCCTGCGTTGTTCCCGCTTTCCTAAGGCCTGCCGCTGCCGTCTTTCTGCTGCGCAAGCGCTGGTTCCTGTGCGCGGATCTCCTTCACGTCCTCCGCCGAGACCGGTGTGCCGTCATTGCCCCAGGCCTGACGCACGAAACTGGCAAGTTCAGCAATTTCGCTGTCGGTCAGCCGGTCCGCATAGCCCTGCATCACCAGCGGCATCGGCCGCTTTTCCGTCCCCTCCACCTTCGCGCCATGCAGGATGATGGAGATCAGCGGCGTGACTTCCTCCGACACCACCAGGCTGTTGCCCTGAAGCGCGGGGAAGATATCCGGAGATCCCCGTCCGGTGACGAAATGGCACTGGGCGCAATTGTCCAGATAAAGTCTTGCACCCAGCGGCATATAGGGTGGGGCCATGCTCAGCATGCGCGTTGTTGCCTCCCCTGCCTGATCCGTGCCGGCAGGCGGCAGGGCGAGCGGGCCTTCAGGCACAGCCGTTTCCGGCGGATCATGCGGCTGGCCATCCTGCGCCTTGAGAAACCGCGCCATGGCAATGATGTCCTCGTCACTGAGGTATTGCAGAGAATGCTCCACCACGAGGCCCATCTCGCCATTGGCGGTTGAGGCAAAGTTACGGCCCGTGGCAAGAAAGGCTGTCAGTTCACCGATGGGCCATTTGCGGATGACGCTTTGCGGTCCGCGCAGAGGCGGTGCTTCCTGTCCCTCGATATATCCCCCGGTCAGGAAGGCAGGCTCATCCGCCTTGAGGCCGTCCTGCCCCATGTAGACCGTCCGGGGGCTGTGACAGGCAGCGCAGTGGCCGGGGCCTTCCACCAGATATTGCCCGCGATCCAGAACGGGATCACCCATGGTTCCGGTGAAGCCGCTGTCATGGCGCAGGGTCAGCCAGTTCAGGACCCTGAGGCCCCAGCGCTGATTGAAGGGGAAGGGCAGTTCCGGTTCTTTCACCGTGTTGCGCACGGGCGGCACCTCTTCCATGAAGAAGCGGTACAGCGCGCGGATGTCCGTTTCGGTCATAAAGCGGAAGTTCTCATAGGGCATGGCCGGGTAGAGATGGCTGCCATCGGCGCGCAGTCCATCCACCAGTGCTGCCCGGAACTGGTCCAGCGTCCAGCCGCCGATGCCTGTTTCCGGGTCCGGCGTGATATTGGCCGTATAGATTGTGCCAAGCGGGCTTTCGATCGGCCGTCCGCCCGCGAGATCCGCGCCGCCATCGGCCGTATGGCAGGCGATGCAGTCACCGGCACGCATCACATATTCGCCCGCGCCGGCTTCCGGCTCCCAGCCTTCCGGCGGCAGCTGCGACATCGGGGTGCGGCTCACCGGGATCAGGATGATGGCGGCCATGACAAGCCCGCCGGTGACAGCGAGAGCCAGCAGAATTTGAAGAAAGATCCTCATCTCTTGCCCCCTCAGACCAGCGGGCCCGGATTGGGCAGGTACTGCTTCCGGATCGCATCTGCGGCCCAGTAGGCGAGCCCGCCAACCAGCCCTGTGGGATTGTACTGGGTGTTCTGGACGAAAGCGCCGGCGCCCATGACGAAGACATTGTGCTTGTCCCAGGCCTGCAGATACCGGTTCAGCGGCCCGCCGTCCGGAGTTGTGCTCATGATCGAGCCGCCGGTGTTATGCGTGGTCTGATAGGGCCGTATGTCGTAAAGAGACTCCTCGTCCTTGTAGTCGCCATGCATCAGGTCCGGTTGCATGGACCGGGCAAGCGCCTCGATTTTTTCCTGCAGAAAGGCGTTCAACCGCAGCTCGTTGGCGTGCCAGTTGAAGGTGATCCGCATCAGCGGCCTGCCGTGCCGGTCGCGGTAAGTGGGGTCGAGATCGCAATAGTGGTCCCGGTAGGACATGACCGAGCCATGATGCGAGATGTTCATCTCGTGGCCATACCATTCCGCAATGGCGGCCTTCCAGCGCGCCCCCCATTCGGGCGTGCCTTCCGGCAGGGGCATGTTGCGGATCGGCTGGCCATTGGTCTGCGCCGAGGAAATATAGGCCCCGCCAATGAAACCCTCCGCACCGAAGTCGATGGCGTTCATGCCGAAATCGTCGATGCACATGCCGTTGATGCCGGAGCCGACAAAGGGATTGAAATGCTCGTTGCGGAAGAACAGCGAGGTGGAGCCGGTGATCTGATAGCCGTAGTTCTTGCCCGTCACCCCTTCGCCCGTCGCCGGGTCATAGGGCTGACCGATGCCGGACAACAGCATCAGGCGCACATTCTCGATCTGGTAGGCCGCCAGGATCACCAGATCTGCGGGCTGGAACACCTCCTCGCCCGCCGCTTCATCGTAATAGGTCACGCCGGTGGCCGTGCGCCCGTCCGTTGCCATCTCCACGCGCAGCACCTCCGCTCCAGTCCGGTAGCTGAAGTTGGGCTTGCGGAACAGGGCGGCGAGGATGGTCGTCTGCGGTGAGGATTTGGAATACTGGTAGCAGCCGTAGCGTTCGCAGAAGCCGCAGAAATTGCAGGCGCCCATCTGCATGCCGTATTCGTTGACATAGGATGTGGAGGCATTGCCGCCGGGACGGGGGAAGGGGTGATAGCCCATGGCCTTTGCGGCTTCGGCGAATTTGACACCGTTCCATGTCATCGGCAGAGGCGGCATCGGATAGTCGCGTGAGCGCCAGCCCTCATACGGGTTGCCGCCGTCCCGGATTTCCCCGCGGATGTTGCCGGCGATGCCGCTGATGCCTGCCACCCGCTCGAACCGGTCGAAAAAGGGCTCCAGCTCGTCATAGGTGACGGGATAATCGGCAATGGTCATGTCTTCGGGGATGATGCCCGCACCCCAGCGCTCAGTGATGTAGCTCCGCAGCCGCAGTTCCTCCGGCTGGGGGCGCCAGTTCTGGCCGTTCCAGTGCACGCCGGATCCGCCCACGCCGTTGCCGAGCAGGAAGGAGCCCCATTTTCGGATCGGCAAGGCCGTTTCTGACAGATTCCGGCGGAAGGTCACGGTGGATTGTGCCGGGCGCAGCATCATCTTGTGGCGCTCGCCCTGGCTCAACTCGTCGATCATCTGCGGATAGCGCATTTCCGGCACTGTCCGGCGGTCCGGGCCGCGTTCCAGCGCCAGGACCTCAAGACCCTCACTGGCAAGCTCCATTCCGAGGATGGCTCCGGTCCAGCCGAGGCCAACGATCACGGCGTCCTTTTTCGTCTCCTGCCGGGCCATCGCTCAGGCCCTCTCGCCGGAGATGGAAACCGGCCCCAGCGGATAGGGGACGTTGTGCTGCTCCACCCATTCGCGGTAATGGGCGCGGGCACCGGGAAAACCGATATGCACCCATGCCGCCATCTGGTGATTGCCGCCGTGGATCGGGTCGGACAGATATCCTTCCTTGGTGTTGGCGAGCAGCAGGTCAAAGAAGTCCCGCAACTCCGGCGGCAAGGGCACGGTGCCCTCTTCCAGTGCGGTCAGGGCCTCATCCTGGGCTGAGGCGGGCAGGGCAGTGAAGGCCGCGCCGAAGCCGGTCTCGCACCAGGCGTCAAACAGGGGGATGGCCTGCCGGTAGACATCAGCGGGAGCCAGCGGAGACTGCCAGCCGAATTCCGGTTCGGCATCGGGCTGGTGCGGTCCTGCCATGTACCAGTCGGCCGCCGATCCGAAATCACCGGACAGTTCCCGGTCGATGAAGACCGGCACCCGCGCCTCCAGCGCTCCCGGGCCATCGCCTTCGGAGGGGATCAGCCGTGCCACGGCCGCCAGCACGAAGGCCCATTCCGCATCGGTGAAAAACGTCCTTGGATAGTCTTCCAGCGGCGGCAGCGGCTCCTGTGCCAGGGCGGTGGCGGGCCAAAATCCGGCTGCGGCAAGGCTGCCTGCGGACAGTTGCAGAAACTGCCTGCGGCCGGTGCGGAAGGAAGCGGGGTGATGCGGCGGGGTGGTCATGTCGTCTCCCTGGCTTGGAACTGGCTGGAAGCGGCATCGGGGATGCTCTTGCTGCATGTTCTGGGGTCGAGGAACCGGCGGGCCGCCGAAATGTTCCAGTCCCGCGTGGAACAGTCCGGCCCCAGCCGGGTTTCCTGTCTGCAACAGATGAAGAGGACGGCGCTGGAGATGCAGGACAACAACCTTGTGCTGGGGGCGGTGCTGGACCACCTGGAGGAGGCAGGCAAGGCGGAAGCGGTCAGTATCGGCACGATGGTGGAAGCTATCGGCGCCCGTTCCTTCGCAACGCTGATGCTGGTCTTTGCCCTGATCTCCGTGTCCCCGGCCAGCATCCTGCCGGGGGTGACGACCCTTGTTGCCCTGCTTGAGTTCATTCTGGCCGCGCAGATGATCCTCGGGCGCCGGCACATCTGGCTTCCCGGCATTCTGGAACGGCGGGAGATCGCAGGGGCACGGCTGCGTGTGGCGGTCTCCTGGCTGCGAAAGCCGGTTGCCTTCGTTGATCACATCCTGCAGCCGCGTTTCAGCACATTGACGGAAAAGCCCTGCCTCTATGTCTGGCTGATGATGATCATGGCGCTGACCCTCTTCATGCCCTTCATGGAGCTGGTGCCCGGCAGCGGCACGGTCGCCTCCGGCTTCATTGCCCTGGTCGCGGCCGCCATCCTCACCCGCGACGGGCTCTTGCTGCTGCTGGCCGGCCTGTGCCTCGCCGGACTGGGCTTGATGGTCCACTGGGTCGGCGAAACCATGCTCTGACAGGTCCGGCCGCATCATCGTCATGCAGCAATTGAAAAAGGGCGGGAACATCAGGCCGCCGGACAGGTTGCCACATCCGAGGTCCCTGCCTCAGGGCCGGATCTCACGCCTACCCAGTCTCTCACTGGAACTTCAGGCGCCCGCTCCGGTGGGCGCCGCTTTTTTTGTGCGGGGTCCGGAAAATGCGAAAAGGCGGCCCGGAAGGTCCGCGCCGCCTGCAAATTTCATGTGCCATTCTGCCCTGAAACGGCTCAAGCGCCGCACCGGCTGGTGTCAGTGCTTGTGCTCGGGCAGGTCTTTCAGCTGATCCTTGGTCCAGCTGGTGACGCCATGCACGTTGCCTTTCTCATCCCGCATCAGGTTGAGCTGATCTGCACGCACCAGCACCGGCTTGGCGCCGATGCCGAGAAAACCGCCGACATCGACGACGACCTCGGTCATGTCACCGGTCCGGTGCACATGGGAAATGGTGCCGACCTTGCGGTCAGCGGTGTCGTAAATCGGAGCATCGGCCAGAACAGCTTCATTCAGGTCCTGCCGGGGCAGCGGGGTGTGCTTGCTGTGATCCATGAGTTTCTCCTTTGGTGTTGCTCGTGTTTTCCCCGCAAAGGGGAAGGGGTGAAAATGCCGCTGCGCTGGGAGGGGCAGAAGCGGGGCTGCCTGTGCCAGCGGCCAAAAGGGGAAGCTCGGAAGACCACCAGATCCTTCGCTTCACCAGGGCAGGCTGTCAGGCGCAGCGGCATTTTCGTGCCGTCAACCTCTGCCGTTGCCGTTTGTTCCTGAGTTTCCCGGGAGGCACGCCGGCCGGCATGCAAGGCTGAGCAAGGACGCAGGTTCTGGAACACAGGGGCCGGCTGCAGGGTTGATCCGGCGTCTGGCCGGGAGAAAGTTCATGATCGACAGCACAGTGGCGCTGATTGCCGGGGAGTTCCGTGATCCCTTCGTTGCCGTCCGCTTCGAGGTGGCCCTGCTGCGGCTGGTCTTTGCGGCGGTGCTGGGCGCGGCGATCGGTTTTGAGCGGGAGATCCACTCCAGTGCTGCGGGGCTGCGCACCCACATGATTGTGTCCATGGCGGCCTGCCTCTTCACGATCATCGCCGCCGAGATCATGGCCAACGAGTTCAAGGGTGCAACGCATCTGCAGACAGATCCCTTGCGTCTGATCGAGGCGGTGACGGCCGGTGTCGCCTTCCTCGCGGCGGGCTCGATCATCACCTCCGGCGGCCGGATCACCGGTCTGACCACCGGAGCGGGGATGTGGATGGCAGGCGCCATCGGCCTTGCCTGCGGCAGCGGCCTTCTGCCGCTTGCCATCCTGGCGGCGGTGCTGGCCATCGCCGTGCTCTGGCTGCTCAGGCGCATGTCGCGGCGTATCGGCCACAAGGGCGGGCCGGATGAGGACACATGAAACCCCAACCACTGAAAGGAGAGACCCATGCCTGCAAGATCACAAGCACAGCAGAAGGCGGCAGGTGCCGCCCTGTCCGCCAAGCGCGGCGAAACGGACCGCAAGGACCTGTTCGGCGCCTCGCGGGAGATGTTCGACAGCATGACGGAAGCGGAGCTGGAGGAGCTTGCCTCCACGCCGCGCAAGGATCTTCCGGAGAAGCTGGAAGACGATCACAAACGGGACTAGCTGCCCGCATCGCAGGTGGTCAGCCCCACGACGGGGAACAGCGTCAGGGTGACGGAGACAAAACCGATCCACGCGCCGGCCCTGACCAGCGTTTCTTCCCTGCTGTCCCCGTCGGGGGACAGCAGGAGGATGGTCCCGGCCCCGGCCAGAGCCACGAGCCACAGGGCAAACAGCGTGAAGCGCTGCAGGTCGGCAATGGGAGCCGGCTGGGCGGGCCATCCCCAGGCGCAGCCAAGGCCGTGCGCCGCATAGATGAGGGAAAAGGCGGCGGCCCAGAAGAGGGGGCCAAGCAGGGTGCGTAAAGGCCATTTCACCGGAGTGCCTCCTGTAGTGTGACAAGCAGAACCAGAATCAGGGTGGTGGCGAGCGTGTAGTCCTGCCAGATGCGCCAGACCGGCCAGGCCGATTCCCGCCCCTCTCCGATCCGCCCGTCCCGTTGTTGCACCACGCAGACAAGGGCGAGGAGCGCTGCGATCACGCAATGCAGCGCCACATAGCCGAGACCTGCCGCCCGCAGCGCATCGCGCGCATGCCGGGTGGGGTCATCCAGCAGGGGCACAAGCGCTGCGATGACACCGAGAGCTGCCAGCATCGGAAAGAGAGAGAGTTTTGCCCCTTGCGCCTGTGGAATGCGCGCAAGGCCGCAGGCTCCTGCCAGCGCCAGGCACAGAATGGCCGTCAGCACGCCCGCAGGCAGGGTGGCAATGCCGCTGTCCGGGGCCGGCCAGTTCGGGGCAATCACCGAGAGAAAGCCGATGGCGAAGAGGAAACAGGCGTAAAGCGTGCCGTTGGCGATCAGAAGACAGGTCAATCCGGTGCGGGCAAGCCCGTCCGGCACCGCATGATTGACCGGCAGGCTGAGCCCCGGTGCCACGTTCAGCGGTCCCTCGTCATGCGTGCTCCCCATGAAGCGCTGCCAGCTCCAGGCGGTGGCAGCGACGGCCATCAGCGCTGCTGCCGCCAGCCAGTAAAGCCCGGCAAGCATCAGCAGCACGAAGACGCCGATGGCGGCGGCCGTCACAATCGGCAGGACCGAGTTGCCCGGAAGGACCGCCACATGCCGTGGCGTGCCGCTGATCACATCCACCACCAGGGTTTCCCGCCGGTGGCGGGGCGCTCCGGGCAGCAGGCCTTCACCGCGTGCAATCTGCACGGCGCTCTGGTCCGGCAGGGGCAGCGAGGCGATGTTGTAGGCCGGGGCCGGGGTTGCCATGCCCCATTCCAGCGTTCCCGCCTGCCAGGGATCGCGCCTTGCCTTGGGGCCGAACAGCATCTGCAGCAGAAGATCGAGCACGAACAGCGCAAAGCCTGCCGCCATGACGAAGGAGAAGAACGAGCTGACGAGATTGGGCCACAGCCATTCCGGATTGTCCGGATAGACATCGATCCGGCGCGGCATGCCCAGCAGGCCGGTCAGATGCATGATGAAGAAGGTGCCGTGGAAGCCGATGAGGATCAGCCAGAAGGCCATTGTGCCAAGGCCGCGAATGGCCTGCCTGCCGCTGAACAGCGGCATCCAGTAGACCGCGGCCGCCATCATCGGGAAGACGAAGCCGCCGATCAGCACATAGTGCAGATGCGCCGTGACGAAGGCCGTGTCATGGGCCTGCCAGTTGAAAGGCACGATGGCGAGCATCACCCCGGTCAGCCCGCCCATGACGAAGGTCGAGAAGAAACCCATCAGATGCAGCATCGGCAGGTGCATCTGCGGGCGGCCCTTCCACATGGTGCCGATCCAGGCAAAGATCTGCACGGCCGTGGGCACGGCGACCAGCGCCGAGGCGGCTGAGAAGAAGGCCAGCGCCATATGCGGGATGCCGGTGGTGAACATGTGGTGCACCCACAGGCCGAAGGACAGGAACACCAGCCCGAGCACCGCCGCAACGATGGCGCTGTAGCCCATGATCTGCGTGCGGCACATCACCGGCAGGATGGTGGAGATGGCGCCGGCCGCCGGCAGGAAGATGATGTAGACCTCCGGATGGCCGAACAGCCAGAACAGATGCTGCCACAGCAGCGGATCGCCGCCGCGTGAAACGTCGAAGAAGGGCCAGCCGAAGGCTCTTTCGATTTCCAGGAGCACCGAGGCAAGGATCAGCGGCGGGAAGCCGACAAGCATCATGGCGGTGGTGCCGAGCATGTACCAGGCGAAGAGGGGCATCTGCGTCAGTTTCATGCCCGGCGCGCGCATCCGCAGAATGGTGACGGTGATTTCGATGGCGGCCGCAAGCGCCGAGATTTCCACGAAGGTGACCCCCAGCAGCCAGACATCGGCATTGATGCCGGGGCTGTAGGCCTTGGACGACAGGGGGGTGTACATGAACCAGCCGCCATCCGGCGCCACACCGGCCACGAGCGCGGCAAGAATGATCAGACCGCCGAAGAGATAGCACCACCAGCCAAGGGCGGAGAGGCGGGGGAAGGCCAGATCCCGCGATCCCAGCATCTTCGGCAGCAGATACATCCCCAGCCCTTCCAGCATCGGAATGGCAAAGAGGAACATCATCAGGCTGCCGTGCATCGTGAAGATCTGATTGTAATGGGCGGTGTCGAGAAAGGCGCCCTCCGGCGTGGCCAGCTGGGCCCGGATCAGCATGGCCAGGCATCCGGCTATGGCAAAGAACACGAATGCCGTGATCATGAACCGCAGCCCGAGATCGCTGTGGTTGACCGTCATGATCCAGCCCCGGAACCCTTCGGGACGGCCCCAGATCCGGTCAAGGTCACGGTGCAGCCGCAAGGCATTCTGCGGCGGGTTGGGGGTTGGCCCGCTCATTCTGCGCCTCTCCCGTCTGTGCTGGTGAAATCTGGTGGCGAGGCCGGGTCATAGGCGAGCACCTCGAACACCATCCCGGCATAGCCGGTGCCCGAGAACTCCGCCGAGCGGCCTTGGTAAAGGCCCGGTCTGAAGGCTTCGATGCGCAACAGGGTGTCGCGGCCCGGCAGGGCATCCATCTTGCCTGCAAGCTGCGGAACCCAGAAGGAATGGATCACGTCCTGCGAGCGGATGACCACATCCACCGGCTGCCCGGCCGGAATGTGCAGGCGTCCCTCCGTGTCGACCATGGTGCCGTCCGGGCCGGGCTGACGGAAGCGCCATGCCCATTGCCGGGCAATGGCCTCGACGCGCATTGCCTCCGTGCCGGGACGGGGCAGGTGCCGTTCGCCGGTCCAGATTCCGGCTCCCACCACAGCAAACAGCACGGCGAAGCTGAAACCCAGGCCCATGCCCTTGATCCAGAAGGCTTCTCCGAGGGCTTCTGTGGGGGCTTTGCCGGGCGTGCGGACGAAGGCGCGCCAGACGAGCGCCAGCACAAGACAGGTGATCAGCGCCGCCCCGGCCAGCATTGCCCACCACAGGGTGGCGATGTCTGCGGCGGCCGGTCCTTGCGGGGAGAGCGTGGACAGAGGCCCCTCGCAGGCGGCAAGGGCGGGAACCATAAGCGCCGCTGCCAGTTGCCTGAAAGACAGCCTTAAGGAGGAAAAGACATGCCCCGGACCAGAGCGTTCCGCCGCCGTCTCCATGACCCGATCCACGAGCACCGCAGTTTTCACCGCACGGACTCGAAGATTGCCATCGCCGGCCACCCGATTCACGCCATGCTGGTGACCTTTCCCATTGCCATGTGCGTCAGCACGCTTGGAGCCGACGCGCTCTACTGGTGGACCGGAGACCTGTTCTGGCCGCGCGTCGCCTTCTGGGCGTCCGGCACCGGCTTCCTCATGGGGATACTGGCCGGGATTGCAGGCACCGCCGAACTGCTGCTGGTGCCCGGCATCCGCATCCGGGCGGCCAGCTGGACCCATTTCATCCTGGCCGTGATGCTGCTTTCGATCCTCGGCGCAAACTGGGGCATTCGCTTTGGCGATCCGGTCCAGGCGGTGCTGCCCTGGGGCTTCCTGACCTCCCTGCTGGCGACGGGCATGACCGGAATGACCGGCTGGCACGGCGGCAAGCTGGTCTTCGATTACGGGCTGGGGACGCAGAATGATCATGATGCCCCCTTGCGCGGTGACAGCAGCTGATCGGGGATGAGGGCGGTGAAGACCCCGCCCAGATCTGGCTTGACCAGTGCCAAAGCGACGATGGCCGCGATCAGCGGCAGAACCATCAGCAGGGCCGCAAGGGGGGCGGCCTGCCAATGGCTGCGCCGCTCTTCGCCGGACCGCTGGATCAGATGACCGATCCAGGCATGCACCACCACCATGGCCGCAACGAATGACAGCTTCAGCAGCAGCCAGGGCTCGAACACCCTTGCCGCAAAGATCAGGCCGGTGCCGGCGATGATGGTGGCAAGAGCCGCAGGCGTGGCAAAGCCGATGTAGCCAATGTGGGTGATCAGGCGGAACCTTGCATATTGGCGCTGGTTGCCTGCACCGCCATGCGCCCGCATCAGCAAGGGCAGGGCGACAAGGGCAGCGCTCCACGAGGCAAGGCCCGCAATATGCAGGAACTTCAGCGCAGCGATCATGCCGCAAGCCCCCGCGCCCAGGCGCGCCGGGCCATGAAGGCAGCGATCACGGCCAGCGGCAGCAGCCCCGGCACCCACATGATCAGGCCCGCTGCCTGCTGGTCCGCCAGTGGTTCCAGTCCCCACATCAGGGTGACGGGCAGATGCTCCAGGTAGAGCGGCTCTGCCGCGAAGGTGAGCACGGCCCCGATCAGGCCCATGATGCCTGCGAGCGCCCCGGTCATCAGGGCATTGGACAGGAGCGCTCCGGCATCCTGTTCCCGCCAGTCGAACACGCCCGACCAGAAGGCTGCCGCAGGGATCACCAGGGCTGCCTGCATCAGCCAGTACACTGCAGGACTGTCCCATGCCGCCGTATAGACCACCGGCACATGCCACAGCACCAGTGCGGCCCCGGTCATCCCGAGGGCTGTGGGCACGGCTATGCCGCGCAGTGGCAGGGTAAGGCCCAGAAGAGGTGCCGCGACGCTGACCAGAAGCAGGTGATGCAGCGCCCGCGCGCTGAACAGGGCGCTGGTCAGGGCGCAGAGCGGTGAGACGAAGGCGAGAACGAGAACACTCCAGGCCAGCAGAAAGGCGGGCCGGTTTACCGCCGCCTTGCCTCCCGCAACCAGCGCCGCAAGGAGGGCGGCGATCAGCAGCGGATCAAGGTTCCAGCTGCTCAGAAACGCTGCCGGAGACGGTGCTTCGCCGCAATAGGGGATTGAGGGGCCGGTTGCTGCTGTGTCCATGTCTCTCCTCATGGGGCTGTGCCGGGCGTTTCGGGATGTCTCCGGGGCTGGGATTTGCGGCGGGAGTCACTGACGGGTGTCTCTGTCGGGAGTCACTGGCGGCTGGCGCTGCTAGCCGGGCGGGATCCGGCGCCTGCCAGCACCCGTTCCACCTGTTCACGGTGCTCCTCCGCAAACCGGACGCTGACCGCAGCGCCGCCGTGCAGGATGGCTTCGCGGAAAGCCCCTTCCTCCTTGGCCGGAATGCCGAGATCCGTGAGTGCTCCGATGGCGCAGCCCGCGAGGGCCCCGCCCGCCACGCCTGCCAGTGCCGGAGCCAGAAGCCCGGCAGCCGCAACGGGCCCGGCTCCCGGGACGGCTGCTGCACTAAGGCCTGCAAGCAGTCCGGCCCCGCCTCCAATCACCGCGCCGGCGGCTGTGCCTTTCGCCGCGCCGGGGGCAGGTTCGGGAACCTGCGTGCGTTCCCCGGTCACAGGGTCCTGTTCCACCCGCATGTCGCGGTAGTCCGGCAGGTCATCCTTGCCGATGATGGATGTTTTCACAGAGGAAAGGCCCAGAGCGTCCAGCTGCCAGGCTGCCCTGGCGGCCGCTGCCTGATCTTCAAAAAGACGTGTAGCCACCGGCATGGTGTTCTCCTTCTCCGGTGTTCCGGCCCGTTGCTCATGCCCGCCCGGCGCAGGCGCGCGCCGTCGAACGGAAGGGCTGCAGCAGACACTGAACCGGCCGGGTTCTGACCCGTTTCAGATGGACAAAGGAAAGCTGCGCACGTGGCGGAACCTGCCGGATCGCTCTGGATCGCTTTGGCCGGTTCCGCCGCTGCGGGCTTTCATTTCTGAATTGCCAACTGTTTCAGCTGCTTTTTGTTCCCGTTGCCAGCTTCCGGGCTGCGGGACGGCTCAAGCCTTGCCTGTCATGCGAAGGCTCAGAGATGCCGGGGGCATCGCGCCCGGAAATTGCGCGGGCGCTGCACAGGCTTGATCTGCTCTCACCATGCCGGGCTCATTGAGGGCTGGTATTATCCAAGTCCCCACACTGTGCGGTTTGCCTGAGCGCCGGCCATGCCACCGGTGAACCACTGCGCGCCCAGAAATGCGGCTGTCGCAATATTGAGCGTGTCTCCGCTCCAGCCCGGCCCGGCGCCGAAGCTCCAGGGCTTTCCGGGAACAAGGATGTTGTTGTCCGAGATGGCCTTCCCGTCACGGCCCGTTCCGCCGATCACGTAGAGCGAGCCGTTGACCACGTTGACGTTGGGGCTCGAACGGGCCAGCCAGTTGGGCGTGCTCGCAAGGCCGTCCCAGTAGAGCCCGTCCGTGCTTTGCCAGGCATCGGCAAGCGGCCCGCTGGCCCCGCTGCCGGCTATGAGGCACATGGCTCCTCCGAAGACCACCGCACCAAGCGCAGACCGGGCCGGCCAGACCGCCTTGGCCGTGACCTGTGTCCAGTTCACCCCATCCAGAGAGTTCCAGACGTCGCCCAGCGGCTGCCCGTTTGCATCTGCGCCACCGAAGATCCAGAGCTTGCCGGCAAAGGCGAGGCAGGCATGGCGGCTGCGCGGGGACCAGTGGCCGCTGGCGGCAACCTGTGTCCAGGTGACGCCGTCTGCTGTGTTCCAGATCTCGTTCACGCTGCCTGCCCGGGTCTTGCCGCCCGTCAGCCACATGCGCCCGTTGAAGACACAGCCTGCGGCATCCCCGCGCGGGGAATAGGCGGCATTGTCGGTCGCATAGTCCCAGGTAAAGCCATCGATGCTGCGGAAAATCGCACTTTTCAGATCTTCTGAACCACCGGCCAGAAACCACAGCCGCCCGGCAAAATCAGGGATCAGAACCGGCCGGGAAAACGTGTTCCACAGTCCCGCATTGGCGGCGCTGCGCCAGCCGTTGGGAATGGGAACGATGGTCAGGCTGCTTTGCACCGGCCCGTTCTGCCCCTGTGCCGTGACGGTGTACTGAACCGTGGCCGCGGGGTTGATGATGAGGCCTGAGGCCGAAAGCGGTACCGTGCTTGAGCCGTTGACCGGCGGGCTGATCGTGCAGGCTGTGGCGGAGGAGGTCGCCCAGGACAGGGAGACCGGATCCCCGTAGTGGATCCCGGTGGAGGGGGAAGCACTCAGTTGCTGTGTGAAGCGGACCGGCAGGACATCGATGGTCAGGGGAAGGCTTGTGCGGGTCCCTTGCGTGTCGTTGAAGGCCGTCAGCGTGTAGGTTGTCGTCATCGTGGGCGTGACCGTGTAGGTGCCCGGCGACTGCACCGGCACCGGCACGCTCTGGCCGTTCACCGGGCTCAATTCGCAGCGGTTTGCATCGAAGGTCCGCCAGTTCAGCGGAACCTGCGTTCCGGCAGCAACATTGTTCTTGCCGGAACTGAAATCCTGGATCGCAAGCTGAGGCGGCCGCTTGTCGATGACCAGCGCCTGAACGCCGTCATCGAAACCGGGAATGCCGGAGGACTGAAGGTAGAGGTTGGTGCCCGACGGTTCGAAACTGGTGATGATGCCGTCAATCCTGAACTCGACGATCGCGCTTGCTCCAATCCCAAGGATCTCCTGACTTTTCGGATAGATGGCCCAGTGGGGAGGGGTTTCCTGGGTGCGGTCCTGGATGGTCCAGGTTGTCCCGTAGTCCCCGGCGAGTGACACGGTGACGTTCTTCAGCCTGTCGATGGTGGTCAGCGCGCCATAGCCGGGTCCGCTGGTTGCGGTGACGAAGCTGAGATAGAAAACCGGGGTGCCGGGCCATGGCGTTTCGGGCGGGACGATTGGCTGCAATGCGGTGTTGTCGAGCCGGAGGATCAGCGCATTCGGCGGGATCGAGCCGCTGCTGTTCACGTCGATGAAGACCGTGTTGCCCTCGGCGAAGGAGATTGTCAGCACGTCTGCAAGACGCTTGTGGGTCGATGGGGGCAGTTCGAGGGCGAGGGCGAGCTGCGTTCCGTTGTCGGCAACGCCGGGCACATTGTAATTCGTGACGTTGAATGAACCGGGGCCCGTCTGGCCATCGGCGGCAAGATTGGTCAGGCGGAAGACGAAACTGTCGCCCGGCTGGACCGTGATGTCGGAAACCGGGGTGAGTGCAAAGCTTGTCAGCTGGGCCGCCTGCCAGCCAGCGGGCGGGGCGACCTTGATTGCCTGGAATTCTGCCGGCGTCAGGAAGGGAGTGATGGTGAAGTAGAAGGACGTTGGGCTCTGCGGCGTGATCTGGCCTTCCGGGACCGGAGTTCCCCCCTTGAAGGTGACCGGTGAACTGCCGGAGTAGGTTACGGTGAAGACGAGATCGTTCATCGCCGTGTCTTGGGTCACGTAGATGACCGCTTCACCGGTGGCGGCATTGGCGATGGCCAGTCCGATTGATGCCTGTGCGCTCATGCGGTCCTCACTTCTTGCGGAAACGCCGGGGGCTTGCGCCGCTGCGCGTGTCCGGCGCGTGTTCGAGTTTGAGCCAGCCTTCCTGGATCTGCTGCGGCAGCAATGAGACGTCGTCACCGCCGGCGACCGGCGTCACGCTCCACTGGCCCGCACCGGCGATCTGCGTGACCCAGTTCCACACGTATCCGCTCTCGGGCGGCACCGGCACTTGCGGCTCGTCGGCCAGAAGCACCGGTGTGGTGAGGAAGGTCACAGCGATCCGGGCCAGATCGTTGGAGATCATCGAGGACGGGATGGCCAGCTCGGTGAGCGGCAGCAGGCCCGTGCGTGCATGGACCGGTGCATTCGGATCAATCAGCATCGCGACGGTCACGGGTGTGCTCGCAGCCGACGTGACCAGGGTGATCTGGTCCGGTGCAGGCGGCTTGACGCCGTGGCTGTCCCCCGGATCTGCCGCTTCGGTGTAGAAGGTCTGGTATGCGTTCTCGCTGCCGTCATCGATGAAGTAGCCGGTCAGCCCGTCGTCGATGTCGTCGAATGCACCGAGCACGACAGGGATCTCGACGGTCGTTGCGCCGCCATCGTCCCGCTGTAGCGGATCAGATGCTCCGGTTGCGGCGGCGAAGCTTGCAAGGCTCTGGTTCATGGCCGGCAGGCCGAGCAGCTGAAGGTCCAGCGAGGCGCGCGTCAGGGCGAGAGGCCGGCCGATCAGGATCGAAAGGCTGTCGAAGGGCTGGTTCTGGCCGGGGGCGATGAAGCCCAGGCTCTTGTCGATGGCCTTCAGCATTTCTCCCAGATAGGCAACCGGATCGGCGGCGGAGGACATGCCCAGGGCAAAGGCGCGCAGATGCGGATTTGCATCGGCGAAGACTTCCTCGATGGGCTTTGCGAATGTCGCCTGATTGCCCGGTGCCCCTTGCCAGAAGGGGCCGAGCAGGTTGAACGAGCCGAGGGCCGTGCCGCTTTCGTCATAGATCATCAGCGCCTGGTCGAGCCGGTTGAACAGCACCCAGCCAAAGACCGGAGTTGTCGCCGGATGGCTGTTCATCTCCACCGCATCATTGTCCGCCGACAGCCAGTTGAAGAGGAGCCGCGAGGGCTGCGTGATCCGGAGCGGCAGGTTGATCAGTTCTTCGCTTTCGGCGGGAGGGATCAGGTTTTCAGCCCGCACAATGGCTGGGGCGGGAAGGTCCAGCGGCTGCCCGAATGTGTCGATGATGCGCACCCGGGTCACACGGAAGCCGCCATTGCGCAGTGGCGAGAAGGTGTTGTTGCCAAGCGGGCTGTCGGTGTTGAACGCAGCGACAGCCTCTTTCACCGTGACATTGGTGAAATTGGCAAAGAACACGCCCTTGAGAATCCCCAGCGGATCGGAAACGCCCATTTGCAGGATGCGGGCCAGCATGAGGAAGGACTGGTTGAAACCGCTGAGCGCCTGCGCCTGCATCGCCGGATGCAGGTTGTCGAGAATCTCGCGCAGTTCGGCGTCGATGTCTGAATCGGGGAAATTGGTGAGATAGGCCTCGATCTGCTGGCGAATGTTGATTTCCGTGTTGCCGGTCAGAACGATCGTGCCCTCATAGGTCCGGCTGTTGCTCTTGTCAGCCGGAATGCTGCCGTTGAACTGCAGATCCAGCTCGTCCGGCCCGAAGGTGTAGTTCGCGGTCAGAAAGCCGGGCGGGTAAGGAGGAAGGGCATTTGGAAAATGCTCCACCTCCCACTGCAGGATGATTGGCAGCCATGGCCGCGACCAGGGTTTGAAGGCGAGCGGGCTCGGCGGGGTGCCGGTGAAATGCAGCGAGGGCTCCGGAGCCGTTCCGTAGAGAGCGGCCTGCGCGGCCTCAATCTGCGCGGTGAAACCGGCGAAATCGGCAAGCGCCGGATTGCCCGCCCCTCCGAGCCTCGCGAATGCAGCTGCGGCAACGGGAGCCTGCACGGGATCGGCGAGGAAGGCTTCACCGGTCAGGGCGGTCATGGCCTCCGCAACCGGCAACCCGGCCGGAAGAGCAAGGGAAGGCAGCGATGCGGCGTCGATTTTGAACTGTGACTGGCCGCTGGTGGCGGTGAGGGAACTCAGGAGGGTGGTGGCCACACGGCAGACCATGTTGCCCGCCGGATCGCGGGCTTCGGCGGGTGCTGCCCTGTATGCCGGCCGGACTTCTTCGCCTGAGAAGAGCAGGGCCGGATCCGTCGGGGCATAGAACCTTGCGCCGTCCGTCGTTGTCAGGCTGTAGCGCGGGTCGAGAATGTCCAAAAGGGCGGCCTGAGCAGTCACCACAGACTGTCTGGCGGTCTGCAGATCCGACAGCAGGGTGTTCAGACTGCCGGTTTCGGCTGTGATGAACTGGCGCGCCTGATCTGCCGTGACCGGATAGCCGCCGGGCGGGGGCGGGGAATACTGGATCTGCATGTAACGCACCCAGTCGGCGAAGATGCGGGCCCGCAGACTGTCGCAGTTGCGCTCGAGCTCATCGGCCTGCGCCTGTGCAAGATTGAGAGCGTTGAGTGCATCGCCCGTCTCCGGCGGCAATTCGGCCAGGCTGGGAGCGCCCTCGGCGGAACCGAGATCTGCACCCGTTGCTGCCTCTATGGTCCAGACCGTGCCCTGACTGGCCGAGGCAAAGCCGTTCTTGTGCAGGGCATCCTCGACATCGCGCAGGCCTCCCGGCAGTTCGATCCGTGTCAGAAGGCCCAACTGAAGTGCGTTGAGGATCAGTTCGACATTCTGCAGCCCTGCGAAGTCGGGCTGCGCCGCAATCAGTGCCGATAGGGCTTCGGGGGTGGTGTTGCCGATCGCAACCTTGATGCCATCCGGTCCGGGCTGACGCGGCGTGATGTAGTGGGTGGTCTTGTCCCAGGCGATGTTGGTCAGCAGAGAGGTGTAAACGGTCCGCCCTGGCACCGCTGCAAGGCCATCTGCCGGAAAACTCCAGCCATAAGCGGCTGCGATTGCGGCGATCTTTTCGGCCAGCGTGGCCCCGGCAGGATAGGCAATGCGGGTGAGAGGGTCGTCCTTGGCATCCGCATGCCAGCCAGCCAGAAGATAGGATACGCGCGTGCTCGCAGGCGGGTAGGCGGCGGGGTCAAGATCCGCCAGCGTGTCCCAGAAGCCGAAGACATTCGGACAAAGCTGGTAGGTTGCGGCATAGGTCGCCTCGCCATAGCCGAGCGCCGTCAGGTTCGCGCGCTGGGCGGATGGGTCTTCTGCCCAGCCATCGAGGGCAAACACCCGGCCCAGCGTCTTCCAGGATTTGTTGGGCTGCACATTCGGAGTGGGCTCAATCGGAACGGCCAGGCTTGCCGCGTTCTGTACGGGATCCGTAGGCTGCAGCGGGGTCTCGCCGTCCCACAGCCGGTCGCTTTCGAGGATCCAGGCCTTCAGGCTGGTCTCGGGAGTCTGCGGCACGGCCGTGTTTGTCGCGATGCGAAGCACGAGCCAGCGGTTTGGCGCGGCCTGGAAACTGATCGACCCTGCCGTGTTCTGCGTCCCGTGCGTGAGGGTCTCCGGCAGCGCCCAGTGCAGGTGGATGCCTGTGTCGAGCGGATCCGAGGCCTTCTGGAACACGCCGGGCAGGACCTGGCTGCTGAGATAGGGGCCGGAGTTGCGGGCGGTGCCGTCCGCAGCATAAGGCAGCAGCGAGAAATCCGGGGCCAGCCGCGAGAAGTCTTTTGTGCCATAGGGCTGTGTCGCTGATCCGTTGACATCCGTCTCGCCGACGCACAGCGCGGCAAGATCAACCGGGACAACGAGCGTGTCGGAAAGGGCTGCCATTGGCTCACTCGTCCTCCTTCGGGGCCGTCTGGAACGTGACTTCCTGGGTTCCCTCGACGAGTTGCAGTGCAAACTCGGCGGAGGTGAAGGGAAGTTTGCTGCCGTCGGCGGAGTTGTCGGCATCGCGGGCGTAAAGAGCGGCGGAAAGATCCGACGCGAGCCTGGCAATCCGGATGGTGCGATGGGTTGCGTCCCTGTAGACGGGAGTCACGCTGGCGCCGTCAATCTGGTCACCCGGGCGCGTGCCCTCAGGCGCAGTCTTTGGAACGGTGACATAGCGCAAGGGTTTGCCGCCCTGAATGCCGATGCCGAAATGCAGGCCAATTGCCGGCTCACGCAGGATCACCTTGTCCAACTGGCCTTCAACCACATAAAGCAGGATTGAGTCCGTGACCCGCTCCATGCGGATCACGTTCGTCAGTTCCTGATTGCTGGCATCAAAGGCCACGATCTCGAGCTTCGGCCACCCGGCGACAACCTGACTGCGCAGGAGGAAGCCCGATGCTGTATCAGGCGCCGTTTCGCCTGCCGCCGCGGCTTTGTCTGCAGCTGCGTGAAGTCTGGGCATGGTAACCGTGTGCAGGGTTTCATCCAGCGCGCTTGATTGCCCGATGCTGCAGGCGCCCTCGACCAGCGCGAAGAGCCAGTTGAAATCGACATTGAAGAAGCGGATGGACTCGTTGGGAAGCATCCGCCCGTTCGCCACGAGATAGCGGAACGGAACCCCCTGCAATTGCTTCAGCCGCCCGAGCCAGTCCGTCACGGTGACGGCCGGATCATTGCCGTCGAGGGCCGCCTTCAGGCTTGAAGGGTCCTCAAGAAAGGATGTTATCCGCAGGCGTCCGCCGCCACGTGCGCTCAGTCGAACCATGGCTTAATCCTCCCTGTCTGCCGGCCCGTCACGGCCGCCACCGCTGCCGAGGCCCGGGGCGAGAAACTGCTTGAGCCGGGTGCGGATGAAATCGGCGGCGGCATGGTGGAGCTCGTTGCCGTCAGCCCTGGTGGCCCGCATCTGCGTGAGGGCAAGAGTTCCGCCGAAGGCTTCCTCCAGGACCTGCCGCTCGAAAGTCTCGAACACCTTCCGGGTGTTGGCGGTTTTCCACCGCACGAGAGCATCCGAGAAACCCTTGTCCTGCAGGGCGAGAAGACGGCCGATTTCCCAGGCGGCCGCGTAGCTCACGTCCATCATCCCTGTGTCCGGATCGTACCGCACGGCCTCGTCCGCCGTGCGGATCGGAGCGGCATTGTCCGCACCGCCCGGAACCGGCACAGTGATCGTGCCGGAGACTTCGAAGGGGACGAACGGGCCGCGGTACCACGACACCGTGCGGCTGCCCTGACGGGTGTGATGGTTGGCTGGCGTGTAGCCGAGATTGAGCGCGTTTGCGGCATAACGGCCCGCCTCCGAGGTATCTTCGGCGCCGTTCTTGATGGCAAAGACGCGCAGTCCATCCTCGGCATCGAGGTTCATCAGCAGGCCCGTGAAGGTTTGCTGCGGATCGACCGAGCGGTAGCTCCAGCTGAAAAGGCTCACGAGGCGGATGGTTTTGGCCGGTGTCCCGTCCGGCAGCAGGATGTTTGCGGGCGTGTAGCTGTCGCCTTGCGGGAGCAGGCTTGCCATGCCTTCGAGCGAAACCAGATGCACGGTCACACGGCTGTTCGGATCGGGCAGCCGGTTGCCGGTGACAACCGAGGTCTCGATGCTGGTTTGTCCGCTGGCAAGGCCAGCCGCGCGCAGCGGTGCCGTGCTGCTCACCGTGCGGCTGTGGGCAAGCCAGGGCATGTCGGCAAGCCCCGGTGCAACCGCGTTGAACAGGTCTACCGGCACGTCGATCACCCGGCAGGGGTCCCAGGGAAACTGGCCGTACTCCAGCGTCAGTCCCGGATAGGATACCGCGTCAGCAGGAAGCGCGCTGGCAGCCGGAGCCTCACCCTGCGCATGCGGGAAAGGCGCAGGCGTCAGGTCTCCCGTCATGACCTCGCTCACCCTTGGCGGGGGATCATTTTCGTCGAAAACAAGCAGGGCAAGCCAGCTTGAGTCCTGTGCGTCTCCGAGGGAGCGCTGCCAGGGCAGGCTTTGCAGGTTGAAGACGGCATGCGGCAGCACCGTCGCATATTCCCCCTGGCTGCCGGCGGGAGGAAACGAGCTGTCGATTGCGGTGCTGTCTATGGAGAAACGCGCCCCCGCGACCTGGAACCGCCGCGTATGCGTATAGGTTTCGTCGAACTGCGCATCCGGCCGCGCATTGGCGTCCGTGTTCCGCACGCTCTGGGCGACGGTAATTTCATAAAGTCCATCCTCCAGTGCGGGCCGGTGGCTCTGGATGAACGTGATTGTGCCCGTGACCGGCTCGGGATCCTTGGCTGCCTTCGGTTTCGTGCTCATGTGTGGTGCCCGTCCCTGTAAGCTGGCTCTGCCGTTGTCATGCCGCACGCTCCTCGCCGAGGTAGGAGAGAACCGGCGGGCTCAGCAGCACGATGTCTGCCTCGGCCGCCAGCACGCTGACATCAACCTGATCGTAGACACCCAGATCGAGCCCCGGCCCGTTCAGGACCGATAGGATCGCGGTGCGCTTTGCTGCAGAGGACAGCAGCGTGGTCTGGAAGGTCTCCATGGCCTGGCTCTGGTCGAACGGATCGGTCTGCGGGATGTCCGGCGTCAGCCAGGCAAATGTGACCGTGCCCTCGTTGTCCTGCTGCAGGATGGTGATATCGATCGGCAGCGGCGTGTGGTCCGGGACAGCCGGATTGGCCTTGATGCTGTAACCGACGCTGAGGCCGGAGATATTGGCCGGTGTCGAGTTGATCTGGCTGATCGACGGATTGACGATGGTCTTGCCGCCCCAGGTAGCAGAAGGAAGGTTGGACGTTGAAAGCGTCACCACCGCCGTCGTTTCGATGTCGAAGTGCGGATCTGCGGTGCCTTTGACGATCCGGTTGACCGTGATCGCATGGGATGAGCTGAAGTCGTCAATCGCAACGCCCACCGGGCCGACACCGAAGCCGGACTGTCCCACGGGCAGCGGCACCGTCCTGGTGGCAGCGGTGGTCAGGCTGGCCGATTTGCTGGGCAGGGCCGTCATGGTGACGATTTCAAGCGTCTCGCCCGAGACGATCCAGTCGGGAGCGGAGGGGTCTGACTTGTGGTCCGTCAGATCCTTGATGAGCCCTGACGCAACGGAGGCGAGGCAATAGGCGTCTGTCGTCACAGTGCTGCGCAGCGCCAGACCTTGGGCATGGGGAGCATCGCCCTGCGGCAGGAACGAGGTCTTGAAATCCGTCCAGCTGATCGGCTGCGGCACCGGCTTGTTCCGGTTGCCGATCGAGACGGTGAAGGTGATCACCGACAGGTCGACATAGATCGAGCCGCCAAAGGGAGGCCCCCAAAGGTTGAGTTCCACGCCGATATGCACGGAGATCGTGACCGAGGTGAACAGGAGATCCAGCTTGTAGGAGGCGCCGATGCTGAGGCCGATGCTGGCCTCATAGTGGAACGGCTTCCAGGACAGCAGGAAGTCGGCATGGGCTGTGAACCAGGCCTTGAGGTCGCCGCTCTGCCAGACAGCTTCCAGCGCACCGCCAGCCATGAGCGCCGAGGGCGTGAGCGCAAAATAGATGCCGCCCTGGATCGTCGTGTTGCCATCGACCTTCCAGTTGAAGCCGAGGCGGGGGACTTGCGGAAAATAGGCGGGTCTGGTGAAGGCGGGATTGTATCCGCCCAGTGTGACGACAAAATCGCCTGCGTGGTATCCGTTCGGGTCTCCGGCGGGATTGTCCTTGAACCACATGTAATAGGCTAACCCGCCCGTCAGCACGCAGCTTTTGTCGAGGATGAACGAGGCCGGGGTCAGCTTCGCCTCGATCTCCAGAATGCCGGTTGCCGGGGAGAAGCTTGCGCGCAGCGCCATCTCCACATAGCCGATCGGCTGGATTCCCGTTCCGGCTTTCGGGGGCAGGCTTGCGGTCGTCAGGCCGAGCAGGGCGAATTTGAAGTCGGTGCCGAACGCGACCGTGACCAGTGCGAAGGAATCCAGGATCTTGAACGAGGAGAATTTGATGCCGGCGGCAATCCAGTACTGCCCGACCCTCGGGGGGATGTCACTGGCGAGGGCCCCGATGACTTGCTGAACCTGGGATCCGATGTCGCCGGCCGGATTGGCGCCCGGCGGGTTCTTCCCGGTGGCCCAGGCGACCAGCGGAAATCCTGCAACGCCGTCGATGTCCGGCAGCAGCAGGTCGCGGTTGAAGCCAAGGCCGCCGGCAATCCCGTCGAGGAAGAAGAACGGGTAGCCGAACAGCGGCCGGTTGATCGAGACATACATGAAGAACGAAGGATCAGAGCCAAGCTGCGCATAGCCGCCGAGGGCGCCGAGGGTCAGCGACGGCACCGACACCTGCAGGGCACCGTTGAAATTCAGCGGATCGATCGTGCCGTAGAGGCCGCCGCTGACATTGACCGGGCCTTGCGCCACGGTGATGGTGAGGCCGGAGAGCGTTACGGCCGGATCGAAGGAATCCACCTTGGAGCCGATGCCGAGGCCGAGCAGCCCGATGCTGAGAACCTCCGCATTGAGCGAGATGTCACCCGTCACGAACAGGCGCTGGTTCTGATAGCTCAGCCCGAGCTTGCGGATGCCGAGCGGGCCGAACTGCTTCTGGATGTTGACCGACAGGCTGGCGGGCGGGGTTGCTGCATCTGCAACGGCTCCCAAGGCCCGGTCCGCCTGAGCGCCCGCCAGGCTTTCCTTGCTGGAGCCTCCGGTCGGGATCTGCAGCTCAAGGCTTTTCACCGTGTCGCCGAGCTGCAGGTTAGAGGAAACAAGAATTCCTTCAGAGAGACCGTCTCCGGGAAGCGGTATGATGCCTTTCGGCAGCAGCGCATTGACGGCAGCCGCCTGGGTCTTGTCGAAGCCGGGCTTGGCATAGGCGAATTGGAGCTGGTCAAACTCGACCGTCAGATCGGCCGGAAGCTTGTCACCGATGAGCGGGATATCGGTGAGACTGATGCTCGCACCAAGCTCCAGACCGAAGAGGAAGTGGTTGGTGGGCTGGGACTGGCCTGCGTCCTTCGCCTTGAGATAGGCGAATTTGACCGCATCCAGGGTGATCTCGATGTCTTCCGGGACAAGCCCGGCAAGCTGCTGCGATACGTCAGCCACGAGGTCATGCAGGCGCACGGAGCCGCTGCTGCGCTGGTAATCGGCGATGAAGATGCTCTGGCCGGTGTCGGTGGTGTTGAAGCGGATCTCGAATGTGTTGCCGGCAAAGACGACGGAACCGCCGAAGGTGGCGCTGTACCCGCGCGCTGTCGCCACGGCTTCGGGGCCCATGCGAAGCGCCTCGGGCGAGTTGGGATGCACGATATCGACACTGAAGGTGACCTCGACGGGCGTGTCGTAAACCGTGAAATCGCCAATGCAGAGAAAATGAAAGTCGCCGGTCTGTGTGTTGTAGCTGGTGGAAAGTGTCTTCAGCACCAGGGTGCGGATCGGCTCCGGGATCTGGTCGGGCGACAGGCCGAACTCGCGGCCCCAGTAGGTGATGATCTTGCCGATCGGGACTTCGGTGGCGCTGCCGGAGAGCGTCAGTCCTCCGCCCTTGCCATCATAGACGGCCCCCAGGAACAGCGCGGTGGCTTCGTCGATGACGATGGTGCCATGGAAATCAGCCGACACTGTTGTTGCAGGCGTGGTCGATACGCCGACACTTGCGGTGAGATCCTGCAGCTTGAGATCGCTGCCTGCGTCGATCTGGGCGACAAAGTCGAACGAGTACTGGCTCTGCGACAGATTGGCGAGCAGCGACAGCTGGTCGATCTCGACCTCCGGAAATCCCGCCGGAAGGGTGACGTTGAAATGGGCGAAAACATCCGCGATCGAGACGGTCTTGTCCTGTTGCAGGCGTCCCCAGACAAAGAAATTGCTTGGCGCAAAATGCGCGCCGATGTCGAAGGGCACACCCGCAAGGTCAAATTTGGCCTGAAGCTCGACATAGCTGCGGGCGCTGTCGAGAAAATCGACCATGAACTTGAGCGTGACCCCGCCTGCGGGAACATCGATGATGCCGAGCGCCGACCAGGCATCCGTATAGGCGATGTCCATGTAGACATAGGACAGTTTCGCGCCCGCCGGGTTGAAGGAGATCTCCAGCTCGGTCATCCCGAATTCGGCAAGCGTGTCGAGCGGGCTGGGCAGGTAGTCGGACAGGACGAGGCCGCCGGCCAGAGCGGAGAAGGCGTCAACTGAAAGAGGCTGCGCCGTGAAGGTTCCGCTCACGACCCAGTCGAGATCTGGATAAGGCGGCACCGCAACGGCAATCGGCAGCGTCAGCGTGTTGCCTGTGCCGATCACGATGTCGCAGGCCATTCCCGCAGTCAGGACTGCCACATCCTCCGCCGGCTGGAAGGACATGGAGGGGGTGGAGAGAACGAAGCCTGTCAGCAGTTCCCACTGTGTCCCGGCAGCGGTTGTGGTTGTGATGGCGAGCGAGAAGGGGCCGTCCGGCTTGCTCGCGTCCACGGGCTGGAACACCAGCTGCGTGGCCAGACCGGTCAGTCCGAAAAGGGACGCTGTGCCGCTCACCGTGACGGACTGGGGGCCGGACGTGCATGTCTCCACCGTGACAGTGGTGGCAAGGGCCAGCGCTTCATAGCTTGCGACCATGGCCGGCGACACATCGTCAGGGCCGATGGTCAGGCTGTCGCCGGGCTTGAGCCCCTTTGCCAGGGCGGCAAGGGCGTCATAGGTGGTGATCGCTGCCATGGCCTCGCGCGCCTCCGTCTACTGGAGTGTCTTTGGAAAGACGTGGAAGGGACAGTTTGCGACGCCGCAGGCCGGAGGCACCACGTTGTTCGCCATCATGATGTTGCCGCGTCCAGCCACGCCCGAGTTGGGACCCGTTTCGGCCGTCGAGGCGACATTGAGGAAATTGCCCCAGCCTGCGACCGGATAGGCTGCGACGGCAGCAGGGTTTGGATGGCCATAGCAATGCACGCCGCCCGGAACACCGCCATTGACCCCGTATGAATAGGCAAGGCGGCCCTGGTTTGCGGCGTAGGGGGCCGGAATCGGCGGGGCGGCCAGCGGAGCCGGCGGCGGGACCAGGTTTGTCGCGGAACCATGATGGGTTGCCGTCATCCAGCGCAATCCGCCAAAGCCGCCGAGGCCCGGTATCGACTGGAAGGCGGCATCACCCGGCAGCAGCATGTCGCGATTGTTGGGAATGTCGAGATGCACGATCACGGCAAGCCCGGTGTTGTTCAGGTCGCCAGGGGCAACGCCCGCACCCGGCACACACTGGATGATGTTGACATAGCCGCCGGGCAGCACGCCGAGACCGGCAGGGAATATGTGCACCTGACCATTCGGCGAGCCGTTGATCCCCAGGATCACGCCCGCCAGAAACGGTCCGGCCACTTGCGGCGGGAAGATCCAGTCCCGGTTGCGCAAGGCGGCTGCATTGGCCGACATGCCGAGCATCGAATAGTGGTCCCAATGGAAATGCGTCAGGATCCCGGGAGGATTGTTGGCGAGACACGGACCGGGATTGATGATCTCCACATTGCCGAGCGCATTGGCCGGCGGCATGCTGGCAAAGTTCGGGAACATCGGCAGGCCCGCATCCACATAGATCTGCGGTATGCCGTTGGCATCGTAGATCAGGTTGCAGGACGCCTGCCCGGTGTCCATCACGCCAACTTCACGCGGCTGAATGGCCATCAGCATCTTGATGAGCTTGGCAAGGTCGATCCGGGCGATGGGTTTGTAGCGCTGCCGCAGCCGGGTGAGCTTCGGACCGGTCAGTTTGCGCCCCGCTGCTTTCAGCGGAATCACGGTCGTGTCAAACACCGGGCGGGCGCGCTTGGCCGATCTGCCGCTATGGCTGGGAACCGTCAGGATGTACCAGTCACCTTCGGCGATATCACCCGCTGTCGTGCCGAGCGCTTCGGCCACCTCCTCCAGGGGAGCGTCATCGAAGACGAGCAGTGTGACGGGTGCGGGCGGCGGCAGGTCTCGCACGCTGTCCCCGAGGTTCATTACGGCAGCCTCGATCCACTCGAAGGGCACGAGTTCAAGCTGAACCGACTGGAGGATGGGGCCGCCCTCCTTGTATTGGACCTGTTCGATCTCTGTCAGATAGCCGTAATAGGTTTCGCTCGGGGAATCGTCGCCGTTGAACTCGGTGCCCTGCTTGCGCACGTCATCCATCGTTGCCAGAAGCGGTGCCGGGATCGCTGAAACTGCCAAGACTCTCTCCCTGAAGTTCGCGCCCGTAGGGCCGGGGATTGCAGAAGGAGGATGCTCTGTTCAGTGCCGCCCTGCCGGAAGGGCCGTTCCGTATTCCGGTTCAAAAGGGCTGCGGGCCTGCCATGGCAGGCACGGCTTCAGCCGCTGCCGGCTGGACGGGGCTGGCCGGGCGGCTTTCCGGCCGGCAATATCCGGCACCGGAGCCCTGCGGCCGGAGAGCCTCCGGCCGCAGATCGAGAGGCCCGTGTCAGCCGCCCTGCGCAAGCTTCGTCATGTCGCTTCCGACCGGGATCAGATAGTTGACCGGCATGTCGTTCAATGCGGTCAGCTGCCGTCCGTTGTCTGCGACATGGACGTGGTTGGGGAACACCTCGACTGCCGGGCGGGCATAGGCGGCAAAGACCTGGCTTCCTGGGGTGCTCGTCAGGATGGATGCGCTCATCGACACCGAGAAGTTTCCGTCAACGGGTGGGTTGCCATTGGCGTAGTAGGAATAGCTGATCGGTGACGTCCAGCCTGCCGGTACCTGATATGTCACCGTGAAACCGATCTGGGTCGGCTTGGTGACGGTGGTGGGCGGCAGGTTGATGTAGGTGCCGTCCGGCAGCGGGGTGCCGCAAGAGAACGAGACCTGCGAACCCACAGGGCAACTGACGCAGGTGACTGCGAACTGGACGGTCGCGGCCGTGGTCGATGGCGGATAGACCGTCGAGTTGGTGAAGGTCGGCGCACCGGCCGATGTAAACTGCACGTTGTGCCATCCGGTGCCGCCTGTCTTGCCGATCCAGGCCGCCAGGTCATTCATCGAGGTGACCGCGTTGGGCGGCTTCTGGCTCTCGAACGGATACTCGGGCGTCGAGATGAAGCCGACAAGGCAGGTGTGCTCGCTGATGTTGGTGGGCACCCAGACGAATGGGTCGGTCGTGACACCAATCGCATTCGGCGCGAGGGAACCAAGATCGCTTGTGGCGGAGCCGCGCGACGTCAGGATGGAGTTGTTCAGCCACTGTACGGGGTAGAGAAACAGCGACTGCGGTGCGTAGAAGACGCGGGCTGTGCCGGTCTGGGCTGCCGCATTGAGGTTCTTGCCGCGCAGATAGACGTAGTTGGTGGCGTTCTGCACGACCGGCTGCGTGGGGTCTGTCCCGTAACTCGCAGCGGTGCTGAACACGGCCTGCGGATCCTGGGTCGGCTGTGTGCCGGCCATGATGATGTCTGGGCTTGCCGTCCAGCCGCCAGTCCGGGGCATGAGGCCCTGGTCCTGAAGATTCTGGCGCAAGAGAATGCCGTCGTACTGGGTCATCGACTGCCTCCCGAGCTGTTTGGAGCTGTGCCTGGATAGATTGAACTTTCCGGAGCGGCTGTCATTTGCGCAACCGCAAGTTAAGCTACCGCAGGGGTATACATCTGGCAATCAAAATATCGCGCAATAGTTTTTAATAAAACTATATCAACTTTTGGTTGAAATTGAAGTGTTGCGCCCAAGTCTTGCTGTCTTCAGCTTTTGGTCAGCAAGCCGGCTGCTCTGGGGTCTTGTCGTGCAGGGCCTCTGCCGCTGTTTTTCTTGCAGGCAAGCAGGGCTGTCCGTAGTTTTTCGCCGTCATTATGCCGGCGATTGCCGCCGCGCACAGGGACAGCGTGGCCCGTGTTCGTGGCAGCAACACGGGCAGGATCTGCGTCGTATGGTTCTGTTCCTGATCGCAGGCGGGGCAGGCAGGCTTCATGGGGGGGCCCAGTCACCAACATCTTCACGGCCGTTCATCATGCCGCTGCCAAATTCCCCGCCTGTCCTTATACCAAGGCTTTCGATGCTGACGCATCACGCCTTGAAAATGCTCAAGCGCCGCACGGGCTTGACCAATTCTTGATGAGTCAAGCTCATCGAGAATTGGTATTACTCCTCGATCAGCGCAATCATCGTCTCCAGCCGCTTCATCGCCAGCCAGCCGTCGTGGATCTGCGGGGCGTTGCTGCTTTCGCCGCGAAGGGTGGCGGCCACGTCGAGGAGGAGGGCGTGATAGCCCTTGTAGTCCTCGTTGGCGGCGGCGGTGAAGTTGGGCGACCAGGTGAGGCTGTCGCAGCCCGGATCAAGGCTCGCCTGCGGGTCATCCACCTTGAAGGGCGGGTTGCGGCGCCAGGTGACGTTGATGACGTTCTCCACCTCGATACGGTTGTGGTCGCCCATGATCTGGACGAATTCCATCGGCGTGCCGCGGGACTGGACCGTGCCCATGATGATGTTGCCGATGACGCCGTTTTCGCACTCGAAATTCATGTGCAGCAGCATCTTGCCCTTGTCCGGCACATTCTTGCGCAGGCGCACGTCGGCAAATTCGGAACCGGCAAACCAGGTGATCAGGTCCATGTAGTGGACGCAGTGATGCAGGTAGAAGCCGGTGTAATCCACCTCTCCGGCGAAGTAGGTCGGCGCGGTCATGTAGCTGCCGTGGATGCCGAGCACCTGCCCGAAGGCGCCGCCATCAAGAATGTTCTTCGCCACCTTGTTGCCGGCCGAATAGCGCTTCATGAAGCCGACGGTGACGGGCACGCGGGCGGCTTCCGAGGCCTTGACCAGTTCCAGCGCCTGCGCCGCCGTGGCTGCGGGCGGCTTCTCCATGAAGACGGGCAGCCCCCGCTTCAGGGCAGCGAGCGTTGCCCGGTAGTGGATGTCCGGCCCCACCGCCATGCCGATGGCATCAATGCCGCCAGCCGCGATCATCTCTTCAAAGTCCGTATGGACGGATGTTGCACCGAACTGCCGGGCGGCATTGCGGGCGGCGGCCTCGTCCCGGTCGCAGACGGCGGTGATTTCAAAGCCGCTGCGGGCGAGTTGCGGCAGCAGCATCCAGGTTGCGTGGCGGCCGCAGCCGATCCAGCCGATCTTGATCGTCATCAGTGATTGACCTCAGCAAATGTCAGGGCAGAGCGGATCAGGCCAAGGCCCGCCCGCAGCTTTTCATCTTCGTCTTCGTGGGGCGCGCGCCAGTGGGCGATGGGCAGGGCCACCCGGTCGTCCTCGCGGCGGAAGGGCTCCAGCGACACCGGGCCCTCGTAGCTGACCGCATGGAGGGCGCGGGCAATGGCCGTCCAGTCCATGTTGCCGGTGCCGGGGAAGCCGCGATGGTTCTCATTGGCCTGGAAATGCACCAGCCGGTTTCCGGCGGCGCGGATGGCGTCCGGAATGGAGCGCTCTTCCATGTTCATGTGGAACGTGTCCAGCATCACGCCGAGGCCGGGGTTCCCCACCGCATCGCAGACCTCGATGGCCTGCGCGGTGGTGCAGATGATGTCGGTCTCGAAGCGGTTCAGCGGCTCCAGGCCGAAGACCTTGCCAGCTTCCGCCGCCTGCCTTGCGGCAACGGCAAGGCCTTCGATGGTGCGGGCGGCGCGGGCGGCGATCTGGTCTGCGCTCCAGGGGAAGGGCGGGCGTCCGGCAAAGACCAGCGGCTCGCCATAAAGCGGCCCGCCAATGATGGTGGCGCCAATGCGTTCTGCCGCCGTAATGCAATAGGAGAGATAATCCTGTCCGCCCTTGCGTGCGCCCGCATCCTCGCTGGCGATGGAGCGCTGCAGGTTGACGCGGGCGGCGAGCACGATGCCGAGGCCTTCGCCCGCGCAGATGCGGCGCACTTCGTCCGGGTCGAGATCATCCTCCGGCTCCGGCACCAGCAACTCGATGAAATCGAAGCCGAGTGCGCGGGTCTTCTTCAGGAACGGCAGTGCGGCATTGGTGAAGGGCCGGGTGTATTGCATCGAGATGATGCCGATGGGGTTTTTCACGGAATAGGTCCTCGTCTTGGATGGGATCAGCCCTTCACGGCGCCTTGCGTCAGGCCGCCCACCAGCCGCCGCTGCACGATCAGGAAAAGAAGGGTTGCGGGCATGGCGCCGACGATGCCGCCGGCAGTCAGCAGGCCCCATTGCACCTGGTATTCGCCGATCATGCTCTGCACGGCGACGGTGATGGGGCGCACGCTCTGGCCGCCGAGGGTGAGGGCGTAGAGATATTCGTTCCATGCGGTGATGAAGATGTAGATGCCCGTCGCGATGATGCCGGGGGTGCACAGTGGCAGCACCACTCTCGTCATGGCCTGCAGGCGTGAGCAGCCGTCGGTCATCGCGGCTTCATCCAGCGAGCGGGGAATGCCGTTGATGTAGCTCGTCATCATCCAGACCGAGAAGGGGATGGCGATGGTCGAGTTGGCGATGATCAGGGCAAAATGCGTGTCCAGAAGCCCGAGCTGACGCATCAGCACGAAGAGCGGCAGGATCAGCAGCACCAGCGGGAACATGTTGATCAGCAGGAACTGCAGCAGCAGCACCCGCTTGAAGCGGAAGTCAAAGCGCGAAAAGCTGTAGGCGGCGGAGACCGACAGGGCGAGGCCCACCACCACCGTGCCCGAGGCGATGATGAAACTGTCGAGCATGTTGCGGGCAAAGCCCACATTGGCAAAGAGCCGCTCATAGTTGTTCATCACCAGATCGGCGAGCGAGGGCCCGCGGGTGAAGAGCTTGTCTTCAGCTGTCAGGGACGTCAGCGCCATCCAGAGGTAAGGCCCCAGCGTGAAGGCGAGGATCGCCAGCATCGGCAGGTCGACCGTCAGGATGCGGGTGAGGGTTGTCTTGCGTCCGAGGGCCATCACTGCACCGCCTTTGCCGAACGTTTCAGATAAAGCACCACCACGCCCAGAAGCAGCAGGGTGAAGGTCATGGCCAAGGCCGAGCCATAGCCGAAGTTGAGATTGGTCCGCGCTTCGAGGAAGGCGTAGAGCGGCAGGGTG
The DNA here is from genome assembly GCF_055685825.1 of Pannonibacter sp. CBAS1226. Taxonomy (NCBI): domain Bacteria; kingdom Pseudomonadati; phylum Pseudomonadota; class Alphaproteobacteria; order Hyphomicrobiales; family Stappiaceae; genus Pannonibacter; species Pannonibacter sp. CBAS1226. The sequence goes on along the minus strand of NZ_JBVOUO010000006.1, from coordinate 116,316 downwards.
TAGGTGGAGTAGCCCGGCCCGCCGCCGGTCATGACGAAGATCACGTCCATCGAGTTGGCCACCCAGATGGTGCGCAGCAGAATGGCGGTGAACAGCACGCCCGAAATGCCCGGCAGGGTGATGTGCCAGAACTGGCGCAAGGTAGACGCGCCGTCGATGGCGGCCGCTTCATAGTAGCTTTTGGGGATCGACTGGAGACCGGCGAGGATCATCACCGCGAAGAACGGAAAGCCCTGCCAGGTGAGCGTCAGGATGATCGCGTAAAGCGCCGTGTCCGGGTTGGCGAGCCAGGGGATCGAGGTTTCCAGAATGCCGATGCGCAGCAGAAGGTCATTGAGGATGCCGTAGTTGGAATCGTAGATCCACGACCACATCAGCGCGATGACCACCGAGGGCAGCGCCCAGGGAATGATGATCAGGGCGCGGGCGAGCGGCCGCCAGGGGAAGTTCTGGTTCAGCAGCAGCGCCGTTGCCAGCCCCAGCAGCGCCTGTGCGGGAACGGTGAGTGCAATCCACAGCACGGTATGGCGCAGGGAGATCCAGAATACCTCGTCCTGCAGGATCGCCAGATAATGCGTGAGGCCCGCCCATTCAAAGCTCCTGGGCCGGAACAGTACATAGTGGTGCAGGCTCATCCAGGCGGTCTGCACCATCGGGAAGAAGACGATGGCGAGGGTGACCAGAACGGCCGGCGACAGCAGGGCCAGTGGCAAAACCTGCCGCGACAGGGCCGCCCGCCGTGATGTCTGGATGTCCCCGCCGTGGGGCCGCGTAATGCTGGACATGGTCTGGCTCTTCAGGGTTTGCGGGCCGCGCTTGCGCGCGTGTTCAGTGTTGGTGTCAGCAGATGGGTTCGTGGCGCCTCCGCACCCCTCCCCCTCGTGGGGAGGGGGTAGGGGTGGGGGGAAGAGCCTCTCCGGTGGGCAGGGAGATAAATGGTCGTAAATGGCATTCCCTATCGATAACCCGTCCAAGAAACTTTTGATTTTTCAGTTTGTTGCAGGCTCAGAGCCCCCCACCCCTACCCCCTCCCCACCAGGGGGAGGGGTGCGGAGAGGCCGGGTTCCAAGGCGAAGAAGCCCTCCGCCTCCCGCCAGATCACTGTCCTTCGAACAGCTTGGCGATGGCTGCGTTCATGTCGGCTGCGGTGATCTGGCCGAGCAGCGCGCGCTGCATGTTGGCCGGCCACACCGTGTTGACGAATTCCGGCGTGTTGGATGAGGCCGGCAGCAGGTGGGCGAAGGGAAGCGAGTCCTTCGTTGCCTCGACGAAGCGTGCCTCATGGCCGTTCCAGCTGGCTGTGTCGGTCTTGGTCACCGGCAGCTGGCCTGTCGCAGTGTTGAAGAGCGCGTTGTTGCCTTCAGTGGAGAGGAACGAGATCCACTTCCATGCGGCCTCCTTGTCGGTGGCCGAAGACAGGACACCGCTGGATTCATCGCCGAAAGTGGTCCAGCGGCCGCCGCCGCATTCGGGCACAGGAACGGCGCTGACCTTGTCGCCAAGAGCGGCCACCAGATCGCGGGAAGAGCCCACGTGGTGGATCGTCATGGCGGTCACGCCGGTCTTGAAGGCGCCGATGATTTCCTGGAAGCCGTCATTCGGGGCTGAGGGCGGGAACACCTTGTCCTTCTGGAACAGGTCGACGACGAACTGGGTGCCGGCAACGCCAGCCTCGGAGTTGAGGCTTGCATCCAGCGCCACACCGGTGCGGCCAAGGGTGAAGGTGCCCCAATGCTCGTGACCGGACTTGCCGCCCCGGAAGCCGAAGCCGTAGGTGTCGATCCTGCCGTCGCCGTTGGTGTCGCGCGTCAGCTTGATGGCGGCATCGCGCAGCTCCTCGCAGGTCTTGGGCGGGGTGAGGCCCAGTTCCGCGAACATGTCGGCGCGGTAGTAGAGATAGAGCGCCACATACTGGACCGGCAGATAATAATGCTTGCCGTCCTGCGCCTTGGTCAGCTCGAACAGGTTGTCGAGGATGTTGTCCTTGCCGTCCCAGCTGTTGATCCGCTCATCCAGCGGCTCCAGTGCTTCCATTTCCAGAAGGCGGGGCAGGGCGAACATCTTCAGCATCGCCGCGTCCGGGGCATTGCCGCCGGCAATCGCGGTGTAGAGATTGTCGTAATAGCTGTTCCAGGGAATGTTGCGGGCATCGATCTTGATGTCCGGGTTTGCATCCTCGAACTTCTTCACCAGATCCGACATCGGGTTTTCCGGGTTGTCGAAGTGGTACCAGAAGCGCACGGTGCTGGCGGCATCCGCCTGACCGGCAAGCAAAGCGGTGCCGAGGCCGGCCACGAGGGCCAGCGTGCTGATCATGGTCTTCATGTGCTATTCTCCTCCCAAAGAACTCGCGGGTAATTTACGGCGGGTTCAGGTCATCGTGCGGAACGCCTCGCCCGCACGGTCAAAGGCAGCCTCCGCCTGAGGCAGCCAGATGCTCATCTGCATGAAGCCGTGCACCACGCCGGGCACGGTGTCGAAAAGGTCCTTGCGGCCAAGCGCGTGCAGCCTTGCGGCCAGCGCCTCGCTGTCGGAGCGCAGCGGGTCTACCTCTGCGGCATTGAGATAAAGCGGCGGCAGGGCGGCGAGGATCTCATCGGATGCGCGCGCCGGGGTCAGGCAGGGATCGGACAGGCGCTGGTCCTCCGGCGCATAGAAATCCCAGTAACGCTGCATCTTGCCGCGCGTCAGGCCGGGGCCATCGGCCACCTGCCGGTAGCTGGGGCTTTCAAAGTTCGCGTCGAACACGCCATAGAACAGCAGCCCGCAATGCGGCAGATCGCGGCCCTTGAGGCGGACCATCAGAGCCAGCGCCAGATTTGCCCCGGCGCTGTCGCCAGACACCGACCAGCGCCGGCCGGTAAGGACATGTTCGCGCTCCGCCCAGAGGGACAGGCAATCGTCCAGTCCTGCCGGATAGGGATGCTCCGGCGCCAGCCGGTAATCGAAGGTGATGACGGGTGCGCCCGTTGCCAGCGCCAGCCGCCGGGCCGCGCCTTCATGGGTTGCCGCCGAGCAGAAGGCCCAGCCGCCGCCGTGGATATAGAGGATGGCCTCGCGGCCCGCATCGGACGGGGGGATGAAGACGAATGCCCGCCGTCCGCCCGGCGTTTCCACGATCAGCTCCCGTGCCATGGCCGGGGCGGGGCCGTTCCAGCGCCGGTTGGCGGCTTCGGCCTTTGCGCGTCCTTCGGCGGGCAGCAGCTGTGTCGGGTCCGGCGGTATGCCGTCTTCGGCCATCAGCCGCTCCATCACGGCCTGCATCTCCGGGGCAAGCGGCGGCAGGGGCAGGGTGTTGCGGTCTGCCGTCATGATGGCATGCCTCCCACGGTCATCACCGCCGGTCCCAGATCCACGATGGTGGAGATGTGATGGGAGAGAGCCTGATGCAGCGCCTTGGCATCGCGGGCCTCGACGGCCTCGATGATGACCACATGCCGGTTGGCAGTTGCCATCAGGTCGCGATCTTCGGCGCGGCTGTTGAGGATCTTGAAACGCTGACTGTGCACGAGGCAGCGGGCCAGCACCGGCTCGACCACAGGCATATGCGCGGCGGCGAAAAGGCTCAGGTGGAAGTGGCAGTCGTGCTGCAGCAGGGAATATTCGTCCTCCTGCAAAGCGGCAAGGCGCATCATCTGCAGATGGCCTTCCAGCGTCTTCATCAGCGCGCCATCGGTTGCTTCGGCCACGCGGATGGCGGCCCGGCATTCGATGTCATGGCGGATGTGCAGCAGCTCGCGCACGTCTTCGGAATTCGCCGGGGAAACATGGGTGTCGCGGCGGGCGCGGCGGATGATCAGCCCTTCCTCGGACAGGCGCATCAGGGCCTCGCGGATGGTGCCCTGGGCCACCTCGAAACGCTGGGCCAGCTCCAGCTCGCGCAGCACCTCGCCCGCAGCCAGCTTGCCGAGAACGATCTCGCGGCGCAAAGCCTCCTCAACCAGCTCGCTGCGGCTGGGCTGTGTCCGGGATCTGAGGTTTTCAACGGCGCTCATGCAGGATCTTCCGTTCGCCACGGGTATTTCGATCGTATTGATAATCGCATTCTTATTGATAATGTCAACCGTATTGATAATATGGTTTTGAAATTTCCGGCTGGGAGGCCGGGCCACGGGATGAATGCAAACGAGCTTGAGGAGGAAATGATGGCGCGGATTGAGCTGGCAAAGGTCGTCAAACGCTATGGCGCGGTGGAGGCCATTCATGGCGTTGATCTGGAGATCGGGGACGGGGAATTCGTCGCTTTTGTCGGCCCCTCCGGCTGCGGCAAGTCCACCATGCTGCGCATGATCGCGGGGCTGGAGGAGATCAGCGGCGGCACGCTGCGCATTGGCGAGGCCGTGGTCAATGATGTGGAGCCCAAGGGCCGCGACGTGGCCATGGTGTTTCAGGACTATGCCCTGTATCCGCATATGAGCGTGGCGCAGAACATCGGCTTCGGCCTGAAGATGCGCGGCGAAGCGCCGGAGGTGATCCGCCAGAAAGTGGAGGACGCCGCCCGCATCCTGCAGCTTGAAGACTATCTGGAGCGCAAGCCCGGCCAGCTCTCCGGTGGCCAGCGCCAGCGCGTTGCCATGGGCCGTGCCATCGTGCGCAAGCCCAAGGTCTTCCTGTTTGACGAGCCGCTGTCGAACCTCGATGCCAAGCTCCGGGTGGAAATGCGCACCCAGATCAAGCGCCTGCACCGCATGCTGCGCACCACGACCATCTACGTCACCCATGATCAGGTGGAAGCCATGACGCTGGCCGACCGTGTGGTGGTGCTGCGCGGCGGTAATCTCATCCAGCATGGCCGCCCGCTGGAGCTTTACGAGCGTCCCAACTGCCGCTTCGTCGCCGAATTCATCGGTTCACCCCAGATGAACATCCTGCCCGGTGTGGTCATCAGTTCCGATGGCAGCCCGGCCGTGGAACTGGACGGCGGGGCAATGGTCCGGACACCCGGTCTTGCGGCTGAGCCCGGACGCAAGGTGGACGTGGGCATCCGGCCCGAGCATATCGAAGCCTGCAGTGAAGCCGGGGCTGATCTCGTGGTGGACGTGGATGTGCTGGAGGAGCTCGGCTCCGATACCCTTGCCATCTGTCTCTGGGCCGGGCGCGAACTCACCGTCCGCCTTCCCGCCGGTCCCGGTTCAGGTCTGGGCTCAATTCAGGGCTCAAGTCTGGGCCTCGCCGCCCGCACCCGCCTCCCCTTGCGCTTCCGCCGCGACTGCCTGCACGTCTTCGACGCGCAGACTGGTGTGCGCCTTTGAGGGAGGAAGCTCAGGCGTCTCCTGTCCGGCGCTGGATCTCGTCAAACTTCAGGCCGAAGCGTGCGAGGTATTTGGTCAGCCGGTCCGCGTCGTTGCTGCTTTTCTTGCCGAGCCGGGAGCGGGCGAACAGTGCCCGTCCCGCACTGCTGGCGCTGGGGTGCTCGCGGCAGACTTTCAGAACGGCGGCAAGCTGGGCCTGATCGAAGAGATCCAGCTCTGCCGCAGCTTCTGCTCCCAGTGCGGCAGTGAGAATATCACCGGCTGCGTCTTCCTGTGCTGCCCCCGCCCATGCCGCCTTCAGGCGTGCCACTTCCGCGGCAACCTCCTCCACGGTGATGCGTCCTTGCGGGGCGAGGGTGGCCATGCGTGTCACCGAGGCGGAAAGGTCGCGGAAATTGGCGCTCCATGCCGCAGCCGGAGAGGAGGCGAATGCGAGATAGCGCTCGCGGGCTTCCTTGTTGAAGGTGACGTTCTGCCCCTCGCGCTCCAGAAAGCGGCGCAGCTCGAAGTCGAGGTTGGGCTCGATGTCCTCTGTCCGGTCACGCAGGGCGGGAAGCTGGAAGGTCCACAGGTTGAGCCGGGCCAGCAGGTCTTCCCGGAAGCGCCCCTTGCGCACCTCCTCGCGCAGATCCCGGTTGGTCCCGGCGAGAAGTTGGAAATCGGCCGACACTTCCTTGTCCGCGCCAACTGGCAGGAAGCGCTTTTCCTCGATGGCGCGCAGGCACATGGCCTGTTCGTCCAGTCCCAGTTCGCCAATCTCATCCAGAAACAGCACACCCTTGTCCGCCGACATGAGCAGGCCCGCCCGCTCGGACGAGGCGCCGGTGAAAGCGCCTTTCACGTGGCCGAAGAGGGCGGACATGGCCTGATCACCCCGCAGCGTGGCGCAGTTCACCTCGACAAACGGACCGCTGACCTTGCGTTGGGCCTTCTTCAGTTCATAGAGCCGCCTGGCCAGCTGGGACTTGCCCGCGCCCGTTGGCCCGGTGAGAAGCAGCGGCGCGCTGGAGCGCATGGCGACACGCTCGATCTCGTCGATCATCCGGTTGAAAGCGGTGTTGCGGGTCGAGATGCCGGACTTGAGGAAGGAGGCGGCTTCCGCCTGTTCCGAAGCAAAACGGGTGGCGATCTCGTCATAGCGCGAAAGGTCGAGGTCGATGATCGTGTGTGAGCCGGAGTAGTCCTGATCCGGCTCCCTGTCGCGCGGCGGGGAGAGTTGCAGCAGCCTTGCGGGAATGATGCGCGCTTCCGTCAGCAGGAACCAGCAGATCTGCGCCACATGGGTGCCCGTGGTGATGTTGACGAGATAGTCCTCCGCGTCCGGATCGAACGGATAGGCGCGGGCAAAGTCGCGCAGCTTTGTATAGACCTCAGAGAAATCCCATGGGTCTGACAGGTTGATGATGTTCTGCCGCACTTCGGTGGCGGGAGACACGGTGTCGATGTCCCGGATCACGGTCTGGGCCAGCCGGTCGAAATGGCTGTCGTGAACCAGCTCCACCCTGTCGAAGAAGAGGCCCGGCTGCTGCGTCAGGGCGACATTCGGCCGCCACCGCTTCCAGCGGTCGCCGCGGCCGCCCATGTCGAGGGTGGTTCCGAGGATGCTGATGGCAACGCGGCGTTTCATGATTTCTCCAAAAATATAAGTCTTATATTTTTATATACACTCTGATGGGTGTCTGGTTCCAGAGGGAATTTGCTCCGGACACTTGGGTAATTTTTTATCTTCATTAATTTCAATGGTTTATTGGATTTTCTGCGCTGTTTTCCAGCGTCTGGCACGAATTGGCACGATGCTTGAAATAGAGAGGGCAGTTACGAATTGATGAGGTGCTGCCATGGTGAACAAGGCAATCTTCAAGACCTATTTCGGTCAGCTTCTGCGCAAGACTGATACGGTCAATCACGCAGGCGCTCCGGCCCATGCCTTGAGTGCACGTGAAGCGCTGGCCCAGTACGCAGTGACCGGTACCTTCAGCGATACTTTCTACGCACAAGCGCAGGACCAGCTGGAGGATCTGCTCAAGCACGCTGCCGAAGCTGATCCGGAATTTCTGGCAAGGCTTGCCATCTATGCGGCGGAACAGGGCCACATGAAGGATATGCCGGTGATGCTGCTGGCGATCCTGTCGGGCCTTGAGAGCGATGCCTTTTCGAAGGCATTCCCGCGTGTGGTGAAGAGCGGCAAGATGCTGCGCGGTTTCGTGCAGGTCATGCGGTCCGGTGCTGCCGGGCGCAAGTCGCTCGGAAGCCGCCCGAAGCGGATGGTGCGTGCATGGCTTGAGAGCCGTACGGATGAGCAGCTGCTGCAGGCGATGACCGGCAACGATCCGTCGCTGGCCGATGTGATCCGCATGGTTCACCCCAAGCCTCAGGATGCAGCGCGTGCGGCATTCTATGCCTGGGCCATCGGCAAGCCCTATGACGTGTCGGCGCTGCCGGCGCCCGTGGCGGCTTTCGAGGCCTTCAAGCGCGATACCAGCCTGCCGCTGCCGCCGGTGCCGTTCCAGATGCTCACCTCTCTCCCTCTGACGAAGGAGCAGTGGGCGGAGGTTGCACTCAACGGCTCCTGGCAGATGGTGCGCCAGAACCTCAACATGTTTGCCCGCAAGGGGGTGTTCGAGGTGCCGGGCGTGGCAGAGCAGATTGCTGCAAGGCTCGCTGATCCGGCTGCCGTCCGCAGGGCACGCGTCTTCCCCTACCAGCTGCTGGTGGCGTGGAAGATGGTGAGCAAGGACGTGCCTGAGGTTGTTGCCGATGCGCTGCAGGATGCGATGGAGGTTGCCATCTCCAGCGTGCCCGAGGTGCCGGGCAATGTGGTGATCTGTCCGGACGTGTCCGGGTCCATGGGTTCGCCCGTGACCGGTTACCGTCCGGGCGCCACCTCCGTCGTTCGCTGCATCGATGTGGCGGCCCTCGTGGCTGCCTCCTTCCTGCGGAAGAACCGGAGGACCCGCGTGCTGCCCTTTGCCGAAGAGGTTGTTCCGCTTCACCTGAACTCCAGGGACAGCGTGATGACCAACGCGTCGAAGCTGGCGGCCATCGGTGGCGGCGGGACCGACTGTTCCGCGCCGCTGCGGCAGCTGGTGAAGGAAAGGGCGCGGGTGGATCTGGTCGTGTTCGTCTCGGACAACCAGTCCTGGATGGATGCGGGTGGCGGCGGCCAGACAACGGGCATGATGGCGCAGTGGACCCGTATCCAGCGCCACAACCCGGCTGCGCGGCTCGTGTGCCTTGATATCCAGCCCTATGTCCAGACGCCTGCGTCTGGTGCGGATGTGCTGAATATCGGCGGCTTCTCGGATGCCGTTTATGGAGCCATCAGCCGTTTTGCGGCCGGAAACTCCGGTCCGGAGGCATGGCTCCGCCAGATCGAGGCCATCGATCTTTGAGAATGCCCTGCGCCGCTGGTAACGGCGCAAGGTGCCGTGACGGATGCCGGATGGAACTACAGACTGTAACTCTCCAGGTCGCGGGTTCGAATCCCGCCGGGGCCGCAACCTTGTGGTCCTGTAGCTCAGCGGTAGAGCAGGCGTTCCTCCACCCCTAGCCGTCACGGGCCCAATTTGACACTGCATGGCGGATGCCGGAAGAAACTACATCGGTAACCCTTCGGGGCGGTGGGTTCAAATCCCTCATGTCATCCGGCCGCAAGGCTGGCTGTCAGAGTTTCTCCAATCTTGCCGCCATGTGCGGACTGCAGCGGCGAATGCCGAACGGAACTACAGCTGCCACCCTAGGATGGTTCAATGGGTTCGACTCCCATTCTGGCATCGCTCTCTGGCATGGGCGGGACCATCCGCGTTTCGTTCTCCCTTGTCGCCGCTACGCCCTGCTGCCGGTTCTCCGGCGGCAGGGCAGCAGCCCAGAACACGCGAACATGACAAACAGAAGGACTGCAAAGGCAGGAAAGATCATGACCGGTATCGTGAGTGGACAGGACCTCATCAACGCAGGCATGCCGCAGGGCAAATGGTTCCGCCCGGCGCTGGACGCCGCCAATCAGGTTCTGCGCAATGGTGGAACGATGGATGCGGCGCTCGAGGCTGCCCGCGCCTTCCAGCCCGGGCCTGTTCTGCCGTTGCAACTGGCGGGCAGCGTTCCGCTCCACATGAACATCCGGGCGGAGAATGATCTTGAAGAGGACAATATCGCCAAGGTGCAGGCGACCATGCAGGTGCTTGCGCGCACGCCCGTGGTGAAGGCTGCGGCGGTGATGCCCGATGCCTGTCCGTCCGGTCCCTCCGGGACCATTCCGGTTGGCGGGATCGTGGCGTCCGAGGCCATTCATCCGGGCATGCATTCGGCCGATATCTGCTGCTCCATGGCGATTTCGATCTTCCCGGGAACGGACCCGAAGGCCTTGCTGGATGCCATCCATTCGGTGACCCATTTCGGTCCCGGCGGACGTCCTGAGGATCAGCGGCTGAAGCCTTCGCAGGCAACGCTCGCTGCCTTCCAGAACAACCCCTATCTCGAAGGGCAGACGCTGGGCATCGGCATCGGGCATTTCGGAACGCAGGGCGATGGCAACCACTTCGCCTATGTGGGCACGATGAAGTCCACGGGCGAAACCGCACTCGTCACCCATCATGGCTCGCGCGGGCCGGGTGCCCGGCTCTACGAGCGCGGCATGTCGGTGGCGAACCGGTTCCGTCAGCTTCTGTCGCCGGAAACCCTGCAGCAGAATGCCTGGATTCCGGCTGATAGCGAGGAAGGCGAGACCTATTGGGCAGCGCTCCAGATTATCCGCACCTGGACGAAGGAAAACCACTTCGTGCTGCATGACATGGCGGCAGAGAAGCTTTCGGCCAAGGTGTCTGACCGGTTCTGGAACGAGCATAACTTCGTGTTCCGCAAGTCCGATGGCCTGTTCTATCACGGCAAGGGCGCTACGCCCGCCTTTGATGGCTGGGCGGCGGATGCGGGCGGTCTGACGATCATTCCCCTCAACATGTCGGAACCGGTGCTGATCGTGCGCGGCTCGAATGCGGCCAATGGCCTCGGCTTCTCGCCGCATGGTGCGGGGCGCAACCTGTCACGCACGGCGCATATGCGCCAGCTGGCGGAGGAATGTGGTGCCGATGCAAGGGGGCTCAGCCCTAACAACATCGCGGACATCATGGCCCGCGAGACGAAGGGGCTTGATGCCCGGTTCTTCTGCGGAAAGCCGGACGTGTCGGAACTGCCGGGTGCCTACAAGTCTGCGGCCAGCGTGCGGGCGCAGATTGCCGAATACGGTCTTGCCGAGGTGGTGGACGAGGTGATCCCGTTCGGCTGCATCATGGCGGGGGACTGGCAGAAGGACGCGCCCTGGCGCAAGCGCCGCCGCGGATGAGCTTTGATATGGCGGCTGGCGTCACTGGTTGATGCCAGCCGTATTCACATCGCCCTCCTGTAGCCACCTGAGGGCAATGGGCCAGAGGGTGGGGCGGAAGCGGGTGTGGAAAAAGTTGAAGTGGCCGATGGGTTCGCCGCCGCTGTGCTGCGGGCCCAGGCGCAGATGCTGCCGGGGGCTGGCGCTGTAGCAGGCTAGCAGCCGCTCCAGCGCCTCCGGCGTGCCGAAAGGGTCGTCATCAAGACCGATGGCGAGCAGCGGCGCGGTGATCCTTGCAAGACGGCGTGTCAGGATCTCGCCCTCCCGCTCGCCGCCAATGAACATGTCCTGCCGCAGGTGCTCGGCAAGCTGCGGCCCCATGCGGCTCCAGTCACGCACCACGCCTGCGGGCGTATCCTCCAGCCAGCCAAGGCGCTTGCCCGGAAAATAGCCGAAGAGCCGCGTCACCAGCGGCATGAACACGTGCCATTTCAGATACATGCGGCGGCGCTGCTGCGGATCGTAATCGCGCCAGTAGGCATGCTGCGCGCCGACAGTCAGCAAACGCGCGGCCCTGCGGGCGGAGGGGGCAAGGCCGATGGCCAGTCCGCCGATGGAATGGCCGATGAGATGCAGCGGCTGGCCCGGCCATTGCTGTTCCACCAGCTGCAGCCCTGCTTCCACGTCCAGATCGCCCCAGTCGGCCCAATCCGCCTGAAAGCCGCGCAAGCTTGCGGGCCGGGAAAAGCCGATGCCGCGATAGTCGAGCGTCAGCACCTCGAAACCATGCTCATGCAGATAGCCGGCAAAGCGCCCATAGTAGCTGCAGCGTACGGAGGTGGCGGGGGCGATGACGGCAACGGGACGGCGCGGATCCGGGACCGGATGGCGCCAGACGAGCCCGCCGAGCGGCACCCCATCGGGGGCACGCAGGCGAATACGTGCACCCTCTTTGGCGGCAGGTGCCGGCCGTATGATCTCCTGATGCTGCGCTTGGCAATTGTGCAAGGCCGGGTCTCCGGTTTGAAATTGCGGTCAACCGCAAGTCTCCGCCTGAAGCTTCTGCCTGTCGATTGACCATAGCTGCGGGAGGACTGAAGAGCATTCACTTGCGCTGGGCTGCATTGCGGGTTCCTCTCAGGGTGAGGAAACCTGTCAGGACGAAGCAATATGAAACCGGTTGTGACACTTGCCACCCTGCCGATGGAAACACAGGCCCATGGGGAGAGCTTTGAGGCGCGCAAGGCGGCGGTGGCCGCGCCGCTGGGCGCCACGCGGCTCGGCGCGCGCTATGTCGAGATCCCGCCCGGCAAAAAGGGCTGGCCCTATCACTGCCATCTGGCCAATGACGAGATGTTCGTCATCCTCTCCGGCCGCGGCATCTTGCGCTACGGCGAAGAGGAATTTCCGTTGGCGGCGGGGGATGTAGCCGTCTGCCCTGCCGGCGGGACAGAGACCGCGCATCAGCTGATTGCGGGGCCGGATGAAGCGCTGCGCTATCTGGCTATCAGCAGCATGCATGATCCCGACATTGTCGAATATCCCGACAGCGGCAAGATGGCGGTCTATGCCGGGGCCGCGCCGGGCGGCGATGCCAGGGCGCGCCGTCTTGCGCTCACCTTCCAGCGCCCTGCCGCCGCCGGATACTGGGATGGCGAGGACTGAGCATGCTTGCCAGGTTGCCGGCGCGTCCATCTCGCCGGGACCAGGCTTCAGCCGGCGCGGCGCAGATCGCCGGTTTCCGCCAGCAGCCATGTCCTGAGGTTGCGGATGCGCCGGTCGCGCTCCAGCGCAGGCGGATAGCACAGGTAATAGCCGGCCTCTGCCGCCACCCGGTGGGGAAAGATCAGGGACAGCCGCCCGGCGGCAATGTCCTCAGCCGCCAATTCCGGCCCGGCAAAGGTGATGCCCGGGCCATCCAGCGCCGCCTTGAGGCTGAGGCTGGTGGAATCGACGGTGATGATGGCGGCGGGCTGCACCGGGCCGCCGGGCAGGGAGGCATTCCAGCGGGCAAAGCCCTCGTGCCGGTGGCCGGAGATGAAGAGCGTGCTGCGGCTGACAAGCGCGCGGGCATCCTCTCCGGCTGTTCCCCGGCCCAGCAAGGACAGGGTTTCGTCGAAGAGATGTTCGCTCACCGTGCCGGTCCAGTGCCCCTTGCCATGGCGCACGGCGGCGTCGGCGCTGCCTGCGGCCAGATCGGCCACCTCCTGCGTGGTCTGCAGTTCCAGTTCAAACCCCGGCCGGGCCGCCGGATAGGCGGCAAGGCGGGGCAGTAGCCAGTGGGCGGCAAAGCCGGGCGGCAGCGACAGGCGCAAGGGGCCGAGCTTGCGCCCGGTCTGCAAGCTGCCGACGCTCTCTGCGATCTGGCGGAAGCCTAGGGAAAGCCCCGGGGTCAGCATCCGCCCGGCCTGCGTCAGCTCCAGTCTTGCGCCCGTCCGGCGCAGCAGTTCCACGCCCAGGCTGTCTTCCAGCAGGCGGATCTGGTGGCTGACAGCCGAGGGCGTGACGCCGATTTCTGCAGCGGCACCCTTGACCGAAAGATGCCGCGCCGCCGCCTCGAAAGCCCTCAGGGCATTGAGCGGAACGGGAAGGCGCACGGGGCCGCCGTGCAAGGCCTTGTTATCCTGCTGCATGGCTCTGATCCTGTCTCCGGTTCTGTTTGCTGTCCCGGAAGGAGGATCGTAGAGTTCGTGACACTCGTGGTAAAATGCAAAAGCGTCACGTGACGCAATTGGAGAGTGCCGATGCGCCTCAAGTCGCCCTGGAAGCCGCGCCTGTCCGGTGAAGCGCAATTGCCCTGCGACAGGCTGGCGGCGGCGCTGGCGGAAGACATTCTGGATGGAAAGCTGGCCGCAGGCGAGCGGTTGCCGCCGCACCGGGATCTTGCCTGGCAGCTGGGTATCGGGCTTGGCTCCGTGACCAAGGCCTATGGCATTCTGGAGCGGCGCGGCCTTGTTCATGCGCTCAAGGGCAGCGGCACTTTCGTGGCGGACACTGGCGGGCGCAAGGGGGCGGTGATCGACCTGTCGCAGAATGCTCCGCCCGCCGTCATGAGCGAACGCCTGCTCTCCCGCACGCTGACCGCTCTGGCCCGGCAGACTGAGCCGGCCCTGTTCAATTCCTATCCGCCGGTGCCGGGGCATGTGCGCTTCCGCACCGGCCTTGCCCGCTGGTTCGGGCGGCTGGGCACGGAGACCGGTCCCGGCCGCTTGCTGCTGACCGGCGGGGCACAGCACGCGCTCACCGTGTGCCTGTCGATGCTGTCCGGTCCGGGCTCCCTGCTGCTGGTGGAGGCGCAGACCTATCCCTGTCTGCTGACACTCGCCCGGTACTCCGGAGTGCGGCTGGCGGCCGTTGCCATGGATCATGAGGGCATGATGCCGGAAGCGCTGGACCGTGCCTTGCAGGCAGCCGGGCCGGATGTGCGGGCCTCGGTCTATCTGATGCCGACCATGCAGAACCCGGTGGCCACCTGCATGAGCCGCGCCCGGCGCGAAGATATCCTGGCAGTCTGCCGCCGCCACGGGGCGTTGATCATTGAGGATGATGTCTATGCGCTGGGCGCCGATCCCGCATTGCCGTCGCTCACCAGTCTGGATCCGGAGCGGGTGTTCTACATCAACAGCCTGTCGAAGACGCTCAACCCTTCGCTGCGCATTGGCGGGCTGGTGGTGCCTGCCGCCTGGCAGGAGCGGGCGGAAGCTTGCCTCTATGCCAATGGGCTGATGATCTCGCCGTTGAGCTGTCTGGTGATGGAGCACTGGATCATGGATGGCACGGCTCAGACCATTTGCGATGCCATCGGCGAAGAGGCGGCGCGCCGCCGGGTGCTGACGGCCAGCATTCTGGGCGATGCGCTGCCGCCGCACCCGAACCTTGGCTATCACGTGTGGCTGCCGATGGCAGATCAGGAGGCGCAGGCGCTGGCGGCGGCTGCCCGGGCACTGGGCATTCTCGTCACCGATCCGCTGGCAACCGCCGCCGTTCCGGAGAACGGGGCGGCAGGCGTGCGGCTGTGCATCGGCGCCCCGGCGCAGGCGGAGCTCGAAAGCGCGCTCAAGGCCATTGCCGGGCTTCTCGCCAATCTGCGCGGAGCCATTGCCGGGCCGCTGGCCTTTCAGGCATGAGATCCGGTTCTAGTCCGGCAGCTCCGCACAAAAGGCCTCCAGCAGCATCCGCCCCTGCGGCCAGTCTTCAAGGCCGCTGGCACCATTGATATGCCCGAGGGCGCCAGCCTCGATAAGGCCTGTGCCCCACTCCCGCGCACGGCGCCGGGCATGGTCCGGTGTGCCATAGGGATCATTGGCGCTTGCGATGATCAGTGCCGGAAAGGGCAGGGGCAGGGCTGGCGGGTTGGCAAAGCTCGCCGCTTCCCTTGCCGGGAAAGCAGGCCCGTCCGGATCCGGCACGGCCACGAGAAAGGCGCCGCGTACCTTGCTTCCCAGCAAGCGGGCGGCATGGGCGACGAGCAGGCAGGCCAGGCTGTGGGCAACAAGCACGGGCCGGGCTGGCGCCTGCAAGACGGCCGCATCCAGAGCCATTGTCCAGTCCTCCAGCTCTGGCGCGTCCCAGCTTGAGGGCCGGAAGCGGCGGAAGGATGTGTCCGCCGCCTCCCAATGGCTTTGCCAATGGGCTTCGCCGGAGCCGCCGATGCCGGGAAGGATGAGTTTGGGAAGAGTGTTCAGGGTTGCCATTGCGCAGTGCTCTCCGCATGAGACCGGAACACCGAGCATAAGCTTGTGCTTCACGCGGCAAAGTGACGGGTTCTCAGCTGGCGGCCTGCATTTCTCACGTTTCGCTGTACCAGAACCGGGGCAGCAGGGCGCAGAATGAGAGGGCGGTTAGCTGGACCAGTCCGTGGGCTTGTGAAAACCGGCCGAAATGGCGGGCGAGCGGAACACCGCACAGCCCGGCCGCAATGGCAGCGTCCAGAAGCAGAAACAGAAGCAGCATGCCCGCCCCGGCTGCTATGGGATGCCGCCGGATCGCCCGGTCCTGCCAGCCGCTGGCGAGCATTGCAAGGCAGAGAGCCAGAAAGACCGCCGCCTCCAGCAAGGCGCCGGGCAGCGGACCCGCATGGGCATCAAGCCAGAGGGCGCGGGTGAGGCCGGTGGCGATGTAAGCGGCGGACAGTGGCAGGCCATAGGCAAGAACGGCCTGCAGGCCATGCCCGGTCCTGTTCGGCGCCAGCCGGTCCATGGGTCAGCTCTCCCTTCATCCCGCCTTGGCCGGGGGCAGCAGCAGGCGGCGGGCATAACCGGCGGCAAAGGCGAGATAGGCCCCGGCCCAGGCGAGAGCCGCCGTGTCCAGCAGCGCGCGTGCCGCGTCTCCGGCGTGCGGCGAGGCGACGCGGGCGATCGTGCCCAGGATGACCAGCGCAAAGATGGCCAGATCCAGCCTGTCCGCTGTCAGCGGATGGCCCGAGTGGCCCCGGCTGGCGCGGGTCATGACGGCCAGCGTCATGATACCGATGGCGCCCGCCGTCCACAGATGCACAGATGCCGTTGCATCGCCAATCTGCGGCAGCAGCACGGCGCAAGGCACAGCCAGAAAGCCGAGGGCAAGAATGAGGTGGCCGATATGGAGGATCAGCAGCAGCGGCTCACGCCTTGCCGCAAACCCGCACCAGCGTGTCAGCCGCCAGATCTGCCCCGCTCCCGCCAGCAGCATGAGGACGGCCGTTGCCAGAGCGTCGGGTAGCACGGTCCAGAGCGCAAGCGCGGCGCCACTCAGCACCATCACCGCAGCGTCTGCCTTGTTGAAAATGACCGGCAGTTTCGCCGCCTTGCGGGCGTTGAGCCAGTTGCGGGTAAAGGCGGGGATGATGCGCCCGCCGATCATGAGAATGAGCAGGATCACCAGCGACAGGCTGGCCCTGAGCGAGACATCTGCCACGCCGGTCTGTGCGGCTTCCAGATGAAAGCCGAGGTCCGCCAAGGCCAGCAGGCCGATCACGGCGACGATCTTCAGATTGCGCAAATTGCGGGCGGCGATCACCTCCCGTGCCATCACGGCGGCGAGGGCGAGGGGGAAGAGCACATCCAGCACGGCCACCGGAAGGGGCCCAAGACCGGCGCCGCATGTGACGGCCACCCGCCCCGCCAGCCACAGCAGTACCAGCGCCAGCAGCAGCGCGCCCGAAACCGGTGGACGGCTGGTCCAGTTGGCCACCGCCGTCAGGCCAAAGCCTGCGATAATCGCCATCACGCCGCCGAAGATCAGCGTGTGCACATGCCAGTCCCTTGGCACGAACAAGGTGGGCAGGGAGAAGAGGCCTGAATAGACCGGCACCCACATCAACACGGAAGCTGCCATGGCAAGGGCACCAAGAAAGAAGAACGGCCTGAAGCCGCCGGAAAGCCAGTGCGGACTGGTCATGTGATGATCTCCCTGGCGGTGCCTTGCGGGATTTTGAATGCGTCTCAGCAACTGCGTTCTGTGGGGACAGCCGGTCAGGCACCTGTTTCTCTGTCCCTTAAAAACTGCCGGATTTGCACTTCAGGTTCGGACATCGCCCGCAATGATGCATTTGCTTTCCGGCAGGGTGCCTCCGCCCCCCTCCCCCTGGTGGGGAGGGGTAAGGGTGGGGGCTCTGAGCCTGCAAGGACTTGAAAAAATGGATCTTTTCCTGAAGCGGCCTCAAGAGGAACCGCTGCCCCTAGTCAATGAGTTGCCTGCCAGACGGAAAGGCTTTCCCCCCCACCCCCTTGCCCCTCCCCACCAGGGGGAGGGGAGCTGAAACGCCGTGCCTGAGTGACCAGACTGTGGACGTTCCCCCAGCCGTCACCGGCTTCAAGCACGATGTGTGCACGCAGGACCTCGAGGATGGTTGAAAGGCCATGCCGTCAGCCGTTCAAAGCCCGCCGAGCAGGGCTTCGAACTTCTTGCCGGCCTTGCCGGGTGTCTTGACGGTCTTGGCGGTTTCCAGATTGACCGGGGCGCCGACGATGACGGCGGCGACCATGCCCATGCCCAGATGCGGCTTGCACTTGATGCCGTAGACGCCTTCCTCAGTGAAGGTGACGGTGACGTCCTTGCCCATCTTGCCGACGAAGGGTTCGGCGCCGTCCGGCAGCATGCCGGGGATGGTTTCAGCGTTGTGGCCGGCATCCGTCGCCTTGAAAGTGACGGTGTCGCCGGGAGCGATGGTGATCAGTTCCGGCTCGAAGACCATGGCGCCGGCCTCGCCCTTGTTCAGCATCTTGACTTCATGATCGGCCGCTGCGGCGATACCGGTGAGGCTGAGGACCGTGGCCGTGGCGAGGATGAGGGACTTCATGGACATGATACTCTCCAAAGTTGAATTTTAAATTCAGGTATGTGGAAGAAATAGCCTCCGGCACGGCGGGCGACGTTGAGCCAGGTCAAACTGGATGACGGTTGTTGTGCGCTGCACAGGCTTTGCGCGGGCGGTGCCGGCTGGAGAGAATAAGTGCCGCTGCGTAGAGGCCGAGTGCACCCATGGTGAGCCAGCCGGATGCATTGCGCAGGCCGTCCTGTTCCAGCAGATTGCCCGCCACCCGCAGCGCCGTTGCACCCTGCAGAAGCGCAAGCGGCAGGTAGAGCGCGGCCGAATAGCGGATGCGCAGGCCTGCGACGGCGGGCAGGATGATGGGGGCGTGGGCAAAGACCATGGACAGCACGAAACCGAGGCCTATGGCATGCAGCGCAATGTCGTGTCCCGCCGCGGACGTTCCCGGCGGCAGCATCAGCAGCGCCGCTGCGGCTACAAGCAGCCAGCCATAGCCGCACAGAAGGGCGGCGGCGGAATAGCGGGCAAGGCCTTCGCCCCTTATGGTGATCAGCGCCACGTCATTGACCGTCAGCCACAGGGCAAGTCCGGCGAGTGCCGTTCCCGTCAGCCAGGGCGTTCCGGCAAAGGGCTCACCCGTCAGCAGCCCGAGGCAGAAGACGGCGACCAGCAGGACCAGCAATCCGGCCTGCAGAGGCCCGCGCTGGCGCAGGCGCGACAGTTCGATCCGTTCGGCCGTGATGGTGAGGATGAGGAAACCCAGCCAGATATAGGCAGCAAGGGCCGGGTCGCCGGTGAGAAGCCACACGCCCGTGCCGATGGGCCAAAGCACTGCGGCCACCAGCAAGACGGCGCTGAACAGGGTGTGCAGCGCCAGCGCCGCCTGCGCGCTCAGCACGGCAAGGCCTGCCCCGGCAGCGAGGAAGGCGAGGGCGGCTGACTGCGGTTCGAACCAGATCAGGACGGCCCCGAACCCAGACACAGCGGGAACGGCGAGGGCTGCAGCCGAGCCTTGCGCCACCGCCCGCTCCAGCGCAATCAGGGTGCCGAAGAAGCCGCAGAGCATGAAGACCGAATGCCGGTCCGAAACTGAAAGGGCAAGATCGAAAAGCCCCAGCCGCGCCAGTCCGGCGCCAAGGCCGGTGACAAGGCTCGCCAGCGCCAGCACGGCGGTGAGAAGGCGGATTGCTTGCACCATGGAGCGGGGCATGGTCAGCTCCACAGCCTTGTCCGCAGCTGCTGCCACAGGCCGGCCCCGGTATCAGAGGCGGGCACAGGGTTTTCGCCGCCGAAGCGCTGGCGCACATGCGGGGCGGCGAGGTCCGGCGTCCAGCGGAAGGCGCGGTCGAGCGTGACTTCCACTTCCGTCTGCGGCGCGGCAATCTCCTCCACTGCGATGGCTGCGGTTTCGGCGATCAGCCCGCCCAGCGGACAGGTGGGCGTCGTCATGCCAAGGGTGATGCGGATGCGGCCGGGCGTGCAGGCAATGTCCCGGACAAGCCCGAGATCCACGATGCTGACGCCCAGTTCCGGATCATCGACGGTGGTGAGGGCTGCGAGGATGGAAGCTTCGCCGGTCATGAGACAATGACTCCTGCGGATGGATATTGCAGGAAGTGTGTGGCAGTTGCTGCTCCGCCTCTTTGTGCAGGCACAAGCTTTGACGCAGCTTGTCAGCCGTCCTGCCGTGGAGCGCCCGGCTGCATTGCGGCCAGAAGCTCAAGGCTTGCCACCCCTTGCGCGGCGGCAGCGGCAATCTGGCGGAAGGCATCGGCGAGAACGGCAAGATCGGCGGCATCCAGTTCGGCCGCACCGGGGGATTCAAGGTCCTGCAGATAGGGCAGGAAACCGGCCAGCTGGCGGGTGCGCTCCCTTGCGCTTTCCAGCAGGCGGCGGCGGGTGCGGCGGATTTCGAATTCGGTGAAGACGGCGACCGTCCGCTCCACCTCCTCCTGACAGGCACAAGGCAGGCCCATGTCCTGCAGAACATGGGCGAGCCGCTGCAGCAGGGCGGTGTCTGCCGCAGCGGCCTGGGGCTTGAGGTCCGGCTCTAGAAACCCAGCCATTGCCGCACTCCCGTTTCCTCGCGCACCAGCCGGATGCCGAGGTTGGCGGGCGGCACGCCCACCGAGCAGGCCCCGGCCTTGGGGTCGCGGAAGAAGGTTGTCATCAGCGCCCGGTGGCGGCCTTCGGCCACCCGGATGCCGCAGTTCTCCGTCTCCCGCACCTCTCCGCCGGGCAGCACATGGTGGCGGCGGTAGCAGGTGGACGTCCATTCCCAGACATTGCCGGCAAGATCCAATAGGCCATGCTCATTGGTGCCGAAGTGTCCGGCCGGCATGGGTTTGGGGTCGATTTCTTCCTGCAGTTTCGATTCAATATCGTAGACCGCAATCCAGCGCCTCGACGGGTTGGCCGGGTCGCTGATCTCCGTATAGGCGTCGTCCTTGAAGCGCGATCCGGCGGCGAGCGCCCATTCGCGGTCGGTCGGCAGGCGCCACGTCTCTCCGGTCTTGGCCGACAGCCAGGCGGCATAGGCTTCCGCATCGATGAAATTGACGCCGGTGACCGGCAGATCCGGCGCGCCCTGTGTGCCGAGCGCTAGGCAGGCGCCGTCGGCCACGCAGGCATCATAGGCGCCGCGCGTCACCTGCGCCCGCATGATGGTGAGCGGGGCTTCCAGCGTCAGCGGCACACGCGGGCCGTTGACCGGCGTGCCCCGGTCCAGAAACTCGCCGGGCTCCCGGTAGGCGAGGGCGGCCTCTTCCAGCCTGACCGTCTCCGGTGCGGGATGCGGGGCCTTTGGTGCGGCGGCAAAGCCCTGCAGCAGAGTTAGGAGGGCAAGGCCTGCAACGGCGGCGCTGGTGTATCTGATCAAGGTCATGGATGACCTCCTGATCGCCAGAGAGGGAGAGAAGAGGGAAGCTGCGGCAGCCCGGAGAGGCGGGCTGCCGCAGCAGGCTGTCAGTTGCTGGGGATCGGGCCGGGGGCCGAGACCTGCATCATCAGGTCATTGTCCCAGTCGCCTTCCACCTTGAAGTGGGCCGCTGCCCCCAGTTCCATGGCCTCGATGAGGTTGTGGTTCACATAGGCGTAGATGCCCGGCTGCAGGAACTTGTAGGTCGCCACGGCGGCGCTGCCGCCTGCCACGAACCACGTCTCCAGCCCCTTTTCCGGCGGATTGTCGAACTTGCCGCGCTCCCAGACATGGTCGCCGTGGCCGCCGATGAGATGCGGGCGGGTGTCCCGGTTGGCCGAGCTGTGGATCATCAGCACGGTCTCGCCGACATTGGCCTTCATGGCCTTCTCGCCCGTCAGCGCGCCAACGGCGCCGTTGAACACGACATGGGTGGGCACCAGCCCCTTCATCACCTCGACCGTATCGGCATAGGCCTCGCCGGGGCTGTCATAGTCCACGTATTTTCCGTTCTCGTCTTTCGGCACGTAGAGATCGAACTCGCCGATGGTATAGGCCCGGTCATAGTGGATCGGGTTGCCTGCCTCATCCTTCAGCCCGTCACGCGGCAGCACCAGAATGGTGCCCGACATGCCGCTGACCACATGCCAGGCGACCATGCCCGTAGGCGCGCAGTGATAGACGAAGGCACCGTTCTTCGTGGCCTTGAAGCGCAAGGTGGCCTGTTCGCCGGGGTTGACGAAGGTCAGCTGCGCGCCGCCGAGGGCACCGGTGGCCGAATGGAAGTCGATGTTGTGCGGCATCGAGTTGGTTTCGGGGTTGATCAGCGTCAGCTCGACATAATCCCCTTCATGCACCACCATGGTCGGGCCGGGCATCGAGCCGTCGAAGGTCATGGCCTGGAAGGTGGTGCCTTCGCCGTCGATGACGATCTTCTTTTCCTCGATCGTCATGGTGAACTGGACGACCTTCGGTCCGCCCTTGGCCACCTGATCATGTTCCATGACGAAGGGCGGGGCGACGAGTTTGGCTTTCACGCGCTCGAGGCCAACGGTCATGTCGGTCTGTGCGGCTGCGGCCTTCAGCGTGGGGTTGGGGCCTTCTTCCGCATGGAGCGGCGCTGCGATCAGAAGGGCGATGGCGGCTGCACCACACAGGGCTTCACGGCGGGTCAACATGGCATTTCCTTTCATTCAGGTTGCCTTGGGTGTTGACTGGATTACAGAACAAAGGGCAGTAGAGGTGTTTGCGAAAAGGCAAACAGTGCAGCGGTGGTTGCCAAGGATGCCATTTGGTCGCAGTTGATGAAACAAGTCATTGCTGCGGCTTTGAAAAGTGATCTGGAGAAATTCAATGGCCGTGCATCGACTGGATCGCTCGCTCATTCGCAATCTAAGTATTTTCCAGTACATGAGTGATGCGGATCTTGATAACGTCCTTGCCATGGCCAGCGTGCGGCAGCTGCCGGATGGGGCCACGGCTTTCATGCAGGGCATCGAGGCGACGGAGTTCTTCTGCCTGCTCAGCGGCCGGCTGAAGGTGATCCAGACCACGCCGGACGGCCAGCAGGTGGTGGTGCGGCACGTCAATCCGGGCGATATCTTCGGCATCGCGCGGGCGATGCGCCGTCCGGATTATCCGGCAACGGCCACCGCCATCGTCGACAGTCTGGCGCTGGCCTGGCCCTCGAACCAGTGGGAGGCCTTCATCGCCCGCAGCCCGACGCTGGCGCTCAATGCGCTGCAGACCGTGGGCCAGCGCCTGCAGGATGCGCACACGCGCATTCTGGAGCTTTCGACGGAAGAGGTGGAGCGGCGCGTTGCCCATGCGGTGCTGCGGCTGGTGCGTCAGGCCGGCAAGAAGACGGAAGAGGGCATTCTCATCGACTTCCCGGTGACCCGGCAGGACATTGCGGAAATGACCGGCACGACGCTGCACACGGTCAGCCGGGTGATGACGGCCTGGGAGGCCAAGGGGCTTGTCCAGTCCAGCCGCAAGCGGGTTGTGGTGGTCGACCCGCACCGGCTTTACCTGCTGGCTGAAAGCAGCGGCGACTGAGCCCGGCCGGGCAGAGGCGCTCCGGAGTTTGTTCCCCGACAAGGAAGGCAGCATGCGAAGCTTCTAGCTGTTGAGGCCTCAACCTCTGTCATGGAGCCTCTGATGACCCTTTCCGCTGTCCAGCACGATCCTGTTCCTCCGGTCACCGTCGACCTGCGCCCCCTGCCGCGCCCGCAGCGCCACATGCTGGTCTTCCGCCAGTTCGAGGCGCTGATGCCGGGCGAAAGCTTCGAGCTGATCAACGACCACAATCCGCTCGGCCTGCTGCATCAGTTCGAGCATTATCTGCCGGGCCAGTTCACCTGGACCTACCGGGTGGAAGGTCCCGCCGACTGGCACGTCATCGTTGGCCGCCTGCGGGACGGCGAAGTTGCCGAGGTGGATCACAGCCATTCGGACAGCTGCGGCTGCGGCTCTTCTGGCCGGGGCGGCTGTGGCTGAGACAGGAATACCGTTGGCCCGGTCCGCCAGTGCGGGCCGGGTTCAGCGCAGCTGCGGGCCCTGGCGCATGGCCGGGGGCAAGGGATGCTGGCCGAAGTCGACGAGGCTGCGGCGCAGAATGGTTCCGGCGGCATCGGCGATCAGCGTCAGGCGCTTGTTGCCGTGGAAGAACAGGCAAGCGAACCGGCCCTCGTCTTCATCGCGCCCCTCATGCAGACGGCAGGTGATGCCCCCCGCCCGCATCAGGCGCAAGGCCTCTTCCGGCGGCATCTGCAAGCCGGCGGCGATATCCTTCAGGTCGATTTCCGGTGCTTCGCGTGTCATGGCATCTTTCCTCTGGTGCCGAGGATAGCCCGGTTCACGTCGCTCAGAAACTCCTCAAGCGGCACATGGTGCTCCTCGCAGGCCTCCCGCACATCATGCAGATGGGCAATGGGGCAGCCGATGCACCGCATCTTGCGGCGGATGAAGACGGGGATGGTTTCCTTGTAGGTCTCCATCATCCCGTCCAGGATGGTTTCCGCGCAGATCGGGCCCCTCAGGATCGTGACCATGTTTCTGCCTCCCTGGCTGATGCGAGGCTTCCTTCGGGTGGATGCCTGCAGCCTTCATGCTGCGCCTGCAGGCGGCGGGTGACGTTGCGCGGGCGCAAAGTTTCAGCTTGTTGCAAGCTATCCCACCAGCTGCCGGTAAATGGCTGGAAGCGCCGAGGGCAGACGGTCCGGATGGGTGATGATGGCATAGGCGCCCCGGCCGAAGAGCCAGGGGAAATAGTCCCGCGCCTCTTCGTCCACCGTCACGCCGAACACCTTGAGCCCTTGCTTGCGTGCTTCCCGGATGGCCGCGCGCGTGTCCTCGATGCCATAGCGGCCTTCGTAATAGTCGATGTCATTCGGTTTGCCGTCGGTCAGCAGCAGGAGCAGCCGGTGGCGCTGCGGGCGCTGGGCCAGTTGTGCGCTCACATGACGGATGGCGGCGCCCATGCGGGTGTATTGCCCCGGCTTCAGCCCCTCGATCCGCCGCAGCACCCGATTGTCCACGGCATCGCCGAAGGCCTTCACCGTATCCACCTGTACGGCGCTGCGGCGGCGGGAGGTGAAGGTGAAGATGGCATGCTCGTCCCCGCAGGCATCCAGCCCTTGCGTCAGAGCCAGAAGCGCGGCCTTCTCCACGTCGATCACCCGGTGGGTGCCGAGCGAGGCATCCGTCGACAGGGATACGTCCATCAGCACGGCCATGGACAGGTCCCGTTCGATGGCCCGCCCGGCGAGAAAGAGGTTTTCCGAGCCCGCACCACCGGCCTTGCGGTCGGCGGCAGCGCGCACCAGAGCCGAGAGATCAAGGTCTTCGCCATCCGGCTGGCCATGCAGCACAACGCGGCGCGGGCGCAGTGCCTCGAAGTGGCGCCGCACGGCCCGGATCTGGCGCTGCATCTCCCCCGTAGGCTGCCAGCCTTCGCTGTCTTCCTTGGCCCGTCCGGCGATGACCCGGCAGTGATCCGGGCGCAGCATCTGCTTTTTCCAGTCCCATTCGGGATAGGTCAGGCCCGATGTGAGGCTGGTTTCTTCGGCCTCTGCCGGGGCCAGGTCGAGGTCCAGCTTCAGCCTTGCGGCCGTGCGCTGGCGGTTGCTGCCGATGGTCAGGTCGCTCATGTCTTCGGCGGCCTGTCTGGCGCCGTCCTCATCGTCCTCATCGACGCGGCGGTTCACGTTGACCATCTCGGCCAGCGAGAAGATCGTCTCGAAGCGGTGGAAGCAGAGCGGATCGCCCCGGTCGCTCTGATCGGTCTGCCGCCGCTCGGCCTGCCGCCGGCGCGCGTCGGCGGAAACGGATCGCCCGTTTGCCTCGTCCCGTTCGTCAGGCTGGGCCGCGCCTGCGGTCAGGCGGATTTCGCCGAACAGGGGCACCGGCAGGAAAGGCCGGTAGCCGCGCGGGGCATGGAACTGGCGAAGGTCGGCATCCGGTTCCTCGATGACGGCAAGAAGGCTGGTGTCCGGCGGGCGGCGGCCGCCGAGAAGGGCGCAGATGGCCTCTTCCAGCCTTGCTTCCACGGGCGGCAGGCGGCGTTCGGGCCGGACGGAAAGTGCAGCGGCGCGCAGCCGGTGAAACAGGGCCCTCAAGCCCGGCCATGTGTTCAGCGCTTCCCGCGTGGCGGCAACGGCAGCGCGCAGGGAGAGAAGGTCGCTGACGAAGAGATCCTCATGGGCGGCCACCGGCTCCGCGTGGGCAAACCAGGCGGCGAGCCACTCGTAGAGCGCGGCATTGTCTTCCTTCTGCGGAAAACAGTCGATCACCGGCGGCAGACGCAGCGCTGCGGTGTCCAGAACGGCACGTTCCAGCTTTTCCTGTCCCAGTCCCATGCGGCGCAGCAGGCTGAGCCGGTGGCCGGATACGGCGGGGGCCGCTTCCGCAATGCGGATGGCGCCGCTGCCGCCAAAAGCCCGGAACAGCACGCCGAGCCGCAGGCGCATGTCTGCGAGCGGCACGCCCGCTTGCGGGTAACGGGGCTGGGTGGTGAGGCTGCCCACCAGCGCGTGCCAGTGGGAGCCGACGAATTCCTCCGGTTCGAAGATCGACATGTCTCACCCCAGTGCGAGTTCCGCCACCCGTGCCAGCGCCGCCTGCACATCGGCATCATCGCTGAGCGGCTGCAAGAGGGCAGCTTCCAGCGCGGCGGCGGGTTTCACGCCTGCGCGGATCAGAGTGGCGGCATAGACGAGAAGCCGGGTGGAAGCGCCTTCCTCCACGTCCTGGCCCTTCAGATCGCGCAGGGCATTGGCGACGCGCACCAGCGGCACGCAGCGGTCCTTCGGCAGGCCGCTTTCGGCCGAGACGATGGCCGCTTCCGTGTCCGGATCGGGATAGCCGAACTCCAGCGCGATGAAGCGCTGGCGGGTGGAGGGTTTCAGGGCCTTCAGCACATTCTGGTAGCCGGGATTGTAGGAAATCACGAGCATGAACTCCGGCGGGGCGCTCAGCATCTCGCCGGTGCGCTCCAGCGGCAGAATGCGCCGGTCGTCGGTGACGGGGTGCAGCACCACGGTCACATCCTTGCGCGCCTCCACCACCTCGTCGAGATAGAGAATCGCGCCCTCGCGGATGGCGCGGGTCAGCGGCCCATCGGCCCAGACGGTTTCCCCGCCCTTCAGCAGATAGCGGCCAGTGAGGTCGGCGGCGGTCAGGTCGTCGTGACAGGCAACCGTATAGAGCGGGCGGCCAAGGCGTTCGGCCATATGGGCGACGAAACGGGTCTTGCCGCAGCCGGTCGGCCCTTTCAGCAGCACCGGCAGGCGGTTGCGGTAGGCCTGCTCGAACAGCAGGCATTCGTTGCCGGAAGGGGCGTAGAAGGGCGCAGCGGATGCTGCTGGCATGGAGTGCGGGACGGTCATGAAGATCTCCTTGCTTGCGTCTCTGGGCTCGCGTCTCTGGGCTCACGGCTTTGGGATCACGGCTCTGGCGTGAAGGGGGCTCCGGGCGCGGCCCACCACCGCGCCCGGAGCAAGGCTCATTCTGCAGGCTGGACTGCTGTCTGAGCCTTTCGCTGGGCGGCCACCCGCCGGTCACGGACAGGGCCGAAGACGGACCAGAGGAACATCAGCGCTGCAATCAGCACCAGCACGCCGGAGCCGAGGCGCACCCAGTAGAACGGGGCGATCTCGTCCTGCACGTCCATGTAGGACATGCCCATCACCCGCTGCAGATGCACCTGCACCGCACCGGCGAAGGTGAGGGCAAAGGTCATCACCATCATGGCGCCGCTCATGATCCAGAAGGAGATGATGTTCAGCGTCTGGTGATAGGGCGCCTTGCCGCGCAGATAGGGCATGGCATAGCTGATGAGTGCGAGGTTCAGCATCACATAGGCGCCATAGAAGGCGAGGTGCCCGTGTGCGGCCGTCACCTGCGTGCCGTGGGTGTAGTAGTTCACGAAAGACAGGGTGTGCAGGAAGCCCCAGACGCCGGCCCCGAAGAAGGCGCCCACCGTGCAGCCCAGCGACCACAGCATGGCCGCCCGGTTCGGATGGTCCTTGCGGCCCTTGAACACCATGGAAAAGGCGAAGATGACCATGGCGAAGAAGGGGGCAATCTCAAGGGCGGAGAAGATCGATCCCACCCACTGCCAGTAGCCCGGCGCGCCGATCCAGTAGTAGTGGTGGCCGGTGCCCAGCAGCCCCGAGAACAGGGCAAGGCCGACGATGGAATAGAGCCACTTCTCGATCACTTCCCGGTCGACGCCGGTCATCTTGATCAGCAGGAAGGCAAGAACCGAAGCCATCACCAGTTCCCACACGCCTTCCACCCACAGATGGACGATGTACCACCAGTAGACCTTGTCCAGCGACAGATTGTCCGGCGCATAGAAGGCAAAGAGCCAGAAGACGGCGATGCCCCAAAGGCCCAGCAGCAGCACGCTGGTGACGGCGGTGCGGCGGCCCTTCAGCACGGTCATGGAGACGTTGTAGAGGAAGATCAGCGCCACCACGACGATGGCGATCTTGATCCAGAGCGGCTGCTCCAGGAACTCGCGCCCCTCATGGATGCCCTGCGTATAGCCGATGACGGCGGCAAGCGCGCCGAACATCAGCAGGCCAAGCTGGATATAGGCCAGAAGCGGGCTTTCGATGTCCCGTTCCACCTCTTCCGGCACCAGATAATAGGCGCAGCCGAAGAAGCCCATCAGCAGCCACACGATCAGCGCGTTGGTGTGGATCATGCGGATGATGTTGAAGGGCATCAGTTCGGACAGGGTGTTCGGCAGCACATAGACCGTGCCGGCGAGAGCGCCCGCGGCGATCTGCACGCCGAACAGGATCATGGCACAGACGAAGTACCAGTAGGCCACTCTTTGGGAAGCGTATTTCATGATTGTCCCTCCTCAGCCCGCGTCATTGGGCGGCCAGCCCTGGGTGTCGATGCGGCTGGTCCATTCGAGGAAATCGACGAGGTCGTTCAGTTCCTGATCGGTCAGGTGAAACTGCGGCATCTGGCGGCGGCCCTCGATGCCGGAAGGCTGGGCCTGCATCCAGGCAATCAGCCCCTCGCGGGCGGCCTGCGGATCGTCCTTGCCGCCATAGCGGACCCAGACGTTGCCGACTTCAGGCGCGAAATAGGCGCCTTCGCCGAGGATCGAGTGGCAGTTGACGCAGGCGTGCTTTTCCCACACGTGCTTGCCGCGGATGACGCCCTCGGTCAGTGTTGCCTCGTCCGTGGACTTGGTGACGATGTGCCAGTGGCTCTGGGCGGTGAGCCCGACGAAGACAAGGAAGAAGAAGATCGACCCGCCGTAGAAGATGTTGCGTGCGGCCGATTTCGTGAAACGCCCGGCAGGCGGCCGGTGCGGTTCATGAGGTGATGACATGCTGTGGTCTCCCGTTATTGGCGATTGCCAGCGGTGGGCTCACAGCTAAGGTCTTCGGGGGCGGGGGACGTTGTTGCGGAACAAACTTCAGCGTCCTTGCAGGTTGCATATCACTTTGCGCGGACGCAAACTGGCCACTCGCCCGCAATGCTAAGCCTTATCCCGCAGATGATTTTCAAGAGGGACAGACCCCATGCCCCTGCCCAAGATTGCCATTGTCACCGTCTCCGACCGGGCGAGTGCGGGCACCTATCAGGACCTCAGCGGACCGGCCATCTTCGACTGGCTGAAGGAAGCGGTGCTGCCGCCGTTTGAAGTGGTGTGCCGGCTCATTCCGGATGGTGCGGACAGCGTCGCGGCAACGCTTCAGGCGCTGTGCGATGTGGAGCGCTGCAGTCTCATTCTCGTGACGGGCGGAACGGGCCCAGCACCGCGCGACCAGACGCCGGAAGGCGTCAGCCTCATTGCCGAGCGGCATCTGCCGGGCTTCGGCGAGACCATGCGCCGGGCCAATCTTGCCGAAGTGCCGACGGCGATTCTCTCCCGTCAGGAGGCCGTGACGCGCGGCGCCAGCCTCATCATCACGCTGCCGGGCAAGCCTGCGGCCATTGCCACCTCGCTCAATGCCATCTTTGCCGCCGTTCCCTATTGCCTCGACCTCATCGGCGCAGCCCGAATCGACACCAACCCGGAGGTGGTCGCGGCCTTCCGTCCCAAGGGGGCGTGAACTTCCCGTCCGCCAGATTGATGCGCATCAACCTTCGGGGGCAGGAGGGCTGCTAAGCCTTGCCGGTCTTTTGCAGTCTTTTGCCCGGGCCCTCATGCGCACGCTTCCTCCCTTTCCCGATCTCCGCTCCTTCCTTGGCTGGTGTGCCGGGGAAGGCACATTCCGGCGCATTGCCTCGCCTGTCGCTCTGGCCGAGGAAATGACGGCGGTGCACCGGCAGGTGCTGCTGAAGGGCGGGCCGGTGCTGCAGTTTGACCAGCCGGTGCATGCAGACGGGCGGATCAGTCCGGTGCCGGTCGTCGCCAATCTCTTCGGCACGCGGGAGCGGGTGGCGGCGGGGCTGGGCGTGGGGCTTACGGATATTCCGGCGCTGGGCCAGTTTCTGGCGGCCCTGCGCAATCCGGTGCCGCCGGACGGGGTGCGGGATGCGCTTTCGCGCTGGCCGCAACTGGCCGCTGCCCTGCGCAACCGGCCGAGGCTGACCAGCCGTGCACCGGTGCAGGACGAGGTGATGAAAGAGCCCGATCTCTCGCTTCTTCCCGTGCAGACCTGCTGGCCGGAAGACGGCGGGCCGCTGGTGACCTGGCCGGTGGTTCTGACCCGACCGGAAGGTTCTTCGCTGACGGATACGGCCGCCTATAACGCAGGGGTCTACCGGGCGCAGGTGCTGGACAGCGGCAGGATGATCCTGCGCTGGCTCGCCCATCGCGGCGGTGCCGCCCATCACCGCAGCTACATGAACGCTGATGCCGGGCGCGGCAAGCCGATGCCGGTGGCGGTGGTGCTGGGGGCCGATCCCGCGCTGTTGCTGGGGGCTGCCTTGCCCCTGCCGGAAACCGTTTCGGAACTTGCCTTTTCCGGGGTTCTGCGCGGCGCGCGCACCCGTCTTGTGCCTGCCCGTACCATCCCCATGCTGGTTCCGGCGGATGCGGAGATCATCATCGAAGGCTGGGTGCAGCCGGGCGATACGGCGCCCGAAGGCCCCTTCGGCGATCACACGGGCTACTACAATTCGGTCGAGCCTTTTCCCGTCCTGACCGTCAGCGCCATCACCCACCGGCGCGATCCGCTGTATCTCTCCACCTGGACCGGCCGTCCGCCGGATGAGCCCTCGGTTATCGGCGAGGTCTTCAATGATCTGGCCCTGCCGGTCATCCGCCAGCAAATCCCGGAAGTGCGCGATCTTTGGCTGCCGCCGGCTGCCTGCTCCTACCGCATGGCCGTGGTCAGCATCGCCAAGCGTTATCCGGGGCAGGCGCGGCGGGTGATGATGGCCCTGTGGGGCATGCTGCCGCAGTTCAGCTACACCAAGATGGTCGTGGTGGTGGACGAGGATATCGATCCGCGCAATTGGGATGACATCGCCTGGGCGCTCGCCACCCGTTATGATCCGGCCCGCGACAGCATGATCCTCGACCGCACGCCGATGGATTACCTCGACTTTGCCTCACCCCTCGATGGACTGGCGGGCAAGATCGGGCTTGATGCCACGGTGAAGACCGGCTCTGAAACCCAGCGCCCCTTTGGCAAGGTGATGAAGCTGAGCGCTGCGGCCGAGGCTGCCGCTCAGCGCATTCTGGCGGCGGAGGGCCTGTCATGAGCCACGTGGTTCTGGGCGTCTCGGGGGCATCGGGCGCGGCATTGGCTCTGGCGGCGGCGCGGGAACTTGCGGCCCGGTCCATCCGCTTCGATCTGGTGACGAGCCCGGCAGCGGAGCGCACGCTGGCGCTGGAATGCGGGGCAGGCGCATTGGAAGGCCTCTCCGCTCTGGCTGCCTGCCGCCATCCGGCTGATGATGTGGGCGCGCGCATTGCCTCCGGTTCCTTCCCCGTGGACGGCATGATCGTGGCGCCCTGTTCCATGCGCAGCCTTGCGGCCATTGCCCATGGGCTGGATGACAATCTGCTGGTGCGTGCGGCCTCGGTGCAGCTGAAGGAGCGCCGCCCGCTGGTACTGCTGGCGCGCGAAGCCCCGCTCACGCTCGCCCATCTGCGCAACATGACGCTGGTCACCGAAATGGGCGGCATCATCCTGCCGCCGGTTCCAGCCTTCTATCTGCGCCCGGCAGGCCTTGACGAGGTGACCGCCCAGATTGCCGCCCGCGCCATCGATCTCCTGCGCCTCGGCCCGCCGCGTGCGGCGGCGTGGACGGGGGCAGAGGCGCGGCCTACACATGACGAGGTCAGGGCCGCTGGCGCTGGCGGACTGCGGAGGACTGAGGAATGAGTGCTGTTCTTGGCGCCGGCGAGTTCATTCTTGCCTTCATGGTGTTCCTGCTCGCACACCGGATACCAACCATTCCGGTGGTCCGCTCAACATGTGTCGCAACACTGGGGCCGCGCGGCTTCACCCTGGCTTATTCGGCACTTTCCCTGCTGCTGCTGGCCTGGGTGATTGGTGCGGCCGGGCGTGCCCCTTACGTGCATCTTTGGGACACGGTTCCAGCTCTCGCCTATTTCGCGCTCGCCCTGATGCTGGCCGCGTTCCTGATTGCGTCGCTTGCGCTCGGGCGCCCAAATCCGTTTTCCTTCGGGGGCATGAACAACGGGCAGTTTGATCCCGCGCTGCCGGGCATTGTGCGATTGACGCGCCATCCGCTGCTGGTGGCGCTTGCGCTCTGGTCGCTTGCGCATCTCGTGGTCAAGGGCAATGCCGCGCATGTGCTGATGTTCGGCAGTTTCCTTGCGTTCTCGTTTCTGGGCATGCGCATGCTGAACCGGCGCAAACAGCGGCAGATGGGCGGGCGCTGGCAGGATCTTGATTCAGCCGTTGCCGCAAGGCCTTTGCTGGCTTGCCTTCTGCCGCTGCGGGAAACGGTGCTGAGAGGCTGTGTGGCCGTCGCGCTGCTTTACCTGATGCTGCTGCTGCATCCGGTCCTGTTCGGCGTTGATCCGCTGCATGCCTATTTTCTGGGGTGAAAGAGGCTGCAGTCCCCGGCTGCCTCAGGACGATGGATCGTCGATAAGGGGCGCGGGCCTTGCAAAGCGCTCCAGCTCTGCGCGCTTTTCGATCACCACGCGGCTGCCGTCGATATGCACGCCATAGGGTGACAGGGCCTTGATGGCGCGGGACATGTTCTCCGGCGTCATGCCGAGGAGAGACGCAAGCTTCCGCTTCTCCAGGTCAAGCACATAGGCATCGGCACCGTTGCGGGCGGCACTTTCCTGCAGAATGTAATTGGCAAGCCGCTCCAGCGAGGTTCGCAGTTTCAGCGTCTTGGTGTGCTTGATCGAGGCCCGGTAGCAGGTTGCAAGCTCACGCACGACCGCACGGGCGAAACCGCTGTCGGCATCAAATATGCGGCGCACGTCCTCGGAAGGCAGCATGACGATGCGTGAGCGCTCAAGGGTTTTCGCCGACATCAGATAAGGCGCGTTGCGGATGGTGGCTGCCAGGATGAAGGTTGAGACCGGCCGCACGATGCTGATTGTCGTCTCCTTGCCGGACCATGTGGCGTAAAGCTCGACGCTGCCGTCAATGATGACATGTAGAAAATCGCTGCTGTCGCCTTCATGGATCAGATCCACCAGAGGCGGGAAGGACTGCACATAGGCGCCACGCATGACGGCTTCGAAATTTTCGTCCTGCATGCTGTGGAACAGGTCGAGTTGCCGGATTTCGTCCAGATAGGCTGTTTTCATGTCGCGCCTCAATTTTCTTCGCAAATAGTGTCTCGTTGATTGATAATTGTCAATCACAATGTCAAACTAAAATTATTGGTCTGTATTAAATCGTCAATTGCATGTATTAATAGTTTTTGTTTCTCGTTTATTTTGGCCTTCTTGTGAAGTGTTTTGATGCAGGTCAAGTTTATGATCTGCAGTCATTGGCAGTCTCCCCTCGGCATCACGACGCGAATAGATGCCGGAACCGGGAGAGTTTCCTGTGATTACATCCCCCTCCGTAACGGGTGGGGCGCAGAATCGTGCGCTTGCACTCAGTACCATCGCCTTCACGGCCTGCTTTGCGGTCTGGACGATCTTTTCCATCATCGGTGTGGCCATCAAGACCGAGCTGGGTCTCTCCGAGTTCCAGTTCGGCCTGCTCGTGGCGACGCCGATCCTCACCGGCTCGGTTACGCGCCTGTTCCTCGGCGTCTGGACCGAGAGATTCGGCGGGCGGCTGGTGTTTTCCGCCCAGATGCTGCTGACGGCAGCGGCCACCTGGATCCTGACCTTCGCCAGCACCTATCCGATGTATCTGCTGGCCGCGCTCGGCATCGGCCTTGCCGGCGGCTCCTTCATCATCGGCGTTGCCTATGTCTCGCGCTGGTATGATGCGGGCCATCAGGGCACGGCGCTCGGCATCTTTGGCGCGGGCAACGTGGGGGCGGCGGTCACCAAGTTCATCGCGCCCTTCGTCATGGTGGCCTATGGCTGGCAGGGTGTTGCCCATGTGTGGGCGGCAGGTCTGGCGCTCATGGGCATCGCCTTCTATCTGCTGGCGGAAGATGACCCGCAGCTGGTGGCGCGCCGCAAGTCCGGTGTGAAGGCACCGTCCCTTGCCGAGCAGTTTGCGCCTCTGAAGAACCTGCAGGTCTGGCGCTTCTCGCTCTATTACTTCTTCGTCTTCGGCGCCTTTGTCGCGCTCGCCCTGTGGATGCCGCATTATCTCATCTCCGTCTATGGCGTGGATGTGAAGACGGCCGGCATGGCGGCTGCGGCTTTCTCTCTGTCCGCCTCCCTGTTCCGCGCCTATGGCGGACACCTGTCGGACCGCTTCGGCGCACGGTCGGTCATGTACTGGACCTTCGGCTTCTCGCTGGTCCTCCTGTTCATGCTGTCCTATCCGCCAACGGACTACGTTATTCGCGGCAAGGACGGGCTGATCACCTTCTCCACCCAGATGGACCTGTGGCCCTTCGTCATCACCATGTTTGTCCTCGGCTTCTTCATGAGCCTCGGCAAGGCGGCGGTGTTCAAGCACATCCCGGTCTATTATCCGCAGCATGTGGGCGCGGTCGGCGGCCTGGTCGGCATGATCGGCGGCCTCGGCGGCTTCATCCTGCCGATCATCTTCGGCGCGCTGCTGGATGTCACGGGCATCTACACCAGCTGCTTCGCGCTCCTCTTCCTGCTTGTGGCCGTGTCGCTTGGCTGGATGCACATGTCGATCCGCCGGATGGAGCGTGCAGCCCATGGCGCGGAACTCGACAAGCTGCCCGCCCTGCCGGAAATGCAGGAAATCCACCAGCCGGACCGCACCGTCATGAAGAAGGTGCTGGATGACTGGCGGCCGGAGGACCCGCAGTTCTGGCAGGAAAAGGGCCGCGCGATTGCCCGCCGCAACCTGTGGATCTCGATCCCCGCGCTGCTGCTGGCCTTCTCGGTCTGGATGGTGTGGTCCGTCGTGGTCGCCCGGCTTCCGGCCATCGGCTTCAACTTCACGCCCTCGCAGCTGTTCTGGCTGGCGGCCCTGCCGGGCCTCTCGGGGGCAACGCTGCGCATCTTCTACAGCTTCATGGTGCCGATCTTCGGCGGGCGGCTGTGGACGGCGCTGTCGACGGCCTCGCTGCTGCTGCCGGCCATGGGCATCGGCTATGCGGTGCAGGACCCCTCGACGCCTTACCTCATCTTCCTGGTGCTGGCGCTGCTGTGCGGCTTCGGCGGCGGCAACTTCGCTTCCTCCATGGCCAACATCGCCTTCTTCTTCCCCAAGGCGGAGAAGGGCAACGCGCTGGCCCTGAATGCCGGGCTCGGTAACCTCGGTGTCTCGGTCATGCAGTTCCTGGTGCCGGCCGTCATCACCACGGGTGTCTTCGGTGTCCTTGGCGGGGCGCCGCAGACCCTGAGCGATGGCACGCAGCTGTTCATGCAGAACGCCGGTTTCATCTGGGTGCCCTTCATCCTGGCGGCCACCGCTCTGGCCTGGCTTGGCATGAATGATATCGCCGATGCCAAGGCCAGCTTCCGCGAACAGGCCATCATCTTCTCGCGCAAGCAAAACTGGCTGATGTGCATCCTCTACACTGGCACCTTCGGCAGCTTCATCGGCTATTCGGCGGGCTTCCCGCTGCTGACCAAGCTGCAGTTCCCGGAGGTGAATGCGCTGCAGTTCGTCTTCCTCGGGCCGCTCGTCGGTGCACTCAGCCGCGCTGGTACGGGCTGGATCAGCGACCGCTTCGGTGGCGGGCGGGTGACGCTGTGGACCTTCGCAGGCATGATCATTGCCGTCTTCGGGGTGATCAGCTTCCTGCCGCAAGGCGGTGAAGGCGGCAGCTTCACGGGCTTCTTCGCCTGCTTCATGGCGCTGTTCTTCCTCACCGGTGTCGGCAATGCCTCCACCTTCCAGATGATCCCGGCCATCATGGCCTCGGAAATCCCCCGGCTGATGCCGGAACTGGATGAGGCGAGCCGCCGCCGTCAGGTGGAGCGGGAAAGCGCTGCCATCATCGCCTTCACCAGTGCGGTTGCGGCCTATGGCGCCTTCTTCATCCCCAAGGCCTACGGCACCTCCATCGAGATGACCGGCGGTCCGGTGGCCGCGCTCTGGGGCTTCCTCGCCTTCTACGTGATCTGCCTCGTCATCACCTGGGCCGCCTACACCCGGCCCGGCGGGCTGCTGCACGCCATCGAAACCCGCCGTGCGGCGCCCCGTGCCGCCCACCCTGCATGACCGGTCCTGAAAGGAAAGCCAGATGAGCCATCTGCTCGACCGATTGAACTTCTTCCAGTCCAGACAGCTGGACACCTTCTCGGAAGGCCACGGCCAGACGACGCGCGAAGACCGCGGCTGGGAAGAGACCTACCGGAACCGCTGGCGCCACGACAAGGTCGTGCGCTCCACCCACGGGGTCAACTGCACGGGCTCCTGCTCGTGGAAGATCTACGTCAAGTCCGGGATCGTCACCTGGGAAACCCAGCAGACCGACTATCCCCGCACCCGGCCGGATCTGCCGAACCATGAGCCGCGCGGCTGTGCGCGCGGCGCTTCCTACAGCTGGTATCTCTACTCGGCCAACCGGGTGAAGAACCCGCTGATCCGGGGCCGCCTGATGCGCGCCTGGCGGGAGCTGCGCAAGACCATGAGCCCCGTTGCAGCCTGGACGAAGCTGCAGCAGGACCCGGTGCTGCGGGCAAGCTATGTCACCACGCGCGGCAAGGGCGGCTTCGTCCGTGCCTCCTGGGACGAGGCGACGGAGATCATCGCCGCCGCCAATGCCTATACCGCAAAGACCTGGGGCCCGGACCGGATCTTCGGCTTCTCGCCGATCCCGGCCATGTCCATGGTCAGCTATGCCGCCGGCTCGCGCTACCTGAGCCTGCTGGGTGGCACCTGCATGTCCTTCTATGACTGGTACTGCGACCTGCCGCCCGCCAGCCCCATGACCTGGGGCGAGCAGACGGACGTGCCGGAATCGGCCGACTGGTACAATGCCGGCTTCCTGCTGCTGTGGGGCTCCAACGTGCCGCAGACCCGCACGCCGGATGCGCATTTCTACACGGAGGCCCGCTACCGGGGTGCCAAGTCTGCGGTCATCTGCCCGGACTATTCGGAAGCGGCCAAGTTCGGTGATGTGTGGCTTGCGCCCAAGCAGGGCACGGATTCTGCGCTCGCCATGGCCATGGGCCACGTCATCCTGCGCGAGTTCCATCTCGACCGGCAGGCGGAGTATTTCGAGGATTATGCCCGCAAATACACCGACATGCCGATGCTGGTGCGGCTGGAGGAAAAGGACGGGCGGCTGATCCCCGGCCGGTTCCTGCGCGCCGATGATTTCGACGGCAAGCTGGGCGAGACCAACAATCCGGACTGGAAGACGGTCGCCTATGACCGCAAGTCCGGCCGGATGGTCGTGCCGAATGGCTCCATCGGCTTCCGCTGGGGCGAAACGGGCGTCTGGAACCTTGAGGAACGGGCCGGGGGCGAAGACACGGACCTGCGCCTGTCCTTTGTGCTGGAAGAGGATCAGGATGATGTGGTCAGCGTCGACTTCCCCTATTTCGGCGGCAAGGCCAGCGGGCCTTTCGAGGTCTGCCAGCATCCGGATGTGCTGACCCGCGCGATTCCGGTGAAGCGGCTGAAGCTGGCGGATGGCGAGGCGCTGGTGGCGACGGTGTTCGACCTGTTCTGCGCCAACTACAGCCTCGACCGTGGCCTTGGCGGCAGCTGGGCAACTTCCTCCTATGACGAGGACATGCCCTGCACCCCGGCCTGGGCCGAGCGCATCACCGGCGTGCCGCGCGACAAGATCATCCATGTGGCGCGGGAGTTTGCCCGCAACGCGGAGAAGACCCGTGGCAAGTCCATGGTCATTCTGGGGGCCGGTCTCAATCACTGGTACCACATGGACATGAACTACCGCGGCATCATCAACATGCTGGTGATGTGCGGCTGCGTCGGCCAGTCCGGCGGCGGCTGGTCGCATTATGTGGGGCAGGAGAAGCTGCGTCCGCAGACCGGCTGGGCACCGCTTGCCTTCGCGCTCGACTGGGCCCGCCCGCCGCGCCACATGAACTCCACTTCCGCCTGGTATGCCCATACGGACCAGTGGCGCTACGAGACGGTGACCGCCTCCGAAATCCTCTCGCCCACGGCACCTGAGGGTGACTGGAATGTCAGCCTCATCGACTACAACATCCGCGCCGAGCGGATGGGCTGGCTGCCATCCGCCCCGCAGCTGAAGCAGAACCCGCTGGAGGTGGGCCGTGCTGCGATGGCCGAAGGCATGGAGGCAAAGGACTATGTGGCGCGCGGCCTCAAGGATGGCTCGCTGCAGATGTCCTGCGAGGACCCGGATGCGCCGGAAAACTGGCCGCGCAACCTCTTCGTCTGGCGCTCGAACCTGCTGGGCTCCAGCGGCAAGGGGCACGAATATTTCCTCAAGCACCTTCTGGGCACCGATCACGGCGTGCTCGGCAAGGATCTGGGCGAGGAAGGCGGCGTCAAGCCGGTGGAAGCCGTCTGGCACGGCGAGGCGCCAAAGGGCAAGCTCGACCTCCTCGTCTGCATCGACTTCCGCATGTCGACGACGGCGGTCTATTCCGACATCGTGCTGCCGACTGCCTCCTGGTACGAGAAGGACGATCTGAACACCTCGGACATGCACCCCTTCATCCATCCGCTGCAGGCGGCGGTGGACCCTGCCTATGAAAGCCGTTCCGACTGGGAAATCTTCAAGTCCATCGCGAAGAAATTCCAGGAGGTCGCGCCGGAGGTGCTCGGCAAGGAAACCGATGTGGTGGCCCTGCCGCTGCTGCATGACACGGCGGCCGAACTTGCCCAGACCGATGTGCGGGACTGGAAGAAGGGCGAATGTGACCTCATCCCCGGCAGGACGGCTCCGGCCTATATCACTGTCGAGCGTGATTACACCGCCATCCACGACCGCTTCACCGCCCTTGGCCCCCTCATGGAAAAGGTGGGCAACGGCGGCAAGGGCATTGCCTGGGATACCAAGCACGAGGTGCATCACCTCAAGGCGCTGAACGGCGAGCACCGGGACGGCACGGCCAAGGGCCTTGCCCGCATCGACACCGCCATCGACGCCTGCGAGGTGATCCTGATGCTGGCGCCGGAGACCAATGGCGAAGTGGCCGTGAAGGCCTGGGACGCCCTGTCCAAGGCCACGGGCCGTGAGCATGCGCATCTGGCGGCGAAGAAGGAAGACGAGAAGATCCGCTTCCGCGACATCGCCGCCCAGCCGCGCAAGATCATCTCCTCGCCCACCTGGTCGGGCATCGAGAGCGAGGAGGTCTGCTACAACGCCGGCTATACCAACGTGCATGAGCTGATCCCCTGGCGCACGCTGACCGGCCGTCAGCAGCTTTATCAGGATCACCTGTGGATGCGCGCCTTCGGTGAGGGCTTCTGCCAGTACCGGCCGCCGGTGGACCTGAAGACCATCACCCCGGAGGTGAATGACAGCGCCCGCGATGGCCGGCCGCATATCGTGCTGAACTTCATCACGCCGCACCAGAAGTGGGGCATTCACTCCACCTATTCCGACAACCTCCTGATGCTGACGCTGAACCGCGGCGGCCCGGTGGTCTGGCTGTCGGAGCGCGATGCGAAGAAGGCGGGCATCGCCGACAATGACTGGGTCGAGGTCTACAACTCGAACGGGGCGCTGACGGCCCGTGCGGTTGTCTCCCAGCGCATGAAGGACGGCACGCTCTTCATGTATCACGCCCAGGAGAAGATCGTGAACACGCCGGGCTCGGAGAAGACCGGCTTGCGCGGTGGCATCCATAACTCGGTCACCCGCGCCACGCTCAAGCCCACCCACATGATCGGCGGCTACGCCCAGCAGAGCTACGGCTTCAACTACTACGGCACCGTCGGCTCGAACCGGGACGAGTTCGTCATCGTCCGCAAGATGAACAAGGTCGACTGGCTTGACGAACCCGCCAGCGCAACCGCCATCCACAAGGAGGCTGCAGAATGAAAATTCGCGCTCAAATCGGCATGGTGCTGAATCTCGACAAGTGCATCGGGTGCCACACCTGTTCCGTCACCTGCAAGAACGTCTGGACCACCCGCGA
Organism: Pannonibacter sp. CBAS1226; assembly: GCF_055685825.1. Classification (NCBI taxonomy): domain Bacteria; kingdom Pseudomonadati; phylum Pseudomonadota; class Alphaproteobacteria; order Hyphomicrobiales; family Stappiaceae; genus Pannonibacter; species Pannonibacter sp. CBAS1226. The sequence continues at coordinate 76,509 of NZ_JBVOUO010000006.1, read as the reverse complement.
CGGCGTTGAATACGCCTGGTTCAACAACGTGGAAACCAAGCCCGGCACCGGTTATCCGACCGACTGGGAAAACCAGAAGCGCTGGAACGGCGGCTGGACCCGCAGCCGTTCCGGCAAGCTGCAGCCCAAGCAGGGGGCGAAGTGGCGCATCCTCGCCAATATCTTCGCCAACCCGGACCTGCCGGAGATCGATGACTACTACGAGCCCTTCGATTTCGACTACGACCACCTGAAGTCCGCGCCGGAAATGAAGGCCTTCCCCACCGCCCGCCCGCGCTCGAAGATCACCGGCGAGCGGATGGAGAAGATCGAGAAGGGGCCGAACTGGGAGGAAATCCTCGGCGGCGAATTCTCCAAGCGCAGCAAGGACTACAATTTTGAGGGCGTGCAGAAGGAGATCTACGGCGAGTACGAAAACACCTTCATGATGTATCTGCCGCGCCTGTGCGAGCATTGCCTCAATCCGGCCTGCGCAGCCTCGTGCCCGTCCGGCGCGATCTACAAGCGCGAGGAAGACGGCATCGTCCTGATCGATCAGGAAAAGTGCCGCGGCTGGCGCATGTGCGTCTCCGGCTGCCCCTACAAGAAGGTCTATTACAACTGGTCCACCGGCAAGTCGGAGAAGTGCACCCTGTGCTATCCGCGCATCGAAAGCGGCAATCCGACCATCTGCTCGGAAACCTGCGTCGGCCGCATCCGCTACATCGGTGTGATGCTCTATGACGCGGACCGCATCCTTGAAGCAGCTTCCGTGGAGAACGAGCAGGATCTCTACGATGCCCAGCTCGGCGTCTTCCTTGATCCCAATGACCCGGCGGTGATCGCTGAAGCGCGCAAGGCCGGCATTCCGGAGGACTGGATCAAGGCCGCGCAGGAAAGCCCGGTGTGGAAGATGGCGATGGACTGGAAGGTGGCCTTCCCGCTCCACCCGGAATACCGCACCCTGCCGATGGTCTGGTACATCCCGCCGCTCTCGCCGATCCAGAACGCCGCCCAGGCCGGCAAGATCGGCACCGATGGCGAAATGCCGGACGTGCGCTCCCTGCGTATCCCCGTGCGCTACCTCGCCAACATGCTGACGGCGGGCGACGAGGCGCCGGTGGTGCAGGCACTGGAGCGGATGCTGGCCATGCGCGCCTACATGCGTGCCAAGACCATCGACGGCATCATCGATGAGGGCATCGCGGAAAAGGTGGGCCTCTCCGCCGCCATGATCGAGGACATGTACAAGATCATGGCCATCGCCGATTACGAGGACCGTTTCGTCATCCCCACCACGCACCGCGAACAGGTGGAAGAGGCCTATGACCTCAAGGGCGGCTGCGGCTTCACCGATGGCAACGGCTGCTCGACGGGCATCTCCAAGACCTCGCTCTTCGGCGCGTCCAAGCGGCCGCTGCGCATGCCGGAGGAGGTGCAATGATGGACCGTTCCCTGAAAGCCCTCTCGCTGCTCCTGACCTATCCTTCCACGGAGCTTCAGGCCGCAATGCCCGAGATCACAGCGGTACTGGTGGCAGACAGCCGCCTTACCGCCTTGGCCCGGCGCGAGCTTTCTACCTTGTGCGGCGGACTGGCAGAGGGTGACATCTACGATCTGCAGGAGACCTATGTCGGGCTCTTCGACCGCAGCCGCAGCCTGTCGCTGAACCTGTTCGAGCATGTGCACGGCGAAAGCCGCGACCGGGGCAGCGCCATGGTGGATCTGCTGGAGACCTACCGGGCCGGCGGCTTCGAGCCGGTGACGGGCGAACTGCCCGATCACCTGCCGGTTCTGCTGGAGTTCCTGGCGGCCCAGCCTGCTGCGGAAGCACGCGCTATCCTGGCTGATGCCGCTCCGATCCTGGCGGTGCTGCAGCGCCGCCTGTCGGGCCGCGAAAGCCCTTATGCAGCCGTCTTTGCCGCGCTTGAGGCCCTGTCCGGCACGGCCGCGGCAGCTGAAACCGTCGAGGCGCTGATGGCGGCGCCCGAGGATGATCCGCAGGATCTCGCAGCCCTTGATGCGGTCTGGGAGGAAACGCAGGTCACATTCGGCCCGGACCCCAATGCAGGCTGTCCGCAGGTCCGCGACATGCTCTCCCGTATGGATCAACCGGCCCGGCCCGCAGCGGCTGGCGCTGCCGGATGATGGAGGCTCACATGCACAATTTTGTCTTCGGCATCTTTCCCTATATCGCCCTGTCGGTGCTCGCCATTGGCTCTATCGCCCGCTATGAGCGCGATCCCTTCACCTGGAAAAGCTCGTCCAGCCAGCTTCTGCGCCGCAGGCAGCTGGTCATCGGCTCGGTGCTGTTCCATGTGGGCGTGCTGGTCATCTTCTTCGGCCATCTCTTTGGCCTGCTGACGCCGATCTGGATCTTTGATGCGCTCGGCATCAGCCACGGTGCCAAGCAGATCCTGGCCGTGGTGGCCGGTGGTGTGGCCGGCGTCATGGCGCTTGTAGGTGGCCTGATGCTGCTGCACCGGCGGCTGATGGACCCGCGCATCGCCGCCAATTCCAGCTTCGCCGACACGGGCATCCTGATCCTGCTCATGGCCCAGCTGCTGCTGGGGCTCGGCACCATCTTCGTTTCGCTGCAGCATCTGGACGGGCACGAAATGACGAAGTTCATGGCCTGGGCGCAGGGCATCTTCACCTTCGAGGCGAATGCGGCGGCTCACATTTCGGATGTGAACTGGATCTTCAAGCTGCATCTGGCGCTGGGGCTGACCATCTTCCTGCTCTTCCCCTTCACCCGCCTGGTGCACATGCTGTCCGCGCCGGTGCGCTATCTGTGGCGGCCGGGCTATCAGGTGGTGCGCTCGCGCCGCCAGTTGCCCCACGTGCCGGGAGAGTGACCATGGCCAGCGTTGCCGCCCCCGTCATCACGGTCAACGGAACCGTCATTCCCGCCAGTCGCATTGCGGCTGAAGCGCAGAACCATCCGGCCGCCTCAGGGCGTCCGGGAGATGCCTGGCGCGCTGCTGCAAGGGCGCTCGCCATCCGCCAGCTGCTGCTGGACGAAGCCCTGCGGCGCGGCGTTGCCGCCGAGCCGGAAGATCTTGGCGGCGCCCGCCGAGAAACGGAGGAAGAGGCCCGCATCCGTGCCCTTCTCGACGTGGCGCTGGAGGTAACCCCGCCATCCGAAGCCGAAGTGATGGCCGAATGGCAGGCGCATCCGGAGCGCTACCGTTCGCCGGATCTCTGGGATGCCTCGCATATCCTGTGTGCCGCCGCTCCCTCCGATGCCAAGGCGCGGGCGGCGGCGGAAGACCGGGCCGGGCAGATCCTCGCCCGGCTGGAGCGCGACCCGGAGGCCTTCGCTGTGCTGGCGCGGAGCGAAAGCGACTGCGGCTCGCGTGAGGCAGGCGGCGCCCTTGGGCAGGTCTCCACCGGCCAGATGGTGCCGGAGTTCGAGGCGGCGCTTGCTGCTGTGCCCGAGGGCGGGCTGTCGCGGGAGCCGGTGGCGAGCCGTTTCGGCTTTCACATCATCAAGGTCCATGCCCATGCACCGGGCCAGCCTCTGCCCTTTGCTACGGTCCAGCCTGTCATCGCAGAAGCGCTGGAGTGGGCGGCCTGGGCGCGGGCCTCGCGCGATCTCGTTGCGCAGCTTGTCGGCGCGGCGCGGATCGAAGGCATTGCCATGGAGGAAAGCTGATGGGCCAGTCCGAACCTCTCCCGCCTGCCGGCAGTCACGGGAATGGCTGCGGCTGCTGCGGCGGGTCAGCTCACCCTCCGGCCGTGGCGCTGGATGCGCTGATGGCGCGCAACCGGCTCTGGTCGGCCCAGCGGCAGGCGGCGGAGCCGGGTTACTTTGCCCGCCTCGCCAGCCATCAGGCGCCCGAGTTCTTCTGGATCGGCTGTTCCGACAGCCGCGTTCCGGCCAATGTGGTGGCGGGGCTTGATCCGGGCGAGGTTTTCGTCCACCGCAACGTCGCCAATGTGGTTCATTCCTCCGACATGAACCTCCTGAGCACGCTGGAATTTGCCGTGGAAGCCCTGTCGATCCGCCAGATCATCATCTGCGGCCACTATGGTTGCGGCGGCGTGCGGGCGGCGACGGAGGATCTGCCGCATGGACTTGCCGATCACTGGCTGGAGCCGGTCCGGCGGCTGGAGCGGTTGCATGCGCTGGACCTTGCCTGCGAGCCGGACCTTGCCGCCCGGCGCGACCGGCTGGCGGAATACAACGTCATCGAAGGCGTCCGCCGCGTTGCCGAAACGCCGATTCTGCAGCGGGCCTGGGCCCGGGGCGAGGATATCGCCATCCATGGCCTGATCTATGATCTGTCGGACGGGCTCTTGCGCGATCTTCACTGCTCCATGGCCCGCCCGCAGCAGGTTGCCTTGCAGGCCGCCGCACATGAGGTGTCGCCATGAAGGAGGCCGTGATGGATTTTCCGCTCGCCTATATCCTCGCAGAGGAAGCCGGGTCCGTTGACCCGGTTCTGCTGGAAGCCTCTGTCCGCCTCAAAGCGGCAGGGGTGAGGCTTGCCGGAACGGTGGCCCTGCCGTCCGCTGCGGAGGCTGGCCATCCGTGCGAAACGGACCTGCTGGTGCTGCCCGATGGGCCGCAGATCTGCATCTCGCAGAAGTTGGGCCGCCACTCGCGTGGCTGCCGGCTGGACCCGGCAGCGCTGGAGGAGGCGGTGATGCAGGTGCAGCTCTCCTGTACCGAAGGGCCAGCCGGAGCCTTCCTGCTCAACAAGTTCGGCAGGCAGGAGGGCGAGGGCAGGGGCTTCCGCGATCTTATCGCCGAGCATCTGGCGGCAGGCCGGCCGGTCGTCACCGGCCTCAACGGGCTCAACCTGCCAGCCTTCGAGGCCTTTGCCGAAGGCCTTGCCACGCGGCTGCCCTGCGAGGTGGAGGCGGTGGTGGAGTGGGTGCTGGCCGTTGCCGGTGAGACGCAGCTCAGCCCCGCCGTTCCAGAGCCAGCCTGAGGCCGGAGGCAATCAGGATTGATCCGGTTAGCCCGCCGATGCCGCGTGTGGAGACCGGGTGGCGTTGCCGGGCTGAGCCGCGTCAGCTCAGGCTGACGAGGCTCGCCTGCGGCACGGCTGCCAGCGCGGTATCAATCTCCTGCGGCGTCATCAGGCAGAAGGCGGTAGAGAGCGCGTCGGCCAGAGCTGCGGTTGGGGCGGTGACGCTGACCTGCGTCCAGCCCTGCCGGGCGGGCAGGCCGCTGCGCGGATCAAGGATATGTCCCGTGGTGCCTGCCTGATCAAAGGTGGTGCCCAGCGGTGCGGATGTGGCGAGCGCCCGGTCCCGCAGCCTGTGCGATCCCCGCCCGCCTGCCAGCGTCACGTCCCAGTCCCCGCCGCCGGGCTGTCCGCCGAGTGCGCGGATTTCGCCGGTGTCGATCAGAATGTCCGTCAGGCCTTCGCCGCTCAGCCATGCCGCAATCCGATCGGCGATATAGCCCTGGGCGATGCCGTTGAGGGTGAGGCCGGCGCCCTTGCGTGTCAGGCGGATGGCATCTGCTTCCAGCCCCACCAGCGGCCAGCCGGTGAGGGCAAGGCGCTGCGCCAGTTCGGCTGCATCGGGTGTCCTGCCTTCAACCGAGGCCTGCGCATAGGCGGCCCAGAGCGGCTGCACCGTAGGGTCGAAGGCACCGTCCGTTGCCCGCCAAACCGCACCAGCAATGCTCAGGCATTCCAGCAGCTCCGGCGCCGGGTCCCTCAGGATGCTGTCACGGTTGAGGCGGGAAAGGGCGCTGCCGGACCGGTAGAGGCTGAAGATATTCTCCAGCCGGTTCAGTTCCGCCTCGATGCCCGCGAACAGGCTGTCTGCCTGCGGATGGGCCAGCGTGATGCGGGCGGCGCTGCCGATGGCCGTGCCGCGCCAGATGCTGACCGGCACGGGCGAGGCTGCGGCCAGCGCCGGATGTGCCGCAACGGCGGCAGCGGACACAGCGCTGGCGGAAATGGTAAGAAAGCGGCGGCGTGACAGGGCGGTCATGATCCCGTCTCCTTCAGTTCAGCGTTGCATTTTCCGGCGGCAGGAAGTTGCCGTCCGCGTCCGTCGCAAATTCCACCGGCGCCAGAATCTCTTCGTCCGGAATATCCTTGAGCATCACCAGCTGGCCGCCATGCCCGGCCGCAAAGGCTTCGGCTTTCTCGCGGCTGGCAAAGGGCACCAGTTCCGGCGCGCCCATGCCGCCCTGCACCGTGGCGCCGGTGACATAGACGGCGGCATCAACGGCGATCCAGTTGTCCGCGCCCGGCTCGTCCCAGCTTTCGGCCTTGCCCATGTCGCTCACATAGATGGCGGTGATGACGCCGCTCTGCTCGGGCATGCGCTGATAGGCGATGGCATCGCGCACCTGACTGAAGAACAGCGGCTTGCCGTCCATGCCCGCCAGATGCACCTGCGCCTTGGGGCCGGGGTGCTCCAGCAGGTTCATCTGGCAATAATGGCCGAGCGAGGCGGCCGTCATCGCCACCGGCTCCGGCAGCGAGGTGGCGGCTTCCGGCTGGCAGGCCGCCAGAAGCAGGGCAAGCGGCAGAAGGGCAAACTGCAGGCGCGGGCGGGAACATGTCTGGCGGGAACATGTCTGGCGGGTCATGGGGTGATCCTCCGGAAGGCGGCGATGGCCGCGGCAAAGGCGGCCAAGGCCCAGAGTACGAGGGAGAGAAGCGGCTGGGCCGGGGGAATGGCGTCCGCTGCACCGCTGATGCCGGAGGCGGCGGCGGTGGCCTCGGATGCTGCGAGGTTGAACAGCCGGAAGGCGTCGGCGGGGTTGGCCAGCAGCGCCAGCGGGAAGATGCGGGTGGTGAAATAGCCGCCGCCATCTGCGGCAACACCGGCCAGCAGTGCCAGATCATAAAGCACGATCATGACGAGCCACAGGGCGATGACCAGAGAGGCCGCCGTGCCGGGCCGCCGGGCCAGTGCGGACACCGTGTAACCGGCGCCGAGGAACACTGCGCCCAGCAGCAGCGATGTCCATGTCAGCCGCCACAGGGCGGGAAGGCCCCGCACGGCGTCCGCTCCGCCGGAAAAGGCCATGGCGGCGGCGATGCCGTAGCCCGCAACAACGGCGAGCGCGAGGATGACGAGATGGGCGGCGAACTTGCCTGCCACCAGCTGCCAGCGCTTGACCGGATAGGCGAGCACCAGGGCCAGCGTGCCGCGCTCCACCTCTCCGGCAATGGCGTCAAAGGACATGAGCAGGGCGATCAGCGGCACCAGATAGACGCCGAGCGAGGTGAGGCTGGCGACGGTGACGCTCAGCCTGTCCGCGCCCAACTCCCCCATCGGGGCGGAGCCTGCCGCCGAGAGAACGGCGGCAAAGAGCACCATGATGGCCATGGCGACCGCGACCCAGCGGTTGCGCAGGGCGATGCGGAATTCCGCCGAAGCGGCGGCGAGAAGGCGGCTCATCCTTCGCTCCTCTTGCTGAAATGGGTGTAGATGTCCTCAAGGCTGGGCGGGATGATCTCGACATCCTCGACAAGCGCGCCCAGTTCCGTCACGGCCCGCAGCACCGCAAGCTTGCGCTCCGGCGCGCAGGAAAGATCGAGCCGCGCGCCGCCGGTCACGGTTGCGGCGGTCATCTCCCCCTCCGCCAGCCTTTCAGCCAGCGCAGCCGTGACCGTGTCCCGCTGGCCGGGCGCAAGGGTGAGGTGGAAGCGCACCGGCAGGCGGGCGGAGAGCCGCAGGGCCGCCAATGTGTCATGGGCCATCAGCCGCCCTTGCGAGAGGATGGCGATCCGGTCCGTCCGCGCTTCGACTTCGGTCAGGGCGTGGGAGGAGTGGAGGATGGCCGTGCCTTCCCGTGCCAGCTCGTCCAGGATGGCGTAGAACTCCTGCCGTGACAGCGGGTCAAGTCCGCTGGTCGGCTCGTCCAGCACCATCAGCTGCGGCCGCCCGATCAGCGCCTGCGCCAGGCCGACACGCTGGCGCATGCCCTTGGAATAGGTGCCGATGCGCCGGTTCATCGCCTGCGCCAGCCCCACCCGCTCCATCAGGGCAGGGGCCTTGGCGGCCGGCTCGCCGCGCAGGCGCAGATAGAGGCTGATCTGCTCGCGCCCGGTCAGCGCCGGATGAAAGGCGGCGTTCTCCGGCAGATAGGCCGTCACCTCCCGCGCCTCCTGGCTGCCGGGGCGGTGGCCATTGACCGTCACCGTGCCGCTGTCTGCAGGCAGCAGCCCGAGCACGATCTTCATCAGGGTCGATTTGCCCGCGCCATTGTGGCCGATCAGGGCCACCCGCTCGCCCCGCGCCACGCCGAGACTGGCGGCAGCAAGGGCGGTCAGGGACCCGAAGGTCTTAGTGAGCTGCGAGATCTTCAGGATCGTCATCGGCTTGCTGTCTCTGGCTTGCGGCTTCAAGCGCGCGCTGTTCGAGCGCGGCGTTTTCTGCGCTCACGGGAATGGAAAAGGGCCGGGTCAGCGGCGCACTGTCGGTGACACCGCCGGGCAGGATGGCGGGGAAGGATTCCTGGCTCCAGCGCACCAGCTGCACCGCCGGGGAGCCGAGCAGCAGCTTGGCGGCCGGCTGGGACCAGAGGATATGATCCATCAGGTCATTGGGGCGGAACACGCTGTCGGCGATGCCGTCGCCGTTGAGGTCAAAGGCAGTGTGGTCGGACCAGTAGTTGCCCCGTCCCGCCTCGCTCCATTCCACATGCCGCGTGCCGACATATTTCACCTGATTGCGGTTGCCGATGAAGGCATTGCCGGTGATGACGTTGCGCTCCGATCCGGCGGTGAAGTGGATGCCTGTTTCGCAGCCCTCGAAGCGGTTGCCGGAAATGCGGTTCTTGTGGGCGTTGTAGATGAAGGTGCATTTCTCGGCCCGTCCGCCGCGCACCAGATTGCCGGAGACCACCGCATTGTTGGCATAGTTCAGCATCAGCCCGTGGCGCCGGTCGGCCAGCGACTGGTTGTCCGTCACCGTGATCCTGTTGGAGAACATCAGCGCAAAGCCGAGCGTGTTGCCGATGGAGACATTGCCCGAGATCTCGCTGTTGTTGGTGTACATGTAATGGACCGCAAAGCGCAGATCCCGCATGCGGTTGTTGCGGAAGATGTTCTGCTTCGAGGCATTGGCGAAGATGCCGTCCCGCCCCCAGCGGATGTCATTGCCTTCCACGATTGTGCCCGGCGCGTTCCACACATAGATGCCGTTGCCCCGGTCATTGACACGGCCGCTCTGCCGTCCGTCGATCCGGTTGCCGGTGACAAGGCTGTCCGCCGCGCCATGCAGGGTGATGCCGTGCAGATTGCCCGTCAGATGATTGTTCGCGATCCGGGCGTTGCTGGCGGTTCTGGCCACGAAAATGCCGCTGCTGATTGCGGTGGCATCATCGCCCGAGCCGCTGATGGCAAGGCCTGTGACCGTCACATCCGGGCCTGTGATGGTGACCGTGTTGCCGGTGCCGTCGCCGGTGAGGCGGGCGCCTGGCTTGCCTTGCAGCGTCAGGGGGAAGTCCAGCGTGACGGGGCCGGGATGGTCTCCCGGCTCCAGCACGAGGATATCGCCGGGGCTTGCCCCGGCGATTGCCTGCGCCAGCGCGCCCGGCACGGGCGCAACCTGCCGCGTTTCCGCTGCCGCCGGAAGGGCGGCAGCAAGACAGAACGCCAGCAGGAGGAGTGCCGGGACGCGCTGCATCTCAGGCTTCCTTCGGCTCGACGAACATGCGGCCGCGCATTTCCATGTGCAGCGCATGACAGAACCACTGGCAGTAGTACCAGTAGACACCCGGCTTGGCGGCGGTGAAGGTCACCGATGCGGTCGCCTGCGGCGCCACTTCCATGGCGATACCGTGGTCCCCCAGGCAGAAGCCGTGGGTCAGATCCTCGATGTCGTCCATGTTGGTCACATAGACGGTCACCTCATCGCCTTCCTTCACGGTGAAGCTTTCCAGGCTGAAGGCCGGGGCAACCGAGTGCATGTAGACGCGCACCTTGTTGCCGTCGCGGATCACGTCGGCGGCGTAGTCGATGTCCACGCCATCGGCCTCGGCCTGCTTGCGGGCATCTTCCCAGAATGGGTCGTTGCGGTCCCACACATGCACCGGGTTCACCACGGAGCGGTGCACGACGATGGAGTCATGCGGCTCGGCGAAGGTCGGCCCGTCATGAAGCAGCGTCAGCTTGTCGCCATCGATGGCAAAGAGCTGCTCGTTCTCCGGCTTCAGCGGCCCCACATTGATGTAGCGGTCCTTGGAGAACTTGTTCATCGACATGAAGTACTTGCCGTCCGCCTCCAGGGTCTCGCCCATGGTGGTGGAGTTGTGGCCCGGCTGGTAGTGCACATCCGTCTTGGAGATGATCGGGTCAACCTTCTCGCCGGCAAAGGCACGCACGGCCTTTTCGATGTTCCAGTAGACCACCTGGCTGTCGAGGAAGAGCGTCGTGTAGGCGTTGCCCTTGCCATCGAAGGCGGTGTGGAGCGGCCCGAGGCCCAGTTCCGGTTCGGCCACCACCGCCGAGCGCGGATCGGCATCCGTCTCGAACAGGGCGTCCAGCTTGCGCACATCGATCACCGACACGGTCGGAGACAGCTTGCCGCCGATGCACAGGTGGATCTTGTCCGGGGCCATGTTGCAGCCATGCGGATTGTTCGGGATAGGGATGTAGCGGGTGTACTTCTTGTTCTGGCCCTTGCGGCCGTCGATGACCTTGACGCCGTTCAGCTCGGTATAGTCGCCGGCAGCGATGCCCTTTTCGATCTCGGCCAGATTGAACACCACCACATGGTCGCGGTCGGAGGCGGTCATTTCCGCCAGAGTGGTGCCCATCTCGGAGTTGTAGGAGGTCGAGAAGGCGTATTTGCCGTCATAATCGGCATCGGTGTTGTCGAGGTTGCCTGTTACCATCACCTGCCAGGCGATGGTCATGTCGTCCGCATTGATGGCGGTGTAGAAGTTCACGTACTGGGACGGATCATCGAGGATCTTGCCATCGTTGACCATCGGGCCCTCGTCTTCGCCATTGCAGAAGACATAGTTGGTGCGCGGCCACTTCTGCGGGCGCAGGCCGTGGATGGCCTTGGCATTGGGGATTTCGATGATCTTGTCGGCCCGCATCACGTCGCAGCGCACGCGGGCAACGCGGGTGTTGGCCTTGTCGTTCATGAACAGGAAGCGGCCGTCATACTTGCCCTCGGTGAAGGACATGTGGACGTGGTGCAGATCGCCGTTGTCATGGATCTTCTTGCCGTTGGCGGCGAGGAATTTCTTCGTCTTCTCGCTCATGTTTTCGGTCAGGACCTTGAGCGACTCGTTCGTCTGGCCCCAGCCGGTGGCCGAGCAGCGGTTGAACACCGGCACGCGGATCAGCTCGCGCATGGACGGAATGCCCAGAATGCGCAGCTCGCCCGTCTGGCCGGAGGACCAGAAGCCGTAGTATTCGTCGAGCTCGCCCGGGCCGACATGGCCGGAGGCCGCGCCGCTGCTGCGCGTGCTGCCGGAGGCGGCTGCCGCTTCGCCGGTGCTGGTCATCAGCGCGCCGGTGCCGCCGGCCGTCAGGGCAATGCCCCCTACCGCCACCGATCCCAGGGCCGCGCCGCCTGCGGCGGTGGCGCCCATCAGCTGGCGGCGTGTGAGGCCGCCGGTTTCATTCGTATCAGACATGTGCTTGTCCTTTTTGCTGGCTTGGCGTGTTGATCACGGGCTTGTGGCCCTCGGACGGGGCCGGGCGTTCGCCCGTGCCGGCCGCTGCCCGCCGCTTCAGCTTGCGCATGACGACGGGGCATCTCGTTTCGGACTGGTAGAGCACCTGGCAATTCATGCAGTTGACGCATTCATTGGGGTTGATCTCACCGGTCGGATGAATGGCCTGCACCGGGCAGGTGTTGGCGCAGGTCTGGCAGGGGTTGCCGCACTCGTGGTAGCGCTTCAGCCAGTCGAACATCCGGACACGGGCCGGAATGGCGAGGGCGGCGCCCAGCGGGCACAGGTAGCGGCAGTAAAAACGCTCGACGAACAGCCCGGCCACCAGCAGCGTGCCGGCATAGAGGACGAAGGGCCAGCCGCGCGCGAATTTCAGCACGATGGCGGTCTTGAACGGCTCGATTTCCGCCAGATGCTCGGCCTGCTCCAGCGAGGCGAGGGAGACGCCGAAAAGGCCGAGGAAGACGATGTATTTCACCGCCCACAGCCGCTCGTGCAGGCCCCAGGGCAGGGTGATCTGCGGCACGCGGAAGGCACGGGCAATGCGGTTGGTCAGCTCCTGCAGCGCGCCGAAGGGGCACAGCCAGCCGCAATAGGCGCCCCGGCCCCAGAAGATCAGCGCGGCGGCCACCGAGAACCACAGGATGAAGGTCAGCGGATCGAGCAGGAACGCTTCCCAGGTGAAACCGGACTTCACCGAAGCGGCCAGCGCGAAGATGTTGACCACCGACAGCTGCGCATTGGCGTACCAGCCGAGGAACACCAGCGTCACGGTGAGGAAGCTCATCCGGAACCAGTGCGTCAGCCGTGCCGACCGGGTGAGTAAGGTCTGGAAGAAGAAGGCAAAGGTCAGCACCGCCAGCATGATGGTGACACCGGCGATTTCCAGCGTCTTGCCGCGCCAGATGCGCTGCCACAGCTGCGCCTTGGCGCTGGCTTCGTCCTCAATGCCTGCCTGCGGCGTGTCAGAGGCCACGGGCGTGGATGCGGCCGGGCTTTCGGACGGGGCAGGGCTCAGCGTCTTGATGAAGGACGCCGGGGGCTGCCAGCCGAGATCAAAGGTGGTGAACAGCTTCTCGATCGGCCCCACATTGCGCTGGACCAGAAGCTGGATGCGGAAGGGCTCTGCCGGGTTGAAGCCGGAGTCTGCCGGAATGCGGAAGATGTCGCGCTCGCTCAGCTCCGGCGCCCCGGCAAGAGCCAGCGGGCCTGCACGCTTGTGGTCCCTGTCGCGGAAGCGGACGGACATGTCGCCCTGGATCAGATGCACCCGGTCGAAGATGCCGCCGCGCACATAGCCGGAGCCCTTGAAGGAATAGCGGCCTCTGGCGGCCAGCAGCAAGGCGCTGTCCCCCGGCTTCAGCCAGGCATCGATGGCGGCCTTTTCGCCCGGCTCCAGCAGGCTTTCGCCAATGCCGGGAATGCTGACGAGCGTGGCATAGAGGTCGATGAAGGTGGCATCCGCGGGGCCTTCCTCCGGGCGCTCTGCAGCGCGCTGGTCGGGCAGGGCGGCAAAGGCGGCATTGACCTGCCCCACGTCCAGCGACAGGCGGCGGAGGGTGCCGTCTCCTGTTTGCGTCAGCCAGTCGTCAGCGGCTTTCACCTCCGGATCGATGACACGCAGCGGGCCTGCGGCGGGAGCTTCGGTGGAAAGCCCGCCGAGGCCGAGGCTGCGGGCCACCTTGATGCTGGCGCGCACGACGGAATCGTCGATCACCATCACCGTGACCGTGGCGCCGGAAATGATCTTGAGATCGTGGCTGGAGCCGCCGGATGCGGCTTCCTTTGCGATGTCGAGGCCCTTGTAGCCCTCGATCAGCTCCACCATCCGCGCTTCGGGAATGCCGACCAGGACGATGGGCTCGGAATACTTGAGAAGCTTCACGCCCTTCAGCAGCCCATCGGTGCCGATGGCCACCATCACGTGGATGGGCTTGCCGGAATAGCCTGTGGTGCCGGCAAAGTCGGAGGTGACGAAAGCATAGGCGATCGTTTGTCCCCCGCGCAGCACGGGCGCGGCGGCAAGATCCGGCCGGACAGGGCCAAAGGCATCTGCCCCTTCCACCAGCGAGGCCGGGGTGACCTGCGGCAGGAAGTGGGAAAGCTGTGAGCTGTCCTTGATCTGTTGGGCCATCACCGGCCCGGCCGGTGTGATCAGGAGCAGGAAGGCGGTCAGCAGTCCGGCGAGCAGAGTGCGGACGAATGAGGGAGGGGCCGCAGGGGAGGTGCGGAAGCGCAAGTCTGTCATCGGCCTGTCCTTGGCGGTGCGCGCTGGGAGGCGCGCGTCAGCACCGAACCGGGTGCAAACGCGGCGGCCCATGCGGGCGCGGGCTGGCTGGAGGCGGGGGCGGGAAGGGAAAAGACCGCAGGCGTGTTTCCTGCCGAAGAAGAACACAGGGTGCAGCCGAGGCATTGGCCGTCGCAGCAGGGTGCCGGGTGGCTGGTTCTCGCGTCTTCGTCCAGCACCTGCCCGTGCTCATCCATCCTGACGATGCGCATGCCATCGTCGGTGCAGATGACGAATTCGATGACCTTGGCACTTTGGCCCGTATGGGACCCCCCCGCCTTTGCCCCCATGCCAAAGCCCGTCAGCACTGCCACGGCCACCAGCAGGCAGGCGAGCAGGACGGAAATTACGGGCCGGGGGACACGGGTGTTCATAGCCCGAGTTAGGTCAACCGGGCTCGAGAGTTCTTTGATTCTCGTCAATCAGATTTGAAAAAATCAATCGAGTTGATTCTTTCATGTTTCTGAATGTTCGTGTTTCTGACGCTTGCGCCGGTCCGCTGGCTTGCAAGCGTCTATTCAGTCCGGGGCGTTTGATAGCGCCGGAGGAAGCGCGTGTCGGTGTGATGCTTCCAGAGCCGCACCCAGCGGCCGGATACGGCAAGGCCCCATTTGTCGGCAATCGCCCGCCCGCCCGGAAGGGAGATGAGTGCGAGCCAGGCGCGCTGAGGGCGGTAGGGCTTCAGCGGTGTGCCCGTGAGGCTGCGGTGGATGTTCTGCGCCAGTACAGGGCCCTGCCGGACGGCAAAGACCCCGGCCTTTGGCCTCGGTTCGGGCAGGGAGGCGGCATCTCCGGCGGCGAAGACATCGGGATGCGAGACAGACCGCAGCGTGGCGTCCACCCGGATGAAGCCGGCCGCATCGAGGGCAAGTCCGCTGCCTTGCAGCCAGCCAGGTGCTCCGCTGGAGGTGGCCCAGACCACCTCATCGGCCGCGAGCTGCCTGCCGTCGCCCGCCGTCAGCCGGCCATCTGAAAAGGCAATGGCATCAAAATCCGGATGATGGCTGATCCCGGCCCTGTGCAGCTCTCGTTCCACCATCCGCTGTGCAAGTTTGCTGCGCTCCGGCAAAGGGCGGTGCGAGCGCCCGGCCAGTGCGATCTGTACTCCGCGATGGGCGAAGCGCTGCTGCAGGGAAAAGGCCAGTTCAACACCTGCGACCCCCTGGCCAACCACGGCGATCCGCAGCGGCGCTTCCGTGCTCGCGGCCAGTGCGTCCAACTGCGCCAGTGCCTGCGTGAAGCGGGAAATCGGCTTCACCGGTATGCCGCCGGATAGGTCTTGCGGGAGCCGTGGCGTTGAGCCTGTGTCGATGGACAGGAGGCTGTACTCAAGGGTGCCTCCGTCTGCGAGCGTCACCGTCCTTGCTGCGGGATCGATGCCGGTGGCGGCGGTTTCAAGGAACGTCACACCGCAGCGCCCGCACAGGTCCGCCAGATCGATATGGAAATCCTCGAAGCGGTACTCTCCGGCGGCATAGCCGGGCAGCATGCCGGAATAGGGCGTGTGGCGGGCCGGAGACACGAGCGTGACCTTGTGGGGCAGGCGCATGCCGCCCAGATGGCGGACAACCTCTACATGGGCGTGGCCGCCGCCGAGAAGCACAACTGGGGCAGGCTCTTGTGCTGCATCAGGCATCCAGGGCTCCCGTGTGTCCAAAGGCGGTCAGACCCTCCATTTTCGGCTTAGCCTCGGCCCGCCCCGTGTTTGCGGATCAGCTTCACCAGTGTGGGAAGAAGGGCAAATGCGGCCAGCAGGAAAAAGGCAAGGGTGATCTCGCGCGTCACCAGATCGGAGAGTTGCGCCTCACGGCCGGATGCCTTTGCGGCCACAAGCACGCTGTCCACGCCCTGACCCAGATAGGCATAGGCGAAGGTGCCGGGCAAAATCCCGAAGAACGTCGCCGCTACGAACCGGCCAAGGCTGATGTCGAAAAGGGCGGCGGCTATGTTGACCATGAAGAACGGGAAAACCGGGGCAAGGCGGATGGCGAAGAGGTAGCCAAAGGCATTCTCCCGGAAACCGTCTGCCAGCGTCTTCATGACGCCTCTGACCCTGTGGCGCAGGAAGCCGCCGAAGGCCGAACGTGTTGCGAGGAAGAGAAGCGAGGCGCCAATCGTTGCGCCGGCGGCGACCAGCGCGCCGCCCGCAAGCCAGCCAAAAAGAAAGCCGCCGAACACGGTCAGGATCGATGCCGCGGGAAAGGAAAAGGCGACGGCGAGAATATAGACCGTCAGGAACAGGGCGGCAGACCACAGCATATGGGCCTCCACATAGGCCCTGAGCGCCGCCCGCTGCCCGGCAAGATAGTCAAGGCTCAGATAGTCTTGCAGTCCGAGCGCGTAGCCGGTCACGAGGCCCGCCACAACCAGCACGGCAGGTGCGAAGCGCCCCGGCCACGAAGCTTACTGTGCCTGCAGAGGAGTGGCTCTTTCTCCGCGCGCGGTGAACTGCAGGAGGGCGGCCAGCAGGCCGACAATGATCAGGGACAGCCAGCTGATCGAGTAGCTGCCGCTGAGCTGGTAGCTTAGGCCCCCGAGCCAGGCGCCGAGAAATGCACCCACCTGGTGGCTGAGGAACATCACGCCAAAAAGAGTGCCGAAATTCGCCGGGCCGAACAGGCCGTTGATGAGCCCGCTGACGGGCGGAACGACGCTCAGCCAGAGGAAGCCCATTGCCGCAGCAAAGATCAACGCGGTTTCCACACTGACCGGGAAGGCGAAGAACGCCGCAATGGCCAGGGTGCGCAGCAGGTATATCAGCGCCAGCACAAGAACATTTCCCCAGCGCTGGCAAAGATAGCCGGCGGCAAGTGTGCCTATGGCATTGCAGATCCCGATCAGGGCGATCGCCGTGGCACTCACGGACGGCGGCAGCCCGCAGATCGCGATGAAATTCGGCAGATGGGTCGCAATGAAGATCAGCTGGAAACCGCAGGCAAAGAAGGCGGCCGTGGTGATGACGAAGCTGCGGTTGGCCAGAGCTTCGGCAATGGCCCGGCGCGCATTGGGCTTTTGCGGATCCTGATGCCCCTGTGCCTGATGCCTCTGTGTTTGCGCCGCGCCGCGCCGGAACAACAGGGCAAGGCCCGCCATGGTGGCGGCCAGCAGGGCAAGGCCGCCGAGCGCGGCCTGCCAGTTCCACTGGCTGATCATCGCCTGAGCCGCCGGGGCAACAATAAAGGTGCCGAGTGAACCGGCCGCTGCAAGGATGGAAACGGCCGTTGCCCGGATGGCAGGCGTGGCGAGGCGCGAGATGATGCCGACGAGGACACCATGCGAAGTTGCCGCGACCGCCAGCCCGACCAGCAGGCCGCCGCCAAGATAAAGGCCGGCCGGACCTCCGGTGGCGGTCATGTAAAGGCCGGCACAATAGAGAACGGCGGCAAGCGCCACGACCAGACGCCCGCCGAACCGGTCGCAGATTGCGCCCATGAATGGCTGGCCGATGCCCCAGGCAAGGTTTTGGGCGGCCATCGCGAAGCCGAAGGCGGCGGCCGTGATGCCGGTGGTGCGTACCATGGGCTCCATGAACAGGCCCAGGCTTTGGCGCAGCCCCATGGACAATGACAGAATCAGCCCTGCGGCAACGAGTGAAATCACAAGGGCTGGTGTCCATGGCCCGCTGGCGGTCTTCTGCATTCTGGCGCTCCCCTTTGAGAGAACGCTGACGGTAAGGCCGGGCCGGAAATAGGAAACTCACTAGCCGGTATACATGCCGGTTTCTGCCAGTGCCGGCTGTTTCCGCTCCTGTCCCGGCTGGTCCTTGAGGTCCAGCAAGACGAGCGCTGCCGCCGCCTCCCCGGCGGTCAGGGCGCAGGAAACATCGCCATGAATGAGGATCTGAGAAATCGTCCCTTCGATCAGCAGCACGATCTGCCGGGCCAGTTTTTGCGGGGTGTTTACGCCCCCGTCCCGCAATTCCTGTTCCAGCCAGGCCTCGAAACGCCGTTTGTGTTTTGCCGCCATCAGCACGGCGGGATGCCCCGGCAGCCCGGCCAGTTCCACGGCCGCTCGGGTAAATCCGCAGCCGCGCCATTTGGGCTTCCGGGCGTGTTCGGCCAGACAGGCAAAGATCCGGGACACCCGTTCGGCCACCGGCAGAGCGGGGTTTCCCATCCAGCCGCGGTACCGTTCCACCGTCGGGGTATCACGTGCTTCCAGATAGGCGGCGATCAGCGCGTCCTTGCTTTCAAAGTGGTAGTATAGCGTACGCTTCGTGACGCTGGCGGCTTCTGCGATCGCGTCAACGCTCACGCTGCGCAGGCCGTGCTCATAGAACAGCACTTCGGCGGCTTCGATAATTCTGGCGCTTGTTGTTTTCGTCATTCAGAGCTTCCTCTGGAAGGACTTTACAATACCGGGCCTTTCGGCACTGACGCAGCATGCCTTGAATTTGCTCTCGCGCCACGCGGGTCTTGCCAAGTCTGCCTGGACCTGTGGCAGATCATAGGCCCGGTTTGAACATGGGTCTATCAGTGGAAAAGAGCGGGCAGTTGTCTCCGTGGCCGGATGGACTGCACTCCGATGGGCCGCCATGGGGCCCGTTGCGCTGCCGGCGTGAAGGGGCGGCCCGCGGGATGTGAGGCCATAGGCAGATCCCGCTGAGATGGTCTCAGCGGGATCTGATTTCAGCAGGTCTGGTCCATCATGCTCTGGTTTCAGAGCCTGTTGTAGACGTCCGCGAGGCTGCTCAGATCCCAGTTGCCGCCGGTGAGGATGGCGCAGACCTTTTCACCCGGCTCTATGCTGATAGATCCGGCGAGCAGGGCGCCGATGCCGATGGAGGCGGCGGGTTCGGCAATCAGTTTTGCATCCCTTGCCAGCACCTGCATGCCCTCGACGATGTGCGCGTCGTCGACGAGGACGATCTCGTCGACGTATTTCTCGATGATGGGATAGGGGTTGCGGCCGGGAACACTGAGCCGCAGGCCGTCTGCGATGGTGTCCAGAAGCGGCAGGGAGGTGGGCTCACCGTTCAGACGGCTGTGGTAATATTTCGGGGTCAGGGCGGGCTCGGCGCCGATGACGCGCACCGAAGGCTTGAGTTCCTTCAATGCGGTCGCCACGCCCGAGATGAGACCGCCGCCGCCCACCGGCACGATGACCGTGCTGACATCGGGCAGATCCTCAAGGATCTCGCAGGCCATCGTCCCCTGGCCGGCCATCACCAGCGGATCCTCGAAGCCGTGCACGACAGTGTAATTGTTGCGCTCCGCGATATCGTAGACCTGCTTCCAGCGGGAGGCGTTGTCCCCGTCAAACAGGATGATTTCAGCGCCCAGAGCCTCAGTGTTGGTGATCTTCAGCTTGGGAGTGGTGACCGGCAGCACCAGCACCACCTTCACGCCCAGCATCTTTGCCACATAGGCCAGCGCCTGGGCATGGTTGCCCGATGAACTGGAGATGAGGCCCTTCGCGGTTTCCTCCCGCGGCAGCGACAGCACCTTGTTCAGGGCACCCCGGATCTTGAAGGCGCCTGTGACCTGCAGGGTTTCCGGCTTGAGGTAAAGCTCGCAGCCCAGCTTCTTCTCGATCTTGTCCGCCCGCAGCAGCGGGGTGTGGCGAATATGCGGCTTCACCCGCTCTCTTGCGTCGTGAATATCCTGGAGCGTCGGGTAGTTGCGCATGCTGGTGTTGGCCTTCTGACAGTCCGGAGGGCGGGGGGATATGGATTACTGGAAGAAGCTGAACCAGGTGCCGGCGTTGCGCGCGACGGCGTTGTCATAGATCTTCCGGGCGGCGGTATTGTCCTGAATGGCCATGCCGGTGGAATCGAAAATGGTGATTTCGTCGTCGCTCTCGCGGCCCGGCTTGTGCCCCAGCAGGATTTCGCCGATCTCGCCGTGGATCTGCTCCTGCGTGATGATGCCCGCATTCAGCGGATGCCAGGTTTCGCCCTTGCTGATGCACTGGGAGAGGGAGTCCACAACGATGCGGGCGCCGCGGAAAATCTCAGGCTCGAATTCCTGCTTGCCGTGCTGATCCGTGCCGATGGCGATGATGTGGGTTCCGGGCTTCACCCAGCCCGCTTCCACCACCGGCCCCGTGCCCCGGGTCGCCGTGATCAGGATGTCGGCCGCTGCCACGGCGTCTCTGGCGCAGGAGGCAGCGGTGACGGGGATGCCGAACTCCCGCTCGATCTCGTCCTTGAAGGCGGCGAGCTTCTCCGGTGTCCGGCACCAGGCGTGGATTTCGCCAATCGTCATCACTTCGCGGATGGCGCGGATCTGCATCCGGGCCTGATTGCCGGTGCCGATCACCGCCACCGTCCGGGCATCCTTGCGCGCCAGTGCCTTCACGGAGACTGCGCCTGATGCGCCCGTCCTGAGGCCTGTGAGAAGACTTCCGTCCATGACGCAGGCCAGCGCGCAGCTTCTGGCATCAAACAGGAGAACGGTCCCCATGCCGCTCGGCACGCCGTGCTCCGCCGGGTTATGCGGGAAGCCGCCAGAGGAGGCTTTCAGCGTGATGGTTTCATTGGCCTGATTGTATCCTGCCTTGAAATCGATCTCTCCGCGCGGGGCAGGCAGATGCAGGCCCATGTAGCCGGGCTGCTGCACGAGGCCGCTGTTGAAGGCCTTGTAGGCCTCTTCCACGGTGCCGATGACCTCCGCCATGGAGATCAGGCCTTTGACGTCTTCCTTCGTAAGCAGCAGTGTCTTCATCACGCGGTCCTGCCCGGAGCAACCAGCCTTGCCGAAGACCGCGCTCCTGCAGCAGAAGGCGGTCTGGCCTGTTGGGGCGCAGTGTTGCATCGCAGAGGAGGCAGAAAATGCTGATTGAGACCGTTCAGCCAAATATCCGGCGGGCGGGTGGCCGCCCTGCCGCATTCAATCGCGGCTTAGTGCCAGTGGCGGCATTTTGAGGTTTTGCCGATGCCGGGGTTGAAGGTGTTGGTGGGGTCGAGGCTGCGGTAGAAGTCCCGCAGCGCGGGCTTTGCCTCATAGAGATGGCCGACATTGTGCTCGGCCGGATATTCCGCGCCGCGTGCGTCCAGCAGGGCGCAGATCTCGTGCTCCAGCGCCTCGCAGTCCACGCCCTTCTTCACCAGATACTCCTGATGCATGACGTGGCAGAGGAAGTGCCCGACATAGATCTTCAGTGCCATCTTGTCGGAAATCCCGTCCGGCAGGGTCTCGAACCAGTCGATCGTGTCGCGCGGCAAGGCAACGTCGAGGGCGACGATATCCTCAACCGTGCGGCCATGCACCGCCCGGTAGCGCACCACGGCGCTGCCCACGGTGAAGCGGTTGAGGAAGGCGGCCTTGCCTTCGGCTTCCGTGCATTCGATGAAGTTGCCGGCCGTGCTCGGGAAGATGGAGGCGAGATAGTCCCGCGTTTCGGCGATGCAGGCGTCACCGGCCCGGATCATCAGATGATGCGGATAGGTGTCGCGGCAGTCGATCAGCCGCTTTGGCATCTGCTCGGGCAGGAAGCGGCTGGCGAATTGCAGCAGGTGATCGGACACGGCCTTGCCGAGGCCGAAGCGCTCCGTCAGGCCGTCGAACCAGCTCTTGGCCGCAAAGGCGCGGGGAACATTGACGGTGCCGAAGGTGCGGATGAAGAGGTAGAGATCCTTGCCCCAGACCTGCGCTGCGCGAAAGGCGTCCGCATGCATGTATTCCCCGGCAATGGGCAGGTTCTTGAAGTTTGCCAGAATATGCCGCCGGATGGCCTGCAGCTCGGCCGGGTCGCGGGTGCCGATGTAGAAGACCTTTTCCTCTTCAGCCACCGCGAAGGTATCAAGCCGCACGGCAAAGACGCCGATCTTGCCGGCCGAGCCTGATGCCTCATAGTGGCGGCGCGGGTCGGCGTTGAAGCGGGCCGGGCTGCGGGCCGCAATGTCGCGCACATGGTCCTTGTACTCGATGTCGGACGCCTGCGCTCCTTGCGGGAAGTCCACGTCCGCCTCGGTGAAACTGCCCGCATCCAGCCGGGAGAGGATGTCCAGCGGCTGGCCGCCAAGGCGGATGCCGAGGTGATTGACGAGATGCAGGCGGCCCTCCGCATCCACCTGCGCAAACAGAGCCAGCTGGGTGTAGGCCGGGCCGCGCTGCACCAGAGAGCCGCCGGAATTGTTGCAGATGCCGCCCGTCACCGATGCGCCGATGCAGCTGGAGCCGATGACGGAATGGGGCTCGCGGCCCAGCGGCTTCAGCTGCCGTTCCAGCTGGTCGAGGGTGGCGCCGGGCATGCACAGCACCTGCCGCCCGTGGTCGAGAAGGTCAATACGCCTGTTGCGCAGGGTGGAGACGATGACGATGGGGCGGTCATAGCCATCCCCGAAAGGCGTGGAGCCGCCGGTCAGCCCCGTGTTTGCTGCCTGGAAGATGATGGCAACGTCTGCCGCGACACAGGCTTCCAGCACGCGCCACTGTTCCACCAGCGTGCCGGGCTCGACCGCGGCCAGAACCTCGCCGTCACCATAGCGGTAGCCCCGGCGGAAGCGCCGGGTGCCCTGGGCACCGGTGTGAACATAGCGGCGGCCAACGATATCCTGCAGCTGTTGGATTAGGGAGCCGGTCATGTGGGCAAACTCTTCCAGATGTGAGCAATCCTGCCTGCCCCGTGAGCGGGGCAGGCGTGTTTGGGGGTGTTCAGCGCCCGATCAGGGACGGCAGCGTCATGCTGACCGCAGGGACGAAGGAGATCACCAGCAGGCAGAGCACGACGACACCGACGAACACCATCAGCGGCTTCAGCATCTGCGTCACCGAACATCCGGCGATCTGCGCGGCGGCGAAGAGATTGACCCCGAGCGGCGGCGTGATCATGCCGAGGGCAAGGTTCACCACCATCACGGTGCCGAAGTGGACCGGTGCAATGCCGACACGGGCGGCGGCATCCTGCAGGATGGGGGCGAGAACGATGATGCTTGCGCCCGTCTCGATGAACATGCCGATGACAAAGAGCATCGCGTTGATCGCCAGCATCAGCGACACCGGGCCGTCAAAGGTGTTCGTCAGCCACAGCGCCGCAGCATCGGGCACGCCCTGCCGGTTGAGCAGGTAGCCCATCAGGCTGGCGGTGCCGATGATGAACATGATGACGGCAGAGGTGACGACCGACTTGCGGAAGGCGTTGATCAGGTCCGTCCACGTCATTTCCCGGTGCAGGAACAGGCCCACCACCATGGCATAGATGACGGCGATGACACTGGCCTCGGTCGGCGTGGTGACGCCGCCATAGATGCCGCCCATGATCAGCACGGGCATCAGCAGGGCCCAGATGGCGCGGCGGATTGCGGTGAGGCGCGGCAGGCTGCCTTCGCCGTCGCGCTTGCCCCAGCCCCTGATCCGGCACCAGACGAGCGCCGTCAGCAGCAGGGCACCCGCGATCATCAGGCCGGGCAGGATGCCTGCGAGGAACAGCTGCGGGATCGAGGTCTGGGTGGCAACGCCGTAAAGGATCATCGGGATCGACGGCGGGATGATGACGCCCAGCTCGGCAGAGGTGGCCATGAGGGCCGCGACGAAGCCGACCGGATAGCCATACTGGCGCATGGCCGGAATGAGCACGACACCGACGGCAAATGTGGTGGCGACGCTGGAGCCGGAAATGGCGGAGAACAGCATGCAGGTCAGCACGCAAGTGGCAGCAAGCCCGCCCTGGATCTGGCCGACGAAGGCGCGGGCAAATTCCACAAGACGTCGCGACAGGCCGCCGACTTCCATCAGGTTGCCGGCGAGGATGAAGAAGGGGATTGCGGCCAGCGGAAACTTGTCGAGGGCGATGTAGATCTGCTGCGGCACGACGATGGCAGGCAGCGTGGTGAAGCCGAAGAGCCCGATCATCGAGGCGAGGCCGATGGAGATGGCGATGGGCACCGAAATGGCGAAGAACACCAGCATCGCGGAGACGATTGCACCGGTCATTGCGCGGTCTCCTTGCCGGACTGGAGGAAATGCACGATGGCGCCAAGGGCGGCGAAGAGCGATCCAACCGGAATGGCGGCATAGCCCCAGGCCATGGAAATTTCCAGACCGGCCATTTCCTGCATCTGCACGCGTTGGGCGGTGGCGATGCCGAACCAGAAGAGGGTGGCGAACATGATCAGGCAGGAGACGAGGGTGATAGCCTCGATGCTGCGGCGCAGCCCGCCCGTAGTGGCCTCCCGCGCCAGATCGATGGCAACCAGTGCGCCCTTGCGCAGGGCAACGGAAATGCCGAGCAGCACCATCCACACGAGAGCAAGCCGTGTGAGTGCTTCCGACCAGCTGGCAGGTGTGTGGAACAGGAAACGTCCCATCACCTGCCAGAAGCTGGAGGCCACGGCGATGGCCAGTGCAAGGGAGGCGGCAGCCGCCACCCCCCCTGCAACAAGTCCGTCAGCGCGACGGATCAGTGCCGCCACTGAGCTCATTGAGCTTTCCAGTCCCGGATGCGCTTGAGGAGGTCAGCACCGAACTGGGTCTCAAACCCGGCATTGGCGGAAGCCATGGCCTGACGGTAGGCGTCGCGGTCAGCGACTTCGACGACTTCGATGCCGCGCGTGCGCAGGGTCTCGATACCGGCGGTCTCGTCCTGCTCCACCCTTGCGCGGTTGGCAGCCGATGCAGCCTTGCCACCCTCTTCCACGGCTGCCTTCTGCTCTTCCGTCAGACCGGCGATGAAGTCCGGATTGCAGACGAAGATGCCCGGCGAATAAACGTGGCGGGTCAGGTAGAGGTGCTTCTGCATCATGTCGAGGTTGTTCGACAGGATCACCGGAATCGGATTCTCCTGGCCATCAACCGTACCCTGCTGCAGGGCCGAAGGCAGTTCGGAGAAGGCCATCGGCGTCGGCAGAACACCGGCTGCCTGCCAGGCCTGCATGTGCACCTGGTTTTCCATGGTGCGGATCTTCATGCCGCGCAGATCTTCCGGCGAGTTGACGGCCTTGCTGCCGGTGGTCAGGTTGCGGAAGCCGTTTTCCATCCAGGCAACGCCATAAAGGCCGCGTGCGGGGAACAGCGCCAGAAGCTCCTGTCCGACATCCGAGTCCAGAACGCCGCGGGCATGGTCATAGCTGTCGAACAGGAACGGCACGTCCAGGACGCGCGTCTCGGGCACGAAGTTGCCCAGCGGGCCGGCCGAGCCCATGGCGCATTCCTGCGAGCCGAACTGCACGCTTTCCAGCGCCTCGCGCTCGTTGTCCATGCGCTGGATCACGACATTCAGCGTGCCGCCAGACTTCTCTTCCGCCACCTTCTTGAAGGCGGCAGCGGCGAGGCCGAAATGGCTGTCTGCCGGCGATGAATGGGTGACGGTCAGGGTGGTCTGGGCCGAAGCGGTCAGGATGCCACCGGCCAGAACTATGCCGGCGAGAACGGCTGTTTTCGTGGTATGTGCGAGTTTCATGTGTTTCCTCCTCCAGGTAGAAGGCATGCCCCGGCGGGGCATGCCGTGTTCGGGTGCTAGAGCACGCCTTCCGGCAGCAGGCCTGCCGGGAAATTCTGATAGCTGACCGGGCGCAGGAAGCGCCGGATCGCCATGGTGCCGACGCTGGTGGCGCCGAAGTTGGTCGAGGCCGGGTAGGGGCCGCCATGCACCATGGCATCGACCACCTCCACGCCGGTCGGGAAGCCATTGACGAGCACGCGTCCGGCCTTGCGCTCCAGCACGGGCAGCAGCGTCTTTGCCAGCGGCAGGTCGCCGTCATCCATGTGCAGGGTGGCCGTCAGCTGGCCCTGGAAGCTCAGGGCAATGCGGCGCATCTCTTTCGGCGTTTCCACCCGGACGACGAGGCCAAGCGGGCCGAACACTTCCTCCGACAGCGCATGGTCCGCGAGGAACTGGCTCGCCGTCGTCTCATAGAGGTTCGGGTTGGCGCTGCGCCCTTCCGATGCGGTTTCATGCACCGGCTGCACCGTCTCGCGGTTCTGCAGGCGGGCCTGACCGGACTGATAGGCGCGGGCAATGCCTGCGGTCAGCATCACCTGCGGACCGGTCTTGGCCAGGGCTTCCTTGGCGGCGGCCACGAAGCTGTCCGCATCGTTACCTGCCACCACAATGGCAATGCCCGGATTGGTGCAGAACTGGCCTGCGCCCATCGTCAGCGAGGCGGCCCAGCCTGCGCCAAGGGCGGCGGCGCGGGCCTTCACGGCTTCCGGCAGAACGAACATCGGGTTGACGCTGCCCAGTTCCCCGAAGAAGGGGATGGGTTCCGGGCGGCTGGCGCACAGGTCAAACAGCGCCCGCCCGCCCGCCAGCGAACCGGTGAAGCCGACGGCCTTGATCAGCGGGTGGGTGACGAGGGCGCTGCCCACGTCCCGGTTGCCGCCCTGCACCAGGCTGAAGACGCCCGGATCAATCCCGAGCTTGCTGATGGCGGCATGGATGGCTTCTGCAACAATCTCACTCGTGCCGGGATGGGCGGAGTGGCCCTTCACCACCACCGGGCAACCGGCGGCAAGGGCTGCGGCCGTATCACCGCCCGCTGTGGAGAAGGCGAGGGGGAAGTTGGAGGCGCCGAACACGGCGACCGGTCCCACCGGGCGCTGCATCAGGCGGATTTCCGGGCGCGGTGCGGGCTGGCGGTCCGGCAGGGCCGGGTCGAAGCGGCGGTCGAGATAGTCGCCCTTCTCGATGTGGCTGGCGAAAAGCCGCAGCTGGCCGGTGGTGCGGCCCCGCTCGCCTTCAAGCCGTGCAGCCGGAAGGCCGGTTTCCAGGCAGCCAACCTCGGTGATGGCGGCCCCGCGTGCCTCGATCTCATCGGCAATGGCGCGCAGCAGGGCGGCGCGCTCTGCGGCAGACGAATAGCCGTAGGACCAGAAGGCGTTTTCGGCGGCTTCGGCAGCGCGGTTCACCAGATCCACGGTGCCCACCGAGAAGGCGGCGGGCTCACCGGAAACGGGCTCGTTGTAAAAGCGATCGGGCGTCGCCACCCATTCGCCGGCAATCAGATGATTACCGTGCGGCGTATAAGTCATCTTGTCACTCCCCGGGGAGGCTTGCGCTCAGAGCGCAGCCTGCAGCATGGCGTGGTAGTCTTCGGCGGTGGCGTCACGCGGGTTGGTACGGTGGCTGTGGTCGGCCAGCGCGCCCTTCACCACCTTGTCGAACAGGTCTGCGGTTACGCCCAGTTCCGAAAGGCGGGTGGGCAGGCCGATGGCGCGGGTCATGTCTTCGATGGCAGCGCCAATGTCCGCGTCAGCGGCAAGGCCCATGGCATCGGCAAGGCGGGCGTATTTGTTCTCCTCCACCGAGGTCTTGGCGTCGCGGTTGAAGGCCAGCACCGGCGGCATGAAGATGGCATTCAGCGTGCCGTGATGCAGCTTCGGATTGATGCCGCCCAGCGAGTGGCTGAGGCTGTGCACGCAGCCGAGGCCCTTCTGGAACGCCATGGCGCCCATGGTCGCCACGATGGCCATGTTGGCGCGGGCATCGCGGTTGTTCGGCTCTTCCACGGCAAGGCGGATGTTGGCCCAGCCCCGGCGCAGGCCTTCCAGCGCGATGCCATCGGCCGGCGGGTTGAAGGACGGGGCGAGATAGGTTTCGATGCAGTGGGAGATGGCGTCCATGCCCGTGGCGGCGGTGAGCATGGGCGGCAGGCTGAGCGTCAGCTCCGGATCGACGATGGCGGCTTTCGGGATGAGATAGGGCGACAACAGCCCGACCTTGCGGCCATCTTCCAGAATGATGATGGCGGCGCGGCCGACTTCGCTGCCCGTTCCGGCGGTGGTGGGCACGGCGATGGTCGGGAAGGTGCGGGAGGTGATTTTTTCCAGCCCGCCTTCAACGACGGCATAGGTCTTCAGCGGGCCTTCATGCGCGGCCATGATGGCTACGGCCTTGGCCAGATCCAGCGCCGAGCCGCCACCGATGGCGATGATGCCGTCGCCGCCTGCCTCACGGAAAACGGCGGTGGCCTTGACGGCGGCAGCTTCCGTGGGGTTGCCGGGGGTCTCGTCAAAGACGGCTGCGGGGGTGACGCCGGTTGCCGCTTCGATGCGCTCCAGCATGCCCAGTGCACGCACGCCCTTGTCGGTGACGATGACCGGACGGGTGATCCCGGCCAGCGCCAGCTCCGCCTTCAGCGTTGCGATTTCGCCGTATCCGAACTGGACCCGCGTTACGTAATTGATCAGGCTCATACGTCCCCCTGCTTGGCTATTCCCATTTGGTAACCCAAGGGTGTGGAACATCGTCCCTCCCCCGGGCATTCCTGTTGGGCTGGCAGGATAAAGGCAGCGCCGGAGCTGTAAATACGCTATTCTCGGATACTGATATAACGAAATGGAAACTCAAAAGCCGATGCCGCGCACCCATTCCATGCCGCTGATCCGCCTTTCCATGCGGCAGATGCTGCTGATTTCCGCCATCGATGACAACGGCTCCCTGAAACGGGCGTCCGAACTGATCGGCATGAGCCAGCCGCGCGCCACCAAGGCGCTGCAGGAGGCGGAGGATCTGACGGGGACGAAGCTGTTCAACCGCACCAACCGGGGGCTCATCGCAACGCCCGCCGGGGAATGCATGATCCGCCATGCCAAGACCATGCTGTCGCAGTTGTCGGCCATGGCACAGGAAATCCACAGTGCGTCTGACGGGGAGTGGGGCCGCTTGCGCATCGGCACCATCATGGGCGCCGTGCCCTATGTGACGGAAACCATCAGCGCCTTCCTGCGGCGCTTTCCCCGCACCTCGGTGGAAATTCTGGAAGACACCAGCGTGGAACTGCTGCGCCAGCTGGACCGGGGGCTGCTGGACCTCGTCATCGGCCGCAGTTCCATGAGCACCACGCCGCAGCTGTACAATGTCACGGCCTTCCATGATGAGCTGCTGGCCGTTGTGGCCAACCCGGCTCATCCGCTGATCGGCCGCAAGAAGGTGGGGCTGAAGGATCTCGTGGATGCGCGCTGGATCGTCTACACGGCGTCCATGCCCATGCGGCTGTCGCTGGAGCAGGAGTTCCGGCAGGCGGGGCTGGAAATGCCGCGTGCCTTGCTGGAAACCCGCTCGGCGCTGACCACCATGTCGCTGATGCAGGCGGAGCCGAACACGGTGGCGCTGCTCTCCAGCGATGTTGCGGCGTTTTTCGTGAATTTCGGCATGGCCAGCGTCCTGCCCATGCATCTGCGCTCCAAGAGCGAGCCTTACGAGGTGATCACCCGCAAGTCGGCCGATCTCAACCCTCAGACTCTCCAGTTCATCGAGGATCTGGTCGCCGGCGTGCCCAGTGCTGCAAGGCTGTGAGCGCGGCCATGCTCAGTTCGTCACGCCCGTCCGCCTTGGCATGAGCACCGGGGCATCCATGCCGGGCACGTAGCTGCTGGAAATCAGCTGGCGGCAATGGGCCTCGAAGGCCTGCACCAGCCGGGTGGGCACACGCTGGCCCGCGCTCAGAAGGCCGAGCCGCATCGGTCTGTGATCTCCGGCAAGGCGCAGGCTGACAAGGCGGCGCCCGTCGAGTGCGGCCTTGTTGCGCGGGCGCACATTGGCTAGCGTATAGCCATAGCGGCTGGCGACCATGGTGCGGATGACGTCGAGATGCTGGATCTGCGCAATGATGTTCGGGGTGACACCGGCGGCTGCAAAAAGGGCGAGGAAATAGTCCCGCGACAGGGGCAGATCGAGCAGGATGAACGGCTGGTCCGCCAGTTCCGCCAGCGAGATGGCCGTGAGCTGCGCCAGCGGATCGGTTTCGGCCACCTGCACATGCGGCGGCAGTCCGGCGAGCGGGGTGAACTCAAACCCCTCCGGCACCAGCAGGTCATAGGACAGGGCAATGTCCAGCTCCGCCCGCTCCAGCCGTGCCAGCAGCGTCTGATGATCGCTGACCGTGGGGCGGATGGTGACACCCGGATAGGCGGCCTGAAAGCTCTGGCTGACTTCCGGCAGCACCATCGGCGCGAAGGTGAGCAGGCAGCCGAGCGACAGCGCGCCGCTGACCTGGCCTGTGGCTTCCGAGGCGGCGGTGTAGAGGGTCTGCGCCTGCCCGATCACGGCCTTGGCCTCGACCAGCAGCTTCTGCCCCGCCGGTGTCAGGGATAGCCCTTGCGCATGGCGGCGCAGGAACAGCTGGGCGCCAAGTTCGGTTTCCAGCTGCGAGATGGCGGTGGAGATCGAAGGTGGCGAGACGCGGATACGGGCAGATGCCAGCGCGATGCTGCCAGCCTCCGCCGCCGCGATGAAATACTCAAGCTGGCGCAGCGTGATCCGCATTCCTGTCTCCCCGTCCGCGCTCTGACTGCTTGCTTCGGCTTTTCCTAATCAATGCTGCAAGATTTCATATTTTTCCAGATGTAATCGACCCGCTAGACCTGAGGTGACCGGCGCAGAAGGTCAGCCGGGACAAGCTGCAGAGGGGCGGGCGCATGGCAGTCGAAACGATCCACACGCTGGTGGTTGGGGCAGGGCAGGCAGGTGTGGCCATGAGCGAGCACCTCAGCCGCAACGGCATTGCTCATGTCGTGCTGGAGCGCGGCCGCATTGCCGAACGGTGGCGGTCGGTGCGCTGGGATTCCCTCGTTGCCAATGGCCCTGCCTGGCACGACCGCTTTCCGGGGCTGGAGTTTTCCGGCAGCCCGGATGCCTTCGTGGGCAAGGAAGGTGTGGCGGATTACTTTGTGGCCTATGCAGATATGGTGAAGGCACCCATCCGCTGCGGTGTCGAGGTCAGCCGGGTCGCGCGGCTGGAGGGGCGCCCCGGTTTCCGGGTGGAAACATCCGATGGCGTCATCGAGGCGCTGAATGTGGTGGCCGCCACCGGGCCGTTCCAGAAGCCCAGCATTCCGCCGATCGTGCCCGCAGACGCAGCTGTGGCGCAGATCCATTCCAGCGAATACCGCAATCCCGGCCAACTAGCGGAGGGCGCCGTGCTTGTGGTCGGCTCCGGCTCTTCCGGCGTGCAGATCGCCGAGGAGCTGATGCTGTCGGGCCGCAAGGTCTATCTTTCCGTCGGTCCGCATGACCGTCCACCCCGCTCCTATAGAGGGCGTGATTTCGTCTGGTGGCTGGGGGTGCTGGGCAAATGGGATGCGCAGGCGCAGGCCCCCGGCGCGGAGCATGTGACCATTGCCGTGAGTGGCGCTCATGGCGGCAAGACCATCGATTTCCGCCGTCTCGCCGCTCAGGGCATGGTGCTGACCGGCATGACCGGCACTTACCGCGATGGCACCCTGACCTTCGCCGATGACCTTGCCCGCAACATCGAGCGGGGCGACCGGAACTATCTGGCCGTGCTGGACGAGGCAGATGCCTTCGTGGCCCGCAACGGCCTTGACCTGCCGGAAGAGCCAGAGGCGCGCATTCTGGGGCCGCAGGTGGACTGCGTCAGCACTCCCCTGCGGGAGCTGGATCTGGAGGCAGCGGGCGTCTCCACCATCATCTGGGCCACGGGCTTTGTGTCAGACTACAGCTGGCTTGAGGTTGATGCCTTTGACGAGGCTGGCCGGCCGAAGCATCAGCGCGGCGTCTCGGCGGAAAAGGGCATCTATTTTCTCGGGCTGCCCTGGCTGAGCGGGCGCGGCTCCAGCTTCATCTGGGGCGTCTGGCATGACGCGGGCTATGTGGCGGACCATATCCGCATTCAGGACAACTACCTTGCCTACAGGCCGCAGCCCTGAGCGGGTTTGCGGCATCTGACACACGAGGGGAAACGGCAATGGCACATACGCGCATCCGCAAGTTCAACACGCGGGACACCTATCCGGAGCAGAAGCTCGACAATGACCTCTGTCAGGCGGTGGTGGCACGGGGCACGATGATCTTCCTGCGCGGCCAGTGCCCGCAGGATCTCGACACGGCGAAGAATATCGGCAGCCACGACCCGGTGGAGCAGACCCACAAGGTGATGCAGAACATCCGCCAGCTGGTCGAGGAAGCGGGCGGGCGCATGGAGCATGTCACCAAGCTGGTGGTTTATCTCACCGACGTGCGCCACCGCGAGGCGGTCTACCGGACGATGGGGGAATATATCAAGGGCGTGTTCCCTGTTTGCACCGGCCTTGTCGTCGTGGCGCTGGCCCGGCCCGAGTGGCTGGTCGAGATCGACGCCACCGCCGTCATTCCAGATTGAGCCAGAACGCCTGAAACCTCCGGAAAGGAACATCCATGACCTTCTCCATCGTCGCCCGCTGCGAAAAGACCGGCCAGTTCGGCGTTGCCATCTCGTCCTCCTCGCCCGCCGTTGCCGCCCGCTGCGCCTGGGCGCAGGCCGGAACCGGTGCGGTGGCGACGCAGAATGTCACCAACCCGGCTCTGGGTGCGAAGATGCTGGAGGAACTGGCGAAAGGCGCCAGCGCGGCGGAAGCGGCGGCGGCGGCACGGGACAGCGACGGCTTCCCGGACTACCGCCAGCTTCTGGCGGTGGATGGGGAAGGGCGGACGGCCATCCATTCCGGTCCGAAGGCGCTGGGCATCTGGACTTCGGCCGAAGGGCGCCAATGTGTGGCGGCGGGCAATCTTCTGGCCCATGACGGTGTGCCGGCAGCGATGGTGGCGGCATTCGAGGCCGCATCTGGGGAACTCGGTGACAGGCTGATCGCGGCTTTGAGCGCTGCTGTTGCGGCGGGCGGCGAGGCTGGCCCTGTGCATTCGGCGGGGCTGCTGATTGTGGACAAACAGTCCTGGCCCTTTGCGGAACTGCGGATCGACTGGCTGGACGAAGGCTGCCCGGTGGCCGCCGTTGCACGGGCCTGGGACATCTACAAGCCGCAGGCGGCCGACTACGTCACGCGGGCGCTCAATCCCGTCGCGGCCCCGTCTTATGGTGTGCCGGGCGACGAATAGGCCGGGGCCGTTCAGGCGGTGTGGTCGGGCCGGATGGTGAAGTGCAGGCGGGCTGCATCCGTGCGGGCACGTGTCTTCAGAGAGTAAAGGCTTACCCGCCCTCTTCATCCCGGCTGATGCCGAGGCGGCGCATTTTTTCCCACAAGGTGCTGCGGGAGATGCCGAGGCTGGCGGCGGCGGCGCTGGTGGAGCCCTGAAACCGGGTGAGCGCGGCGGTGATATGGGCCTTTTCAGCCGCATCACGCACATCGGCCAGCGGCGTCCCCGGTTCGGCCGCTGAGACTTGAGGTGCCGCTGTCTCTTCCGCCCTGCTGACGCCTTCGGGAAAGAGATCGGCCTCCGTCAATGCGCTGCCGCTGCCAAGCGCGACGGCCCGTTCCACGCGGTTGATCAGTTCACGGAAGTTGCCCGGCCAGCCATGCAGCCGCGCCGCCTCTTTTGCGGCTTCGCTCAGCGGCGGCGCGCCAAGGCCCATGCGGGCGGCCGCTTCCGCCGCAAGCCGTTCCAGCAGGGCCGGGATCTCGTCCTGCCGCTCGCGCAGGGGCGGCAGCTTGCAGGTGATGACATTGATGCGGAACCACAGGTCTTCGCGGAAGGCGCCGCTCGTGGCCATCGCTTCCAGATCCTTGTTGGTGGCGCAGACGACCCGCGCCTCGAAACGCCGGCTCTGGCTGGCGCCGAGGCGCCGGAATTCGCGCGTTTCCAGCACGCGCAGCAGCTTCACCTGCAAGGCAGGCGGCAGATCGCCGATTTCGTCGAGAAACAGCGTGCCGTCTTCTGCTTCCTCGAAGAAGCCGCGATGGGCTGCGCCTGCGCCGGTGAAAGCCCCGCGCTCGTGGCCGAAGAGCAGGGAATCGGCGAGGTCCGCCGGCAGCGCGCCGCAGTTGACCGGCACGAAGGGCCTGCCCTTGCGTGGTCCGGCCTCATGCACATAGCGGGCGGCCACTTCCTTGCCCGTGCCGGTTTCCCCAAGCAGCAGCACGGGCAGATCGATGGCCGCCGCGCGGCGCAAGGTGCTGCCGGTCTTTTCCATGGCAGGGCTGTCTGAGAAGGGATCTGCGGTGCTGCCTGCCGGACTGCGGCGGCGGCTGGCGATCACCTGCAGCGTGTCGACAAGGGCATCGAGATCGAAGGGCTTGCTGACGTAGTCAAGCGCCCCGTCGCGCACCAGCCGCACGGCCTGGTCGATGTCGCCATAGGCGGTCATGAAGATCACGGGCACCATGCCGGACCGCGCGAAATGCTGCCGCATGACGCTTTCGCCATCCCCGTCCGGCAGTCGGATGTCGGAGAGGATGATGTCCGGCGCATCCCCGTCCAGCGCGGCGCGGGCCTCGCTGGCCGAGCGGGCCCAGCGGACCTTGAAGCCTTCCAGCTCCAGCCGCTGGCGCAGGGAGGCGCCGAGGGTCGCGTCGTCCTCGACCACGAGGATGCGGCTTGCCGTCATTTGGCTGCGCTCCCGTTTTCAGGTTCACTGGTGAGGGTCAGCTGCACGGTGGTGCCTGCGCCTTCCTTGCTGCGGATCGACAGGTCCGCGCCGATCCGCGCCACCAGATTGGACACCACCCAGATGCCGATGCTGCGTTCCACCGGCACATCATCGACCTGGCCGGAGATGATGGCTGCCACCAGTTCCGGCGGCATGCCGGGGCCTTCGTCGCTGACCCTCAGCACAACCGTATGCGCGGCTTCATCCTGCGACAGGCCGACGGTAACGGTGCCGCCGGGCGGGGAGGCGCGCACGGCGTTGAGCATCAGGTTGATGAGGATCTGGCGCAGGGCGTCCGCATCGGTCATCACCTCAG
Organism: Pannonibacter sp. CBAS1226; assembly: GCF_055685825.1. Taxonomy (NCBI): domain Bacteria; kingdom Pseudomonadati; phylum Pseudomonadota; class Alphaproteobacteria; order Hyphomicrobiales; family Stappiaceae; genus Pannonibacter; species Pannonibacter sp. CBAS1226. The sequence continues at coordinate 42,104 of NZ_JBVOUO010000006.1, read as the reverse complement.
CCGTTTCATCCAGCTCCCAGGCGAGGATGGCTCCGGCGCGCCGGGCCTCCGGTGCAATCAGCAGTTCAAGATCCTGAATGTCGCGGGCGCTGAGGAGCTTTGCGCCCGAGCGCCGGCGGTAAGTGGACAGGGTGACATCGACGACGCGGCCGATGCTGTCGAGGCCGTTCTCCAGAAAGTCGAGGGTCTCCTTGCGCACCTCTTCGCGCTCGCCAAACCGGCGCAGGGTGGAAATGCCGTTCTTCAGCCCGGCGAGGGGGTTGCGCACCTCATGGGCGATGCTGGCGGCCATGCGCGCCAGCAGCCCGTCCCGCTCCTGCTGGGCCATCTGCTCCAGCATGCTCACCCGCTGGGCCTCGGACTGTTCCCGCAGGGCGAGGGCGGCTTCCAACTGGCGCAGTTCATCGCCGCGCCGCCATCTGGCAGCCCCGGCAGCGTCGGTTTCCTGATCGGCAAGGCGTTCGATGAACCGGTCGAGCGGCATGAGGGCCCGGTGCGTCACCGCATAGGTGGCAAGCGCTGCGATGATGGCGACAAGGATGTCGATCCCCAGCGCCACGCTTGTGACCATGCTGGCTGCGTCTTCAAGGGGCGTGGTGTCAAAGGTGGCGGCAAGATAAAGGCGCCGGTCCTCGAGGGGGTAGCTGCGGGCAATCAGCAGCACCGGCCGGTCCGGCACGCTGGTGAGGCTGACACCTTCCGGCCCGAGCGTTTGCGCCTCGCTGAGCGCCTGGTTCAGGAGCTCTGCGTCTGTTTCCGTCAACACCGCCGTGCGGATGGTGCCGGTCCTGTCGGTCCACCGGGCTGCCATGCCCTGTTCAAGCAGTGCGGTGCGGAAGGTGAGGGACGCCGCCAGCTGGGCGCCGACAGTTTCCTCCGCATCCTTTTCCTTGATTTCAGCGGCGATATGTCCGGCCACCGCATCCAGAAACACAAGGGCCTGATCCCTGAGGCCGGTTTCATTGCTGGAGCGCAGCACCATGACGCCAATCTGGGTCGTGCCCACCGCCACGACGAACATGGCGATGGCCACAAACAGGGGCAGGGTTACGGACAGAGGCAGCTTTGATCGCAAAGGTGTCGTCATGTCCAATTGCAATAGCCCAACCACAAGCCGGCGTGCCAGAGCTTTATGCCGGATTGCCGGTCTGCGGCTCCATGATCAGCACGTCGCTTTCCAGTCCCGGTGCGATGCGCTCCCGCCAGGGCGTGCCGTACCAGCTGGTGCGCAGCGGCCGGGGTGTGTGGCCGAGTATGACGGCGCGCACGCCTTCCGCCCCTGCCGGGATGGAGCTGTCGTCACCTTCTGCGGCCAGCTGCACATAGTCACAGCCAAAGCGGCGGGCAACGCCAGCAAGATGCGAGGGGCTGTCCGGCTGGTTGGTGACATGGACAAGCTTCGTCACGTCCCACAAGCCGCTGAGCAGGGCCCATTCGGTCAGGGCGGGCAGGTGCTCTTCGCCGCAATCGCGCACCACGAGCGTGCGGGCGCTTTCCGGCAGTGTTTTGCCGGAGGTGAACAGGACCGGGCCGCGGTGGCTCGACGGCAGCCGCAGCAACCCGTCCGGATCCCAGGTGGTCAGGTCCCGCCGGCCTTCGGCCTGATGGTGGAACCAGCCCTTGCAGGGCAGCACAAGCAGGGTCCGGCCCGGCTCGTCCGCACACAGGAGAAGCTGCTCCGGATCGCCTTCGTCATAGACGAGGACCGGCTCGGACGAGGCCCGGGATGTGCAGGTCTTCAGGGCCCGCAGCGCGGCGCTGGCCTTGTCGCGGATCCGCCGGCGCATCTGCGCGTGATCACTGGATGCGGCAATGGCGTGGGTGTCGATCAGCACATAGGCCGTCAGACCGGCACCATTGCCTTTGGCGATGGCACAGGCCCGGTCGGCCGGCGGCTGCACTTCACCGTCGATCACCGCGAAGCGGACAGCTTCCAGCGCCGGAAACGGCTTCAGGGCACCGCGCGGCTCCACGAGATGGCGGAACGGGGCTTCGGCAGGGCGCTCGTCCGGCTCAAGCACAGCCTCCCCGGCCGGCCAGCCGGTCGGCCATTGGGTGCGCTCGTCCAGCGGCTGGGGTGCCCGGCGCAGCACACCCTCCAGCGCGTCCCCTCCGGCGAGCGCCAGACGGGCACCGGAAACATAGGCGGCCCGACCCAGAAGATGACCGGCGACAGGCACGGTCAGCAGCAGGAACAGCAGGGTCAGCAGGCCCAGCACCACCGCTTCTATGTCTCCATGGGCGATGATGCTGCCGAGGAGCACGAGGCCTGCGCCAAGGGTGCCCGCCTTGGTGGCGGCATGCATGCGCTGGAACGGGTCGGGCAGCTTCATGACCCCGAGGGCCGCGATGCACAGGAAGCCGGTACCGGCCAGTTTCAACAGGACGGAAAGCAGCAGAAGCATCACTTGTCCTCCTTCTTCTTCTCAAGCAGCGCCGACAGCGAGCAGGTGGCCAGGAAGCCGATCAGCGCGATGCCGAAGGCGATGTCCAGAAATTCGCGGCGCCCGGTGCCGATCATGGTCAGCGCGGCGATGGCGACGGCGATGCCGGTCAGCATGTCCAGCGCGACGAAACGGTCGGCATAGCCGGGGCCGGTGACCATGCGGATGGCGGCAAGCGTCAGGGGCACCATCAGGATCGCGATCAGGATGGCGGCGAAGAGGGTCAGGTAGCTGTCCAGAAACTCGATCATCCTTCAATCTCCTTGATGCGCTTTTCGAACGTGCCCTTGATGTTGGCTGCGACCACATCCGGGTCCGGGGCATTGAGGACATGCACATAGAGGGTGCTGAGGTCCTCGCTCACATGCAGCGAAGTGGTGCCCGGTGTCAGGCTGACGCAGTTGGCAAGGGCTGTGACCCCGGCGCGGCTGCGCAGGTTGACCGGCACGGCAACAATGGCCGGGCGCAGTGCCGTGCGGTTGCCCAGAACCTGCCGGGCCACCGTGATGGACGAGGCCACCAGTTCTCTCAGGAACACGAGCCCGAGAATTGCGGACTGGCCGATGCGAATGGCGAGGGTCATGGCGTCACTCCTGCGGTCTTGAGTTCGGTATCGAAGGCGCTAATGAACTCCGACGGATTGCCGAGGCTCTCGCCGGCGAGGTTGGAGAAGGCGATCAGCGGCTCCGGATTGAAACCGATGGCGACGGTGATGACGCCCAGCACCACGATGGGGGCCACCATGGCCAGCGGCACCGGGCGGGCCTTGAGCTTGCGGACCGGCTCCTTCCAGAAGGCCTCGATCCAGATCTTGCTCATGGAGAAGATCGTCAGGAGGCCGACAAAGAGCGCGACGGCTGCAAGCCAGGCGGCATCATTCTGGAAGGAGGCATCCACCACCATGAACTTGGCCCAGAAGCCCGACATCGGCGGGATACCGGCCAGCGACAGGGCGGGGATGGCAAACAGCACCGCGAGCAGCGGCGAGGACTTCATCAGCCCGCCGGACTTGCGCAGGTCGAAGGACCCGGTCGCCCGGTGGATGGCGCCTGCGATGAAGAACAGGTTCGCCTTCACCACGATGTGGTGGATGATGTAGAAGACCGCGCCTGCCAGAGCCAGCGGCGTTGCGATGGCAAGGCCCAGCATGATGTAGCCGATCTGGCTGATGATGTGGAACGACAGGATGCGCCGCACGTCCCACTGCACCGCCGCGCCAAAGACGCCGAACAGCATGGTCCCGGCCGCGAACAGGGCCATCAGCGGCTTCAGTCCGCCGTTGTCCACCTCGAAGAGTAGGGTGAAGACGCGGAACAGCGCATAGACGCCCACCTTCGTCAAAAGGCCCGCAAACACCGCCGAAACGATGATCGAAGCCGTGTGATAGGAGGCCGGCAGCCAGAAGAACATCGGGAAGAAGCCCGCCTTGATGCCGAAGGCCAGCAGGAACATCATCGCCGCCAGGCTGAGTGCCGCCGAGGATTCCGTGCGCGGCAGAACGGTGGCGAGATCCGCCATGTTCAGCGTGCCGGTGGCGCCATAGAGCAGCCCGATCGCCATCAGGAACAGGATGGTCGAGAACAGGTTCAGCACCGCATATTTGATCGCCCCGTCGATCTGCGCACGGGTGCGGTCCAGCGTGATGAGGCCGAGCGTTGCGATCAGCATCACTTCAAACCAGACATAGAGGTTGAAGATGTCGCCGGTCAGAAAGGCGCCGTTGACGCCGGTCATCAGGCCGAGGAACAGCGGGTAGAAGCCCGAACGGATCTGGCGCTGGCGCAGGTCCGCGAGGGCAAAGACCAGCGCACACAGGGCCAGCAGGCTGGAAATCACCACCATGGCCGCGCTGAAGCGGTCCGCGGCAAAGACGATGCCGAAGGGCGGCGCCCAGCCTCCGAAGGCCTTGGTCAGGATCGTGCCGGTCATGACCTCCCGCAGCACCAGCACTGAGGCGGCCAGCGTGAGGGTCATGCCGGTAAGGGCCACGGCGCGCTGCACGGCCGGCCAGACATGGAAGGCGGCGGCCAGCGCGGCGGCTGCCAGCGGCAGGATGACGGGCCAGAGGAGAAGCGTGTCAGCCATTGCGGGTGGCCTCCTTGTCAAAGGGCGAGCCGAGTTCTTCGGCCGCATTCTGCTCGTCGGTGAAGACGGAGCCGAGGGCCGAGTAGGCCTTGAGCACGAGGGCGGCAGCAAAGGCCACCAGCGCAAAGCCGATGACGATGGCGGTCAGGATCAGCGCCTGGGGCAGGGGATTTGCCGATTCTGCGCCAAGCACCTGCGCACCCTTTTCGATGATCGGCGGGGCGGTGAACTGCAGCCCGCCCGCGACGAAGATCAGGAGGTTCACAGCCGCCGACAGCAGCACGACGCCGAAGAGGATGCGCACCACGTGCCGCGACAGCAGCAGATAGATGCCTGCGCCCATCTGGGCGGAAATGGCAAAGGCGTAGATGAGGCTCACTGTTCCACTCCCTCATAGAACCGGAAGACCAGCGACAGCACGCCGCCAATGACGACCATGAAGACGCCGATATCGAAGATCGTGGCGGTGCCCACATGGGCAGAGCCGAGTTCCGCCCACCAGTGGGTCAGGAACGAGCCATCCGAGAACAGGCCCGGCAGGCCGCTGATGAAGGACAGGAACAAGCCGCAGCCCATCAGTGCGATGGGGTGAACCATCAGTGCCCGGCGGGCGGTCTCCACGCTGCCGGCCAGTGCCAGCAGCGCGAAGCCGAGGGCTGCGAACAGTCCGCCGATGAAGCCGCCGCCCGGTTCGTTGTGACCGCGGAACAGCATGTAGACGGACACCACGAGCAGCAGCACGAAGACGAGGCGGGACATGGTTGAGAAGATAATGGACATGGCTGTCACTCCTTCGTGGTGGCTGGTGCGCTTATGGGCGTGCTTGCGGGCTTGCCTGCAGGTTTGCGGGCACCGCGCAGCAGGCCCCAGGCGGCGATGGTTGCGAGGGCGACGACGGCGATCTCACCCAGCGTGTCGATGGCGCGGTAATCCACGAGGATCACGTTGACGACGTTGCGGCCATAGGCCTCCAGGTAGCTGGTTTCGCCGAAATATTCGGACAGGCGCAGATCAACCGGGGTGACGCCGATGGAGGCAAGCGCGACGAACATGATCACGGCAAAGCCGGTGGCGATCAGGCCGTCGCGGCGGCGCTCGTTGACGCTGCGCGAATGACGGCGCCGCGAGGGCAGGCGCAGCAGCACCGCCGTCATCAGGATGACGATCAGCGTTTCAACAGCCGTCTGCGTCAGGGCGAGGTCCGGGGCACCGTTGAGCATGAACACCACGGCAGAGCCGAAGCCGGTGACGCCCGCTGCCACGAGCCCGGCGATCAGCGAGCGCACGAAGACCGTTGCAATGGCGCCTGCTGCCGTGAGCAGCAGCACCAGCACCACGGAGATGCGGATGCGGCCCTCACCGGCCAGGAAGTCCCAGGACGGCGCGGCGAAGAAGGCGAAGGCAAGGCCTGCAATCACCGTTAGCAGCACGATGGTGGTGTAGCGGTGCTGGTCGCCGTTCTGCAGCACGCGGGTCGACAGGCGCGCCGTGTCCAGAAGGCCGTTGAGCGCCTTGTGATAGAAGCGGTCACCCAGCCAGGCATAGAACCGGTCATAGTGGCGCAGCGTGTTGTGGATGCGGGTCCACTGCAGCACGATCACGGCACCGATGGTGATGACCAGCGCCGACAGCATCAGCATCGGCGTCAGGCCGTGCCAGAGCTTGAAGGACACATCCACCGGCTGGCCATAGAGGGCCGAAGCGGCAGGGGCGATGAGCCACTGGGCCACCGGACCGGGCACGAGGCCGATCAGGATGCCGCCGGCGGCCAGCAGCAGCGGCCCCACGAGCAGGCCCGGCGTCTCGCCATGATGCACTTCGCTGACACGCTCGGCCTTGAAGTAGAACGGGCGGATCGACACCACACCGGCTACGCCCACCATGACCGCATTGACGAGAACGGCAGCGGCGACGGGCAGGAAGTTCCAGTCGCTGGCAAGCTGTGCCTCGAACAGGTACTCCTTGGAGATGAAGCCGACGAAGGGCGGCAGGCCGGCCATCGACAGGCTGGCCAGCACGGCTGCAACCGCAGTGACCGGCAGGAAGCGGGCAAGGCCGCCGAGCCTGTTCAGGTTGGCTTCGCCCGTGGCATGGATGGCGGTGCCTGCACAGAAGAACAGCGCCGCCTTGTAAAGCGCGTGGGCGAGGATGAACCCGGCTGTTGCGACGGCCGCCACTTCCCCGGTCAGGCCGATCAGCATCACCAGAATGCCGAGCGAGGCGACGGTGGACTGGGCCAGCACGGCCTTGAAACCTTCGGCGCGCAGGGCCTGCAGGGCGGCGACGATCATGGTCAGCGAGCCGACGATGACGAGCGTCTGGCCGAAGGCGGGCATCCCGGCAAAGACGCCGTCAAACCGAGCCAGCAGGAACACGCCCAGCTTCACCATGGTGGCCGAATGCAGATAGGCGGAGGCCGGCGTCGGCGCGGCCATGGCATTCGGCAGCCAGAAGTGGAAGGGGAACTGCGCGCTCTTGGTGAAGGCGCCGATCATGATCAGCACCGCGATCGTCCCGGCCCAGGGGCTCGCCACGAGTTCGCCGGAACGGGCCAGAACCTCGGTGAAGGAGAAGGTGCCCATGGTCATGCCGATGACGAGAATGCCCGCAAACAGCACCAGGCCGCCGCCGCCGGTGACGACCAGCGACTGCAGGGCAGACTTGCGCGCCGCTTCCTTGTGGCCGTCAAAGCCGATGAGCAGGAAGGAGGCAAGGCTCGTCAGTTCCCAGAAGACGAACATGACGATCAGGTTGTCGGAGAGCACCGTGCCGAGCATCGCGGCCATGAACAGCAGGATGAGGCCGAGGAAGCGGCCAATCTCGGAACTGGGCTTTTCGGCGAAATAGGCGCCGGCATAGATCACCACCAGCGTGCCGATGCCGCTGATCAGCAGGCCGAAGAGCAGCGAGAAGCCGTCCAGGCGGAACGACAGCTCCACGCCCAGCGACGGCACCCAGGCCAGTTGCGCCGTCAGCGCCCCGCCGGATGCCACCTGTCCGGCCTGCATCAGCAGTGAGGCAAAGATGGCCAGGGGGATGAGGCACATCACCCAACCGGTATTGCGCCCCAGAAATGATGCAGCTGGCCGCGCAATCAACGCGCCCGCCAGTGCGGCAACTATGCTCCACTCAAAGCTCACGGCTTGCATCCCTCTTGCTGTTTGCCCTGTATTGGCAAGAGGCGTGCCAGGTCGATTTTCTCTTTATTATCAACGATTATAATGCTTTGTTCTGCTCCCCTGTCCGGATTTCCGAACAAGAGAGCAGTGCCCCGTCCGGAAATCCGGACAGGGGGGAAGGGTGGGGCAAAGGGCCTTTCGGGTCCTCTTGCGCGGCATGCCTATAAAACGGGCAGGGGGTGATATTGCGCTGCGGGAAAGCCCCGGCATAATCGCGCCATGGACGCTGCCCTGACCGTACTCGTGATCGATGAGAATGACATTCGCGCCTCGATCATCGAGCGCGGATTGCGGGAGGCTGGGCATGAGCGGGTGATCCTCCTGTCCAGCATGGACGGGCTGGTGCGCCGCATCGTCGAGATCGACCCGGATGTGATCGTGATCGATCTGGAAAACCCCAACCGTGACCAGCTGGAGCATCTGTTTCAGGTGTCGCGCGCGGCCCAGCGGCCGATTGCCATGTTCGTCGACCGCTCGGAAAGCGGCATGGTCGCGGCGGCGGTGGAGGCTGGCGTGTCCGCCTATGTGGTCGATGGGCTGCGGCAGGAGCGGGTGAAGCCGATCCTCGACATGGCCATTGCCCGGTTCAACGCCTTCACCCGGCTGCAGCAGGAACTGGCCGAGGCGCGCAACGCGCTGGAAGAGCGCAAGGTGGTGGAGCGGGCCAAGGGCATTTTGATGAAATCCCGTGGGCTTAGCGAGGAAGAAGCCTTCACGCTGCTGCGGCAGACGGCGATGAACGAGAAGAAGAAGATTGCGGACATCGCCCAGAGCGTGGTGACCGCAGCCGGGCTGCTGCTGTGAGCGGCAGGCCCGCGCGGGGGGACGCGCAGAAGGAGCAGGACAGGATGAACGCACACCCGGCACATGCCCCCGATCTTCCCCTGCCCGGCAAGGGGCCGGGACGGGAGCCGCGCGTGCTCAGGGCCGGCTTCATTCCGCTCGTTGACGCCTCGATCCTGCTGGCCGCTGCCGAGGCGGGCTTTGCCGAACGCGAGGGCCTGCGGCTGGAACTGGTGCGCGATGTCTCCTGGGCCAATGTGCGCGACCGGCTCGCCTTCCGCCAGTTCGACATCGCCCACATGCTCTCGCCCATGCCGGTGGCAGCGCAACTCGGGCTTGGCTCCAACCCGTCGCCTGCGGTCACGCCCTTCTTTCTGGGGCAGGGCGGCAATGCCATCACGCTGGCGCTGCGGCTGTTCGAGGAAATGGCCGCACTTTCCGAAGGGGTGGAGCGGGCTGATGCGCTGGGCTGCGCCAGGGCTTTGGCGCTGGTGGTGCGGGCGCGGCGGGAAGGCGGCATGGCGCCGCTGACGCTGGGCGTCACCTATCCGTTTTCCTCCCATAACTATGAGTTCCGCTACTGGCTGGCGGCCGGCGGCATTGATCCGGATGCGGATGTGCGGCTGGTGGTCGTGCCGCCGCCCATGACCTCCGATGCGCTGGAAGCAGGCGCCATTGACGGTTTCTGCGTCGGTGCGCCGTGGAACATGATTGCCTGCGAACGCGGTGTCGGGCGCATCGTTGCGGTCAAGCAGGACATCTGGCCGCTGGCGCCGGAAAAGGTGCTGGCCATGCGCCCCGAATGGGCCGATGCCAATCAGGACACGGTGATGCGGCTGATCGTGGCGCTCGACCGGGCGGCGCGCTGGTGTCAGGCGCCGGAAAACCATGATGACCTGGCCGCGATCCTTGCCGATCCGCGCTATCTGGGCGCGCCAAAGGACATTCTGCGCCGCGTTCTGGCGGGCGAATTCAGCCTTGATGCCCATGGCCGCACCCGCCGGATCGACAGTTACTTCCGCTTTCACGGGCAGAGCTCGAATGTGCCGAACCGCACGCTGGCGCTGTGGATCTACAGCCAGATGATCCGATGGGGGCAGGCCGGGTTTTCACAGGCGCTGGCGGAGAAGGCCGCAGGTTCCTGCCGCCCGGATCTCTACCGCATGGCCCTTGGAGCAGATGCGGATGCGGATCTGGAGGATGCCGCTCTGACGGCAGCCGCCTTCATGGATGGCGCACGCTTCGATCCCCAGGACATCATGGCCCATGTGGAGGGCTTCCCGGTGCGCCGCAGACCCGGTGAGCCGGTGCCGCTGTCTGAAGTGTGAGTGGATTCAATTTGTGCAGATAAGTTGCTGCACTGCATGATGGTGCATAAAAAGGTGGCGGTTCTGATAAGCGCCTGCCGGAGGTTCAAAGCCTGGCTTCTCAAAAAGCCCTTGTAAATCAATATTCTACCGCAGCGGCACGCATCTGGCACGGCGCTTGCTTTTAAGATTGCAGTCCGGTCAACGGCGACCGGAACCATCGAACGCACATATCAGCGTTCACGAGAGACATCGACGTCGCTTGGTTTGCAGCCGGGAACCTCCCTTCCCGCGCGCAGTCACCGGGCGGCGTTTTTTGTTTTGGGCTCCAGGAAAAACAGAAGGGCCCGGGCAAAGAAGGGGACAGACACGATGAGCATCACCACAGCCGGCCTCAGCCGCCGCACCTTGTTGAAGTCCACCGCCGCCGCCGCCCTTGCCGGGGCTGTGAAGTCGGCCTTTCCCTCCGGCGCCTTTGCACAAGGGGCTGGGCCAGAGACAACCCGCGCCGTTCTCGGCTTCATCGCGCTCACCGATTCCGCGCCGCTGATCGTGGCCAAGGAGAAGGGGCTCTTCGCCAAATACGGCATGCCGGATGTGGAAGTGGTGAAGCAGGCCTCCTGGGGCACCACGCGTGACAATCTGGTGCTGGGCTCGCAAGGCAACGGCATTGATGGCGCGCATATCCTGACGCCGATGCCCTACCTCATCTCCGCCGGCAAGGTGACGCAGAACAACGTGCCGCTGCCCATGGTCATTCTCGCCCGCCTCAATCTGGATGCGCAGGGCATTTCGGTGGGCTCGGCCTACAAGGACCTGCAGGTCGGGCTTGATTCCGGTGTGCTGCGCGAGGCCTTTGCCGCGCGCAAGGCAGCAGGCAATCCGGCCAAGGCAGCCATGACCTTCCCCGGTGGCACCCATGACCTGTGGATCCGCTACTGGCTGGCCGCCGGCGGCATCGATCCGGACACGGACGTCGAGACCATCGTCGTGCCGCCGCCGCAGATGGTGGCCAACATGAAGGTCGGCACCATGGACTGCTTCTGCGTCGGCGAGCCCTGGAACGAGCAGCTGGTCAATCAGGGCATCGGCTTCACCGCCGTCAACACGGCGGAGCTGTGGAACAAGCACCCCGAGAAGTCGCTGGGCATGCGTGCCGACTGGGTGGAGAAGAACCCGCGCGCCGCGCAGGCCCTGCTGATGGCCACCATGGAAGCGGCCCAGTGGTGCGATGACATGGCCAACAAGGAAGAACTGGCCGAAATCGTCGGCAAGCGCGCATGGTTCAACGTTCCGGCCAAGGACATCGTTGACCGCCTGAAGGGCGAATATGACTACGGCAACGGCAAGGTCGTCGAGGACAGCCCGCATTTCATGAAGTTCTGGCGCGACCACGCCTCCTATCCGTTCCAGAGCCACGATGCCTGGTTCCTCACCGAAGACATCCGCTGGGGCAAGTTCGAGCCGGAGACGGACATCAAGGCGCTGATTGCGCAGGTGAACCGCGAGGACCTGTGGCGCGAGGCGGCCAAGACGCTGGGCGTCACCGATATCCCGGCCTCCACCTCGCGCGGGGTGGAAACCTTCTTCGACGGCAAGGTCTTCGACCCGGAAAACCCCGAAGCCTACCTGAAGAGCCTTGCGATTACGCGGATCGCCTGAAGGCAGCATGAGATGCCCCGGAGCGGGGACGCACCGCTCCGGGACTGACGAAGACCCGAGGGAGAACCCGATGCCCCAGACCCAGCTGAAGATGAAGGACGCCGCGATACGCAAGGCAACGGCCAGCGTCATCGCCTTTACCCGCCCCATGAAGACAAGCAGCCATTTCACCCGCGCCCAGGCGCTTGCCCGCAGTGCGTCTGAAACGCTGCTGCCGCCCGTGATCACCCTCGCCGTGCTTCTGGCCATCTGGCAGGTGCTGTGCTCCTCGCCGACCTCCAGCCTGCCGGCCCCTTCCAGGGTGCTGTCGGAAAGCTGGGAGATCATTGCCCATCCGTTCTATGAAGGGCAGGGCATCGATCAGGGCATGTTCTGGCAGATCCTTGCCAGCCTGCAGCGCGTGGCTGTCGGCTATGCCTTCTCCGTTGTGGTGGGCATCGGCCTTGGCGTGCTCGTCGGCTCCAGCCAGTGGGCGATGCGGGGTCTCGATCCGATCTTCCAGGTGCTGCGCACCGTGCCGCCGCTGGCCTGGCTGCCCCTGTCGCTGGCCGCCTTTCAGGATGGAAGCCCCTCAGCCATCTTCGTCATCTTCATCACCGCCGTCTGGCCGATCATCATCAATACGGCGGTCGGCATCCGCAACATTCCGCAGGACTATCAGAACGTTGCCAGGGTGCTGCGGCTGAACGGCTTCGAGTATTTCGCCAAGATCATGCTGCCGGCTGCCGCGCCCTACATCTTCACGGGCCTGCGCATCGGCATCGGCCTGTCCTGGCTCGCCATCGTGGCGGCGGAAATGCTCATCGGCGGCGTCGGCATCGGCTTCTTCATCTGGGACGCATGGAACTCGTCGCTGATCAGCGACATCATCGTCGCCCTCGTCTATGTCGGGGTCGTCGGCTTCTTCCTTGACCGTCTCATCGCCTTTGCAGGCCGCCTCGTCACCCGCGGCACCGCGACCGCCTGAACAGGAGAACCGGCATGGCACAGTCCTATCTTTCCCTGCAGCTTGTCTCCAAGACCTACGAGCGTGCGGGCCTCAAGTCCGAGGTGCTGCGTGAGGTTTCCCTCAATGCGGACAAGGGCGAGTTCATCTCCATCATCGGCCACTCCGGCTGCGGCAAGTCCACGGTGCTCAACATCATCGCCGGGCTGACCCCGGCGACGACGGGTGTGGTGTTTCTGGAAGGGCAGGTGGTGGATGCCCCCGGCCCGGAGCGGGCGGTCGTCTTCCAGAACCACAGCCTTCTGCCCTGGCTGACCGTCTACGAGAATGTCGATCTCGCCGTCTCCAAGGTGTTCCGCGGCCGCAAGAGCAAGGCCGAGCGGCACGACTGGGTGATGCACAATCTCGATCTGGTGCAGATGGCCCATGCCGGCAGCAAGCGTCCTGCGGAAATTTCCGGCGGCATGAAGCAGCGCGTCGGCATCGCCCGGGCGCTGTCCATGGAACCCAAGGTGCTGCTGCTGGACGAACCCTTCGGCGCGCTGGATGCGCTGACCCGCGCCCATCTGCAGGATGCGGTGATGGAGATCCACGCAAGGCTCGGCAACACCATGATCATGATCACCCATGACGTGGACGAGGCCGTACTGCTGTCGGACCGCATCGTGATGATGACCAACGGCCCGGCCGCCTGCATCGGCGAGGTGCTGGAGGTGCCGATCGAGCGTCCGCGCAACCGCATCGAGCTGGCCTCCGACCGCACCTATCTGAAGTGCCGCGAGGCTGTCCTGAAATTCCTCTACGAGCGTCACCGCTTCGTGGAAGCGGCGGAGTGAGCCCCATGCGCCAGAAACTCGTTATCGCCGGCAATGGCATGGCCCCAGGGCGGATGCTGGAGCATCTGCTGGAGCAGGCACCGGACCTTTACGACATCACCATCTTCAATGCCGAACCGCGCGTGAACTACGACCGCATCATGCTGTCGCCGGTTCTCTCGGGCGAAAAGGCCTTTGAGGACATCATCATCCATGGCGATGGCTGGTACATCCGCAACGGCATCACCCTCTACAAGGGCCACCGCATCACCGCCATCGACCGTGAGGCAAAGACGGTCACCTCCGATCAGGGTGAGATTGCAGCCTACGACAAGCTGGTGATCGCCACCGGCTCGGTGCCCTTCATCCTGCCCGTGCCGGGCAAGGACCTGAGAGGCGTCATCACCTACCGCGATCTGGATGACGTGGACGCCATGCTGCTGGCCGCGCAGGCCCGCGAGACGGCGGTGGTCATCGGCGGCGGTCTGCTGGGGCTGGAAGCGGCTGCCGGGCTGAAGGCGCGCGGCATGGATGTGACCGTGCTGCACGTGATGCCGACGCTGATGGAGCGTCAACTCGATCCGGCGGCTGGCTATCTGCTGCAGCGCTCGCTGGAAGAGCGCGGCATCAAGGTGATAACCCGCGCCAACACGCAGGCGCTGCTGGCCGATGACACCGGCAAGGTCCGTGCGGTCGCGCTGCAGGATGGCACGGAAGTGCCCGCGACGCTCGTCGTCATGGCGGCGGGCATCCGCCCCAACGCAGGCCTTGCCCGCGAGGCAGGGCTTGAGGTGAACCGGGGCATCCTCGTCGATGACCACATGCGCACCAGTGATCCGGATATCTTCTCTCTCGGCGAATGCGCGGAAGTGGGCGGGCAGGTCTATGGTCTTGTCGCGCCGCTTTATGAGATGGCACGGGTGCTGGCGGGCGAACTGGCAAAGCCGGTGACGGGCGCCGACGTGAAGGGCTTCGTCCATCAGGACACGCCCACCAAGCTCAAGGTGACCGGCATTGACCTGTTCTCGCTGGGGGACTTTGCCGAAAGCGAGGACCGGGAGGAAATCGTCCTGCGCGATGCCAGCGCGGGCGTCTACAAGCGGCTGATCCTCAAGGACAACCGCATCATCGGCTCGGTCCTCTTCGGCGAGACCGGCGATGCCGCGTGGTTTGCGGATCTGAAGAAGAAGGGCACGGATATCTCGGATCTGCGCGAAACGCTGATCTTCGGGCAGGCCTTCCAGGGAGGGGGCGCACTGGACCCTACGGCGGCCGTTGCGGCGTTGGCGGATGATGCGGAAATCTGCGGCTGCAACGGCGTGTGCAAGGGAACCATCGTCTCGGCTATCACGGCCAAGGGCCTGACCAGCCTTGAGGAGGTCCGCGCCCACACCAAGGCCTCCGCCTCCTGCGGCAATTGCACGGGGCTGGTGGAAAAGGTGATGCAGCTGACGCTGGGCGACAGGTTCGAGGCGCAGGCGGTGAAGCCCATGTGCGGCTGCACCACGCACAGCCACGACGAGGTGCGCCGCCTGATCAAGGCGAAGAAGCTGAAGTCCATTCCGGCGGTGATGCAGGAGCTGAACTGGTCCACCTCCGGCGGCTGCGCCAAGTGCCGGCCGGCGCTCAACTACTACCTGATGGCCGACTGGCCGGGCGAATACGAGGATGACAGCCAGTCGCGCTTCATCAACGAGCGCGTCCACGCCAACATCCAGAAGGACGGCACCTATTCCGTCGTGCCGCGCATGTGGGGCGGCATGACCTCGGCCTCGGAACTGAGAGCCATCGCCGATGTGGTGGACAAGTTCGCCATTCCCGCCGTCAAGGTCACGGGCGGCCAGCGCATCGACATGCTGGGGGTGAAGAAGGAAGACTTGCCCGCCGTCTGGGAGGATCTCGGCAAGGCCGGGTTCGTCTCCGGCCACGCCTATGCCAAGGGCCTGCGCACGGTAAAGACCTGTGTCGGCTCGGATTGGTGCCGCTTCGGCACGCAGGATTCGACCGGTCTGGGTGTGCGGCTGGAAAAGTTCCTCTGGGGCTCCTGGACGCCGGCCAAGGTGAAGCTCGCCGTCTCCGGCTGTCCGCGCAACTGCGCCGAGGCCACCTGCAAGGACGTCGGCGTGATCTGTGTCGACAGCGGCTACGAGATCCATTTCGCAGGCGCGGCCGGGCTCGACATCAAGGGCACGGATGTTCTGGGCCTTGTCCATACCGAGGATGAGGCGCTGGAGCACATCACGGCGCTGATCCAGATGTACCGCGAGCAGGGCCATTATCTGGAGCGCATCTACAAGTGGGCCAAGCGCATCGGCCACGACGAGGTGCGCCGCCAGATCATGGAAGATGGCGACCGCCGCCGCGCCTATTTCGAGCGCTTCGTCTATTCGCAGAAATTCGCGCAGACCGACCCGTGGTCCGAGCGTGTCTCGGGCAAGGACAAGCATGAATTCCGGCCCATGGCCGTGCTGGGACTGGAGGCGGCGGAATGAACGCGATGACACCAGACTGGATCGAGATCGGCAGCCTGTCCGACATTCCCCGCTCGGGCGCCCGTGTCGTCAAGACACCGGCGGGCTGCATTGCCCTGTTCCGCACCGAGGCGGATGAAGTCTATGCGCTGGACGACCGCTGCCCCCACAAGGGCGGGCCGTTGAGCGAGGGCATCGTGCATGGGCGGCATGTCACCTGTCCGCTGCACAACTGGGTGTTTGACCTTGCAACGGGTCTGGCACAGGGGGCGGATGAGGGGGCGGTTGCCACCACGCCTGCCCGTGTCGAAGGCGGGAGGGTGTTCCTCACCCGCGCCGCACTGACCCTGCATGGCCGGACCGCGCAAGGGGAGAAGCTGGATGGCTGAAACCACCCGCACCGCCTGCCCCTATTGCGGTGTCGGCTGCGGCGTGCTGGCCACCCGGCATGACGATGGCTCCGTCACCGTGAAGGGCGATCCGGAGCACCCTTCCAACTTCGGGCGGCTCTGCTCCAAGGGCTCGGCGCTGGCGGACACGCTGGCGCTGGAGGGCCGGCTGCTCCATCCGGAAATCGGCGGACGCCGCGCCTCCTGGGATATGGCGCTTGATCTCGTCGCCCGCCGGTTCAGCGAGGCCATCCGCGAGCATGGGCCGGACAGCGTTGCCATCTACGGTTCCGGCCAGCTGTTGACGGAAGATTATTATGCCGCCAACAAGCTGATGAAGGGCTTCATCGGTTCGGCCAATATCGACACCAACTCCCGCCTGTGCATGGCTTCCTCCGTCGCCGGCCACCGGCGGGCCTTCGGCTCGGATACCGTGCCGGGCAGCTATGAGGATCTGGAAGAGGCAGACCTTGTGGTGCTGGTGGGCTCAAATCTCGCCTGGTGCCATCCGGTGCTGTTCCAGCGGCTGGAGGCGGCCAAGGCGGCGCGGCCTTCCATCCGGGTCGTCACCATCGACCCGCGCCGCACGGCCACCAGCGAACTGGCGGACCTGCATCTCTCCATCCGCCCGGATGGCGACACGGCGCTCTTTGCCGGGCTGCTCGCCTATCTCGACGAGGGCGGGCGCATCGACCGGGCTTATGTGCGCCAGCATGTGAATGGACTGGATGAAGCGCTGGCCATCGCCCGCCAGTGGCCGGTGAGCGCCGTGGCTGCGGCAACGGGGCTTTCTCCGGCCGAAATCGGCGCCTTCTTCGAGCTTTTCGCCCGCACGCCGAAAGTGGTGACTGTCTACAGCCAGGGCGTCAACCAGTCCGTCTCCGGCACGGACAAGGTCAATGCCATCGTCAATGTGCATCTTGCCACGGGCCGTATCGGCAAGCCCGGCATGGGGCCGTTTTCCGTCACCGGCCAGCCCAATGCCATGGGTGGGCGCGAGGTGGGCGGCCTTGCCAACATGCTTGCCGCCCATATGGACCTCGACAATCCGGCGCACCGGGACATCGTGCAGGGCTTCTGGAACGCGCCAAAGCTGGCGGCGAGGCCCGGCCTGAAGGCGGTGGAACTGTTCGATGCCATGCACGAGGGCCGCATTAAGGCGGTCTGGATCATGGCCACCAATCCGGTGGACAGCCTGCCGGATGCCGACCGGGTGCGCGAGGCGCTGGGCCGCTGCCCCTTCGTCGTGGTCTCCGATGTGCTGCGTGATACGGACACCACCCGCCACGCCCATGTGCTGCTGCCTGCCGCCGCCTGGGGCGAGAAGGACGGCACGGTGACGAATTCCGAACGGCGCATCTCCCGCCAGCGTGCCTTCCTGCCGCTGCCGGGCGAAGTTCTGCCGGACTGGGCGATCATCTCCGCCGTGGCGCGGCGCATGGGGCATGGGCAGGCTTTCGGCTACACCAGCCCGGCTGACATCTTCGCCGAACATGCCGCTCTTTCCGGCGTTGCCAACAACGGCAGCCGCGATTTCGATATCAGCGCGCATGCCGGTATCGGCCAGCCGGATTATGACGCGCTGGAGCCTTTCCTCTGGCCTGCGCCCGCAGACGGGAAAGGCCTGGAAGATGGCCGCTTCTTTGCGCAAGGTGGCTACTTCACCCCGGACCGCAAGGCGCGGATGGTGCCGGTGGCGCCTGCCGCAACCGGACCGGAAGAGGATGGCCTGCTGACGCTCAACACCGGCCGCATCCGCGACCAGTGGCACACCATGACGCGCACTGGCCGGGCAGCGCGGCTGTTGACCCATATCGCCGAGCCCTTCGCCGAAATTCACCCCGAAGACGCCGCAGCGCAGGGCATCGCGGCGGCGGATCTGGTGGAGATTTCCAATGCGCGGGGCAGCGTTCTCGTGCGGGCCGTGGTGACGGACCGGGTGCGCCGGGGCGAGGTTTTCGTGCCGATGCACTGGACCGGGCAATTCTCCGCCCGCGCCCGCATCGATGTTCTGGCCGGGCGCCAGCGCGATCCGTTCTCCGGCCAGCCGGGGCTGAAGCGCAATGCGGTGCGTCTCTCTTCGGTTGCTGCCCGCTGGCATGGCTTTGCCGTGCTCTCCCGCGCACCTGAGCATTTGCCCTTCGCCTATTGGGCGCTTGCGCCGCTGACCGATGTGGGAACCAGCGAGGCGGTGAAGATCGAGTTTGCCACGCTGGAGGACGACACGCCGGAAGAGATCGCGGCAAGCCTCCTGCGCCGCTGCACCCTTGGCGGGGCTGGCAAGCCGGAGCAGATGTCCTTCCATGCAGCCTCTGACGGGCTTTACCGTTGCATGGTCTGGCAGGACGGTGTGCTGGCTGGTGCCGTATTCCTCGCCCGCACGCCGGTTGCCGTTTCCCGCAGCTGGGCTAGCAGCCTGCCCGGCACGCGGGACGATGGCCCAGCCACCCGCTGGCGCCTGCTCGCCGGGCGCCCGGCAGCGGATGTGCCGGACAAGGGGCCGGTGGTCTGCACCTGTTTTCAGATTGGGGCCAATGAAATCCGCCGCGCCGCTGCTGAGGGCTCTGGCACGGTGGCTGCCATTGGTGACTGCCTGGGCGCGGGCAGCAACTGCGGCTCCTGCCGCCCGGAAATCGCCCGCCTGCTGGCGGAGTGCAAACCTCATGAGGAGGCGCATGACCATGCTGCACGTTCAGCCTGAAACCTCTGGCCTTTCGCCTCGTTCCGCCCGCCCGCAGCGTCCTACCCGGATGGAGCCTCTGGCCGTGCTGCCGGTGTTCCTGCCGCTCACGGGCCGCAAGGCGGTGCTGGCCGGGGGCGGGGAGCCTGCCGCCTGGAAAGCCGAGCTGCTGCTGGCCGCAGGGGTGGAATTGCACCTCTTCACGGATAGCCCTTGCGAGGATCTGGTGGCGCTGCTGGCGGATCCGGCGCTGAGCCCGCGCATCCATCATGCTTGCCGGATCTGGCAGCCGGAAGATCTCACCGGCGCTGCCCTTGCCATTGCTGATGCGGAAGATGACGAGGATGCTGCAGCCTTCTTCGCGGCGGCCCGTGCGGCGGGTGTGCCGGTGAATGTCATCGACCGGCCGGCCTTCTGCCAGTTCCAGTTCGGCGGCATCGTTAACCGCTCGCCGCTGGTCGTCGGCATCTCCACCGATGGCGCGGCCCCCGTTCTGGGCCAGACGGTGCGCCAGAAGATCGAAACCCTGCTGCCGCCCGGCCTCTCCCGCTGGGCGCAGCTTGCTGCCCGTATTCGCGCGGCGGTGAGTGAACGGCTGGAAAGCGTGGCCTTGCGGCGCCGCTTCTGGCGGCAGTTCAGCGAAGCCGCCTTTGCGCGCGGGGCGCCGGAACTTGAGGAGGATTTCGGCGCCCTCATCGATCATCTGGCGGAGGAGGCCCCTGCCACCGGTGAGGTGGTGCTGGTGGGGGCAGGCCCCGGCGATGCCGCCCATCTGACGCTTGGCGCCATGCGGGCCTTGCAGTCGGCGGATGTGATCCTGTTTGACGATCTTGTCAGCGCCGAAGTGCTGGAGCTTGCCCGCCGCGAGGCGAAACGCATGCTCGTCGGCAAGCGCGGCGGGCGGGAAAGCTGCGCGCAGGAAGACATCAATGACATGATGGTTTCGCTCGCCCGGCAGGGGCGCAAGGTGGTGCGGCTGAAGTCCGGTGATCCGATGGTCTTCGGCCGGGCGGGGGAGGAAATTGCCCGCCTCGAAGCCGAAGGCATCCCCGTTTCCGTGGTGCCGGGCATCACGGCGGCCTCTGCCATGGCGGCGCGGCTGAAGGTGTCACTCACCCACCGTGACCATGCCCAGAGCCTGCGCCTGATGACCGCCCATTCCCGTCACGGCGGCCTGCCGGACACGCTGGACCTGTCAGGCCGCGCCACCTCTGCCTCCACCACGGTGTTCTACATGGGCCGCCGCATGGCCGACAGTCTGCGCCAGCGGCTCCTGTCGGAAGGCGTCTCCCCTGACTTGCCCGTTGTGGCCCACGGCTCCGTCAGCCGCCCGGAGGAGAAAATCTGGACCGGCCGCCTCGCAGACCTCACCAGCACCGCCATGGCCGCCTTCGGCGAGGCTCCGGTGCTGATCGGCATAGGACAAGTCTTTGCGGCCGCGAAGGCGGGGGAGGAGGAGGCCGGGTTGCCGGTGGTGGC
The DNA here is from genome assembly GCF_055685825.1 of Pannonibacter sp. CBAS1226. Lineage (NCBI taxonomy): Bacteria > Pseudomonadati > Pseudomonadota > Alphaproteobacteria > Hyphomicrobiales > Stappiaceae > Pannonibacter > Pannonibacter sp. CBAS1226. Next base: position 21,864 of record NZ_JBVOUO010000006.1, on the reverse strand, counting down.
GGCTCAGGTTCAGGCCCGCAAGGTTCGCGCATGAAAGAGCGTGCACAACTGGATGTGCTGCTGCGCTGCGGTTTTGCCATTCTGCATTGTGGCGGTTGATCCCTTCGTATAAATGACGGGCCTCTGGCACTCTGCAGATCTGATCTGGATTGTTTGTGTCACTGCAGGGACCAGTGTCCGTCATCAGGCGCCGTGTTCGCCTGACGGGTTTTGAGTGGGCAGATTCTGGAGTTCCCGACGTGAGCCGCTTTGTTTCAGATGATCGTCCTGGCACGCAGGTCAGGATGATCGTTTACATCCTCCTTGCCTATGCTGTTTACGTCCTGTTTTCCCGTATCCCATTGCCCGGCCTGCCGCCTTTTGTGCGGGACCGGGTGCTGATGGGGGATAACGACGTGCAGCGCATGTCGCTGACCGTTCTCGGTGTCATCTCGATTATGACGGTTCTCATCTATGCAGAGATTCTGAAAGTCCTCTTTCCCTCCTTCATGGCCGCTGGCGAAAAGTCGCGGTTCTACGGCCCGGTCATCGGCATTCTGGTGATCGGGATGACGCTGCTGCAGGGGGACGGCATTCTTCAGGCGTTCATGGCCATGGGGTACCAGGACGGCAGGCAGGTGATGATCATGGTGGGCCTCGCCAGTTTTGCCGGCGTCTCGATGCTCCTGTTCTGGTTTGAAGGGAGGATCCGGCTGCCGGGGCTGGACAGCGGCATCTGGGTTCTGCTGGCCATTCCCGCCTTTGCAACCCTGTTCAGCTGGCTGCCTCAGGCCCTCGCCTTCTCGCGGCACGGGCTGCCCCTCGGCACATATACTGTGGTCGCAGCCTATGTGGTGGCCGTGATTGTGCTCGCGGCCGGTGCCTGCTTGCTGCTGTCCGCCGGTTCGAGGCGGCCCGATGCCCTCAGGATGCTGCTCTGGCCGCCGGTTCTCGCCAATGGTCTTCTGGTATATCTGGGGCCGTTGGTGATGGTGTTCCTGCCTGAGACGCACCAGTACGCCCCTGCGGCGTGGACGCTTATTGAGGTGGCCCTACTGGTGCCGCTCATGGCAGCCTTCGTCTTTGGCTATTGCCGCATTTACGGCAAGGGCGCGGGTGCAGAGGGCAAGCCCGCGCTCCACCCTGCCATGCTTGCCGTTCCGGTTTTCGCGGTGCAGGTCTTCATTTTCGCCGGTTCCAAGCTCCTCAATGTGTTTGCCGAGCTGCCGGTGATGGTCGAAGGTTACATGCTGACGGTCTGTGCCGCCGTCATGTTCTGCCTGCTGCAATTGCTCCGCCGGGCCTGAGATTTTTGACTCAAACCCGTGCGTGAAGGGGATTGCCGGACCATGAAACACCGGCGGCCCCTTCCAGAAAACCGTCGCAGAAAGCGCCGCCCGGCGCATGGGGGAGGGCCTTGGCGCTCATCTCCTCTGCGCCGATGCGGCCTTGCACCAGATCATCGAACAGGCTGATCACCTCGAAGAAGCCTTGCGTCTGCGGCGAGAGCCTGAGGCCGCTGACGCCGGCGCTCTTCAGGCGCGGCAGGGTGTGGGCCATGTTGGCGCATTGGGCCGAGAGCGTCTGCACGCCGTTGATGGCCAGAAACTCCTGCCCGTCCAGTGTGTCCACCGCCAGCCCGTCCGGATCATCGGCGCAGACGAACTGGCACTGGTCCTTGGCCCGGTCGTGGTAGCGGGCGTGATAGCAGCGGCCGGAAATCGCCAGCGGCAGGCGGCCCCAGCCCCAGACCTCCACCGGCACGGGGCCCGCTGCCGCAGCCAGCCGCTCCACCGATGCCATGGGCAGTTCCGGCGGCAGGCAGAAACGCACGGCGCCGCGCGCCTTCAGGAAGGCCACCGTCCCCTCGTTATAGACGTTGATCAGCGGTCCTGCCGAAAAGGCGGCGCCTTGCGGCAGGTGGGCGAGGGCGGTGATGTCATTCACCTCCACCTCAAGGCCCATGTCCGCCAGTTCTGCCGTCTGCTTGCGCTCGCGCTTCAGGGTGACCAGCGCAAGGCTTGTCACCGACACCTCCTTGCCGCCCGCCTGCAGCCGTTCGATGGCTTCGGGCAGGCGCGTCTGATAGAAGGGCAGGCGCTTGGAACAGACCAGCTCACCGATGACGGCGCGCTTCACGCCCGGTGTTTCGGCCAGTCTTGCATAGAAATCGCTCCACGCCGCAGCGTCCCAGAAGCCCATCACCGGGCCAACCGTCAGCTCCATCCTGTCATCTCCAGATCTTGTTATAGGCCCCGGCGGTGGAGCTCTGGCCCTCGGTCAGCTGCGCCAGCATGCCGGCCGGCACCGGGCGGCCTGCTTCCAGCGCCTCCACGGCGGCGCGGAAGTTGCGCACCACTTGCGACACATAGGCCCGCGACCGCTGGCGGCCCTCGATCTTCAGCGCCGAAACCCCGGCCCGCGCCAGCGCGGGCAGCAGTTCGGAGGCATCAAGGCTTGCCGGGTCCTCGAAGACGTAACCCGTGCGTTCGCCCACCTTGAAACAGCCCTTGCACAGGGTGGGATAGGGGGCAGCTTCCCCCTTGGCCGAGCGGTGGATGGTGTAGCCGCCCAGCCGTGCCGCCAGATCCTGGCCCTCTTCGGCATATTCCACATGGCTTGCGGGCGAGCACACGCCGTTCATGTTGGGCGAGCGGCCGGTGATATAGGACGACAGGGAGCAGCGCCCCTCCGCCATGACGCAGAGCCCGCCGAAGATGAACACCTCCGTCTCGACGCTGATCTCCCGGTTGATGGCGGCGATTTCTTCCACGCTCAGCACACGCGGCAGCACCACGCGTTTCACATCGAAGGTTTCTGCATAGAAGTTGATGACATCGGGGTTTGCCGCAGCCGCCTGCACCGACAGATGCCGCCGCAGGCCCGGATGCCGCTCCGCCGCATAGGCGATGAGGCCGAGATCGGCCAGGATCACCGCATCGGCGCCCGCCTGTTCCGCATCGGCGACGGCGCGGTGCCACAGGTCCTCGTTTCCGGCGCGGGGGAAGGTGTTGATTGCGACCAGCACCTTTACCCCGCGTGCATGGGCATAGGCCACACCTGCCGCCAGTTCCTCGCGGGAGAAATTGAGGCCGGGGAAGTTGCGAGCGTTGGTGTCATCGGCAAAGCCGCAATAGATGGCATGGGCACCGGCATCGGTGGCAGCTCTCAGGGCTGCAGGCGTTCCGGCAGGGCAGACGAGTTCCATCACCGGAAAGCCTCCATGGGTGCCGGGCGGCTCAGCGGCACGCCGGTCATGGATTGCAGCAGGGCAATCACCCGGTTGGCAGCACCGGCGAGCGGGCCGGTAAGGCGGGCGATTTCCGCCCCCAGATCCAGCTCCGCGTCATCAATGGAATTGCGCAACGCAAGGGCTGCCGAGGTGTCGCCCTCGATGGTGAGGTCGCGGGAGAAGAACAGAGCATCCCCATCCCACACCCCATGCACCAGCCCGACAAGTGCCGCCAGCTTTCCGGTGATGCGCGCATCGGCGGCAGGCGGAGTGGCATGCAGGGTGATGGTCAGCGGCTCCTGCGACAGGTCCATCAGGAAGGTCAGCGGCACGTCGCTGGCCGTCAGCGCGAAGCGGCTGTGGCGGTAGGCGCCGAGCCGGGTCATCAGGCCGGGATGGCGCGCCACGATCTGCCGCGCCGCGCCCGTCAGCACGAATGCCGCAGGCGCAGCGGGGGCAAGGCGCAGGCCGAGGGCCAGAAACGGCGGCATTCCGGGAATGGACGGGGGCTGGCCAGCGCCAGAGCGGCTGTCAGGGCTGGTATTGGGGCCGGAAGGGATCATGCGGGGCTCCGTCTGTCGCGTTGCCCCGCACCATAGGCAGCGCAACCGGCGCTGTAGTTGATGCGCATCAACTCCAGCGGCCTATCCCGCCTGTTCCTGATCCCGTTCCTCGTCTTTGGCGTTCAACTGCGCCGTTCAAGAGCCAGCTTGAGGCCGAAGGCGACCAAGACGGAGCCGGTGAGCCCGTCGATGCCGCGCGTGAAGGACGGGCGGCGCAGCAGTCCGGCAATGGGCCGGGTCGCCAGAATGATGAGGGCAAACCAGAGCACGCCCATCAGCCCATGGATGGCGGCAAGTCCCGTGCTGAAGGCGGTGACGGGCACATCCGCCGGAATGAACTGGGGCAGGAAGCTGACATAGAAGACGCCGACCTTGGGGTTCAGCAGATTGGTCATCAGCCCGCGCCAGAACCAGCCCCGGCTGGCGCTCTGGCCTGCGGCAACTTCAGCGGCGGCCTTTTCCAGCTGCGCCGGATCGGCAGGGCGCAGGGCGCTACGGAGCATCTTGAAGCCCAGCCAGATCAGATAGGCCGCCCCGGCAAACTGCATCACCCGGTAGGCCGCCTCGGAAACAGCCAGCAGCGCCCCCAGTCCCACAGAGGCGGCGAAGCCCCAGGTGATGACGCCGGCGGAAATGCCAAGCCCCGCAGCAAAGGCCTGCTTCGGGCCTTCTACTGTCGCCGTGCGCAGCACCAGAGCCGTGTCCAGCCCCGGTGTCAGAGTAACGAGGGCCGCTGCAATCGAAAAGGCGATGATGGTTGAAACCGGGTCCATGAATGTCTCCGCATGCCGGAAGGGCAGGCCGTCATATTGCAGCTTTGGCAGAGGCGGCCAAGTGAGAAAACTTCAGTTTTCGCAAACTGCAGGGTCTCTCGATCGTCATCCCGGACGCGCTCCGCGCGATCCGGGACCGGTGAGCCGAGGTGCAAGTTGGCTGCCCGCAGGTGCTGGAATAGATAGGCCTTGGCTCACCGGTCCCGGATCTCCGCTTCGCTGCGTCCGGGATGACGATTTAGAGGCTCACTTAAGAGCGCCTCGGCGCGAGGGGAAAGCGGGCAGCCGCGATCTCTCAGCAGGGCGATGGCCTCCCGCGTCAGCGCCTTGTTGGCGGTGTTGCCGGTGAAGGTGGTGGAGGAGTTGGTAAACTCGATGCAGATGTTCTGCGTACCGATGCTGTGCCGGTAGTCCACCCGGGAGATATTGCCGTAGGGCTCGGTGCGGGTGCGGATGACCTTGCATTCCACATGGTCAGGGTGAAACACCAGCCTGGGATTGATGGAATTGGTCGAGCGCGCCAGCCATGGCACATATTTGCGCCCCGAGAATCCGGCCACCAGCGGAATGATGGTGCTGCCGTTCTCCTGCGTGATCCTTGCAGCCTTGGCCCGGTCGAGGCGGCTTTTGATCATCAGATAGAAGACGCCGAAGAACATCGCGAAACAGGTGACGAACAGCGCGATGAAGAGGGCAAGTTCCATGCGGCGGTCCTTTCACCGTGGGGGCGTGTTTACATCAGTCGAAAGGAAGAGGATCGGGCTTTCGTTTTGCCGCTGCGTCCCTCTCCCCATTTGAGGGGGAGATGTCTGCGTCAGCAGACGGAGGGGGAGAGCAGCACCTCAGCACAGTACCATCTCTCTCATAAACGGATAGTCAGTTACCCCGTCTGCCCCCTCAATGGGCTATCGGATTCACATCAGGTTCGGACACCGCCCGCGGCGATGCGCCTGATTTGTGGCAGGGCCTCTCCGCTCCCCTCCCCCTTGTGGGGAGGGGTAAGGGGTGGGGGGCTCTGAGCCTGCAGGGGTTTGAAAAAATTGGATTTTTCCTGAAAATGCACCAAGAGGAGTAGTAGTCCGGTAGCAATGGATACTCTGCCAGCCGGAAAGGCTTCCCCCCACCCCTAACCCCTCCCCACGAGGGGGAGGGGGGCTGAAACGCTGTGCCCGCGTTCTCAGATCAGACGCGTTCGATGGCCACGGCGATGCCCTGGCCGACGCCGATGCACATGGTGGCCAGTGCCAGCGAACCGCCGGTCTTGGCCAGCTGCAGAGCGGCTGTGCCGGTGATGCGGGCGCCGGACATGCCGAGCGGATGGCCGAGGGCGATGGCGCCGCCGTTCGGGTTGACGCGGGCATCATCATCGGCGATGCCGAGGTCGCGCAGCGTGGCAAGGCCCTGCGAGGCGAAGGCCTCGTTCAGTTCGATCACCGACAGCTTGTCCTGGGTTAGGCCGAGGCGGGCCAGCAGCTTCTTGGAAGCCGGGGCCGGTCCGATGCCCATGATGCGCGGCGGCACGCCGGCAGTGGCACCGCCCAGAATCCGGGCAATCGGGGTCAGGCCGTAGCGCTTGGCCGCTTCTGCCGAGGCGATGATGAGCGCGGCGGCACCATCGTTGACGCCGGAAGCATTGCCTGCCGTCACCGAACCGCCGGCGCGGAACGGCGCCCTGAGGGCGGACAGCGCCTCGATCGTCGTCTCGCGCGGATGCTCGTCCTTGTCCACCACCTTCGGCTCGCCCTTGCGCTGCGGGATCATGACGGGCGTGATTTCCTCGGCAAGGCGGCCGTTGGCCTGGGCTGCGGCGGCCTTCTGCTGGCTGCGCAGGGCGAAGGCATCCTGATCGGCACGGGAGATGTTGTAGTCTTCGGCGACGTTCTCCGCCGTCTCCGGCATGGAGTCGATGCCATATTGCGCCTTCATCAGAGGGTTGACGAAGCGCCAGCCGATGGTGGTGTCATAGACCGCATTCTCGCGGGCGAAGGCGGCATCGGCCTTGGGCATGACGAAGGGCGCGCGCGACATGCTTTCCACGCCGCCGGCGATGATCAGCTCCGCTTCCCCGGCCTTGATGGCGCGGGCGGCGGCGATCACCGCATCCATGCCCGAACCGCAAAGCCGGTTCATGGTGGTGCCCGGCACTTCGACCGGCAGGCCCGCCAGCAGCAGGCTCATGCGTGCCACGTTGCGGTTGTCCTCGCCCGCCTGGTTGGCACAGCCGAAGATCACCTCGTCCACCGCACCCCAGTCGACGCTGCGGTTGCGGTCCATCAGCGCCTTCAGCGGAATGGCACCCAGATCGTCGGCCCGGACGCTTGCCAGAGCACCGGCATAACGGCCGATGGGCGTGCGGATGTAGTCACAGATATATGCGTCGGTCATCATCAAAGCTCCGGAACGATCAGGTCTGCCACGGGGCCATCCAGATGCAGCTTTGCACCGGTCTGGGCCTGCAGCGCTTCGAGCGTCAAGGCTGGCAGTTTTTCGCGCAGGACGAAATGCCCCTTTTCGATATCTATGACGGCGAGCGATGTATAGACACGGGTGACGCAGCCAACGCCGGTGAGCGGCAGTGAGCAGCGCTCCACCAGCTTCGGCTTACCATCCTTGGTGACGTGATCGGTGATGACGGCAACGCGCTTGGCGCCATGCACCAGATCCATCGCCCCGCCAACGGCCGGCACGCCCTTCGGGCCCGTGGACCAGTTGGCAAGGTCGCCGTTTTCCGCCACTTCATAGGCGCCGAGGATGGCCACATCCAGATGGCCGCCGCGCACCATGGCGAAGCTGTCGGCGTGGTGGAAGAAGGCTGCGCCGGGCTTCAGCGTCACCGCCTTCTTGCCCGCGTTGATCAGGTCCCAGTCCTCTTCGCCTTCCGCCGGAGCCTCGCCGAAGCCGAGGATGCCGTTTTCGGTGTGGAAGATGGCCTCGCGGCCCGGCGGCTGGAACTTGGCCACCATTTCGGGAAAGCCGATGCCGAGGTTCACATAGGCGCCATCGGTGATGTCCTGTGCCGCGCGCCAGGCAATCTGGGCGTTGGAGAGCTTGCTGGTCATGGGTGATGGGCTCCTGCGCGGTTGAGGACTTCCTCCTGCTGCGGGGAGGGCACCTCCACGATCATGTCGACGAAAATGCCGGGGGTGATAACCGCCTCCGGATCGATGCTGCCCGCCTCGACGGCCTGGCTCACCTGCGCAATCGTGCAGGTGGCGGCCATGGCCATGACCGGCCCGAAGTTGCGCGCGGCCATCCGGTAGGTGAGATTGCCGTAAGGATCCCCGGTCTCGGCCTTGATCAGCGCGAAGTCTGCCTTCAGCCAGCGCTCCTGCACATAGTGGCGGCCGTCAAACTCGGCCACCGGCTTGCCGTTGGCCAGATCCGTGCCATAGGCGGTCGGGGTGTAGAAGGCGGGGATGCCTGCGCCGCCCGCACGGATGCGCTCGGCCAGCGTGCCCTGCGGCACCAGCTCCAGCTCGATCTTGCCGGCCTGATACAGCTCGGTGAAGACCCGCGGATCGGAGGAGCGCGGGAAGGAGCAGACCATCTTGGCCACCATGCCCTGCTCGATGAGCGCGGCTATGCCCACATGGCCGTTTCCGGCGTTGTTGTTGATGACCGTCAGGTTCTTCGGGCTGCCGGTGGCGAGGTAGCGGTCGATGAGGGCGTGAATGAGCTCAATCGGCGCACCAGCGCCGCCGAAGCCGCCGATCATCACCGACGCGCCGTCTGGAATGCCGGCGACGGCTTCCGCAAGCGTGGCAATTCTCTTGTCCATGAATTTCCTCCCAGGGAGACTTCCGGGCAGGAAGCTACGCCGCCTTGCATTTCGAGGAAACGGATTTGTGCGGATGTTGACTTTTGTTCAATTTGCGTAATTTCATGTGCGGATGTTGAACAAGACCGACTTCATCGCCTCCCTCGCCAAGGGGCTCAGCGTTCTGGAAGCCTTCCGGGCCGACCGCTCGCGCCTGTCCATCTCCGATGTGGCCGAAGCCACGGGGCTGGACCGGGCCACGGCCCGCCGCTGCCTTCTGACCCTGCACGAGACGGGCTACGCCGATTATGACGGCAAGTTTTTCACCCTGACGCCCAAGGTGCTGCGCCTTGGCATGGGCGCGCTTGCCGCCCTGCCTCTGGCGCAGGTGGTGCAGCCCTGGCTGGATCAGCTCTCCGAACAGATCGGCCAGTCTGCCTCCGTCGCCATCCGGGATGAATTGGAAATCGTCTATCTCGCCCGGGCCGCGCAGCGCCGGGTGATGTCCATTGGCCTGATGCCGGGCTCCCGCCTGCCGGTGCATTGCACCTCCATGGGCCGTGTGCTGCTGGCGGCGATGCCGGAAGCGGAGGCCGCTGCCCTGATCGAGCGCTGCGACCTGACCCCGCGCACCCCGCGCAGCCTGACGGCACCGCAGGAGATCATGGCCCGTGTCGCCGAGGCGCGGCGGCTGGGCTATGCCATCATTGATCAGGAGGTGGAACTGGGTCTGCGCTCCATCGCCGTGCCGGTCTATTCCTCGCGCGGGCTGGTGGTGGCGGCGCTCAACGTGGGGCTTGCGGCCGTGCAGGCCAGCGCGGAGGAACTTCCGGGCCTTTATCTGCAGCCCCTTCTGAAGGTTCAGGAGGGGCTGCGCCGCGTCATTCGCTGACGTTCACACCAATGCTCGATGAGCTTGGCTCATCGAGCATTGGTTAAGCCCGTGCGGCGCTTGAGCTTTTTCAAGGCGTGATGCGTCAGCATCGAAAGCCTTGGTATTATTTCTGCATCCGCGCCAGTGCATCGGCGAAATAGGGCCGGAAGGCCTCCGGATGTTCGGACATGGGGAAGTGTCCCAGCTCCGGCATGATGGTCAGCGTCGCGCCGGGAATGGCATCGGCGGTGCGCTTGGCATCTTCCGGCGTGCAGGTCATGTCATAGGCACCGGCCATCACATGCACGGGCGCCCTGGCTGTGTCGATCCTGCCCAGAAGCGGGATCAGGCTGTCATCGCGGGTGTAGAAGGACAGATCCCCCCGGAACACGCCCGGCCCCGACTGGCGGAACATCCAGAGCGTCCAGTTGCGCTCCTTTGCAGGTGCGTAGGGGGAAATGTTGGTGGAGACGAGCGCCGCTCCCATCTCGCCGCCATGGGCGTCGGGCCGGTCGAACCAGTCGATGTCATACCATGCGGGCTGGAAGTCCGAGGCCTCGATGGCGATGAAGCCTGCAAAAACACCCGGATGCCTCGCCGCGATCTGCAAGGCGATGCGTCCGCCCATGGAGCAGCCGGCGAGAATGGGCCGCTCCAGCTTCAGCGCGGCGCAGACAGCCAGAACCGTCTCGATATAGGCTTCCGTCGTCAGCAGGTATTCTTCCCGTTCGAAGCCTTCCGGCGGCAGGGACTTGCCGTGCCAGGGCATGTCGAAGGCGTGGAAGCAGTTCTCCGCCGTCAGCTCGGCGTCATTGAGCACATGGCGCCACTGGCGGGTGTCGGCGCCGGCCGTGTGCAGGCACAGGACCGGTCGGCCTTCGCCGGCCGTTTCCACATAGATGCGCTGGGCCCGGCCTTCGATGGTGAGGTTGAGATAGCGGCCCGTGATGGGTTCAAAGCTCATGCTGCAATCCCCTTGCGCGGCAGGGCGAGGACTTCCTTGATGAAGCGGAGGTTCTTGACGAGGCTCAGCATGTCGCCGTCGATGCGGCCGCGGCCTGTCTTCACCAGCGCGAAAATGTCGTGAAAGCCGGGCTTGGGATGCGCTTGCCAGAACTCGTCCAGCGCCTCCCGGTCCGTGCGGAAGGCAAAGCGCCAGGGTGTCTTGCGGCTGGGGCCGGGCTCCACCTTCACCAGCTGGCCGTCGCGGAAGGTGAGGTAGATCTCCTCGCCGTCAATCTCGATGAGAGCCGTTTCGCAGAACAGCCGTCCCAGCCGCAACAGATCCGGCCTTGCGGCGATCGCCTGCGCCAGTCCTTCAAATACCGTGATCATGCTCATGTCCGCGTTCCGCCCTCCTGCGCTGCTGGAGGCAGAGGCTCGCCGCTGCCGGGCTGTGCGGCAATGATCCTGCCGGTATGTGCTGATACCGGGCAGCAGCTGCCCAAGCTTAAGGCTTGCCGGGCGGCGTCTCAGTCCTGAGTATCGGCCCATACCCGCGCCGTCATTGGCGCAGCCCGGACCGGGGCGGATAGTTCTGCCACGGGAGGCGCGGCGCAACACCTTCTGCACCCGCCGCCGCGAGGGAGGTTCGCATGAGCAGTGTCACGATTGAGAATGTCACCGGTGTGGTGATCGAGTCCCTGGGCAAGCATGGCCCGATTACAGACCGCAACAGGGAGATCATGACCTCCCTCGTCCGTCACCTGCATGACTTTTGCCGGGACGTGAAGTTGCAGCATCACGAATTCATCGCCGCCTGCCAGTATCTGGCCCGTGCCGGTCAGGTCTGCGACGACAAGCGCCAGGAGTTCATCCTGCTGGGCGATATTCTCGGTGTGGAAGTGCTCTGCGACATGCTGACCAATTCGGTCGAGGGTGCGGAAAGCGAGTCCACCGTGCTCGGGCCCTTCTACCGCGAGCATCCGCCGGTCCTGCCCAAGGGCGCAACCACCGCACAGACCCACTTCGACGGTGAGGAGACCGTCTATGTGGAAGGTTACGTGCGCGATGCGGAAGGCAAGCCGGTGGCAGGTGTCACCATCGACATCTGGGAAGACGCGCCCAACGGCCTTTATGAAAACCACGACCCGGCCCAACCGGACTTCAACCTGCGCGGCCGCTTCGAGACCGACGAGAACGGCCACTACGCCATGCGCGCTCTGCGTCCGGTGCCCTATCCGATCCCTGACAACGAGACGGCCGGCGAACTGCTGCGCATGATGGGGCACCACCCCAACCGCCCGGGCCACCTGCACATGCTGCTGGCCAAGGATGGCTACCGCACGCTTGTCACGCAGATCTACGATTCCGAGTCCCGCTGGCTGGACGAGGACTCCGTCTTCGCCGTCAAGGACAGCCTGATCGGCACCTTCGAGCCGGGCCGCGCCGAACACGGCACCGACCTCTACCTGCGCTTCGACTTCGTATTGAAGGACGCCGCCGCCGAACAGCAGATCGCTGCCGAATAACCGGCAGGAACTGAGTGAAAACAAGGGCCGCCCCGTTATTCGCGGGGCGGTCTTTTGCGTGGTTCCGGACGTGGCGTCAGGTGTCTCTCTCCGCGCCGCCCCGGCCTCGTGCCGGGGCCTGTAAGGGAGGCAAGGCCTGTCGATACTCAGGCTGAATTTGCGTTCCTTGCCGGATGCTGGAAGTTGCCGCCCTGCGCCCCTGACGGGTCCCGGCACGGAGGCCGGGACAGCGTGGGGTGAGAGGCTGGTGTGGAACCCAACAGGGGATGCCAATTGGCAAACCGCTTCCTCTGGGGCGCATTGGAGTTGAGGCACGCGGTTTGGGGAGCGTTCCGCTTGCTGCTGCTTGTGCATCGCAGCATGTAAATTACTTCACAATTCACGTTTTCTGCATCATGCTCTTTCACGTGCAGAGGGGAGGCTGCCGGACATGAACATCAAGCAGCTGGAGTATTTCATCGCGCTGGCGGAGGAGCTGCATTTCGGCCGGGCGGCGGAGCGGCTCGGCATGGCACAGCCGCCGCTGTCACGCCAGATCAAGCAGATCGAGGAAGACCTTGGCGCGCTGCTGTTCAACCGGGGGCGCAATGCCATCACGCTGACGCAGGCCGGCGAGCGGCTTTATGCGCGCGGCACGGCGCTCCTGTCCGAGTTTGCCGACATCAAGCTGGAGATCCGCCGCATTGGCCAGGGGGCGGAAGGGCGGCTGCGCATCGGCTTTGTCGGCTCTGCCACCTATGGCCTTCTGCCTGCGGTTCTCAAGAGTTTCCGTGTGGCCTGCCCGCAGGTCAGCCTCAGCCTCTACCCGATGAACAACGGCGACCTGCACCGCGCTCTCGTGCGCCGGGAGATCGACATTGCCATCGCCCGCCCGGCCATCGAGGATGCGGAGGTCATCAGCCGCAAGCTGGTGGATGAAGAACTGGTGGCGGCCGTGCCCGAAGCGCTGGATCTTGCGCCCCGGCCCATCCGCTTGCCGCAATTGCAGGAAGAGACCTTCATCCTCTATCCGGAAACCCCGCGGCCTTCCTTCGCCGATTTCGTGCTGAAAGCCTGCCGCGATGCGGGGACGGAGGTGACGCGCCGCGTCTTCACCATGGATCTGCAGACCGCGCTGGCGCTTGTCTCCGTGGGGGAGGGGGTGACCATCGTGCCGAAATCCGTCGGCGCGGTGCAGCGCAACGGCATCCGCTTTCATGCACTCGAAGGCTTCGCGGCCCGCACGCCCATCTCCGTCAATCACCGGCTGGATGAACAGGGCATCCACGTGCACAATTTCGTCGTCACCGCCCAGAAGGTGGCGCGCAAGCTGATCTGACACCAATGCTCGATGAGCCTGACGTGTCGAGCGTTGGTTAAGCCCGTGCGGCGCTTGAGCAATTTCAAGGCGTGATGCGTCAGCATCGAAAGCCCTGATCTGAGTATCACTGGCCCGCGATGGCGGTCTGAATGCGCGTGCGGTCGCGGCGGTAGAAGGCAACCTTGTCCGCGTCCAGCGCCACGCCGATGCCGGGGCCCTGCGGAATGGCAACGGTGAAATCCTGATAGTGCAGCGGCTCGGCCAGAATATCTTCGGTCAGCAGCAGCGGCCCGAAGAACTCCGTGCCCCACTGCAGCACGGGAACGGTGGCGAAAAGTTGCAGGGCTGCCGCCGTGCCGAGCCCGCTTTCCAGCATGGTGCCGCCGTAAAGCCCGATCCCGGCCGCGCTGGCGATGGAGATGACGTCCCGCGCCGGGGCCAGCCCGCCGGACTGGCACACCTTCACCGCATAAACATCCGCCGCCGGACCGGCCATCGCCACGCGCATGGCATCGCCCGGCCCCTGCAGCGCCTCATCGGCCATGACGGCGATCTCGTAGCCATCTGTCAGCTTGCGCAGGGCGGAAAGTTCATCCCGGCCCACCGGCTGTTCCACCAGAATGCAGCCGGCATCCTGCAGGCCCTTGAGGCCCCAGCGGGCATCCTGCAGGCTCCAGGCCTGATTGACATCCACCCGCACGGTGCCGCGTCCGCCGACCGCCCTGGCGATGGCGGCCACATGGGCAATGTCATCGCGCACGGCGCGCTTGCCGATCTTCAGCTTGAAATCCCGGTGCCGCCGCTCGTCCAGCATCCGCTCCGCCTCGGCAATGTCCGTGGCGCTGTTGCCGGAGGCGAGCGTCCAGGCGACGGGCAGGCGCTCATGAATGGCGCCGCCAAACAGGGCCGAGACCGGCACGCCCAGCCGCCGGGCAAGGCCATCCCACAGCGCGGTCTCGACGCCCGCACGGGCGATCGGATTGCCGCGCACGGTCTTGTCCATCAGCGCCCGCAACGCCGCGATGCGGTTGCCGTCTTCGCCCGTCAGGGCAGGGGTGATGTAGCTGTCGATGGCCAGCTTGATGCTTTCCACGCTCTCCGGCCCGTAGGACAGCCCGCCGATGGACGCGCCCTCGCCAAGGCCTTCCGATCCATCGGAAAAGCGGATGCGCACCAGCACCACCGACTGCGACTGCATGGTCGTCATGGACAGCACATGCCCGCGGATCGTCGGCACGTCGATGATGATGGTCTCGATCATCTCGATCCGGGCGGGATGGGAAAGGGCTGCTGCGGTCATGATGGGCCTGTGGTCGTTGTGCATGGGCCAGAGCATCAGTCCCCGGTGGGGCGCTGTCCAATACCTCACGGGTTTGACGCGATACCGGCCTTGCTGCCGGGGCTGTCTCCGCCTTGTCCGTGACCGGGACGCTGCACTGCGGAAGAAATCCGGCATACTAGCATATGAGATTCGGCTATCCGGCGGCCTGACGCCGCACCGCAGCCGGGCCCTTTGGGCTTATTGTTGAGTTTCCTGCAATTTAATTTAGCTTCCAAAGTAATTTCATTGCTGAGTATCGCCCGAATTGCGCTCTCATACTGCGCGGGGTGCTGCGAAAATCGCCAAGCTTTCCAGCCTTTCCGGCCTGTTCGGACAAGATTGCGCAAGATTGTTGCGCGGAATTCATTGTTGAGAAAAAATCTTGATAAACAGGGCGCGTATTTTCTTGCGCAGTGCGCTAGTGTGTTTCATCAAGCTCCCGTGGTTCATGGAATCCGTCCTCAGCGGAAGGGTGATGAAGCCTCGGGGCTGGGGGACGGAAAAGCCATTTTCTATATCGAGGTACGGGATGAAGATTGGATCACCGCGCGAGATCATTGACGGGGAAGCGCGCGTCGCGATGACCCCGGACAGTGCCGCGCAACTGCAGAAGCTCGGCTACAGCTGTGTCATCGAAAGCGGCGCGGGCAAAGCCGCCGGTTTTTCTGACGAAGCCTACCGCAAGGCCGGTGTGGACGTCGCAGCCTCGGCTGCAGACCTTTTCGCCGCTGCGGACATCATCGCCAAGGTGCGCCCGCCGCTGGACAGCGAAGTGGCGCTGCTCGGCGAAGGCAAGACGCTGATTTCCTTCTTCTATCCGGCGCAGAACAAGGAGCTGCTGGAAAAGGCGAAGGCCACCGGCGCCAATGTGATCGCCATGGACATGGTGCCGCGCATCTCGCGCGCCCAGAAGATGGACGCCCTGTCCTCCATGGCCAACATCGCCGGCTACCGCGCCGTGATCGAGGCCGGCAACAACTTCGGCCGCTTCTTCACCGGCCAGGTGACGGCTGCAGGCAAGATTCCGCCCGCCAAGGTGCTGATCATCGGCGCGGGCGTTGCCGGTCTTGCCGCCATCGGCACCGCCACCTCGCTGGGTGCGGTCACCTATGCCTTCGACGTTCGCCCTGAAGTGGCCGAGCAGATCGAATCCATGGGCGCCGAGTTCGTCTATCTCGACTTCGCCGATCAGGTGCAGGACGGCGCGGCCACCGGTGGCTATGCGGCTCCCTCCTCGCCGGAATTCCGCGAGAAGCAGCTGGAGAAATTCCGCGAGCTGGCGCCGGACATGGACATCGTCATCACGACGGCGCTCATCCCGGGCCGCGATGCGCCCAAGCTGTGGCTGGCCGACATGGTTGCGGCCATGAAGCCGGGCTCGGTCATCATCGACCTTGCTGCCGAGCGTGGCGGCAACTGCGACCTGACCGTCGCCGACCAGCGCGTCGTCTCGGACAATGGCGTCATCGTCATCGGCTACACGGACTTCCCGAGCCGCATGGCCGCCCAGTCCTCGACGCTTTATGCCACCAACATCCGTCACATGATGACCGACCTGACCCCCGCCAAGGACGGGCAGGTTGTGCACAACATGGAAGATGACGTGATCCGCGGTGCGACCGTCACCTTCAAGGGCGACATCACCTTCCCGCCTCCGCCGCCGAAAGTGCAGGCCATCGCCGCACAGAAGCCGAAGGAAAAGGCCAGGGAACTGACGCCGGAAGAAAAGCGGGCGCAGGAAGCGGCCGCCTTCAAGGCGCAGACGCGCAATCAGGTGGCGCTGCTCGCTGGCAGCGGCGCGCTCATCCTGCTGGCCGGTCTTTTCGCCCCAGCAAGTTTCATGAGCCACTTCATCGTCTTCGTGCTTGCCTGTTTCGTCGGCTTCCAGGTCATCTGGAATGTCTCGCACTCGCTGCACACACCGCTGATGGCCATCACCAATGCCATCTCCTCGATCATCATTCTGGGCGCCCTGATGCAGGTCGGCTCCGGCAGCTTCCTCGTGATCCTGCTGGGTGCGCTGTCGGTGTTCATGGCCGGTATCAACATCTTCGGCGGGTTCCTGGTGACCCGGCGCATGCTTGCCATGTTCCAGAAGTCGTAAGAGGGCGGGAGAGACACGATGGAATATGGTTTCACCACAGCCGCTTACGTTGTTGCGGCAGTACTTTTCATTCTCTCGCTCGGCGGCCTCTCGGGGCAGGAAAGCGCCAAGCGCGCCGTCTGGTACGGCATCGCCGGCATGGGTCTTGCGGTTGCCGCAACGCTTGTGGGGCCGGGTTCGGGCCTGTGGCTCCTCTCCGTGCTGCTGATCGCGGCGGGCGGTGCCATCGGCTGGGTGGTCGCGCAGCGCGTCCAGATGACCGAGATGCCGCAGCTCGTGGCGGCCATGCACTCGCTGGTCGGCCTTGCGGCGGTCTTCATCGGCTACAACGCCCACATCGAGCTGGTGCGCGTGCTGGCCATGGACGAGGCCGCCCGCGCCTCGCTTGAAGGCTTTGCCGCCGTGCTGGCCCACAAGAACGGTGTCGAGCAGGTCATCCTGCGGATCGAGGTGTTCCTCGGCGTCTTCATCGGCGCGGTCACCTTCACCGGTTCCGTCATTGCCTTCGGCAAGCTGGCGGGCAAGGTGGACAGCAAGGCAACGAAGCTGCCGGGCGGCCATGCGCTGAACGCCAGCGCTGCGGCCCTCTCGCTGATCCTGCTGTTCATGTATGTGAACGGCGCGGGCATCTGGACGCTGATCCTGATGACGCTGCTGGCCTTCTTCATCGGCTACCACCTGATCATGGGCATCGGCGGCGCCGACATGCCGGTGGTCGTGTCGATGCTGAACAGCTACTCGGGCTGGGCGGCGGCTGCCATCGGCTTCTCGCTGTCGAACGATCTGCTGATCGTCGTCGGCGCGCTGGTGGGCTCCTCGGGCGCGATCCTGTCCTACATCATGTGCAAGGCGATGAACCGCTCCTTCGTGTCGGTCATCCTGGGCGGCTTCGGCGGCACCACGGGTCCGGCCATGGAAATCGCGGGCGAGCAGATCGCCATCGATGCGGAAGGCGTGGCCTCGGCCCTCAACGATGCGGACAGCGTCATCATCGTCCCGGGCTACGGCATGGCCGTGGCGCAGGCCCAGCAGGCCGTGTCGGAACTGACCCGCAAGCTGCGGGCCGCCGGCAAGGAAGTGCGCTTCGCCATCCACCCGGTGGCAGGCCGTCTTCCGGGCCACATGAACGTGCTCCTCGCCGAAGCCAAGGTGCCCTACGATATCGTGCTGGAGATGGACGAGATCAACGAGGACTTCCCGAACACCGACGTGGTGATCGTCATTGGCTCCAATGACATCGTCAATCCGGCCGCTCAGGAAGACCCGAACTCCCCCATCGCCGGCATGCCCGTTCTGGAAGTGTGGAAGGCCAAGCAGGTCTTCGTCTCCAAGCGCGGCCAGGGAACAGGCTATTCGGGTATCGAGAACCCGCTGTTCTACAAGGAGAACACGCGCATGTTCTACGGCGACGCCAAGAAATCCGTCAGCGAACTGCTGCCGATGGTCAAGTAAGATCCCTCAACCGGACACCCAGGGCGGAGCGGGCAACCTCTCCGCCCTTTGTTTCTGATTGCGAGAGTGGGGGCGATAAACGGCGAATAGCGTTCCGCTCGGCATCCGCCACCTCGACCGAGCCAGCCCCACCCACCGCGCCCTCCATAGGCGCGAGACCCGTCACGGCCTGCTTGCCTCGTCACGGGCGAAGCTTCACGCTGTAACCGCCATCCGGCGTCAGGGGATTGGGGCCGGGCATATATCTACAAATGCCCCGGCGATATCCGACCTTATGATATCTCGCCCCTTGGCTGGGATGAAGGTACGGGCGAGGATCGCGATATAAATTATGGAAGATTAAAGCCGGTTTCGAAGAGCGTTCAGGCAAGCGTGACTGCAGCCTTTCAGGGACGTGTTTGGAAAAGGACCCATGGTATCGCTGTCACAGTCAGGAGGAGAGCCTCTAACAAAGACACTAGACCAGAAAAGGCATTCAAGCCCCTATAAACCCGAGCCATTTGGATCCGCTTTGATTGTCGGAAATGTTAAGTGAATGCAATTCTTACCTGACTGCTTCAAGAGAATTACGGAACCCCAAGAACTTCTTGCAAAACACTAATTATTTCCGCCCTGAACTTCTCGAACGCAGCCGCGTCGCCCCCTCTTTCAATCACTCTCTCAACCTGCCAGTTAAGAAAGATTGGTAGGTACCAGATCAGAGAAACCAATCTCCTGGGGAGAAAATCAAGCCCAGATGCTTCCAGATCGTTAAATAAATCAAGAATATTATTTGCCTTTACTTCATCGTAATTGCCATTGCGGATTTGCTCGAAAAATCCGCCCTCATCCCATTCAAGCTCCATCTGTGAAATGAATTCGCGATAGTCCATCACTGAATCCTCTCTATTTTTGTCGGAAAATTATATTATTTACTCAATATTTATTTCTCCTGCGAGTTTAGTTTCTCATTCAAACGTCTTGTGTGGGGCCGTTGGGAGCGTCAACCGCCGCGTAGTTACTTTATTCGAGGCAATGCGAACTATACCCTCTTGGCCATAATTTCCAAGGCGATGTTGAGATCTCCGGCGAGGCTCGCCCTTACGACATATCGATCCTCGGCCGGGAAGGCGGCACGGGCGAGGATAGTGATCTAAAGTATTGACGATTGGAGCCGGCTCCGGAGCATGCGGTCAGGTATGTCCTGGCTTCAGGCCGTCGGGGGCAACGTCACTATCTTTGCAGTTTCCACATCCCTAGCTGCACCTCTCTTTGAGGTGTGCCGCTGACAAACGAGTCATTTCTTCCGGGAACTTTGAAGGGGATAGGATTATTGCGGCATACGCATACTTGTTGGTCTTGATGCCGGGTTGTGTGGGGCGAACCCGTCGGGGGAGATGAAGCGGGCGAAGATGGGTTCCCCGGTCAAGCCTGAGACAGGCTCCGCAGCAGGCACCCGCGATAGATGACCTATTTTCGGGGTGTCGCACCCGGGCAAGGCGCTGCTGTGCGCTGGTCACAACAGCACGTTGGTCAGCGGAGCGGGTAGGCGGGGGAGGCTAGGCCAGGCCAGACCCTATATCGACAACCCGCAAGCGCTTGACGATCCCTGGGGCGGGCAAATATCTGCAAAAGCCCCGGCGAGACCTGCCCTTACGAAGAAATATCGCTTCTTGGTCTGGATGGCGGGAAGGAGGCACGGGCGAGGATCGTGATGTAAAGTATGGAAGGACGGGCGAAGCCGCATGACGTTAGACCCTGAATAAGAATGTTTAATGCAACCAAAATCAAAGTTAGCGTGCAATCACTCTCGAAATCTGAGGAAAGGACAGTTCCGAACTAATAAATAGTTAATGTTGGCGGCCCGTATCGTCAATACGGCCATGCTCTGTAGGAAATATTCAAAGTAATTTCGGATTAATGTTTTATTAAAGTTTCATCCATGCAGAAAATGCATGCAATTGCGAAGTCAATAAAGCTTGAGCGCTTCGATAACTTCCAGCCTCTTGAACACATATCCCAGAGCAGCAAATCATGAGCTGACAATTCAATAAAACTAAGTACATCAAGCAATTGAGGTGTAATTTTCACCGAGAATACACCCGCTCGTAATGTTGCAGGGCTTGTTTGCGTAATCAAATAATGGGAATTGCATACTTAAACAGGATTGTCCAAAGTGCGAAGTTGGAAGACTAGCGCGGAAAATCACGTCTAAATCACCTTTAACTATTATTTGAGCACTAAATGTAGCTTTACCCTTATAGTTCTCATATTCGCATTTTTGAAATTGCACAGCGGTTCTTAATCGTTCGAATTGCATGTCGGCAAAGTAAAGATTAGGATTGCCTGCTCTATATTCGATGGGATGCCCCTGATCAGCTCCATGAAGCCCGAGTTTCCACTTAGCTACAGCAGAAGTAAACTGATCTATCAACTCAAAATCACTAGACGTGAGCTTACAGCGCGTGCTTTGTGACTCGCGCATCAATCGCAATGCAGGCCAGTTCGCACGACGACATGCCCGTCGAGGTAGACCAGCTCGTCAATGAGCTGCTCAAGAAGGACATCGAATTGATCGAGGCGGCGAGGTCGCAGACCCGGAAGTAACAACGCCCGCGTAAGGCGGACGCCGGTTCGATGTTCACCCCAATCAGTAGTTCTTCAGTTCGGCCTCAAGAGCGGATCTCAGCTCATCTACCGAAGGCGTGACCCCTTTGCTCGCTGGCGTGAAGAAAACACCTGGTAA
Organism: Pannonibacter sp. CBAS1226; assembly: GCF_055685825.1. Lineage (NCBI taxonomy): Bacteria > Pseudomonadati > Pseudomonadota > Alphaproteobacteria > Hyphomicrobiales > Stappiaceae > Pannonibacter > Pannonibacter sp. CBAS1226. Next base: position 1,313 of record NZ_JBVOUO010000006.1, on the reverse strand, counting down.
GACACCATCCAGCTTCAGCTTGGGTAACAGTACTTCCGTAAAATCACCCAGGCTGATCGAGCGCGGTTCGTAACCGGTCCACTCGTTGGCTGCACATACCTGCGCATATTCCTTGGCAGGCCACAGCGGGAATACGGTCGTCCCATTATCTGCCGCCGCAAGAGCCCATCCGTCCTGGTACAGACCCCAGACTTCTTGCCAGTCGGCGATGACTTTGATGAAGTGGTCGAAGCGCTCGATGCCCGGTAATGCAAGCACCGCCTCCATTTGTTTTGGGCTCACCTTCATGGTCTGTACTCCTTCAGGCAGAGGCTGCTCGGCATTAGCTCGACCGAAGTCGTCGTACTTGTGTTGCAGACGATGAAGATCTCGATCGTGCAAATTCGAGTGCCTGTAGTCATATTGTAGTCATAACCCTCCGCGGCCTCTCGGCATTGCTCGCAGGGGAGATCCTTATCGAATGGATTGCGAATCGTCGACCGTTGTCCGCGGTCGATGGAATTCAACTCTTGCCTGATCAAACCGCGATCAGCGGAACCCAGCTTGTCGTCGTTGGCGAGCTCTCGCATCCGAGCTTGTTTGTCCGCCGCCCGACATCCGCGGCTCCTTTTGCCGCAACTACTTCGTCTTTTCTTGCCACATCTTCTCCGCAAAGCTGAGGCTCTCGTGGTTAGCTCCGCTAACACACTCGGGATCGGCGGACTGATCCGGGTCGTCCTCCCAGCCGCACACGCCGCAGATCTCGTAATGTCCCAGCTTACCCAGCGTATGGGAGCCGCAGCAGGGACATGGATACAACTTTTCGGAAGATGCACTCATTGCTTGTTTCAATAGTTGATGCCGTCTGTCGGTCCAAGCATTGTCTTCGATGCGCCGTCTGCTCCCCGTACTGCGAAAATATTGGTGGCTCGGTCGTAAACCAACGTCCCAGCACCACGCGCCTTTGTCAAAGCGTCAGCAAGCAGATTCGTTACTAACGAATGAATTTCTTCAACATATTGTTTGGAGTTACACAACTCCGGAAGCTCAGCTTCGTGCTTGTTCCAGTGCCCGAGGGCATTCTCGTTTGCGCCCAGATAGGCAGTTCTCTGGCCGGCGCTGATCTTATTCACCTGCGCCCCGCCTGCTCCTGCATTCGGCCCGGTGGCGGTGATGCCGGTGAGCCACGTCCGGCTGGCCGCTGACATGATAGGTGACCGAAGTCACCAGCCCCGGCACGGCAATCACACGGCCGAGGCCGTCATACTCCTAGTGTCCTGAGACGGTAATTACCTGACAGTTGGCTCACCCTCCGGGGTGTGGCCATGCCGCGT